>NZ_MVIF01000001.1 GCF_002086675.1 Mycobacterium persicum
CAAGGCGGCGACGCCGGCAAGGGCGGCCTCGGCTCCACTGTTGGTGCTGATGGCACCGCCGGCAACGGCGGCACCGGCGGCGTGGGCGGCACCGGCGGCAAGGGCGCCAACAACACGACCGTCGCCGCCGCCGGCGCCACCGGCGGCACCGGCGGCCAAGGCGGCAACGGCGGCCAAGGCGGCACCGGCGGCAACGCCGGCAACGCCGGCACCGGCACCGCCGGCACCCCCGGCGCCGGCGGCCAAGGCGGCACCGGCGGCCAAGGCGGCCAAGGTGCCAACGGCGGCAACGGCGGCAACGGCGCTACGCCAGGGGCAACCGGTCAGGCCGGCGGCGCCGGCGGCGCCGGCGGCCAAGGCGGCGACGCTGGCAAGGGCGGCCTCGGATCGACCACCGGCGCCGCGGGCACCGCCGGCAACGGTGGCCAAGGCGGCAACGGCGGTAAAGGCGGCGGCGGCGGCGCCGGCACCAACTCCACAACCGCACCTGTCGCCGGCGGCCAGGGCGGCCAGGGCGGGGCCGGCGGCAAGGGCGGCACCGGCGGCGCGGCCAATGGCGGCACGGCTGGCAGCGGCGGCAAGGGCGGCATCGGAGGTGACGGCGGCGCCGGCGCTAACGGCGGCAATAACACCGGTACCACCGGCGGCAACGGCGGCAACGGCGGCAACGGCGGCGTCGGCGCCAACCCCGGAACCGGCGGGATTGGCGCCGCCGGCGGCACTGGCGGAACGTTGTTCGGCGTACCCGGGACCCACGGCGCCAACGGAACTTAACGCAACCCCGGCAACGGCGGGCGGTAACCCGCAATAAGTGCGCCCCGCGTCAATCTATGGCACCGTCGCACGTCCAGTGCTAACAAACGAGTGCTAACACTACGTGCAACGGCTGTCATGAGGAGGACCCGCGATCGGCAAACTTGGCTTCCGGAGCGTTGTGATGCTCGGGATCAACTCGATAATCGGAGCCGGCATCTTTCTTACCCCCGGTACGGTGATCAAGCTCGCGGGACCGTGGGCGCCCGTCGCCTACATCCTGGCGGGTCTTTTCGCGGGCATCATGGCACTGGTCTTTGCCAGTGCTGCCAGATACGTCAAAACCAATGGCGCATCATATGCCTACACGACAGCCGCTTTCGGGCAGAAAATCGGCATCTATGTCGGTGTGACCCATGCCATCGTCGCGTCCATCGCCTGGGGCGTGCTGGCGTCGCTGTTCGTCTCGACATTGTTGAAAGTGACTTTCCCGGAGAAGAATTGGGCTGACGCCAGCGAGCTGCTGAGCGTGAAGACGTTGGTGTTCCTCGGGTTCATCGTCGTGCTGTTGGTCATCAATATTTTCGGTAACCGGGCAATCAAATGGGCAAACGGAACCTCGACGATAGGCAAGATTTCGGCGCTGTCGGTCTTTATCATCGGTGGCCTGTGGCTCCTCGTCACACATCACCCGAGCCATTACGGAACGGCAAGTGCGTCAGGCGTTTACCAACCGGCCCCCTATGCGCTGTTCGGCGGGATCCAGCTTGCTCACGGTGCCGTCTCGGGATTGATCCTTGCCACCATCGCGGCGCTGTACGCATTTACCGGTTTCGAATCGATCGCCAACGCCGCCGAGGAGATGCACGAGCCGGAGCGGACGCTGCCTAAAGCCATACCGGTCGCGATCCTCGGTGTCGGCGCCGTCTACGTGCTTGCTGTCGCGGTGGCGATGCTGCTGGGATCGGACAAGGTTGTCGAATCCGACGCCACGGTGCGATTGGCGGCGGCCATCGACGACGGTCCGTTACGCACCACCGTCGTCCTCGGCGCCTTGGTCTCGATGTTCGGCATCAACGTAGCCGCCTCGTTCGGCGCGCCGCGGGTATGGACAGCGCTGTCGGACACCCGGATCCTGCCGGCACGCTTGTCGAGGCAGAACCGATTCGGCGTCCCGATGATCGCGTTCGCGATCACGGCATCGTTGGCCTTGGCTTTCCCACTGGCACTTCGCTTTGACAGCGTGAACCTGATCGGGCTTGCGGTGATCGCCCGGTTTATCCAGTTCATCATCGTCCCGGTCGCTCTGGTCGCCCTGGCTCGGGACACAGCCGGCAACCAGGCGGCGGCGGCGAAGCGAAACTTGTTGACCGACAAAGTATTACCGGTAGCTGCCGTCATCGTCTCGGTGGCGTTGGCGGTGTCTTTCGACTACCGGACCATCTTCGCCACACCGCAGGGGGGCGCCAACTATTTCTCGATCGCGTTGCTGGTGATCACGTTCCTGGTGGTACCGGCGATCGCCTATCTGCACTACTACCGAACCTGCGAATCGCTGGGCGCCGGGACGGAGCTGAGCTAGTGCCCCAGGGCGCAGGATGCAACCGGCCGGGGCACTCGACACCCGCATCGAGCGTCGCGCAATGATTCACAACTTGAGGACACGACCCGAGATCAGCAAGTGCACCTCGTCGCACACGTTTGCCACCCGTTGGTTGATCGTGCCCAGCAGATCGCGGAATATCATCCCCGAACGATGGGCGGGTACCACACCCAAGCCGACCTCATTCGTCACCACGACCGCATCGGATACTTCGGCCAGTGCCGCGCACAACTCGTCCAGTCGTTCCCCGACCGCAGCGTAGGCCTGGGCGGTCGTCGTGTTCCACAACGCCTCACGATCCATCAGAGCCGTGAGCCACGTGCCCAGGCAGTCCACCAGGACAGGGCACCGGATGTTGGACAAAGCCGTTGCGACGTCCGCGGTTTCGACCGTCAGCCAGGTCGGCGGGCGACGCGCGCGGTGTAGTGCGACCCGGGAATCCCAGTCCGGGTCGCTGCCATCGGCGCCGCGGCCCGGCGCGATGTAGACAGCCTCAACGGCAGTGGCCAACAACGCTTCGGCATGCCTGGACTTTCCCGAGCGGACGCCACCGGTGACCAGTATCCGCATCGCGTCATCGTAAGCACGTCGTTCGCGCGCAACCGATGATGGCCGTCGGGGCGGCTGGTGACGTCGATGGCTGCCCCGCCGCGACAAGATCCCCCCTACGAAGGTGAGTCATGGGGCGGCGCGGCATCGACGCCCCACGTGCCCGGCAGCATCGGCGCGCCCGGGCTGCTCGGAAATGTTTCGTTGGATAGCGTGATCAATCCTGCGGCCGGTTTGGAACCGGCCAGTTGCGTGGTTCCGGCGAACCCCAGGGGCGCTGCTCCCTGGTCTGGTGCCGCCGAGGTGGTCAGCTCGGTCGGGTCGTCGGCGTCCGGGCCCACATCCAGGTATTCATAACCGCGGCCGAGCCGTTTGGCTTTCACCCGTCGACGCCACTGCGGTCGAGGCTTTTCCTGAGGTGTGGCCGCGGCCGCCGGGGCCTCGGCGCTGTCGGGTTCTGGTGCCTTCCTTCGGGAACTGGCGGTTGTGGGCCTCTTGGCATCCGCGCTCAGCCCACCCACCAAGTAGCCGAAGTTGTCCATCCCCACACCCAGCCCGGCATCGCTCACCGGTGGCGCCGTGGGGGCCGGCGGCGGTGGTCCGGGCGTGGGCGCCGCGACGGTCACCTCCACGGACGCCTGAACCGGGGCCGTGGTCGAGCTCGGGGCGCCGGTGCCGAGGGCCGCAAGGGGCGGCGTGGTTGGTGTGACGGGTGGCGACGGTGGCGGCACGGCAGCCAGTGCCGCTAGCCCTTTGGCGCCGATCGGTGTCAGCACAGCACCGGCCGCCAACGGCACCAACGGGGCAGCCAGCAGCGGCGCCACCACCGTCAGCAGCACCGCAGTCTGCTCCAACAGCGTCTTAAGCAGCGCAATCGTGTCGGTGATGACCGTGCCGATGGCTTCGACACTGGTGAACAAAATGGTGAAACCGATCGTCACCGGGTTACCCGTAGCGAAGGCCGCGGCGAGATCTGCCCCGATAAACGCAAAGGTTTGCGACAACAGGGCCACATACGTGCCGATATCCATCGGGTAGCCGAGTGCGAACGCGATGTTCAACGGGCTCAGATAGGTAAGCGGGTTGCCGAGTATGACCAGGTAAGGGTCGATCCCCGCGAACATCGTGTGGAAGAACGGCAGGTTCGCCAGCCAATCGACAAACGGTTGAATGACGTTGTTGTAGAAGGCGGTATACATCTGCCACAGCCATTGCTCGAACTGGCGCAGCGGGTCCGCACTCGACATCCCTGCCTCAGCGGCCCTGACCAGCTCCGCGTCGGCTTTCATGATCGGCGGCGCCGGCGCGGCCTGCGGTGCGGCGCCAATAGCCGCAGTCGAGACCGCATGATAGGTGCCCATGACGGCGGCGGCCTGCACCCACATCCGTACGTAGTCGGCCTCGTTGAGCGCGATCGAGATGGTGTTGATGCCAAAGAAATTTGTCGCCGTCAATACCGCGTGCGCGGCATGGTTGGCGGCCAGCTCAGCCAACGTGGGCATCGCAGCCACTGCGGCGGTGTATGCGGTGGCCGCGGTTTGTTGGTGAGCGGCCATTGCGGCGCTGTCGGTGCTGGCCTGCGTCAGCCAATCAAGATAAGGGACATGGGCGGCCACATAGTCTTCGGCGCTCGGACCTGCCCAGCTGTCCGCCTGCGCCCCGGCCACTACCGCGGCCAGCTCGTCTGCCGTCTCGGCGTAGGCGGCGCTCAACGAATCCCATGCTGCCGCCGACGCCAGCAACGGACCCGGGCCGGGGCCGCTGCTGAGCAGCGCCGAATGCACCTCCGGGGGTGCGGCCAACCAGATGGGGGCGCTCATCGCCAGCCGCCCGCCAGTGGCCGGCGTGCGCAGTGCACCGCCGGCACCCGATCAGCGTTTGGACGAGGACGGCAACAGCCGGGCGGCCGGAAATTCGAATGCGTCATGACGGTTCGCTCTCTCCGGGGTACACCGCCCCAGGCTCGCCGGACGCGATGACGCGAGTCTCCTGGCTCTCGGATCGCCGCTCGCCTCGCCTTCCAGCCCGTGGCCGTGGCCGATGAGGGTCGCTCCCCGATTACAGTGGCGGGACCGCGCCGGTTTCGCACCGGCTTCCTGCATTCGTCATCGCCTTACGCGCAACATCATCGCACCCCGGCAGCACCGTCGCCATCCCATCGCGCACCTGCGTCTGCCGGCAAGGAGTACCCGATCTGGGGCGGCGCGGTTACCTATCCACCACACTGGGTCCAGCCCAGGGCGTTTCCCCACCTGATGTCACGGCATCAGGCGACGCCGCCGCGATGTACCCGCTCAAAGCCGGCAGCCGTAGCAGATAGCCAGCGGGACAGGCACTTTCGCCTATCAAACACCAGGGCCGGCTGAGTGGTCGCGCCCGAAAGTTCGTCGGGGGTCAGGCTGGTCCCGACGAGTACGGCGTCCTGCCGCCGGTCGAGCAGAGCATGGGGTGGGCGCGTGCGGGAATCGCACACACCAATGCCCGCCGGGCTGGCTCGAAGTCGTTGTGCGCATGCGGATTCGTCGCGGGAGGTGCCCGAAGGCTGACCGACCCCGTCAATCGGGTTCGTCGTCGTCGGGCGCGAAGAGTTTCTCGGGATGATGGAAGGTGTTGACCCGCGGTTGGCCGTGATCGAGGTGGGCCGGCGGGAGCCATTCGGTGTCACCTTTTGCATTCTTGCGAGTCGTCCAACCTTTTTCGGCGAGACGATTGTCTGGGGCCAAAGGCCCCCAAAAGGCGGAGTCAGGTCGTTGATGTCGGTGCAGTGGGTGTTGCGCCAGCCCGAAACGTGATGCGCTTGGCTGTGATAGGCCGGGGCGTCGCAACCCGGCTTCGTGCAGCCACCGTGCTGGGCCAGCAGCATCAGTCGCTGCGCCAGCGAGGCGAACCGTTTGGTGTGAAACAGCGCCAAGGGCTTGGCCTGGTCGAACACCGCGAGATAGTGATGCGACGTGGCGGCCCAGCGGATCAGCTGCGACATGGGTACCCGGGTGCCCCCGCCGGTGCGGGCCCGCCCGGCGGCGGCTTCCAGATCCTTCAGCGTGGTGGTGACGACGATGGACACCGGCAGCCCGTTGTGGCTGCCCAGGTCCCCGGAGGCCAACAGCGCGCGCAGGCCGGCGATCAGCGCGTCGTGCTGGCGTTGGGGTTGGCTGCGGGTGTCGCGGCGGCCCGGGTCGGGCTCCAAGACTGGGGTGTCGTCCTCGGGATGGCACGCGCCGGGGGCGGCCAGTTTGGCCCAGGCGGCTTCGAGCAACGCCCGTAGTTCGGGGGTGATCAGGCCGCTGAGGCGCGACATACCGTCGTATTCCTGTCGATCGAGGACCAGGCCGCGTTTGCGGGCGCGTTCCTCATCGCAGTAGTCGCCATCGGGGTGCAGCAACGCCATCAACTCATGGGCGTACTTGGCCACCTGGTCGGGGCGGAAGTCACACGCCTTGCCGGCCAAGTCTTTTTCGGCGGCCACGAAGGTGCCGGGGTCCACCGCGGCGGGCAGATGGGAGACAAAGTCACGGATCACCCGGATGTGCGCGTCCCCGATCATCCCGGCGCGTTGGGCGGCGGCTGTCGCCGTCAGCTTCGGCGCCAACGGCTCCCCGGTCAACGCCCGGCGCTGGCCGAGGTCTTCGGCCTCGGCGATCCAGCGGTTGGCTTCGCTTTTGGTGATCCGCAGCCGCTCGGCCAATGCCGCGGGGAGTTTGCCGCCAAGGTCTTCCTCGCTGGCCCGGGCGCGCAGTTGATTGATCAGCGTTTCCCGGCGTTCCAGGCGCTCCATCACCCGCAGCAGCTCCGGGATCGTCTGCGCATCAAAGGTCAACCCGCACAACTGTTTCTGGGTGTCGTCGAGCCCATCGAGGACCGCCACGATCTCCTCACGCGTGCTCGCTGACATACCCCGGATTCTACGAGGGGGCACCGACACGTTCTGATCGGCGCGAAGGCCCAAACCTGTTGATATCGGCGGCGATATCGCGTTTCACGACCGAGTGCCGCCCAGCTCGCGTTACCCAAGTCACGACAGGGACGGCGCTCCGCAAACCGTGGCATCAATGTCCGCGGCGTCCGGCGCGCAGTCACCGGCACCGCGCACCAGCGTGGCCAACGCACTGACCGTATGAATCCGCGGCCCAAAGACCGCCATGAGCACACGTGGGGCGAGCCTCAGCCACGCCAGCGATGAGCTGGCACGCCAGCCCCGACGAACATACGGGCGCGACAACTACGCCACGTATTCCACCGCGCCGTCGTCGAGGACCACTCGCGCCTCGGAACCGGCCAGCCCGGACGCCTCGGTTCGATACACCGCCTTGCCCGGCTCGGTGCGCCAGATCAGCGTGGTCAGCGTCTCGCCGGGGAACACCGGCGAGCTGAACCGCGCCGCGATCGACGTGATGTTGGCGGCCACGCCGCCGCCGAGCTCGGCGACCAGCGCGCGTCCGGACACGCCGTAGGTGCACAGCCCGTGCAGGATTGGTTTGGGAAAGCCGGCCATCTCCCGCGCGAACCACGGGTCGCTGTGCAACGGGTTGCGGTCGCCGGAGAGCCGGTAGATCAACGCTTGATCCTCACGCGTGGGCAGGGCGACCCGGGCGTCGGGCTCGCGGTCGGGGAATTCCGGGGCGGCCGGCCGCTGACCCGGCTCCCCCCCGAAGCCGCCTTCGCCGCGGATCACCAGGGTGGTCAGTGTTTCGGCGATCAGCGCGCCGCTGTCCGGGTCGCTCCCGCGGCCGCGCAGCATGATGATGGCGTTCTTACCTTCGCCCTTGTCCTGGATGTCGGCCACTTCGGAGACCACCGACAACTTTCCGGCCGGCGGCAGCGGCGCATGCAGCCGCACGGTCTGCGAGCCGTGTAACAGCTTGGCCCAGTTGAACTTTCCCACCTTGCCCGCCGCCCCGAAGGCCGGGCAGCAGATCACCGCGTAGGTCGGCAGCACCTGCTGGGCAATACCGTGGCTGTTCTCCGTCGTGAACGACAGGTCCTCGGTCCCGGCACCCACTCCGAGTGCGTAGAGCAACGTTTCCCGGTCGGTCCATTCGAACAACATCGGCTCGGTCACCGCACCGACGGCGCCGGGGTCAATGGCCATGCGAGTCTCCTCTCGATTCCAAATCGAAGCTTTTCCGCACTCAACCATCGCAAACCCTTCCCAGCGACGGCATCGGCAGGGCAGGCTATCGCCATGGCCAAGCGCACCATGATCTGGAAGATGACCTGGAAAACCTCCCACGTCCTAGCTGTGCTCGCCTCGGTCATGATCGTCGGCGCCTGCGGCGGCGGCGGCACGCAGGCCCGCAACATCACCGTGACCTTCATCCGCAACGCGCAATCGCAGGCCAACGCCGACGGAGTGATCAACACCGAGATACCCGGCACCGGGCTCACTGCCGACGGCAAGGGACAAGCCCAGCAGCTCGCCCATCAGGTCGCGCACAACGAATTCGACAGCATCTACTCCTCGCCGATGGCCGAAGCCCAGCAGACCGCCGCACCGTTGGCAAGCGAGATGGGCAAGCAGGTCGAGATCATCGACGATCTGCAGTCCATCAATGCCGGCTGGTACAACGGCGAACCCGAATCAAGGGCCAACTCGACGTATCTGCTGGCGCCTACGGGTTGGATCAACGGCGATGCCACGCACTGCATCCCGGGGTCGATCACCGGCGACCAATTCAACAGCCGGTTCAGCAGTGCCATTCGCAAGATCTACGACAGCGGCCACAACAAGCCGGTGGTGTTCTCCCAGGGCACGGCGATCATGGTGTGGACGCTGATGAACGTGAAGAACCCCAAGCTCAACCTGTTGAACAACCATCCGCTGCCCAACATCGGTCGGGTCGTGGTCACCGGCAACCCGATCGACGGCTGGAAGCTGGTGGACTGGGATGGCATCCGCAACTTCACCTGACCGGTTGACGGGTGCTGCCGCCAGCCGCCACGATGGGCTGCATGCGATATGTCGTTACCGGCGGTACCGGGTTTATTGGTCGCCGGGTCATCTCCCGGCTGCTCGATACCCGGCCCGACGCGCAGGTGTGGGTGCTGGTCCGCCGTCAGTCGCTGGGACGTTTCGAGCGCCTGGCGGCCGACTGGGGTGAGCGGGTCAAGCCGCTGGTCGGCGAGCTTCCGGAACTCGCGCTGAGCGATGAGACGCTCGACGAGCTGGGCCGGGTGGACCATGTCGTGCACTGCGCGGCGATCGGCCACCGCACCGCCATCACCGCGGGCGAGCCCGAGCAGCGCGCCACCAACGTGGCGGGCACCCGGGCCGTCAGCGAATTGGCGCGACGGCTGGACGCCACCTTCCACCACATGTCGTCGATCGCGGTGGCCGGCGACTTCACCGGCGAGTACACCGAGGACGACTTCGGCGTCGGCCAACCGCTGCCCACGCCGTATCACCGAACGAAGTTCGAAGCCGAGCAGCTGGTGCGCTCGGCGCCCGGGCTGCGCTACCGCATCTACCGCCCGGCGGTGGTGGTGGGCGATTCGCGCACCGGCGAGATGGACAAGGTCGACGGGCCGTACTACTTCTTCGGGGTGCTGGCCAAGTTGGCGCTACTGCCCACGCTGACCCCGATCCTGTTGCCCGACACCGGACGCACCAACATCGTCCCGGTCGACTATGTCGTAGACGCGCTGGTGGCGCTGATGCACGCCGACGGTCTCGATGGTCGGACGTTTCACCTCACCGCACCGAAAACCATTGGCCTGCGCGGCATTTACCGCGGCGTAGCCCCGGCGGCCGGGCTGCCGCCGCTACGCGGGACACTGCCCCGCTCGGTGGCCGCCCCGGTGCTGAAGGTGCGCGGGCGGGCCAAGGTGCTGCGCAACATGGCCGCCGCCCAGCTCGGCATCCCCGCCGAAATCTTCGGCCTGGTCGACCTCCAGCCCACCTTCGCCGCCGACGAAACCCGGAAGGCGTTGCACGGCACCGGGATCGAAGTTCCCGAGTTCGCGGCGTATGCACCCCGGCTGTGGCGGTACTGGGCGCAGCACCTCGATCCCGATCGCGCCCGCCGCGACGATCCACGAGGACCGCTGCATGGCCGGCACGTCGTCATCACCGGGGCCTCCAGCGGCATCGGGCGGGCGTCGGCCATCGCCGTCGCGCAGCGCGGCGCAACGGTGTTCGCGCTGGCCCGCAACGCCGACGCGCTGGACCGGCTGGTGGCCGAGATCCGGGCAAGAGGCGGGCAGGCGCACGCCTTCACCTGCGATGTCACCGACTCGACGTCGGTGGAGCACACCGTCAAAGACATCCTGGGCCGCTTCGGCCATGTCGACTATCTGGTGAACAACGCCGGCCGGTCGATTCGCCGCTCGGTGGTCAACTCCACCGACCGCCTCCACGACTACGAACGGGTCATGGCGGTCAACTACTTCGGCGCGGTGCGGATGGTGCTGGCGCTGCTGCCCCACTGGCGCGAGCGCCGGTTCGGTCACGTGGTCAACGTCTCCAGCGCCGGGGTGCAGGCCCGCAACCCGAAGTACAGCTCGTATCTGCCCAGCAAGGCGGCGCTGGACGCGTTCGCCGACGTGGTCGCCTCCGAGACGCTCTCCGACCACATCACCTTCACCAACATCCACATGCCGCTGGTGGCCACACCCATGATCACCCCGTCACAGCGGCTCAACCCGATGCGGGCGATCAGCGCTGAGCATGCGGCGGCCATGGTGGTGCGCGCGCTGATCGAGAAGCCGGCGCGGATCGACACCCCGCTGGGCACGCTGGCCGAGGCCGGCAACCACTTCGCGCCCAAGGTTTCGCGGCGCATTCTGCACCAGCTGTACCTGGGCTACCCCGATTCGGCTGCGGCTCAAGGACTGCCGTCCGCCCCGGCGATGCCCCCGAGACGTATGCCGAAGCGCCCGGCGCGTGCCGTCACCGGCGGCATCCGGACACCCCGGCCGGTCCGGCAGCTGGCACGGTTGGTGCCCGGCCTGCATTGGTAGACCGACGGTTCGGCGGCTTCAACGGCGCCGGATCGCGGTAGCAGCGGATGTCACATCGCACAGGTAAATTGGTTGACGTCGATGTACCCGATGCGGAACATTTCGGCGCAGCCGGTCAGATACTTCAGGTATCGCTCGTAGACTTCCCGCGATTGCAGGGCAATGGCCTGGTCTTGGTGGGCCTGCAATGCCGCCGACCAGATGTCGAGGGTTTTCGCGTAGTGCGGCTGTAACGACTGAACCCGGGTGACGGTGAAACCGTTTGCGGTGGCGCGTTCTTGGACCATTGGGATCGACGGCAGCCGCCCGCCCGGAAAGATCTCGGTGACAATGAATTTGAGGAACCGGGCGAAGGTGAACGACATCGGCAGGCCGCGTTCGTGTATTTCTTTCGGGTGCAGCCCGGTGATGGTGTGCAGCAGCATGATGCCGTCATCGGGTAACAGCCGGTGCGCCAGCGCGAAGAACGCGTCGTAGCGCTCATGCCCGAAATGCTCGAAGGCGCCGATGCTGACGATCCGGTCCACGGGCTCGTCGAACTGCTCCCAGCCCTGCAGCAATACCCGCTGGATGCGCGGGCTTTCCGAGGTGGCGATCAATTGCTCGACATGGCGGGCCTGGTTGCGGCTCAGGGTGAGACCGACAACGTTGACGTCGTAGGTGTGCACCGCGCGCATCATGGTGGCGCCCCAACCGCAGCCAACGTCGAGCAATGTCATGCCCGGCTGTAATCCAAGCTTGCCCAGCGCCAAGTCGATCTTGGCGATCTGCGCCTCTTCCAGTGTCATGTCGTCGCGCTCGAAATACGCGCAGCTGTAGGTCTGGGTCGGGTCGAGGAACAGCCGGAAGAAGTCGTCGGACAGGTCGTAATGCGCCTGCACATCCTCGAAGTGTGGTTTCAGATCATCGGGCATTGGGTCAGCCTAATCGGGCGTATCCTTACCGCGGTGAGCGCGGTTTTCGCCGACGTCGACACCGGCATCGACGACGCGCTCGCCTTGATCTATGTGCTGGCCAGCGCCGACGCGGATCTGGTCGGTATCGCATCGACCGGCGGCAACGTCGGTGTGGACCAGGTGTGCGCCAACAACCTGGGCTTGCTCGAATTGTGCCGCGCCCCCCACATACCGGTGTCCAAAGGCGCCGACCATCCAAGCCGTGGAAACATCCACGGCCCCAAGGGTTTAGGCTATGCCGAACTGCCGGCCACCGATCGCGGGGCCACCGGTCACGATGCCGCGACGGCGTGGGTGCACGCAGCGCACAACCATCGCGGGGACCTGATCGGACTGGTCACCGGCCCGCTGACCAACCTGGCGCTGGCGCTGCGCGCCGCACCGCAGCTGCCGAAACTGTTGCGCCGGCTGGTGATCATGGGCGGCGCTTTCGAAGGCGAGACGGCCGCCGAGTGGAACATCAAGGCAGACCCCGAGGCAGCAGCCCAGGTGTTGGCCGCATGGTCCGCTGAAGCCGTTGAGCCGCAAGCGCTTCCGATCCTCTGCAGCGTGTACCTCACCCAGCAGGTGGCGATGACGCCGCAAATCCTGGCCCGGCTGACGGCAGCCTGCGGCCGGTCGGTTCCGTTGACCCGGTTCATCGAGGACACCATGCGGTTCTACTTCGAGTCTCACCGGGACCGCGGATGCGGGTATCTGGCGTACCTGCACGATCCGCTGGCCGCCGCGATCGCCCTGGATCCCGAACTGGTCACCACCCGGCGCGCCACTGTCGACGTCGACGTGACCGAAACCCCGGCCCGCGGCAGAGCGGTGCCCGACTGGTCGGGAAAGCGAGCACCCAACGCGCAGGTCGGCATCGACGTCGACCCGGGGGTGTTCTTCGACCGGTTCGTCGCGCGGGTTGGAACGTTCGCGCGCCGGGTAACTGGGAGCACATGAAAGTTCGCCGCATCGAGCTGCTGCGCGCCGGGTGGGGCGCCGTGCTGCTCACCGCCCCCACTGTGGTGCTGAACCGGATTCACGGGGTTCACGTCGATCGGAAAGCAGTCGTCGTCACCCGGGTGCTGGGGGCACGTCACCTGGTGCAGGCACTGGCGTCGGGTCTGGATCCCAGCCCGGTGATGCTGGCGGCCGGCGTGTGGGTCGACACGGTGCACTCGCTGACCGCATTCGGGCTGGCCGCGCTCGACCGTCGCCGAATCCGTGGCGGTGTCGCCGACGGGCTCGTCGCGGCAGTCTGGGCGGGGCTGGGCTGGCATCACCTCTACACCACGCGAGGGACGCGCCCAGCGTGACGTCACTGCGAGTTTCGCGCGGAATTTTCGCAGTGACGTCACGCTCGGCGGCCAGCGCGGCGCGACGTCACGCGACCCGATAGTCCTCCAGATCGGCGTGTTTGACCGTCAAGCCGTGCCCGGGCGCGCCGCGGTCCGGACGCAGTAGACCGTCGGGTTCGGGGTCGATGGTGCCGTCGAACGCCAGTCCCTCGATGCGCACATGGTCGTGGAAGTACTCCAAGTGGCGCAGGTGCCACACGGCGGTGCCGACGTGGGCGCTGATCTGTGGGGCGCAGTGCAGCGAGAGGTCCATGCCGCGCGCGTCGCACAGCGCGGCGACCTTGAGGACACCGGTGATGCCGAGGGCGCGGGTGACGTCGGCCTGTAGGCAGTCCACTGCGCCCGCAGCCAGCATCTGGTGGAAATACGGGAGCTGATAGCCGTATTCGCCGGCGGCGATGTCCATGCCGGCCGGTCCGTGCTCGCACAGCCGGCGCAGGCCGTCGAGATCGTCGGAGCTGACCGGCTCTTCGAACCACCGCACGTCGTAGTCGGCGAAGCGCCGCGCCCACAGCAGCGCTTGTTTGCGGTGGTAGGCGCCGTTGGCGTCGACGAACAGTTCGGCGTCGTCGCCGATGGCCGACCGGGCCGCCGCCACCCGGCCCAGGTCGGCATCCGGGTCGCTACCCACCTTCATCTTGATCCGCGGAATGCCGGCCTCGACCCACCCGCACAGCTGTGCGCGCAGCGTGTCGTTGTCGTAAGAAGTGAAGCCGCCGCTGCCGTAAACCGGGGTGGCGTCGTGGACCGCGCCGAGCGCGACAACCAGCGGTTCGTCGAGCAACCGCGCCCGTAAGTCCCACAGGGCGATGTCGACCGCCGAGATCGCACAGGCCACCACGCCCGGCTTGCCCAGGTTACGCACCGCATGCTGCATCTGCGCCCACCTGGCCGGCGGCTGCAAGGCGTCGGCACCGGTCACGACGTCGGCGAGCTTGGCGCCCACCGCCGTCGCCACCGCGGTGCCGCCGTAGGTGTAACCGGTGCCCACCTGGCCGCCGGCCCGCACACTCACCAGGACGAAAGTGGTCGAGTCCCAGGCCAGGGTGCCATCGGACTCCGGGGCGTCGGTGGGAATCGTGTAGGCGGAGGCCTCGACGGATTCGACTGGGATGGGTTCACCCGCGCGCAATGTCATGCCCGGGTGACTACCCGCAACCCAAACGGGGTATGCCGCTTCGCGTGGACGACAGACCACCGGTGGCCGAACTGCTGTCGCCGCATGTGTTGCGCGAATACGCGCTGCTCGCCGACGGGGAACGCGGAATCATCATCGGACCGCGAGGGGACTGCTGCTGGATGTGCCTGCCGCGGTGGGACAGCCCGGCGGTGTTCGGCTCGCTGCTGGGCGGCAACGGGGTGTACGCCGTCTCGCCGGATCATCCGCGGTTCGTGTGGGGCGGACGATACGAGCAGGGGTCACTGATCTGGCGGTCGCGCTGGGTGACCACCGACGGGATCGTCGAGTGCCGGGAGGCGCTGGCGTTCCCCGGGGACCCGCGCACGGCGGTGGTGTTGCGCCGCATCCGCGCCCTGGACCGGCCGGCGCGGATGCGGGTCGCGCTCGACGTGCGCGCCGGCTTCGGCGCCACGCCGATGTCGGGGTTGCGCTGCCGCGACGGGGTGTGGACCGGGCGCTCGGGGCCGCACCGGTTCCGCTGGACCGGGGCCGGCGATGCCACCCGACCCGGCGACGGCCCGCTGCAGGCGGTGATCGAGGTGGTTCCCGGACGCGATCACGACCTGGTCCTCGAGCTGTCCGATCAGCAACTGCCCACCGCCGCCGCCCGGCCCAACGACGCTTGGCGGGACACCGAAAGTGCTTGGGCGGCAGCGGTTCCGACCATATCGGGCTCGTTGGCCGACGCCGACGCGCAGACCGCCTACGCGGTGTTGCGCGGAATGACCAGCAGCGGCGGGGGCATGGTGGCCGCGGCCACCATGTCGCTGCCGGAACGGGCCGAGCAGGGCCGCAACTACGACTACCGCTATTGCTGGATCCGCGACCAGTGCTACGCCGGACAAGCTGTCGCCGCCGCCGGAGCCCACCCGTTGATCGACGACGCCGTCGGGTTCGTCAGCGAACGCGTCCTGGCCGACGGTCCCGGCCTCAAGCCGGCCTACTGCATCACCGGCGACCTGGTGCCCGAAGAACAGGACCTGGATCTGCCGGGCTACCCCGGCGGCACCGTCAAGACCGGCAATTGGGTGACCGACCAATTCCAGCTGGACGCATTCGGTGAGGCGCTGCTGTTGCTGGCCGCCGCCGGGCGCCTCGATCGGCTGGACACCGGGCATTGGCGCGCCGTGCAGACCCTGGTGGAGTCCATCGAAAGGCGCTGGCGCGAACCCGACGCCGGAATATGGGAGATCGACGACCGGCGTTGGGCTCATTCCCGGCTGACGTGTGCGGCGGGGCTGCGGCGTATCAGCGAGGTGGCGCCGCCGCGGCAGGGCTCGCAATGGCAGCGTCTGGCCGATCAGCTTGTCGCCGATACCAATTCCGATTGCTTGCACCGCTACGGACGCTGGCAACGGGCGCCGGATGATCCGCGAATCGATGCGGCGCTGCTGATACCGTCGATTCGCGGCGCGATCCCGGCGACCGATCCGCGAAGCGTCGCCACTGTGGAGGCGGTACGCACCGACCTCGGCCGGCACGGGTTCGTGTACCGGTTCCAACCGGGCGAGCAACCACTCGGCGAAGCCGAGGGCGCCTTTCTGCTCTGCGGATTCCTGATGGCGCTGGCCGATCATCAGCAGGGCAACAACCTGGCGGCCGTGCGCTGGTTCGAACGAAACCGCACCGCCTGCGGTCCGCCCGGCCTGTTCACCGAGGAATTCGACATCGGTCAGCGCCAACTGCGCGGCAACCTGCCCCAGGCCTTCGTCCATGCGCTGTTGTTCGAAGCGGCGCATCGGCTGACCGACGGGTACGGGCCATGCGTCGGCACCGGGACCGGATAACTCGGCCATCTGGGCCGTTTGACTCGCGAAGCGACGGGTAGACCCACATTGTGACCACCGGCAATCGTCGCCGCTGCAAGTTCCCCGACCGGTCGGCGGTGACGATCCGGTGGTCCACCCGCGTAGTTGCCGAACCGGAGGAGCACCATGCCCAAGACCGCCGACTTTATCGTTGATCGCCTGCGACAGTGGGGAATTCACCGAATCTTCGGATACCCCG
Organism: Mycobacterium persicum; assembly: GCF_002086675.1. Classification (GTDB taxonomy): domain Bacteria; phylum Actinomycetota; class Actinomycetes; order Mycobacteriales; family Mycobacteriaceae; genus Mycobacterium; species Mycobacterium persicum. The sequence goes on from NZ_MVIF01000001.1 coordinate 16,345, forward strand.
GCGACGGGATCTTATCGATGCTCGGCGCTTTGGACCGGGCCGGCGGCGACCCGGAACTGATCCAGCCGCGGCACGAGGAGATGGCCGCCTTCATGGCCACGGCGCACGCCAAGTTCACCGGCGAGATCGGCTGCTGCCTGGCCACCTCCGGCGGCGGGGCCATCCATCTGCTCAACGGCCTCTACGACGCCAAGCTCGACCACTATCCGGTGGTCGCCATCGTCGGTCAGCAGAAGCGGATGTCACTCGGCGCGGCGTTCCAGCAGGAGATCGACCCGAATTCGCTGTACAAGGACGTCTCCTCGGACTTCGTCCAGACCTGCATGGCACCCGAACAGGCGCGGCATCTGGTGGATCGAGCATGCAAGGTGGCGCTGAACAACCGGACGGTGGCGACCATCATCCTGCCCGAGGATGTGGGTGAATCCGACGCGGTGCCCTCGCCGCCGCGGATGCACGGCGCGGTGTTCAGCAGCATCGGCTGGACCAAGCCCCGGGTGATTCCGCCGAAGTCCGAACTCGAGAAGGCGGCGCAGATCCTCAACGCCGGGCACAAGGTGGCGATCGTCGTCGGGCAGGGTGCGGCCGAGGCCGCCGACGAGGTCGTGCAGGCGGCGGAATTGCTCGGCGCCGGGGTGGCCAAGAGTTCGCTGGGCCGTGCCGTGCTCCCCGACGACCTGCCCTATGTCACCGGCCCGATCGGGCTGTTGGGTTCCACCGCCAGCCAGGCCATGATGTCGGACGCCGACACCCTGTTCTTCATCGGCACCAGCTTCCCCTACGCGGAATGGTTACCCAAGGAGGGGCAATGCCGCGGCGTCGAGATCAACATCGACGGCCGGATGATCGGAACCCGTTACCCGATGGAGGCCAACCTGGTCGGGGACTCCAAAAACACGCTGCGCGAGCTGATTCCGCTGCTGCAACGCAAGGACGACAGGTCGTGGCAAGACAAGATCGAAAAAGAGGTCAAACAGTGGTGGGCGGTGCTGGACAAGCGGGCCCACGACAAGGCCGATCCGCTGAACCCGGAGCTGGTGGTGCACGAGCTGTCGAAGCGGTTGCCCGACAACGCGATCCTGACCACCGACGCGGGTTCGGTCGCCAACTGGTGGGCCCGCCACCTGCGGCTGCGCCCGGGCATGGCCGCTTCGCTGGCCGGGAATCTGGCCACCATGGGACCGGGCACGCCGTATGCGATCAGCGCCAAACTGGCCCATCCCGGACGTCCGGTGATCGCGCTGGTCGGTGACGGCGTGTTCCAGATGAACGGGCTGGCCGAGATGATCACCGTCAAGCGCTATAAGGACCGGCTTTCCGACGGCCCGCTGATCTTCTGCGTCTTCAACAACGAAGACCTCAACCAGGTGACCTGGGAGCAGCGGGCGATGGGCGGAGAGCCGAAATTCGAAGGATCCCAATATATTCCAGACGTGCCCTACGCGGAGTTCGCGAACCTGCTGGGGCTGACGGGGATTCGCTGCGACGACCCGGCCAAGATCGGCCAGGCCTGGGACCGGGCGCTGGCGGCCAGCACTCCGGTGGTGCTGGAGGTGGTCGTCGACAAGGACATTCCACCCGTCCCGCCGCACATCAAGACGATGATGGCGAAAAAGACCGCCAAGGCGGTGCTGAAAGACCCGGACCGGGTCAGCATCACCAAGAAGGGCGCCAAGCAGAAAATGCACGAGTTCACCGAGTCGATCAAAAGCGTTGGCGGGCGGAGCTCTGAGGACGGGGAGGAATGAGCCTGCTTCGCGCCGACCAGGAGCGGACGATCCCGGCCCGGCCGGACAGCCGTTTCGTGGCCGGAATGGCCACCGTCGACAAGGTCAACGTCACCGGGCTGGAAAACCAGCTACGCCGCCATGTCAGCGGCGAAGTGCGCTTCGACACCGCCACGTTGGCGATGTACGCCAACGACGCGTCGAACTTCCGTCAGGTTCCGATCGGTGTGGTGATCCCCAAGACGCTCGACGACGTCGTGCACACGATCCGGGCCTGTCACGCCTACCACGCCCCGGTGCTGTGCCGCGGCGGCGGGACGAGCCTTTCCGGTGAGACGGTCAATGTCGCTGTGGTGATCGACTTTTCGAAATATCTCACCGACATCGTCGACATCGACCCGCAGTGCCGGCTGGCCACCGCGCAGACCGGAGTGATCAACGAGCAGCTCAACAAGGCCACCGGCGAATACGGATTGGTGTTCGGGCCCGACCCGTCGTCGCATTCGCGGTGCACGCTGGGCGGCAACATCGGCAACAACTCGTGCGGCGTGCACTCGATCCAATCGCAGTTCTACGGGCCGGGACCGCGAACGTCGGACAACACCTATGCGCTCGACATCGTCACTTACGAGGGCGCGCGGTTCACCGTCGGCGTCGACGAGGAAAAGGATCTGGACGCGATCATCGCCGCGGGCGGCCGCAAGGGCGAAATCTATGCGGCGCTAAGGGATTTGCGTAACGAGTACGCCGACGACATCCGCAACGGCTTCCCCTCGGTGGACGAGCTGCCGCGGCGGGTTTCCGGCTACAACCTCGACGAGTTGCTGCCCGAGAAGGGATTCAACGTTGCCCGCGCTCTGGTCGGCACCGAAAGTACCTGTGCGGTAGCGCTTACCGCCACGGTGATGCTCACCCCGGCCATGACGCACCGCACCGTGGTCGTGGTCCACTTCGAATCCCTCGGCGAGGCCGGCGACATGGCGCCGGAGATGATGGAGTGGAAACCGATCGGCCTCGAGGCCGTCGACCATCTGCTGGTGCATGATCAGGAATTGACCGGCACCAACCCGGCCGGCCGCGCGGCCTTACCGCGTCCGGACTCCACCGGCGCCTGGCTGATGGTGCAGTTCGGCTCCGACGATCCTGGCGAATCACTGGACCGCGCCGAAGAATTCGTGCGGTGGCTGAGGAAGAAAAAGCGGGTCGATGACGACCGCATCGTGCTGGCCCGCAGCAAGCAGGACGGCGGCAACAGCGCCGAGCTCTGGGCAATCCGCGAGGCCGGCCTGGGGTCCACCGCTTTTCCCATCGACAGCGGCAACCACTGGCCGGGCTGGGAGGACTCCGCGGTACCGTGGCGGCGCGTCGGCGACTATGTGCGCGATCTACAACAGCTGTACGCCAAGTACCAGCTGCGCGGCGCCATGTATGGACACCTCGGTCAGGGATGCATCCACTCCCGGGTGAAGTTCGACCTGCGCCACCGGGACGGGCTGCAGACCTATCGCAATTTCCTGGAAGCCGCCGGCGATCTGGTGGCCTCCTACGGCGGCTCGATGTCCGGCGAGCACGGTGACGGGCAACAGCGCGCCGAACTGCTCGGCAAGCAGTACGGCCCGCGGCTGCTCGAAGCGATGCGAAAATTCAAACTGATCTGGGATCCCGAGTGGAAGATGAACCCGGGCAAGGTGATAGATCCCTATCGGTTCGACGAGAACCTCAAGCTGGGCACCGACTACAACCCGCCGCGGCCCAAGGTGAAGTTCGCCTACCCCGAGGACCATGGCGATTTCTCGCATGCGGCGCTGCGCTGCGTCGGGGTCGGCAAGTGCCGGGTGCCCGAGGCGCAGACCACCATGTGCCCCAGTTATCAGGTGACCAGGGAAGAGAAGCACTCTACCCGCGGACGGGCCCGGCTGCTGTTCGAAATGCTGCGCGGCGAGGTGATCACCGACGGATGGCAGTCTGCCGAGGTGGCCGACGCACTGGATCTGTGCCTGGCGTGTAAGGGCTGCACCAGCGACTGCCCGGTCGACGTGGATATTCCCACCTACAAGGCCGAATTCCTCTACCATCATTTCCGGTCGCTGCGACGCTGGCGCCCTCGGTATGCCTACGCGTTCGGGTTTATCGATCAGGCCGCCAGGTTGGCCAGTGCCATGCCGGAGTTGGCGAACTTCGCCACTCAAACGCCGGTCCTGTCCCGAATTGCCAAGGCGATAGCCGGAATCGACCGGCGTCGGCCGCTGCCCACCTTCGCGCCGATGACGCTGCAACAGTGGTTTTTCGCCCGACCAGTAGTCAACTCCGGGGGTCCGCGTGTCATCCTGTTTCCCGATACCTTCAACAACCGGCTGCACACCGATGTCGGGGTGGCCTGCGTGCAAGCCATTGAGGCGGCCGGCTGGCAGGTCGTGATGCCCATGGGCCACATCTGTTGCGGCCGCCCGCTGTATGACTACGGCTTCCTCGACATCGCCGAGCGTTACCTGCGGCATGTCATCGGGCGGCTGCGCAGCGAAATCCGTGCTGGCACACCGATTGTCGGGATGGAGCCGAGCTGCCTGGCGGTCTTCAAAGACGAACTTCCCAAACTGCTGCCCAACGACGACGACGCGGACCGGTTGGCGCGCAACAGCTATCACTTCGCGCAGTTCTTCACCGAGTTCGACGTCGAGGTGCCCAAAGTCGCCGGCGCGCGGGCGCTGCTGTGGGGTCACTGCCACCAGCGGGCCACCGACGGGGTCGACGCCGATCAGCAAGTGCTGCGGCAGATGGGCATCGATGTCCAACCGGTCTCCGGCGGGTGCTGCGGGCTGGCCGGGTCCTGGGGATTCGAGCAAGGCAAGTACCAGCTTTCGCTCGAATGTGGCGAACGGGCGCTGTTGCCGGCCATCCGGAAAAATCGCGATGCGCTTGTGGTGGCCAACGGATTCTCCTGCCAGACCCAGATCAGCGATTCGGGATCGGCGAACGCGCTGCACCTGGGGCAACTGATGGCCATGGCCAACGCATCGGCTGACATCGGCTCCGCGGCTCCCCCGGGCCGGCCCGCGCCGGACTCGCGCACCCGCGCCACCCGGGCGGCGGTTCCGACGGCGGCGCTGGGCGCCGCAGCGGTGGGCGGCGCCGCCCTGGCGCGGAAATTTTGGACCGGCCGCCGAGCCTCCTAGGAGGGGGCCCCGCGACGGCACCGCCCGACGTATTGCATACCGCCGCTGTGACACCGATCACAGGCGACGCGGCCGGTCCGGGATGCTCGTCCTAACCGGCTCACTCGAAAATTTCATGGGCAGCACGAATGCTGCTGGTCAACAATGTCTTCTTGCGCAGCCTTGGATGCCTGGCTCTGTTTTCCGCGCGCCGATACCACACCGTCGCTCAAACCGCTCGTGCTGGCAGGCGTCCGGGAATGTCTCACGTTCTTACCGAATCGGCTGTCAGGCCGCCGGTTTCGAGTGTGCAGTGACGGCTTTGACTGTGTATCTAGGGCGGGAACCGCCGCGATCGGCCGCCCTGACGGCACACTCGGCGCCACCAGCACACACTCGGCGCCATCAGCCCCGCAACCAACCGCATCAGCACGCGATTTCCATCTCCCCATACCGGAGCTGCTGCCCCACGACCGCTCACGGCGACAAGCCATGGCGCCCAACGGCGTCGTCGCGACGAGGTGGGCAAACTGCACACCCGCCTCGGCGCCGGGGTAGGTGTGACGGGTGTGGTGCAGCCGACTCCAGGGCGTCGCCGAGCGAACCCGCGGCGGCGACGCCGTCGCCGAGAACCGTTGCCGACCGCACGGCGGCGTCGTTTGGCCAACAGCTCGCGGGGTATCCGAAGGCCATGGGGTTCGCCGAATATCAGAACGAGCTCTATCAACAGGGACAGGCCGGCCGCCAGCCGCCGTACCCGATCGACTTCGCCGAGCTAGAGGCCAAGGCAGCGGCGGCCATGCCGGCGAAAGTGCTGGGGTACGTCGCCGGTGGCGCCGGAGACGAGCACACCCAGCGCGCCAACGTCGAAGCCTTCAAACGCTGGGGTGTGTTCCCCCGCATGGGGATTGCTCCCACCGAACGCGATTTGTCCATCGAGTTGTTCGGCATCAGGTTGTCGTCCCCGGTCTTCATGGCCCCCATCGGTGTCATCGGTGTGTGCGCCCAGGACGGCCACGGCGACCTGGCCGCGGCACGGGCCTCGGCCCGCACCGGGGTGCCGTTCTTTGTGGGGACACTGACGGCCGACCCGATGGAAGACGTCGCCGCCGCACTCGGCGACACGCCCGGATTCTTCCAGCTGTATACGCCACCGGACCGCGAGATGGCCACCAGCCTGGTGCGCCGGGCCGAAGCATGCGGCTTCAAGGCCATCGGGGTCACCCTCGACACCTGGGTCACCGGTTGGCGGCCGCGCGACCTGAGTGCCGGCAACTACCCGCAGGTGCCCAGCGGTTGCCTGAGCAACTACACCTCCGATCCGGTTTTTCGCGCCAGTTTGCAGCCGGGCGAGGACGCCACAGAGGCGGCAGTGCGCAAGTTACCGATCTTCGGCGGCCCGTTCCGCTGGGACGACCTGGAGTGGCTGCGGTCGCAGACCGACTTGCCGCTGATGGTCAAGGGCATCTGTCACCCCGACGACGTGCGTCGCGCCAAAGACCTTGGAGTCGACGGCATTTACTGTTCCAACCACGGCGGCCGGCAAGCCAACGGCGGACTGCCCGCACTGGATTGTCTGCCTGGTGTGCTCGCAGCCGCCGACGGGCTGCCGGTGCTGTTCGACTCGGGCATCCGCGGCGGCGCCGACATCATCAAGGCCCTGGCGATGGGAGCAACCGCGGTGGGGATCGGCCGGCCCTATGCCTACGGGCTGGCGCTTGGCGGTGTCGACGGCATCGTGCACGTGTTGCGCTCGCTGCTGGCCGAGGCGGACCTGATCATGGCGGTCGACGGCTATCCCTCCCGCAAGGACCTGACGCCCGAGGCATTACAACGCGTCGAGGTTTACTCATAGCTTCCCTCGAGATACCAGCGCCGCTGGCGGTAGCACAGCAGCAACGCGCGCTCACTCTCCAGCAGCACCTGGGCGCGGGCGGTGCGGCTTCCCCCTTGACCGGCTTCGGGCCGGTCATCCCACCACCGCTCGTCGACCGGCCATGGTCCGGCCCACCAACGCAGCCGATCGTCTCGACCACGGGACGTCAATCGCGCCGGGTCGGCGGAGAACATCCCCCGGCCGGTTACCCGTACCGGATTACCTTGGGCGTCAAGCAGTTCCACCGGATCGTCGAGCAGCACCGCCGGCGACGGCTCGGGTAGTTGGCCCGGCCACGGCTGACTCGGGTCGGCTTGCGGCACCGGCTCGTCGCCCAGCGGGGTCAACGTGATGCGCTCGGCCGGCCCGCGACCGCCGGACAGCACCGGCACCTGCACCGCCTCCGGGCCCAGCAGACCTTGCACCCGCACCAGCGCCCGACGTGCCCGCAGCCGGTCTTCTTCACCCAGGCCACCCCATAGCGGCAACTGCAGCGCCCCGGCGGACACCACCTCGATCGCCTGCAACCGCAGCCGTGTCACCGGCGCGGTGGGCCGGTCGCGGGCGGTCCGGTTGGTCAGCCATCCGTCCAGTTGCCAACGCACCCGGTCGGCGGTGGCATCCTCGGTCAGCGGTTCGGCGCAGCGCCACACCCGGCTGCGCTCTTCGCCGTTGGCGGTCACCGCGTGAATGGCCAGTCGGGTACATCCCACGCCGGCGGCCATCAGCGCCTGATGCAGCATTCCGGCCAGCGACCGCCCGGCAAATGCCGCGGCATCGATCCGGTCGATCGGTGGATCGCAGTCCAGTACGGCGTCGAGTTCCGGCGGCGGTTCGCGTCCGGAGGGAAGACGTTCGGGTTCACCGCGGGCGAACCGGTGCGCGGCCACCGCGTCGGCTCCGAACCGGGATGCGATATCGGTGCGGGATAATGCGGCGAACTGACCAATGGTCCGAATCCCCAACCGCCACAACAGATCCGTCAACTCCTCTCGCCCCGGCCCGGACAGGCTCGGCTCGGTGGCAAGCTGGCGGATCGACAACGCCGACAGGAACCGCGCGTCCTGCCCGAGCTCCACGACGCGACCGGCACGCGCGGCGTAAACCGCGGTGGACAATTCGTCGGCGATCCCGACCTGACACTCGGCGCCCGCCACCGCCACCGCGTCGATCAGCCGCTCGGCCGCCTGCTGCTCGGACCCGAAAAACCGCGCCGCGCCACGCACCGGCAACACCAAGAGCCCGGGCCGCAACACCTCGGCGCGGGGCACCAGATCATCTACCGCCGCGATCACCCCTTCGAAGAAACGAGCGTCGCGGTCGGCGTCGGCGGTCGCGATGTGCAATTGCGGACAACGGGCCGCCGCCTCCCGGCGCCGTAGCCCACGGCGTACTCCGGCCGCACGCGCCGTCGCCGAGCAGGCAATCACCCGGTTGGCCAAAGTGACCGCGACCGGAGCCGTCGCCGGCTGGCCCGCGGCTGCGGCCGCCGCGACCGCGGGCCAGTCCATGCACCAGATCGCCAGCACTCGGGACGAGGCCACCAGGTTCACCCCATTCGCACTCGGTCGACCGGCTGCCCCCGCGAGCATCCGCTGACCTGTAGCCGCACCCGGCTGATCCGCCCGAATCCGGGTGTGGGTGTGCCCCGGCTGCCCGCCGTGATCTCATAGCCGCAGACCCGGGCTTCCAACCGGGTTGACGCCCCTTCCCAGTCGCCGTCGGTGACCAGCAGCGTGCACCCCTTGTTGCGAGCCCGCGCCACCACGGCCCGCGCCCGGGTCCGCGTCACCCGGCATCCGCCCAGGCCGAGGACCACCAGATCCATGCCGTCGAGGAGCACTGCGGCCACTTCCACCGGATCGGTCCCGGGATCCGGTATCACCGCGAGGCGGCTCAGGTCGGCTCCCATCTCCACCGCGGCCAGCAGCCCGATATCCGGTTGGCCGACGATGGCGGCGTTGCCCCCGGCCGCCGTCACCGCGGCCACCATGCTCAGCAGCAGCGAACGGGCTCCGGACAGCATCGCCACCGCTCCCCGGGGCAGCAGTGCCGGCAACTCCGGGACGGCCAGCGTGGATTCCGATTCCGGCAGCAGGTCATCGGAACGAACGAGGTCTTTTCCGGACAGCACGGCGATCTGCCGGCGCAACGATTCCAGCTGCTCAGCACGGCTTCCATGCGGTGGGCGGGAGGCGAAAGCCGCAGTCATGACTCGCCCTCCTACCAGCTCTTGAACTCATATTTTCGAATGTATGTTCGATACAGTCGAGTAAACACCCACCCGGCGACAGCCGTCAAGCAACGTGAGAAGCTGCTGTGTGCGTTCGGTGCTGGTGTGGCTGATGGTGTGTTCGGGCAGCGTTTTCGCACCGGCCAGCAGCGCTGCCGGATCCTGTCAACCGGCGGAGCTGTTCGCCACCGACAACACCTGGGTCATCACCGGTCCCGATGCCCAGGCAGCCGGCCAATTGCACGACGACCTGGAGCCCTTCGAGCGTCAAGCCGCGATAACCATCGCCCAGACCGGCGCCGAGGTGACGGGATCGACCTTGGTCGACGGCGTGTTCTGGTCGGCTACGCTGCAGCAGATCGCCTACGAGCGCGCCCGCCAGTTCCATCTCTGCGTGGTCGACGAACCCGCGCTGCACATCGCCGCGGAGGCGATGAATCGCCAGTTCCACCAGGAAACGGCGCTGACCTTCGAATACCTTCCGCAAGGTGCGCCCGAAGCCGACGCGATCCTCATTGCGGTGCCCCACATTGACATCGCGCGCTTCGGCGATGCGTTGATGGCCGATTCGGCCGCACGCCAGCGACTGCTGGGCGGATCTGTCACCACGGCCGACCACACCTTGCTACTAGTCGCCGCCAACCGCGATCTCGATATCGCCCGCCAACTCGTCGAGCAGGCCGGCGGGTCCTGGGCCGCGGCCACAATCGACTACGGCAGGCGCGAACTCGTCCAGACGTAACGCCGAGATCGCCGCCATGGCTGCGGTCGATGTCCGGGCCACGACCGTGGCGGCAATTTCGGTGCCCGACCCCGATGTGAAGTGACTCCCGGCTACTCCCACTCGATGGTGCCCGGCGGCTTGCTGGTGATGTCCAGCACCACGCGGTTGACCTCGGGCACCTCGTTGGTGATGCGGGTCGAGATCCGCTCGAGCACCTCGTAGGGCACCCGGGTCCAGTCGGCGGTCATGGCGTCCTCACTGGATACCGGGCGCAGCACAATCGGATGCCCGTAGGTGCGGTTGTCGCCCTGCACACCGACCGAACGGATATCGGCCAGCAGCACCACCGGACACTGCCAGATCTGGTTGTCCAAACCCGCGGCGGTCAGTTCCTCACGCGCGATCGTGTCCGCGCGCCGCAGCGTCTCCAGCCTGGCCGCGGTGACCTCACCGACAATCCGGATACCCAGGCCCGGTCCCGGAAACGGCTGGCGCGCAACGATTTCCTCCGGCAGACCCAACTCCCGTCCCACCGCGCGCACCTCATCTTTGAACAACAGCCGCAGCGGCTCAACGAGTTTGAACTTCAGGTCCCCGGGCAGGCCGCCTACATTGTGGTGGCTCTTGATGTTCGCGGTGCCACTGCCACCGCCGGATTCCACCACGTCGGGATACAACGTGCCCTGCACCAGGAACTCAACCTCACGCCCGTCCAACACATCTCGCACCGCACCCTCGAAGGCCCGGATGAACTGCCGGCCGATGATCTTGCGCTTGCCCTCGGGGTTGTGCACCCCCGACAGCGCCGCCAGGAAAGTGTCCGCCGCGTCGACGGTGACCAGGTTGGCCCCGGTGGCGGCTACGAAGTCACGCTCCACCTGCGCACGCTCACCGGCGCGCAACAAGCCGTGGTCGACGAAGACACAGGTCAGTCGGTCCCCGATCGCGCGCTGCACCAGCGCCGCGGCTACCGCGGAATCCACTCCCCCGGACAGACCGCAGATGGCATGCCCATCGCCGATCTGCACACGCACCTGCTCGATCAGCGCGCTGGCGATGTTGGCCGGCGTCCACTCCGCGCCGATCCCGGCGAACTCGTGCAGAAACCGGCCCAGCACCTGTTGCCCGTGCGGAGTGTGCAGCACCTCCGGGTGGTACTGCACACCGGCCAGGCGCCGTTCCCGGTTCTCGAAGGCAGCCACCGCCGCCCCCGCGCTACTGGCCACCACCTCGAATCCCTCCGGGGCGGCTGTCACCGCGTCACCGTGGCTCATCCACACCGGCTGGACCTGTGGCAGGTCCGAATGCAACTTGCCGCCAAGGACTTTCAGTTCAGTCCGGCCATACTCACTGGTGCCGGTGTGGGCGACCGTCCCGCCGAGCGCCTGTGCCATAGCCTGAAACCCGTAGCAGATACCGAACACCGGCAGACCCAGCTCGAACAGCGCCGGATCCAGCTTGGGAGCGCCGTCGGCGTAGACGCTCGCCGGTCCGCCGGACAGCACCAGCGCCCGCGGATTACGGGCCTTGATCTCCTCGACGGCGGTGGTGTGCGGAACCACCTCCGAAAAAACCCGGGCTTCTCGGATCCGGCGGGCGATCAATTGGGCATATTGCGCACCGAAGTCCACTACCAACACCGGCCGCGGCGGCACATGTCCAGCTGCTTCGGGATCGTCAGGTTTCGCCACGCCGCAAGTTTAGTGGTGCCGCCACCCGGTTCCCGCCGCACGGTGTGCCCGGCCGCACTGCGCGCCCTCCGACCCGCCGCGCGGCCGGGCACCATGCCGCCAATCTCGTTGCTAGCCGGACGGCAACGAAAATGCCTGGCGCACCGCGTCGATCGCGTCGTGGTCGCCGTCGAATCGGATTCGGCGCAGCGCCGCCTGGCGGTCGGCCTCACCGGCACCGAGGCGGGCGGCGACCAGATCCGCCGCGTCGGCGGTGATCGTGACCGATGGCTCGCCGCGCGCGCCGCCGAGACGGCCGTGTGTCACGGCGAACTCGAACCGGCGGCCGTCGACCTCGACGCGGCAGGTCGCCTCCACACCCGCGGCCTTCAGCGGGTCGAAGCCCAGCAGTATCCCGGCCAAAAATCCGTTCAACGGCGACACCTGGCCGTCGTCGACGGGATCGAGCAGGTCCAGTCCGAACCGCGCGATGCTTCCCAGGACGGGAGGCACCCGCTGCCAACCGACGTCGCTGAGGGTGTAGACGGTGCGCCCGATCGGAGGTGGTAAGTCGGTGCGCTCGACCAGCCCGAAGTCCTGTAGTTGTTTGAGCCGCTCGGCAAGCAGGTTGGTGGCGATGCCGGGCAGTGCGGCGCGCAGATCGCCGTAGCGGCGGGGACCGCCGACCAACTCACGCAGGACCAGCAGGGTCCACCGCTCACCGAGGATGTCGAGCCCGCGCGCGATGGGGCAGTTCTGGTTGTAGTTGCGGGTCGCCATTGCGCCAGCCTATCGACAGTAGACATCTTTTTCCACCATATACTTGATTATCTTGTCTTATAACTTTACTATCTTGTCCATGACTCTTCCGGCCTTCCGCAACCATCCCGTTCCGGCGCTCGCCGTCATCTGCCTCGGCGTCTTCGTCATCAGCGTCGACGCCACGATCGTCAACGTCGCCCTGCCCACGCTGTCGCGCGAACTGAGCGCCGACACCGCGCAGCTGCAATGGATCGTCGACGCCTACACCCTGGTGATGTCCGGCCTGTTGCTGTCGGCCGGCAGCCTCAGCGACCGCTACGGCAGGAGCGGCTGGCTCAACGCCGGCCTCGTCCTGTTTGCGATCACCTCCGGCGTTGCCGCACAGGTGAATTCGGCGGACGCGCTGATCGCGGCGCGGGCCGCCATGGGTGTCGGCGCGGCGGTGATCTTCCCGACCACCCTGGGCCTGATCACCAACATCTTCACCGACCCCGTCCCCCGGGCCAAGGCGATCGGTGTGTGGGCGGCCATGGTGGGCGTCGGGGTGGCCGTCGGGCCGATCAGCGGCGGCTGGCTGCTCGAACACTTCTGGTGGGGCTCGATCTTCATGGTCAACATCCCCATCGCGATCATCGCCAGCGCCGGCGGAATGCTGTTCGTCCCGACCTCGCGCGACCCGGCGGCACCCCGGGTCGACGTCCCCGGCCTGCTGCTGTCCGCGGTGGGTATCACGGTGTTGGTCTACACCGTCATCGAGGCACCCACCTGGGGCTGGACCAGCACCCGAACCGCCATCGGATTCGCTTTGGCCACCACGGTTCTCGTTGGCTTCGCGCTGTGGGAACGGCGCAGCGGCCACCCGATGGTGGACGTGTCGGTATTCGCCGACCGTCGTTTCTCCGCGGCAGCCTGGCGGTGACCGCAGGCTTCCTGACGCTGTTCGGGTTCATCTTCGTCATCACCCAGTACTTCCAATTCATCAAGGAATACCGGGCATTCGAGACCGGGGTGCGGCTATTGCCGGTGGCGCTGTCGATCGCGCTGGCCAGCGTCCTGGGGCCGCGGCTGGTCGAGCGGGTCGGCACCACCGCCGTCGTCGCCGCCGGTCTGGGCGTGTTCGCCGCGGGCCTGGCCTGGGCGTCCACGGCCGATGCCGCCACGCCGTATCGCGAGATCGCGATGCAGATGCTGCTGCTCGGCGGCGGGCTCGGCCTCACCACCGCACCGGCCACCGAGGCGATCATGGGCTCCCTTTCGGCGGACAAGGCCGGGGTCGGCTCGGCCGTCAACGACACCACCCGCGAACTCGGCGGTACCCTCGGCGTGGCCATCGTGGGCAGCGTCTTCGCGTCCGTGTATTCGGGCCGGCTCGGCGCCAGCGCGGCGCTGACGACGCTGCCCGCCGACGTCCGCGCAGCCATGCGGCACTCAATCGCGGCCGCCTACAACGTGATCGGGCGGCTGCCGGCAGACCATGCCGTCGCCGTCCGCGGCACTGTCGACCGCGCCTTCCTCGACGGCCTGCAGGCCGGATCCCTGGTCTGCGCCGGCATCGCGCTGGCCGCCGCCGTCGTCGTCGCGGTGTTCTTGCCGGCACGCGCGCCACACCCAACCGCGCCCACCCCGGCAACTGCACTGACGCGAACGTAACGGCTTGCGACTCAACACACCACAACCCCGGAAGACAGGAGACCAACACGATGAGTAGCACCTATGTCTTGGGCCACAACGACATCGAGGTGCAACGGTTGCTGCTGCAGGGACGACTGTACAACGACTACACCGAGCATGCGCTCCGGCTCGCCGGGCTGCGGCCGGGCATGCGGGTACTCGATGTCGGCTGCGGGCCCGGTGACGTGTCGTTCATCGCGGCCCGGCTGGTCGGCCCCACCGGAACCGTTCTCGGCGTGGACGCCGCGCCCGAGATGATCGGGCTCGCCCGCGCCCGTGCCGCCGAACAAGGTTTGCCTACAGTGCGATTCAAGCAAGCCGCCATCGACGCGGTCAGCGAGGACGAACCAGTCGACGCGGTCGTCGGCCGGTTGATCCTGATGCACCTGCCCGACCCGGCCGCCACGCTGCGACACCTCAGCTCATTGGTGCGCCCCGGCGGCATAATCGCCTTCTCCGAGAACGACATCACCGGGACCCGCAGCGTTCCGGAGCTGCCGCTCTTTCGGCGCGTGACGACGCGGATCGCCCGCGCCTTCGAGGCTATCGGGCTGCCGCCGAGTTTCGGCACCAGCCTGCACACGGTGTTTCAGGACGCCGGTCTGGGCGCACCACGTCTTACCCTCGGCACCCCCATCGGTACCGCCGCCGACACCGAGATCTTGGCCTACGCCGCCGAAGTATGGCGGTTGGTGTCTCCGACAGCACAACGGCTGGGCTTCGCCATCGACGAGCTCGCCGACATCGACGAATTCGTGCCGAGATTCCGCCGCGAGATGTTGGCGGTCAACGCCGTCGTCACCATGCCTCCGCTGATCACCGCGTGGGCCCGGGTGCCGAAATGACCGACAGCCAGATCCATACCCAGTATTCGACTGGCCTGACTCAGGCCAATATCCGGCAGGCTCTGCTGGCCGCCGGAAAAGATCTCGAGCACCTGCGGCCCGCGGACCTGACCATGCTGGAGGACTTCCACACGATGGGCCGCTTTGCCACCACGGAATTGGTGGACCTGATCGGGATTACCGCCGACATGCGGGTTCTCGACGCCGGCAGCGGGATCGGCGGTACCGCCCGCTTCGTCGCCGATCGGTGCCGGTGCCGGGTGACCGCTGTCGACCTGACCGATGAGTACTGCCAAACCAATCGTTGGCTCAATCGACTTGTCGGGCTCGACGAGCGGATTAGCGTCTGGCAGGCAGATGTCACCGAACTACCCTTTGCCGAAGCCACTTTCGACGTTGTCTTCAGCCAGCATGTCCAGATGAACGTGGTCGACAAGACCCGCCTCTACCGGGAAACGCGTCGGGTAACCGTCGCCGGTGGCCGACTTGCCCTGTGGGACATCACTATTGGCGAGCCGGGTGAACTCGATTATCCGCTGCCCTGGGCCGACCAACCCGGACGTAGCCACCTGGTCACTGCCGGCGAGTTGCGCGCCGTCGTCGAGTCGGCAGGGTTCGCGGTCGAGCACTGGAGCGATCTCACCGAGCAGGCCACCGCGACGATGCAGCTGCTGCTGTCACTGCCCGCCAACCCGCTTGGGCTGCACGCCTTCGTCGCCGACTTCGCACAGAAGGCCGAGAACCTCACCCGTGCGCTCGCTGACGGACGGCTGCGAGCGATCCGGGGGATCGCCAGAGCCGGAGCCGGGGCCAGAGCCGGGGCAATCAGTTAACTCGTTGCCGCCAAAGGGTTTCCATTGCGAAGCGCACCCATCGGCACCAGCGCTGACGCGTCGTTTGAGGCGTCGAGGTCTCGGATCATTGTCGGATCATTGCACCGCGCGGGATCGCCACTCACCGGGTCGTCCGGGGCCGCGGCGGTAACCGCGCCGCCACCATGTTCGCCACCTCCGCGGGCGCGCCGGCGCCGTCCGCCTCAACTCGGACCCGCGGCGCCGGGATGCCCGATCCACATGAACGTGTCAGGGTCACGCGCTAAGGTGCCGTCATCGCCAGGGTGAGATGGTGGACTGGTATCACCCAAATAACTGTGAGCGGGAGCGAGGTTGCCTGTGCTGGGTCTGCCGGAGAAGGTGCGTGCCTGTTTGTTCGACCTCGACGGTGTCCTCACCGATACCGCCAGCGTGCATACCAAGGCCTGGAAGGCCATGTTCGACGCGTACCTGTCCGAGCGGGCCGAGCGCACCGGGGAACCCTTCGTCCCCTTCGATCCGGCCACCGACTACCGCCGGTACGTCGACGGCAAGAAGCGCGAGGACGGGGTGCGGTCCTTCCTGGACAGCCGGGGAATCCAGCTGCCCGACGGAAATCCCGACGACCCCGGCGAAGCCGAAACGGTTTACGGGCTGGGCAACCGCAAGAACAACATGTTCCAGCAGGTGCTGCGCGACGAGGGGGTCGAGGTGTTCGACGGGTCGCGGCGCTATCTGGAAGCGGTCGCGGCGGCCGGGCTGGGCATCGCCGTGGTGTCGTCGAGCGCCAACACCCGCGACGTGCTGCAGATCACCGGCCTGGACCGGTTCGTCCAGCAGCGGGTGGACGGCGTCCGGCTGCGCGAAGAGCACATCGCCGGCAAGCCGGCCCCCGACTCCTTCCTGCGCGGGGCCCAGCTGCTCGACGCCGACCCGGACACAGCCGCCGTATTCGAGGACGCGTTGTCGGGCGTGCAGGCCGGAAGGGCCGGTAATTTCGGGTTCGTGGTAGGTGTCGACCGAGTGGGCCAGGCCGAGGACTTGCGGCGCAACGGCGCCGACGTGGTGGTCAACGATCTCGCCGAACTGCTCCAGTCATGATTACTGAAGAAGCCTTCCCCGTTGAACCGTGGCGGGTTCGCGAGACCAAGCTCGACCTGAACCTGCTGGCGCAGTCGGAATCGCTGTTCGCGTTGTCCAACGGACACATCGGCCTGCGCGGCAACCTCGACGAGGGCGAGCCGTACGGCCTGCCCGGCACCTACCTGAACTCCTTCTTCGAGATCCGGCCGCTGCCCTACGCCGAGGCGGGATACGGGTACCCCGAGGCCGGCCAGACGGTCGTCGACGTCACCAACGGCAAGATCCTGCGCTTGTTGGTCGACGACGAGCCGTTCGACGTCCGCTACGGCACGCTGATCTCCCACGAGCGGGTTCTCGACCTGCGCGCCGGGACACTGACCCGCCGGGCCCACTGGCAGTCGCCGGCGGGCAAGCAGGTCAAGGTGGTATCCACCCGGCTGGTGTCACTGGCCCACCGGGCCGCCGCCGCCATTGAGTACGTGGTGGAGGCCGTCGGCGAATTCTCGCTTGTCACAGTGCAATCCGAACTCGTCACCAACGAGGACCAACCGGAGACCTCCGCCGACCCGCGGGTGTCGGCGATCCTGGAGAAACCACTGGAGGCCGTCGACCACGAATGCACCGAGTGCGGCGCGCTTCTCATGCACCGCACCCGCAGCAGCGCCCTGATGATGGCCGCCGCGATGGACCACGAGGTCGAGGTTCCCGGCCGGGTCGAAATCACCACCGACGCCCGCGCCGACTTGGCCCGGACCACGGTGATCTGCGGGCTGCGCCCGGGACAGAAGCTGCGCATCGTCAAATACCTGGCGTATGGCTGGTCCAGCCTGCGCTCCCGCCCGGCGCTGCGCGACCAGGCTGCCGGGGCGCTGCACGGCGCGCGCTACAGCGGGTGGCAGGGGCTGCTGGATGCGCAACGCGCCTACCTCAACGACTTCTGGGAGAACGCGGACGTCGAGGTGGAAGGCGATCCCGAGTCCCAGCAGGCGGTCCGGTTCGGGCTGTTCCACCTGTTGCAGGCCAGCGCGCGCGCCGAACGCCGCGCCATCCCGAGCAAAGGCCTCACCGGCACCGGCTACGACGGACACGCCTTCTGGGACACCGAGGGTTTCGTGCTGCCGGTGCTGACCTACACCGCGCCGCACGCGGTCGCCGACGCGCTGCGGTGGCGGGCCTCGACGCTGAACCTGGCCAAGGAGCGGGCCGCCGAGCTCGGCCTCGACGGCGCCGCGTTCCCCTGGCGGACCATCCGCGGGGAGGAGTGCTCGGCCTACTGGCCGGCCGGCACGGCCGCCTGGCATATCAACGCCGACATCGCGATGGCGTTCGAGCGGTACCGGACCGTCACCGGCGACCACACGCTCGAAAAGGATTGCGGCCTGGCCGTACTGGTGGAAACCGCCCGGCTGTGGCTCTCGCTCGGCCACCACGACCGGCACGGCGTGTGGCATCTCGACGGGGTCACCGGCCCCGACGAGTACACCGCCGTCGTGCGTGACAACGTCTTCACCAACCTGATGGCCGCACACAACCTGGTTACCGCCGCCGACGCCTGCCTACGCCACCCGGAGACGGCCGAAACCATGGGCGTCACGACCGAAGAGATGGCCGCCTGGCGCGACGCCGCCGACGCCGTGAACATTCCCTACGACCAGGAGCTGGGGGTTCACCAGCAGTGTGAAGGGTTCACCACGTTCGCCGAGTGGGACTTCGAGGCCAATACCACCTACCCGTTGCTGCTGCACGAGGCTTACGTGCGGCTCTACCCCGCGCAGGTGATCAAGCAGGCCGACCTGGTGCTGGCCATGCAGTTCCAGAGCCATGCCTTCACCGCCGAACAGAAGGCGCGCAACGTCGACTACTACGAGCGGCGGATGGTGCGTGACTCGTCGCTGTCGGCCTGTACCCAGGCGGTGATGTGCGCCGAGGTCGGACACCTGGAGCTGGCCCATGACTATGCCTATGAAGCGGGCCTGATCGACCTTCGCGACCTGCACCGCAACACCCGCGACGGGTTACACATGGCCTCGCTGGCCGGCGCCTGGACGGCGCTGGTCGGCGGCTTCGGCGGGCTGCGCGACGACGAGGGCGTGCTGTCCATCGATCCCCAACTGCCCGACGGCATCTCGCGGCTGCGCTTCCGGCTGCGGTGGCGGGATTTCGGGGTGACCGTCGACGCCAATCACTCCGACGTCACCTACACGCTGCGCGACGGGCCCGGCGGCGAGCTGACGATCCGGCACGCCGGCGAGGACATCAAACTGGACACCTCGTCGCCGTCGACCATTGCCGTGCGCCCGCGCAAGCCGCTACTACCGCCTCCGCCGCAGCCGCCGGGCCGCGAACCGGTCCACCGCCGGCGCATCGCCGGCCACTGAGGCGGGGCTCAGCGCGGTTCGAGTATCCGCTCGACCTCGGCTTGCACCGCGCGCCGCAGTTCGTCGTCCGACAATTGCACACCGGTCGCCGAACGCAGCATAGGCTCGAATAGCCGCCAACCCAGCCGCAGCGCAACGGCATTGGCGACGGCCAGGCGCGCGCTGGCATCGTCGTGGTGGCGGGTTCGCACATAGTCGAGCAGTTCGGCGAGGTTGGGAAAACGCGCCTGCAGTTGCTCGGCCGAATATCCGTCGAGCAGTGTCCGGGCCCACACCCGCGTCTGGCGGTCGAGCGCGCGGTCGAGCGCCTCGGCGGGTGCCCCGGAGCGCAGCAGCGCGGTCAGCTTGGCGCCGAGATGATTGAGCACGGCGCCGACGAGCTGTTCCTTGGTCCCGAAATGCCGAAACACCAACCCGTGGTTGACCTTTGACCGGGCGGCGATGTCCCGGATCGACGTTGCGGCCGGACCGCGTTCGGCGAACAGGTCGGCGGCCGCCTCCAAAACCGCGGCGGCCACCTCGTCGCGCCCCGAGGGTGCCGCCAGGCGATCGGTTGCCGGTAGTGTAGTCATGCGACTACACTACCGGTGTAGTCAATTGACTACACCGGTCTTCTCGAGGATGACAGCAATGACCAACTTGATTGCAGTGCACAAACTGAGCAGCCGTATCGGTGCCCGAATCGACGGCGTCCGCCTTGGCGGCGACCTCCCACCGGCCGCGGTCGAGCAAATCCGCACCGCGCTGTTGACCCACAAGGTGATTTTCTTCCGTGACCAGCACCACCTCGACGACCAACAGCAGCTCGCATTCGCCGGCCTGCTGGGCACCCCAATCGGCCACCCGGCCGCCTCTGTTCTGGCCGCCGAGAACGCGCCGATCATCACCCCGATCAACTCCGAATACGGCAAGGCCAACCGCTGGCACACCGACGTCACCTTCGCCGCCAACTACCCTTCGGCCTCGGTGCTGCGCGCGGTCACCCTGCCCGGCTACGGCGGGTCGACGCTGTGGGCCAACACCGCGGCGGCCTACGAAGGACTGCCCGAACCGCTCAAGTGCCTGGCCGAAAACCTGTGGGCGCTGCACACCAACCGCCATGACTACCTGCATGCCGAACCACTGACCGAGGCCCAGCGGGCGCACCGGCAGGCGTTTCAGAAACCCGATTTCCAGACCGAGCATCCGGTGGTGCGGGTGCACCCGGAAACCGGTGAGCGCACCCTGCTGGCCGGCAGCTTCGTGCGCAACTTCGTCGGCCTGGACAGCCACGAGTCAAGCGTGCTCTTCGAACTACTACAACAGCGAATTACCATGCCGGAGAACACGATTCGCTGGAACTGGGAGCCGGGCGATGTCGCCATCTGGGACAACCGGGCAACCCAGCACCGGGCCATCGACGACTACGACGACCAGCATCGGCTGATGCACCGGGTCACCCTGATGGGCGACGTGCCCGTCGACGTGCACGGCCGGCGCAGCCGCGTGGTCAGCGGGGCACCGCTGGCTTTGGCCGGCTGAGGAGCCGGCTGATCAGCCTGTCTTGCTGACCGGATCGACCGGCAGCCACCGCAGCGCCCCCGGCGCGCCGGCGGGCACCACCGGATGCTCCGGCTCGATGGGCTCCAGCCGACGGTAGGCATCCCCCTGCAGCGGCCGCTGGTCGTTTTGGCCCTTGTTGGGCCAGAGCGACGCGGCGCGCTCGGCCTGAGCGGCGATGGACAGCGACGGGTTGACACCGAGGTTCGCCGAGATCGCGGCACCGTCGACCACAAACAGCGTCGGATAGCCGTAGACCCGGTGATAGGGGTCGATCACGCCGTTCTCCGGGCTGTCCCCGATCACCGCGCCACCGAGGAAGTGCGCCGTCAGCGGGATGTTGAACAGCTCGCCCCAGGTGCCCCCGGCTACGCCGTCGATCTTGGCGGCAATGCGGCGGGTGACCTCGTTGCCGATCGGGATCCAGCTCGGGTTCGGCTGGCCGTGTCCCTGCTTGCTGGAATACCAGCGGATACCGAGCTTCCCCCGCTTGGTGAACGTGGTGATCGAGTTGTCCAGGTGCTGCATCACCAGCGCGATCACGGTCCGCTCGCTCCACTGCCGGGGGTTGAGCAGCCGGATCATCTTGCGCGGATTCTCGCCGGCCTGCACCAACAGCTGTTTCCAGCGCGGCACCTCAGTGCCCTCGGGACCGGTACCGTCGGTCATCAGCGTCTGCAGCAGCCCCATCGCGTTGGATCCCTTGCCGTAGCGGACCGGCTCGACGTGGGTGTCCGGTGTCGGGTGGATCGACGACGTGATCGCCACCCCGTGGGTCAGGTCCAGGTCCGGCGAGACCTTCAGCCGCGCGGCGCCGACGATCGACTCGGAGTTGGTCCGGGTCAACACGCCCAGGCGCTGGGAAATTCGGGGCAACTTGCCTTTGTCGCGCATCTTGAACAGCAAATGCTGGGTGCCCCAAGTGCCCGCCGCCAAGATCAGGTACGTGGCGGTGAAGGTGCGCCGGTCGCGGCGTGTCCAACTGCCGGTGCGCACGGTGCGAACCTCCCACAGCCCGTCGGCCCGTTGTTCGAATCCCTTCACCGTCGTCATCGGAATCACTTGCGCCCCAGCCGATTCCGCCAGCCCAAGGTAGTTCTTCAGCAACGTGTTCTTGGCGCCGTGGCGGCAGCCGGTCATGCACTCACCGCATTCGATGCAGCCGGTGCGGGCCGGCCCGGCGCCGCCGAAATAGGGGTCGGGCACGGTTTTGCCCGGCGCCTTGGTGCCGTCGGGGCCGAAGAACACCCCGACCGGCGTCGGCACCCAGGTGTCACCGAATCCCATCTCGTCGGCGACTTCCTTGACGATGCGGTCGGCGTCGGTGAAGGTCGGATTTTTCACCACGCCCAGCATCCGCTGCGCCTGCTCGTAATGCGGCATCAGCTCGTCGCGCCAGTCACTGATGTGCTGCCACTGCTGATCCTTGAAGAACGGCTCCGGCGGCACGTACAGGGTGTTGGCGTAGTTCAGCGACCCGCCGCCCACCCCGGCGCCGGCCAGGATCATCACGTTGCGCAGCGGGTGGATACGCTGGATGCCATAGCAACCCAATCTGGGTGCCCACAAGAACTTCCGCAGATCCCAGGACGTCTTGGCGAACTCCTCGTCGGAGAACCGGCGGCCCGCCTCCAGCACACCTACCCGGTAGCCCTTCTCCGTCAGCCTCAGCGCACTGACGCTGCCCCCAAAACCTGAACCGATAATCAGGACGTCGTAATCCGGCTTCATCGATGCAGTATGACCTTCTTTACACTCGCCCCGTCAAGGGGCCACCCCGCCACCGGCGGGCTGATGGTGCCGTGGCCTCACCCCCGCGCGTGTCGAGACCGACGACGAGTTGCCCGTGATCCGGGTTTCGGCCGGCACACCACCGGTCACCCCCGAGATGATTCGGCGCGCCGCCGACGAGGACTGACCCGGGCGTGGCGCTGCTCGATGTCAATGCCCTGGTCGCGCTGGCGTGGAATTCACACATCCACCAGGTGGACCGCCAGGTGATCGACGCGCACCTGCTGGCGCTGGCCCGCCGCCGGGGAATTCGCCTGATCACCTTTGGCGCCACCCTGGTCGCCCTGGTCGCTCTGGGGGAAGGGCGCGACGTCGAGTTTCTGACGCCGCTGTAGACCACCCGCCAGCAGACGCAGAATCGCACAGCGCGGGGCCCGCGCGTGCGATTCTGCGTCTGCTGGCCGGCTCAGCTGCCGACCGTCAGGCCGACCTTCTGGAACTCCTTGAGATCGCAATAACCGGCCTTGGCCATCGACCGGCGTAACCCACCGACCAGGTTGAGGGTGCCGAACGGGTCATCGGACGGCCCGTTGAGCAGCCGTTCCAGCGGTGGCCGCTCACCCACCGCGATCTGCAGCAACGCCCCGCGCGGCAACGACGGGTGCGCCGCCGCGGCCGGCCAGAACCAGCCCTGGCCCAGCGCCTCGGCGGCCTCGGCCAACGGCGTGCCGAGCACCACCGCGTCGGCCCCGCAGGCGATGGCCTTGGCCAGTTCGCCGGAGGTGTGGATATCGCCGTCGGCCAGCACGTGCACGTAGCGGCCGCCGGTCTCGTCGAGGTACTCGCGCCGCGCGGCCGCGGCGTCGGCGATCGCGGTGGCCATCGGGACGCTGATGCCCAGCACCTCGTCGGTCGTGGTCACCCCCCGCGTGGAGCCGTAGCCCACGATGACGCCGGCGGCGCCGGTGCGCATCAGGTGCAGCGCCGTGCGGTGGTCCTGCACACCGCCGGCGACCACCGGAATGTCGAGCTCGGCGATGAAGGTCTTCAGGTTCAGCGGCTCCCCGTCGCTGGCTACCCGCTCGGCCGAGACGATCGTGCCCTGGATGACCAGCAGGTCGATCCCCGCCTGCAGCAGCACCGGGGTCAGCGACTGGGCATTTTGCGGACTGACCCGCACCGCGGTGATCACCCCGGCCTCCCGGATGCGGGCCACGGCGGCGCCGAGCAACTCGGGGTTCAACGGCGCCGCATGCAGTTCCTGCAGCAGCCGAATCGCCGCCGAGGATTCGGGTTCCTTCTCGGCAGCCTCGACAAGTTGCGCGATCCTGGTTTCGACGTCGGCATGCCGGCCGATCAGTCCCTCGCCGTTGAGCACTGCCAGCCCGCCCAGCCGGCCCAGTTCGATCGCGAACCCCGGCGATACCAGGGCATCCGTCGGGTGTGCCAGCAGCGGGATCTCGAACCGGTAGGCGTCGAGCTGCCAGGCCGTGGACACGTCTTTCGACGAACGGGTCCGCCGCGACGGGACGATGCTGATGTCACTGAGTTCATAGGTGCGCCGTGCCGTGCGGCCCATGCCGATCTCGACCATGATGCGCCGTCAGCGGGCGTAGTAGTTGGGCGCTTCGACGGTCATGGCGACGTCGTGCGGGTGGCTCTCTTTGAGACCGGCCGCCGTGATCCGGACGAACTGCGCCTGCTGCAGCACTTCGATGGTGGGCGAGCCGGTGTAGCCCATCGCCGCGCGCAGGCCGCCGGTCAGCTGGTGGATCACCGAATTCAGCGGGCCGCGGAACGGCACCCGGCCCTCGATCCCCTCGGGCACCAACTTGTCCTCGGACAGCGCGTCGTCGGCGAAGTAGCGGTCCTTGGAGTACGACTTGGAATAGGAATTGGCCGCCGCGCCTGAGCCCCTGCCCGCCATGGCTCCCAGCGATCCCATGCCGCGGTAGCTCTTGTACTGCTTGCCGTTGACGAAAATCAGCTCGCCGGGCGCCTCGGCGGTGCCGGCCAGCAGCGAACCGAGCATGGTTGTCGACGCGCCCGCGGCCAGCGCCTTGGCGATATCGCCGGAGTACTGCAGTCCCCCGTCGGCGATCACCGGCACGCCCGCCGGCCGGCACACCGCAACGGCTTCCAGGATCGCGGTGATCTGGGGTGCGCCGACGCCGGCCACCACCCGGGTCGTGCAGATCGAGCCCGGGCCCACGCCCACCTTCACCGCGTCGGCACCGGCGTCGACCAGGGCCGCGGCCGCCGACCTGGTGGCGACGTTGCCGCCGACCACATCGACCCGGTCGCCCACTTCGGCCTTGAGCTTGCGGACCATATCGAGCACCAGCCGGTTGTGGGCATGCGCGGTGTCGACGACCAGCACGTCGACCCCGGCGTCCACCAGCATCATGGCGCGCACCCACGCATCGCCGCCGACACCGACGGCGGCACCGACCAGCAGCCGGCCGTCACTGTCCTTGGTGGCCAGCGGATGCTGCTCGGTCTTGACGAAATCCTTCACGGTGATCAGGCCGGTCAGCCGGCCCCGCCCGTCCACGACGGGTAGCTTCTCGATCTTGTGCCGGCGCAATAGACCCAGCGCGGCCGACGCGCTGACCCCCTCCTGGGCAGTGATGAGCGGGGCTTTGGTCATCACCTCGGCTACCTGCTTGCCCTGGTCGACCTCGAAGCGCATGTCCCGATTGGTGATGATGCCGACCAGCGCACCGTCGTCGTCGACCACCGGCAACCCGGAGATCCGGAACCGGGCGCACAGCGCGTCGACCTGGGCCAAGGTGTTGTCCGGCCTGCAGGTGACGGGATCGGTGACCATGCCGGCCTCGGAGCGCTTAACCATTTCGACCTGGCCGGCCTGTTCGGCGACCGGCAGATTGCGGTGCAGCACGCCCATGCCGCCGGCCCGGGCCATCGCGATAGCCATCCGAGATTCGGTGACGGTGTCCATCGCCGAGCTGACCAGCGGCACCTTCAGCCTGATCTTCTTGGTGAGCTGGCTGGAGGTGTCGGCGGTGGCCGGCACCACATCGGAAGCCGCCGGCAGCAGCAGCACGTCGTCGAAGGTCAGCCCCAGCATGGCCACCTTGTGCGGATCGTCACCACCGGTCGGCACCGGGTCACCGGTCAGGCCACCGACCTGCGCGTCGCGCACATAGGGGCTGCCGACCAGGTCGGAGCTTTCTTCCAGGCGAGACATGCCACGGGACATCGGGGGGCCCTCCATACGCATGCGGAGTGAGAAATCCATCCTATCGGCTCCGGCCCGGGCGACGACGCAGGCCGCGAAGCGCGCGAGATGGGGTTGCGGCGCGGGTGGGTCCGACCCGCACGGCGCGCCCACTGAATTTCTGGCGCGATGGCCGCCTGGCTGCGTACTGTAGAGGCGTGCGCGACCACCTGCCGCCGGGTTTGCCGCCCGATCCGTTTGCCGACGACCCCTGTGACCCGTCGGCGGCGCTGGAGGCCGTCGAGCCCGGTCAGCCCCTCGATCAGCAGGAGCGGCTGGCGGTAGAGGCCGACCTGGCCGACCTCGCCGTCTACGAAGCTCTGCTGGCGCACAAGGGGATTCGCGGCCTGGTGGTCTGCTGCGACGAGTGCCAGCAGGACCACTACCACGACTGGGACATGCTGCGGGCCAACTTGCTGCAGCTGCTGATCGACGGCACCGTCCGCCCGCACGAGCCGGCCTACGATCCCGAGCCGGACGCCTACGTCACGTGGGATTACTGCCGCGGATACGCCGATGCCTCGCTCAACGAAGCGACGTCAGACGCAGACGGGTTTCACCGCCGTCACTAGGCGGTCCGCCCGGTAGCTCCTTCTAGCCTGGTTCCCCGGCGGGTGCCGGCGATGAGCCGGGTTCCGTTGTGCCCGCGGCCGGAGACCCCGGCGTGCTGGTGGGCGGCGGCGACGACGGACTGGCCGTCGGCTTCGACGTTGGCACCGGGCTACCGGTCGACATCTCGGAGGTGACCGGACTGGTCGCCGTCGATTCCGGTGCCCCTGATGTCGCTGCCGGCTCGGTGTCGGGAGCCGGCGGGGCCGACGAGGTCACCGGGGCGTCACTCGGGGCAAGGACCCGGGAAAGCACGGACCGGGGCGACGGGGTCGGTGGCAGAGTCGCGTTGGGATCGCGCTTTTCCACCTTGGTGTTCAGCTGATTCAACTCGTTGAGCAGGTTCTGCCGTCGGCTGCCGTCGTTGACGGCCTGCAGGGTGCTGCTGACTTCGGCCAGCTGGGTTTCGGCCTGGTCCCACTGCCCCTGGGCGATCAATTGCTCGACCTTGGCCAGGTCGGCCTTGGCGGACAACACAATCGGGTCGTCGCTGACGCGCGGCTCGTTGAACATCATCGCGTGCAGCCCGTAGAGGGTGTCGCCGGGGCGGGCATCGGCCACCAGCGCACCGAATCCACTGAGCGCGAGCAGCGTCGCGGCCACCGACCCGACGGCGGCCAGCGCGCGGCGAGAGCGCCGGCGCTCGGCGATTCCTTCGATCAGCGCGTCGACGGCCTCATCGGGCGACACCAGCGCACTGGCCGGTGGCCACCGCAAATCGTCGCGCCATTGCCCCAGCAGGGCGGCCAGCGCGTCTTCGTGTGGATCGTCGAGGGTGACGTCGGCGCGGCTGGCGAGCGCGTCGAGGAGTAGCTCGGTGCCGGCCAGGTCGTCCAAGCCGGGGCGATCGAAACCGGAATCACGCATAGTCACCTGCCGCGACAATTTCGTCTTTGAGCCGCTGAAGTGCGCGATGCTGGGCCACCCGGACCGCTCCCGTCGTACTGCCGACGGCGGCCGCGGTCTCCTCGGCGGATAGGCCGACGACGACGCGCAGGATCAGGATCTCCCGTTGCTTGGCCGGCAAGATCTCGAGCAATTCGTTCATCCGGGTCACCGAATCGGCTTCGATGGCAAGCTGTTCGGGGCCGGCGTCGGCCGATCGGCGGTCCGGAACCGACTCGGCGGGGTAGGCAAGGTCACGGCCGGCCGCACGATGAGCGTCGGCGACCTTGTGCGCCGCGATGCCGTAGAGGAAGGCCAGGAACGGGCGGCCTCGGTCCCGATAGCGCGGGAGCGCCGTTATGGTGGCCAAGCACACCTCCTGTGCCACATCGTCTGCCGAGAGGCCACTGCGCTCGATCGTGCCGACTCGCGCCCGGCAATATCGCACCACGATCGGACGGATGGTCTCCAGCACCTCCCGAAGTGCGTTCCGGTCTCCTGCCACGGCCTCCGCAACCACCGCGTCGAGACGTTCCCCTTCAATTGTCATTGACGGCGATATCTCCAACGTTACGAACCGGACACATCCCGGGCTAACTCACGGATTGACAATAACGGTCGAGCGGCGAATCAAGCGGGACGCCAGGTCCCACCGGCGCGCCGTACTTGATCTGCGCAGATATCACGAATTTCGCGCAACTGACGCGTCGAAAACGTGACACTCCCGATATCGATCAGCAAGCAAGCCAACGCCCAGCGCAGCGGAGTCAGACCCAGCCGGCCGGTAGTCGCCAGCGCCTCATCACCGACGCCGCGAGCGCGCTCGGCGGCGCCGGCACTGCACAGCGCCGCCGCCAGCACCACCTCACTTTTGACCTGGTGTCTGGCCGACCCGCCGGACCGCGCCGACTCGACCGCTTGCTGCGCGTGGTCGACGGCGGTTGCCGCCTCACCTGAGGCCATCGCCAACTCCGCGGCCACCCAGCCACGGCGTACCGCCAGCCGGTTCGCCACGTCGGGCGGCAACCCGGCCGCATCGAGCACCGCGTCCGCACGCGTCAACAACGTCGCCGAGACCGCGAAGCGGCCGACGCCCAGAGCGTCGGCCGCCAGTCCGATCAGCGCATCAGCGCGGGCCTGCGGATCTGCCTCTGCCAGTGCCATGGCGCGTCCGTCCCAGCCCCGCGCCAGGGTGTGCCAGCCGAGCTGGCGCAGAAATGACCCCTGAGTGCTGCGCGCCAGCGACGCCCAGCGGCCCTCCGGAACGCGTCGTCGCAGCGACTCCAGGTCGGTGTACGCCGAGCCGTAGCGACCTTGTCCCCCGGCGGCCACGGCACGCAGCCACAGCTGTCGTGGCGTCGTCGCCGTCGGTAGCGGCCAGCTGCCCGGGCTACTACCAAAGGCTGCATCGGCTAACCGCGACTCAATCGAATCAATCGCCATATCGGTCGACGAGGTGTGTCGAGATTCCTGCGCGGTGATAGCTGCACCCTAGTCTGAAGCCACCGACGGACTTGCCACCTCGTCGTGGCATGACCGCAGCCCATGCCGGCGCGATCCGCGGCCCGGCCCCAACCGCCACCCGCGCGGCCGGCGTCGCCGCGGCCGGCGAAATCCGCCGGTGGGTGAATCGGCGTGGCGGGTGAATCGGCGTGGTGGGCGAATCGGCGTGGCGGGTGAAATAAGGAAAAGGCCGCACGACGCGGCGGCCGACGATTGAGGATGCGAACATTAGGGTTTCACACACCTTGAGTGGTAAAAAGTTTGTGGTTTCTGTGTTACGTGCACATTACTCACAGCCATCTGACGGCAAATTACAGCTTGCTCACAGCAGCCGGCTGAGCTGCGAAGATGAGATTTCTAACCGGTCTCGATAGCACGCCTGGCCGTCGCCCAATGCGCGGCAGATGAACACCGAGTTAATTCTCGTCCAACACACACGTATTTGGCCGCTCCGGCGGGCTATTGACGGAAATTCGGCAGTCCCCCTAGCGTTTAGCGTTGTCTGGTAGTCATCGGTGACTCCTCTGAAGTATCAGTTGCACACCTCGCGCGTTCGCGAACCTAACCTCCACTTGGATGTGCCGTGCAGAGAGGGAATGAGCAATGCCACAGCCGGAGCAGCTACCTGGGCCCAACGCCGACATCTGGAACTGGCAGTTGCAGGGTTTGTGCCGCGGAGTCGACTCATCGATGTTCTTCCATCCCGACGGCGAGCGCGGCCGCGCCCGCATGCTGCGCGAGCAGCGCGCCAAGGAAATGTGCCGCCGCTGCCCGGTGATCGAGCAGTGCCGCTCCCACGCGCTGGACGTGGGCGAGCCCTACGGCGTCTGGGGCGGCTTGTCCGAATCCGAGCGCGACCTGCTGCTCAAGGGCGGCATTGGGCGGAGCCGCGGCATCCGCCGCTCGGCGTGACGGGCCCGCTCTTCGAGCTCGACCGGTGCTCACGCGGCGGCGACCGGTCTGCGATAGATCGTGCGCCCCTCTTTGATCGTCTCGACGACCTCGATGTCTTTGATTTCCATCGGGTCGACGCTGAGTGGGTTGCCGTCCAGGATCACCAGGTCGGCGAGTTTGCCCACGGTGATCGAACCCTTGGACTGCTCCTCGCGGTACTGATACGCGGCGTTGATGGTGATCGCTTTGAGCGCCTCGAGGGCCGTGACACGCTGATCGGCGCCGATGACCTCGCCGCTGCGAGAGACGCGATTGACCGCCGTCCACACCACGAATAGTTGGTCGAGGGGCGAGACGTTGAAGTCGGTGTGATTGGTCGGGCGCAGGCCCATGTCGATCGCTGTCCGCATCGGGCTGAGGAAATGCGCCTGTTCCCGGCCGCGCAGCCGGACGTGGGTGTCGCCGAAGTAGAACGCGTGCTCGGTGAACAGCGACGGGATCAGGTTGTATTCGACGTACTTGTCGAGCTGGTCACGCCGCACGAACTGGGAGTGGATGACCGTGGTGTGGCGGTCTTTGGCGAGGTCGCCGGCAGCGGCGTATTCGTGTGCCTTGAGCAGGACGTCGATGGCCGCGTCACCGTTAGCGTGGATGTTCAACGGCACACCGAGGTCGTAGACCCGTTTGAACCAGGCGTCGACGGTTTCCTGCGGGAACGGCAGCTCACCGGTCCAGTTCTGCTGTCCGTCGGGTCCGTCGACGAGGTAGGGGGTGGTGAAGAACGCGGTCCGGCCCTGCGGCGAGCCGTCGAGAGTGACTTTGACGCCACCGAGCTTGACGCGGTTGTGGTAGGTCCCAAATGTGTCGGGCGGGTTGTCTTCGAGAACCGCGTCGAGATCGAGAATGAACGGATAGGCGACGATGTCGATCAGGGTGGCGCCGCCGGCGGCCGCCCGTTGCATCACAGCGATGTCCGCCGCGTGCGTCGCTCCCTCGTGAGCAGTCGTGATACCGGCTGCGGCGTAAAGCATTTGGCCGGCGATGCTCCACTCGACCTCTTGCTCGCGGGTGGGTTTGGGCAGCGAGGCAAAGATCGGCAGAAATGCGGTTTCCATGACCAGGCCGTCGGGTTCGTCCGAGCCGTCCTTGCGCACGATCACCCCGCCCGGTGGCGTGCTGGTGCTCGCGGAAATGCCGTATTTTTCCATGGCCGCGGAATTGAGCACGGCGCCGTGCAACGACACGTGCCCGACCATCACCGGGTTGTTCGGGAAGTCCTTGTCGAGGTCTTCTCGATGCAGGGTCCGGCCCTCGGGCATGACCGTCTCGTCGTAGCCGTATCCCATGATGACCTCGCCCTCACCGATGTCGCGCGCGTCGCGGAAGTTCTTCAGCTCGGCCACGATGGCGTCGACGTCGGCGCCGGGACCCGCCGGTGGCGCGAACACATTGACCTGGTTGGCCACCGTGAGCGAATTGATGTAGTGGCTGTGCGGGTCGATGAATCCCGGTAGCAGTGTTTTGCCGGCGAGATCGACGGTGCGCGTTCGCGGGCCTCGGTGTTGTTGTACAACGTCGTCGCGAGCCCCGACGGCAACGATGCGACCGTCCTTGATGGCGACTGCTTCGGCCGTTGGCTGCACATCGTCAATCGTGACGATGTCACCGTTCAGATAGATGGCGTCAGCTCCGCCCATCATGTTGACCTCCTTGTGATCGCCAGCCATCTTAGTGCGGCATTCACCAATCCGCGCAACTTCGGTTGTCGATACCGACTGCGCCGAGTTCTGAAAAATGTTGCCGCACAGCATATTAAATAACCGATGGTCGCACACCCGAGCGCCGGACCGATCGTGCGGCTCGATCGAGGTGGTCTTGGCGCCCGCTGAAATCAGCGAATCGCTCCGGCCGGAATTCTGGCGAAAAGCCAATATTGACGTCAGCGTCGGCGTAGCGTGCGTGGCGGGTTACTCGCTCCCGCGTCGGTGCCGGGTCGCCCGCAGAACTCGGCATGATATTGACAGGGGGACCATCGTGACCAATTTCATGGTGTTGCCACCGGAGATCAATTCTTTGCTGATGTTCACCGGTGCGGGGTCGGCGCCGATGCTGGACGCGGCGTCTTCAGTTCGGGCACCAACACCGTCTATCCGGGGCACCTCAACAGTTTCGGACTTGCGAACTCGGGTACCGGCAACCTCGGTTTCGGGAATGCGGGGGCTGGCAACGTCGGCTTTGCGAACTCGGGCCTGCTCAACACCGGCTTTGGGAACGCGGGTTCGATCAATACCGGCGGCTGGAATGGGAACAAACTCAACACCGGCTTCTTCAACTCGGGCGAGACAAACACCGGCTTCGGCAACTCGGGTCACGTCAATACCGGCTTTTGGAATGCGGGCAATCTGAACACCGCCGTCGGAAGCGCCACCGACCAGGGTCCGGTCGGCTTCGCCGCCACCGGCAACTCGGGATTCTCCAACACGGGTGTCGGCAATTCGGGGCTTGGAAACACCGCCGCTGATGGTCATGGTATTTCGGGCTTTTTCAATTCGGCCTCCGGTGGGTCGCTTGTCACCGGCGTCACCTCAGGCTTTTTCAACACCGGTGTCACCGACGTCATGGGCCCCTTCCCCAGCGGTATGCTCAGCGGTTTCAACTCGGGCTTCTTCAACACCGGGATCGCCAATTCAGGCGTGCTGAGCCTCGGCCGGCTGATCATGTTGGCTACCTGATCTGGTTAGCCCCGATCGCGGGGTAGGCCACAGTCGCGGCGTCGGCGCCGCGGTCGCGGAAACCGCCGCGATTTCGGGTCGTTCGGCGCGGGTTGCCGGGAACCGGTTAACCGGCCGTGCACACTTTTGCACCATCCATTCGTGCAAATTGGGACATTGTGACCTTCAGCCGGCGGTGCCGCGACCTCGATCATGAAGAGCAGTTCGAGCACCTCAGCTCAGTGCGCCCGGCGGTATCGCCGAGGTCCGGCCGAAAGGATCTAGCCGAATGAACACCACAGCAGCCGCCGGCAAGCCCGGTCCACGAATCCTGATTTCGCGCGGGCTGGTTTTCGACGGCAGCGGCGCGGCAGGGGCGGTGCGTGACGTCGCGATCGCCGACGGCGTGGTGATCAACATGTCCGCGCAGGCGCTGAATCCGGGCAGCTTCGACGAAGTCATCGACGCCGACGGGAAATGGGTGATGCCAGGCTTTCTGGAGATTCACTCGCACTACGACGCCGAAATCGTCACCGCCCCAGGGCTGCCCGAGTCGGTACGGCACGGGGTGACCACGGTGGTTACCGGTAACTGTTCGTTGAGCATGGTCACCGTGGACGCCGACGATTCGGCGGACCTGTTCGCCCGGGTGGAGGCCATCCCGCATTCGGGCATCAAAACGATTCTGCAGCAGAGCAAGACATGGACCACACCGGGCGAATACCGGAAATGGCTTCAACAGCAGCCGCTGGGACCCAACGTCGCGGCCATGCTGGGTCACAGCGACCTGCGGGTCGGAGTGCTGGGCCTAGAAGCGGCCACGGACAAGCACTTTCGGCCGAGCGACACCCAGATGGCGTCAATGGAGCACATTCTCGAGGACGCACTGGACCAGGGCTTCCTGGGGTTGTCGACGATGACCACTCGTCGCGACAAGCTGGCCGGTGACCGGGCGTGGGCAGAACCGTTGCCGTCGACGTTCGCACGCTGGCGCGAATACCGCAGGCTGCACAAGCGGTTGCGCCGGCGGGGCCGCATCCTGCAGAGCGCCCCCAACGCCGAGACGCAGGTGAACGTGCTGGCGTTCGCATTGACCGCGGCCGGCCTCGGCCGTCGGCCGCTGCGCACCAGCCTGCTGACCGCGATGGACTTCAAGTCCAACCCCATGCTGCACCGGGTGACGCGCCTGCTGGCATTCTTGACCAATCGAGTGCTCAACGGCGACATGCGATTTCAGGCACTGCCCGGCCCGATGACGATCTTCTGCGACGGCGTGGATTTCGCGGCCTTCGAGGAGTTCAGCAGCGGCATCACGCTGCGGAACCTGCGCACCGCCGACGATCAGTACGCGCTGCTGACCGACCCGAAGTTCCGCGCCCAGTTCATCAAGGACATGGGCGGATTCATGATGAACGGCCTGTGGAACCGGCGTTTCGACGATGCCGTCATCATCGATTGCCCCGATGTCTCGGTGGTAGGCCGCACCTTCGAAGACCTCAGCCGCGAGCGCGGACAGCACCCCGCCGAGGTGTTCCTGGATCTGGCCGCCGCCTGGCGGGACAAGTTGCGGTGGTACACCGTGGTGGGCAACCACCGCCCCGACATCGTGCTCGACTTGCTGGCAAGCCCCGGGACCCATATTGGATTCGCCGATTCCGGCGCGCACCTGCGCAGCCTGGCGAACTACAACTTCGGGCTGCGCGCCCTGACGATGGCCAAGCGGGCCGAACAGTCGCCGCGCCCCAAGATCACCGTCGGTGAGATGGTGCGCAAACTGACCTCGGATCTGGCCGACTGGTGGGGTGTCGAGGCCGGCCGGCTGCGCATCGGCGCACGCGCGGACGTGGTGGTGGTCGACCCAGACGGGCTCACCGACCAGGTCTTCGAGGTCTCCGAGGCGCCCGCCCCCGACGCCTTCGGGCTGGACCGCGTGGTCAACCGCAACGACGATGCCGTACACGCCGTCCTCATCAACGGCCGCACCGCCTACACCCAAACATCAGGGTATGCAACCGATCTCGGACAGTCTGCGGCCTACGGGACGTTTCTGCCGTCCACCCACACGAATTGATGCCGACCACAACAGATAACGACGCAAGCCTGTCAACGATGAGCCGCACCAGGATCAGCCGGGCCGACGTGGATTGGGCACCAACTGAATCCGGACCAACGAGCTACACCAATGCGTGGTGAATTTCGCCATACTCACGACACCAATGTGGACGCGGCGGATGGCATGGGCCGGGCGGACCGGGTGGACCTCCGGCACACGGTGAGCACTACCGACCATATGGCCCCCCATTCGGAGCTGCTGGGACCGCCCGGCAGCATCGGTTCGCTGTGCCAAATTGGCGAAATTCGTGGACCGGTCAGATCTAGTACCGCAATCGTAGATCGGAAAGCTTGATGATGGCGTGTCTGCGCCGACCAAGCGTGACCGCGGCATTGCTCGGGTTATAGGAATTATTGACGTTGGAGGATCGATGAACAACCGAGTCGCACTGATCGGATTGGGACCGCATGCTAGAAAGGTGTATTACCCGTATCTGTCGGAATATTTCCAGGGCGATCCATCGGCAAGCTTTGAGCTGCTGGTTGAGCTAAAGACGCAGCAAGAAACCGCTGCAGCATTCCTGGAAAAGCAGAAAATCCAACCCAAGCGAGTCGAATTCTTGGATGCAGACACTCAGCTCAGATCGGGAACGATTGATCCGCTGGCGGCCGCCAGTCTTAAAGAACACAAAATTAACAAGGCCCTTATCGCAACCGAACCCAAAGCGCATAAAGTATATATCGAGGAGTGCATAAAGCGTGGTATTCACGTAATGACCGACAAGCCGGTTACAGCTCCAGTTGGCCTGGTGACGTCAATCGAGGCAGCGGAAAATATTTATAACGATGTTGCTCGTTTGGCAGAGATGACAGACCAGCATCCAAACTCACGGGTTTTGGTGCAAAGTCAGCGTCGGAACCACGCTGGTTACCGAAAGGTCTTTGACGTCCTGGAGGCTCTAATAAAAGAGTACGACGTTCCCATTACATATATTTCTATCCATCACTCCGATGGTATGTGGAACATGCCGGACGAATTTGTGCACCGCGAAAATCACCCATATAAGTATGGTTATGGCAAACTGATGCATTCTGGATATCATTTTGTGGACCTGCTGACGCTCCTGCTTAGATTAAGCAGCCAGGCGAGCAGCAAAACCCCTGATACAATAACGTTGTTTTCTCAGTACATTCGTCCTGGCGATCAGCATACAGCCATCACTGAAGATACCTACGAGCGCTTCTTTGGGAAAGCGACGGCCGCCGCGTTCAGCGACTACATGCACGATCAGAAACTGCATGAATTTGGCGAAGTTGACAGCTATTCTCAGTTGCAGGCGATGAAGCACGGAAAAATATTGACGACTGCGCAGTTATCACTGATCCAGACAGGATTTTCACAGCGTGCCTGGCCGATCCTGCCCGACGACACATACAAGTCAAATGGACGATTGCGGCACGAATATATCAACATACATGTCGGGCCGTTGGCGTCAGTGCAAATTCACTCGTACCAATCGCAGCAATCAAAGCAGCAAGGTCTGTCTCACTATGATACGGGCGGCGCAAACCATTTTGACATTTACATCTTCCGAAATTCAAATCTCATCGGCGGCAAAGCATTTGAGAAGATTCAATTTGGGGAAATGGATCTGAAAGGACATGAGGCCGAGCTATATATGGGTCAGAATGAATACGCCAGGAGACAGACGCTCGACGAGCTATTGCAGGATCTTCCTTCGCAAAATGAGCTGCGGAATCACTTGCCTGCGAACAAATTGCTGTCGGAAATCTACAAAAACCATGCCCGTCAGTCAAAAGGCGAGACGCCATTCGTTTCTTTCAATGCCGTCGATATTCTATAGACCAATTGTCCGATAGTGCGCACCGCGCCGCCGCCAGCCCGAATCCGCTCACCAGTCGAAGCGATCCACCGCACCGCCGTGGCCACCGATCCGAATCCGCCAGATAAGCAACATTGACCGGCACCACCGCCCGACGCAGCTTAGGTGGTTGGCTTGCCGCGCCATTGCAGGAGCTCGAGTGCGACGGCGACGTGAACGCTGCTGTGCTCCAGGGGTCGAGGCAGGAGTTGCTCAGCGCGCTCGAGTCGACGCAGCAGCGTGTTGCGGTGTGTGTAAAGAAGTTTCGTGGTGCGCCCGACGCTGCACTGCTCGTTGATGTACGTCAGCACCGTCTTGTGCAGCTCGGGCCCGGCCGACTCGAAGTCGCCCAGCGTGTTCTTGATGAATTCCTCTGCGGCTTCCCGGTTTTGAGTGATCAATGCGATCAACTGGACATCGGCGAAAAACGCCACCCGCTGGTGGGATTGCAGCCCGGCCACCATGCGCTGGGTGGTGAGCGCCTCGAGGTGGCTGCGCCGGAAGCCCTCGATTCCCTTCGCGATCGTGCCGATGGCGATTCGCGCGCCGGGAGTGCCCTCGACCGCCCGGCGAACCAGCTCGACATCGAGGGCGGACTCGGGCACCCACACCCATCGGGTGGCCGCACTCGCGATCACCGTCAGTGGCCGCGCGAAACCGGCGGCGTCGCCGAAGGCGTCAGCGACGCGGTCAAGCTGGCTGAGGTCGCCGTCGGGTTCGTCGCTCCAGATGACCGCGCCGATGTGGGCGCGGTTGAGGGCGTAGCCAAGTCGCGCTTCGGCACGCTGGCGGCTGATCGGGGCGCCGTCGAGAATCAGGGCGGTCACTTCGCGGCGCTCGGCATGAGTGCCGCGGGCCAATTCGTCACGTTCCTGTTGCACCCGGGCGGCGATGCCGGCAGCCGTGGCGTCGATGAAGTTGCTGATGGACCGAAAGGACACATCGAGCAGCTCGCGCAGCTCGTCGGGGTCGGAGGCGAGCTGGAAGCCGATATCCATCCAGAGCCGCCAGCCCACGGTCAGTGCCGGACGGAAAGTGAACGGCTCCAGGCCGCGGCGCGCCATGTCCCGGGCGATGCTCAGTGGCTCGGGGCCCACATTGGGCGGCACCGGAGCGCCCGGATTGCTGACATTGGCTGCGGCCCAATGCATCAGGCTGGACCGAATGCTCCGTCGGGCGGCCGCTGCCAGGACGGGATCGACGGCTATGGACGGGTTGGCCGCCATGGTTTGCCGGTCGTATTCGTCAAACCACTCGGGGGGAGCGTTGAGGACAATCCGCGCTCCCTGCCCAATCATCTCGCATACCTGCGGCGACGGACTTTGCCATACCACCCACTCACCCTAGACCCGTGTGCACACTTTTGCACCATTTGCCGACCCGATTGGGAGGTTTAGCCCTTGGACGGCAACGGCCCGATAACGATGATGGATCACAGATCGTCGGCAGCCATAGCCGTCTGCGGCGGTGGTGAGCAACTTGCCGGGCACGGGCACGGCGATGAGCGCGCATTGTGTGATGGTGGCCGCTCCGCCATCGAGGTCTTTCCGACCGCCGCCGAGTAACCCAATGGGGAAATATGAAAA
Organism: Mycobacterium persicum; assembly: GCF_002086675.1. Lineage (GTDB taxonomy): Bacteria > Actinomycetota > Actinomycetes > Mycobacteriales > Mycobacteriaceae > Mycobacterium > Mycobacterium persicum. Next base: position 53,912 of record NZ_MVIF01000001.1, read on the forward strand.
CCACATCACTTCCGCTGCACATTCCCGGCGGTACGACGACATCACCGGACCGAATTCACATACTCAGACGGCCCGTTCCGGGCTTACTCGGATATGGCGGGATCGGCTTGCACTGTCCGGTCAACCCGTACGCGTTGGCACCACACATCCAGAACGCGGTCATCGAAGCGGTCCGAGGCCAAATCGCAGCCATCAACACCTATCCCGACAGTAACGCGACCGTGTTGCGAACGAAATTGGCCGAATACATCTCCAATCATGTGCGTAGCGCAGTGTCGGCCGAAAACATCTGGGTTGCCAATGGCTGCAACGAAATACTGCAGCAGATCTTTCGCGCGTTCGCGGGGCCGAGCGGAACCGTACTGGGTTTGGAACCGTCGTACAGATATTTCCCGGTGATCGCGGAAGGGGTCGGCGCCCAATGGCGGAGCGTGCCGTCCCGCGATTTTCCGCAGCGCGACATAGACGCTGCCCTCACCGCCATAGAAAGATGCCAGCCCGATGTCGTGGTGATCGCGAATCCAAACAATCCCACGGGCGACAGCTTCAGCATGGATATGTTCGAGGAAGTGCTGTCCCGGCTACGGTCCGGAATACTTGTCATCGACGAGGCCTTCATCGAAATGTCGACCAAAGACAGTGCGGTCCAGCTCATACACCGGTACCCGGACAAGGTTGTGATCTGCCGGACCCTGAGCCAGGCGTTCACGTTCGCCGGCGGCAAATTAGGCTACATGATCGCTGCCCCGAACATTATTAATACGCTGCTCGCGACGCGACTTCCGTACCACGTGTCATCGATGACGCAAGCCGCGGCAGCGGTGATCATTGATCGCGCCGACGAGATCCTGGCTAAAGTTCCCGAGCTTCTGCTGGAACGTGACCGGATGGTCACCGCCCTCCGGATGGCCGGATTCGATATTCCCCACAGCGACACCAGCTTCTTTCTCCTGGGGAAATTGGGTGATGCGCATGCAGTCTGGGAAGCCTATGCAAACGCGGGCATCTTTCTCGGCGACGTGGGTTTGTCACACTATCTGCGCGTTTCCGCCGGATTGCCACACGAAAACGACCAGTTTTTGGAGGCGACCAGCAATTTGCTCGATCTCGGCAAGATCGCTATAGGTTAGGAAGATGTCGTGAGCGCTGCACAGTTGGTATTGACGCGCGGACGGGATGACTGGGACGGCGGACAGCTGTCCGCCGTCCGACCCGCGCATGTCGCGGAAATCCGGCCCCCCGTCGTGTCGCCGCGGCCGTCCGTGGCAATAGTTATCCCTGCCTATAATGAGAGCCGAATTATCGGCCGATGCCTGGAATCATGCATTGCCCAGACATCCGCGCCCGACGAGATCATCGTGGTCAACAACAAATCAACCGACGATACCCTGGCGGTGGTGCGCCGATATCAAAAACACCACCGGCAGCTCAACATCCGGGTGCTCGAACAGAATGCGCATCAAGGGCTCATTCCGACCCGCAACCATGGATTCGACCATGCGCGCAGTGATGTCATCGGCCGTATCGATGCCGATACCATCATCGCCGCCGACTGGGTCGAGACACTTCGCCGCCGATTCACCAACCCGGCCGTGGCCGCGGCGACCGGTCCGGTTTTCTATCACGACATGCCTTTGCGAAGGTTCGGTTTCTGGGGAGACCACCGGATTCGCAGCTATCTGGAGAGGCACTCAACAGATCAGCGGTTTCTGCTAGGCGCCAATATGGCAATCCGGAACTCGGCGTGGCGAGCGATCCGTCAGCTGGCCCATCGGGATCCCGAAGATCTACTGCACGAAGATATCGACCTCGCCCTGACCTTGTTCAAGAACGATTTGAAGATTGCGTACGAACCGACAATGGTCGCAGGCATATCAGGCCGGCGGTTGGAAGCCCCGGTGCTTGACTTTTACCGGTACATCACGCGGTATACCAGGACGACAACGGCGCATGGCGTCAAGAGTTGGACGGCGCTGCTGACGATGGCCATTTTGCTGCTGGTGTATTTGCTGTTCCGACCGGTGCGGTTCTATTACGACGGCGAGAACCATCGATTCACCTTGTCGAAGTTGCGCGCCAAGCTTGGCCGCACAGCCACGACGCCGCAGTGCGGGTGCGGGGACGCGTTGCCGGCAGGGCACACCGCGGAACAACGTGTGGCCGACACTGCCGGGACCGGCACTCGGGCGGGGCCGATAGTGCTCAGCAAGCCGACGTATTCGGGGTCTTTGCCATGAGACCTGGGTAGTGGCACGGATTCCGGTAAGAACCGGAAATCACCCTAGCGCCGCGCGGTGGGCGATGTAACTGTAATGAATCGCACAGCGGTGCAACGGGATTGGTGGCCGCGGCCGGATAGGCCGCATCGAGGGTGACAACGAAGTCCGAGAATTCCCGCAACCGGACCAGACACCGCAGGGCGTGGGCACAGGCCTGCGGCATCCGCGGGCGGCGACCACGTCGGCGCCGCTCGTGCGGTGTGCGCACACTTTTGCACCATCCATCGAGGTGGGTTGGGTCATTTCGCCCTTGGGCGGCGGTGCTGTGGTCTCGATCATAGAGAGCACGTGGCCAGTACCCGGCCAGTTCAGGGACCAGCTCACAGGTCAACTCAGAGGGAGGTAAGCGCATGTCTTTCGTGACCACTCAGCCACCGGCGCTGGTGGCCGCAGCAGCCGATTTGCTGGGTATCGGCTCGGCGATGAACGCGCACAACGCGGCCGCGACAGCCACGACCACCGCGGTGGTGCCACCCGCTGCCGACGAGGTTTCCGCACTGATCGCCGCTCAGTTCGCCGCGCACGCCGTCCTGTACCAGGAGATCAGCGCCCACGCCGCGGCCATTCACGACCAGTTGGTGACCGCGTTGGGCACCAGCGCCGCCTCGTACGGCGCCGCCGAAGCCGCCAACACCGCTGCGTTCGGCTGATCGGGGGCCGCGATGGACTACGCAGCTTTGCCGCCGGAGATCAACTCCGCGCGCATGTATGCCGGGGTCGGTTCCGGGCCGCTGCTGGCTGCGGCGGCGGCCTGGGACGGGCTGTCTGCCGAGTTGTACTCCACCGCCGCTCGGTGCTGGTCGGTGATCTCGGGGCTGGTTGGCGGGCCATGGCAAGGTGCGGCATCGGTGGCGATGGCGACCGCGACCGCCCCCTACCTGGCGTGGCTGAACGTCACGGCAGGGCAGGCCGAGGCGACCGCCGGGCAGGCCACCGCAGCCGCGGCCGCCTACCATGCGGCGTTCGCGATGACCGTGCCGCCGGCGGAGATCGCGGCCAACCGCGCGCTGCTGATGGCGCTGGTGGCGACCAACGTCCTGGGCCAGAACACGCCGGCGATCGCGGCCACCGAGGCCCACTACGCCACGATGTGGGCCCAAGACGCCGCCGCGATGTACGGCTATGCCGCCGCCGCGGCGGCCGCAACCCGATTGACCCCGTTCGCCGTAGCGCCGGAGGTCGCCCACGTGGCCGGCCGGACGGCCGGTCACGCGGCCGCCAGCAACGCGGTGAAGTTGTCACAGTTGATCAGCACCGTGCCGCCGTTGCTGAAGTGGTTCGCCACCCGTCCGTTGATCGCCGGGGTGGTCACGGTGGAAGAAGGGATGCTGACCCCCGTCGAGGTCGTCATGGGCAGTACGTCGGCGACGATGTCCATCACGTCGGTCCTGAGGTCGTTCCTGTCGATTGGGCAGGCCGCCGCACAGGCCGCGGGACCGCTGGCGCAGGCGGCCACCAGCTTTCCGATCAAAATGCCGGGTCTGGGCCGGGCCGGGATGGTGTCGGCGGGTATGGGCCGGGCCGGTTCGATCGGGGCATTGTCGGTACCACACAGTTGGGGCGCCGCAGCCCCGAACATCAGCCACGCCGCCACGGCATTGCCGAACACCGGGCTGGCGTCCACGTCCCAGATTGCACCGGATGCGGCGGCCCCCATGCTGGGCGGTCTGCCGGCGGCCGGCAGAGCCGCCAACACGAGCGGCGCCAGCGCATCCCGATACGGCCTTGCGCAGCGCTTCGTGATCGTCGGCTCGCCCGCCGCCGGTTAACCCGACCCACCCCACACGCAATAACGGAGGAACCCCATGACCGCGCCCGACACGCAAACCCGGTCGGCCCAGGACAAGCTGACGTTCGCCCAATGGATGACCGTGCTGGCCATGGGTCTGGGCTTCGCCATCACCGGTGCCGACCCGGCCATCTTCTCCAGCAGCCTGGTGCCGGTGCGCGAGGGCCTGCATATGAGTACCGCCGCCGCCGGATTCACCGCAAGTCTGGCCACGCTGACTCTGGCCGCGACCATCCTCGGCGCCGGCACGCTGGGCGACATCTACGGCAAACGCCGGATGTATCTGCTGGGCCTGGCCGGCGTGATCGTCAGCGGTCTGCTTGCTGCGCTCTCGCCCAACGCGGTGATCCTGATGATCACCCGTGCGCTGACGGGTGCGGGTTTCGCCTTTCTGCTGGGGCTCTCCCTGGCAATCATCAACGCCACCTTCCCGCCCGCGCAGCGAGGCAAGGCCATCAGCCTCTTCCTCGGAACGGCATTCCTGGTAGGGGCGCCGCTACCACTGATCGGCGACATCCTGGTCGAGTCGCTGGGGTGGCGCTGGGCGTTGGTCGTCGCCCCGGCCGCGGCGCTGATCACCATTCCGATCACGTTGCGGTTCGTCCCCGAAACGTTCCGCATCCGGGGCCGCCGGATCGACTACCCCGGCATCGGCGCAGCCGGGCTCATGATGGTCAGCCTGGTCTACGGACTGTCCCGCCTCGCTCATGGCCCCGGCGCGGCCGTGCCGCCGCTGCTGATCGGGTTGGCCGGCGGAGTCTTCTTCGTCTGGTGGGAGCAGCACACCGACCAACCGGCGCTGGACCTGCGGATCTTCCGGGCCGGCCCCTTCAACGCCGCGGTCATCACCGGATTGGCCTTCAACTTCCTGCTGGCCGGCCGGGTGCTCCTGCTGGGCTACTACACCACCGTGGTCCGCGGGTTCTCACCGACCGTGCTGGGCCTGCTGCTGGTGCTGGCCGCCGCGGTGCAAGCACCCGCGGCCGTCCTGGGCGGTCGCATGATGATGCGGACGTCGGCGCGTACCACCATGCTGTGGGGTCTGGGACTGCTCACCCTGGCCAGCTGCATGTTCGCCACCTTCGGGGTGAGCACATCCCTCCCGGTGATCGGCTTGGGGGTGGTGACGCTCAGCGTCGGGGTTGCCATGGTCGAGCCCCCGCAGGCCAGCATCATGATGAGCTATGCCCCGCCGGGGCTGGAGGGATCGGTGTCGTCGGTCAAACCAGGGGCCGGCCAATCCTTCTACTCCCTGGGCCCCACCGTGGTTACCCTGCTGACCACCACGTTCTATGCCGCACGGGCCCGGCAGCGGTTCGCCGGCTTGGGTATCTCTCCCGCTCAGGCCGCCAACGCGTTGGAGGCATCGCGCTCGAACGGCGGCGGCCACCTCGGCAGCCTCGCGGCCCTCAACCCGGAGTTGGCACATCGGGTTTTGGCAGACACCCAGGAGCTCATTGCCTCGGCATTGCGCACCACCAGCCTGGCCATGGCCCTGATCCCGCTGGCCGCGGCAGTCGCCGTCTGGGTGCTGCTGCCACGGAATCGAGCAGATCAGAGCGCATAACGGCTGGTGGGGCCGGGCCCCGCCGGATTGACCGGCGGGGTGCGGCCGGCTCCGTTAGCGTCGGCGAGCATGACTGTCAACGACCGTGAACGCTTCGTCGGTTGCCTGCTCGGCGGGGCGGTGGGCGACGCATTGGGCGCGCCGGTCGAATTCCACACCCGCGAGCAGATCCTGGCCCAGTTCGGCCCGGAGGGGATCACCGCGTATGCACCCGCCTACGGCGGCGTCGGCCTGGTCACCGACGACACCCAAATGACCCTGTTCACCGCCGAAGGGCTGCTGCGGTACTGGGTCCGCGGACGCATGAAGGGCGTATCGACGTACACCGGGGTCACGGCCAACGCCTATCTGCGGTGGCTGCGCACCCAGAGTGAAACTCCCATGCACCGAGTCGGGATCGGCGAGCCGTTCGGTGAAGGCCAGCCGGGCTGGCTCTATCAGCAGCGCCGGCTGCACAGCCAGCGCGCGCCGGGCACTACCTGCGTTTCGGCGCTTCGCAGCATGCGCCACCTCGGCGAGGCCGCGGACAACAACAGCAAGGGCTGTGGCGGTGTCATGCGGGTGGCGCCGGTGGGGCTGTTTGTCGCGCGCCGGCCCGAGGCCACCCTGCGGCTGGCGTTCCGGATCGGTACCGAACTTGCGGCCCTGACACACGGTCACCCCACGGGTTCGTTGTCGGCCGGGGTCTTCTCGGCACTCATCTACCAGCTGGTCCTTGGAATACCGCTGACGGAAGCGCTGCCGGAGGCCAAACGCATCCTCATCGAGTTCGCTGACCATCACGAAACCCTCACCGCGGTCGAGGCGGCCGAGGCCGCGGCACGTCGCGGTGGGCCCCGCCATCAGGCCCATGAGGCCATTGCCGGGTTGGGGCAAGGGTGGGTCGCCGAGGAGGCGCTGGCCATCGGGTTGTACTGCGCGCTGGTAGCAGAGTCATTCGCCGACGGTGTTGTGCCGGCGGTCAATCACGACGGCGACTCGGATTCGACGGGCTCGATTGCCGGCAACCTCCTCGGCGCAGCGCTCGGCGTGGGCGCCATTTCCAGCGAATGGCTGGATCCGCTGGAACTTCGCGACGTCATCAGCGAGATCGCCGACGACCTCTACGACTATGCGGCCTGGCATCTGTCCGAGCACAGCTTTGACGACGACGCCCAGCGCATCTGGCGCAAGTATCCGGGGTATTGACCGCTTACCGCCGAGGCCGCGGTTTGGCGTCGGCTGATCCGGGTAAGCGCAGGCCATGACGGGCTTGAAAAGACCTGCGGCCGGTGCGGCCGCGGTGCTTACCGCGGCCATCGCACCGATAGCTGCGTGCACCAACCAGAACACCACCAGCCCAATACGTCGCCGCTCACCGCCCCGCCGCCCGGCACCGAGCGGATGACCTCGCAGTTGAAGAGCGCCGACGGAACTCCGGTGGGCAACGCCACCTTCGATTTCGCCAACGGCTTCGTGACGATGACCGTAGAAACGGTCCCCAACCAGATCCTCACGCCCGGTTTCCACGGGCTCCACATCCACTCGGTGGGTAAATGCGAGGCCAATTCCGTGGCACCGACGGGAGGCGCATCCGGCGACTTCAACTCCGCCGGGAGCCACCACCAGGCGCCGGGTCACACCGGTCATCCCGCCAGCGGCGACCTGACTTCCTTGGAGGTGCGCTCCGACGGCGCGGCGAACTTGTCACCACCTCGAACTCATTTACCGCGGCGGACCTGCGAAACGGCTCGGGCACCGCGCTGATCATTCACCAGGACCCGGGTAACTTCGGCAATATCCCTCCCGCCCGCTACACCCAGAAGAACGGCACACCGGGCCCGGACGAAGAGACACTCGCCACCGGTGATTCGGGTAAGCGGGTGGCCTGCGGTGTGATCGCGCCTGCGGCCAGCTCGTCCACCACGGCCACACCTAAGAGTTGACCCGTAATGGGTCATGCAGCGCCAATCAGCTTGAGGGCTGGTTGTTTTCGGCTGTTCCCGCGACGTCCAGGCGTGCCTGGTCTGTTCGGGGGTTGCTCGACAATCACCGCAGCGCCATCGTGCACTTCGCGAACTCGACCGAGGATGCACGCCCAACATCGGCCCCCGCTTGCCTCGATTCTCAGCAGTTACCTCCGGTGATGAACCGGTCGGGATAGAGTTCACTGCCGAACGGCCCCAGGCGGTCGGCGCCTTCCGAGAGAGGGACATACCGATGCCGAAAAAATGCAGCCGTCGGATGACCACCATTGGAGCCATAGCCGTCCTGTCTTTTACGGCCCTTGTGAATGTCGCCGAGGCTCACGGCGCCCCGCTGCCCGATTTGTGCGTTCCGCCTAACGTCGTCGAAAACGTCTGCACGGCGCGGCTGAAGTCGGTGACAGCCGATGTCACCGATGGAACAATCACCGGCGCGCCAGTCGGTGGCGGGGCGGCAATTACCCTTACCGGACCAACGGATGCGTACCTGAAGTCGGCGGGATTCGGAGGTACACCGCCAGACCCGGTGCAACGCTGGGACGCCGAGATTGAACGCATCGGCAACCTCAGCGTCGACCCGTCCAATCCCAGTTGGTACAACGACGCCAAGGCCGTATACCTGCTACCCAGGACCCTCAATGACTTCGCCAGCCGGTTTCCTCCCGGCGTGCTGGTTGTCCGGTTCACGCCCTACGACGATCACCCTGGCTGGTTCTGCCTCGTATCCATTCAGCCGGTGTCGCAGTGAGCCCAACGGGGCGATGACCGTGGCCGTCGTCTTTGGCATCCGCCGGCTGGCGAGCGTTCGCCATTCAGCCGAGGCGATGCGAGGGTGTGACCGCTGGGTCGAGGCCGAAAACCTCTGTGGGGGCTGACTTGCCCTTCAGCGCATGTGCACCCCGGTCGGTAAGTCCCGGCGGTCGGGAAACCAATGCGTCGACGGTCTGCTGGGTGAGAAGGATAGTGTTGCCGGTGGTTTTGGTGAGTTGCTCGACGCGGGCCGCCACATTGACGGCGTCACCGATGAGGGTGAATTCGAGTTTGCCGCCGCCGCCAATGGTTCCGGCGATCACTACACCAGTGTTTATCCCGATGCCGACGCGAAGCTCCCCGCCGAATCGCTCGGCGACAGGGCGGCTGATCGATGCCGCTGCGCCCACTGCGGCGTCCGCGTGATTCGGGAGATCGCTCGGAGCGCCGAAGACGCCCAGAGCGCCGTCGCCGAGGAACTTGTTCACGTGGCCACCAGCCTCGACGACGGCAGGCACGACGATCTCGAACAACGCGTTGAGGCGGGCAACGGTTTCCTCAGCGCTGTGTGCCTCGGCGAACGGCGTGAAGTCGCGGATGTCAACGAACATCACCGTCGCCTCACGGCGCTCCCCGGTGAACACATCATTACCCTGCTCAAGCAGCCGTGCTGCGAGGGCCGGGTCGACATAGGTTCCAAACGCCGCCTGCAGGCGTCGCCGCTCAGCCAAACCCGCCTGCATGCGATTAAACGATGCTGCGAGCGCACCGAGGTCATCGTCTTGAGCCACAGGCAGGCGTTGGCTGTAAACACCCGCCGCCACACGTTCAGTTCCTTCGGCGAGGTCGCGAACGGTTTGCAAGGAGGGTGAAAACGCGGAGGCGAGCGTGATCGGTACCCCCATGCCAAACGCCAATCCACAGGCGATCACGACGGCGAATAAGGGAACCTCACTGACCCGATGAAACACTGCCCCCAGCATCGCGCCCGCGAGCGCGAACACAAACGCGACGCTGACCATGAATACGCTGGACCACGCTGCAAAAGTCGGACGTGAGCGGGGCAGGGAATCACCGATCCCCGTATCACCAGTGAGTGCGACTCGCGATGGCCGAAGCGATGCTTCCACGAAGCTGTGGCTTGCGGCCTGGGTGGCAGTTCCGAGGACGGCACCCCATATGCCGTACTGGACAAGCCGCGAACAGGTCGCCCCCGCGATCGCACCGACAACGACAGAAAGCACGGCAGCCCAAACAGCGGTGACAACCACGCCTCGGAGAACCGCCTCGCGAGCGTACGCATAGGTGTTTTCCAGGGCTGTCGCCGGATCGACCTTCTGGCCCGCCGCCCACTGCTCGACGGAGCGGATTCGGCCTAGGCCAGGAAGAACAGTGGCGTACACAGCCACCGGCACGGCGACAACCGTCACTGCAGCCGTCTCGAAATAATGATCGGAATGCTCGTAAGCCGTAAGGATTATCGACGACACAAGCCAGATCGGTAGCGCCACGAGAACACTGATCGCGAAGATCGCCCACGAGTACCTCGCTCTGTACTGATCCCACGCCCACTGCCAGATACGGTCCATGCCGGGAGACTAAGCCTAAATCCCCGTGACCGGCGGAGACACGAAACACCCCGGCCGCCGGGGCCGGGGTGTTTCGTCACCGCTTACCTAGTGATGGTGGTGATGGCCGTGACCATGACCGTGATGGTCGTGCTCGTCCGCATTGGCGGGCTTCTCGACCACCGCCGTCTCGGTGGTGAGCACCATCCTGGCCACCGATGCGGCGTTGAGCACCGCGGATCTGGTCACCTTGACCGGGTCGACGACACCGTCGGCGGCCAGGTCGCCATAGGTCAGCGTGCTGGCGTTGAGGCCGTGTCCGGCGGGCAGCTCGCTGACCTTGCTGACCGCGACCGCGCCGTCCAGCCCGGCATTGGTGGCGATCCAGTACAGCGGTGCGGCGAGGGCCTCGGAGAACACGTCGACGCCGAGCGCCTCATCGCCCGACAGTGACGCGCGCAGATCCTTCAGCGCCTGGCGGGCCTGAATCAGCGCGGAGCCGCCCCCGGGGACGATGCCCTCCTCGACCGCAGCCTTGGCGGCAGCGACCGCGTCCTCGACGCTTTCCTTGCGTTCTTTGAGCTCGGTCTCGGTGGCGGCACCCACCTTGATGACGGCGACCCCGCCGGCCAACTTGGCCAGCCGCTCACCCAACTTCTCGCGATCCCAGTCGGAGTCGCTTCGCTCGATCTCGCCGCGCAGCAGATTGACCCGGGCCGCAACCGCTTCCGGAGCGCCGCCGCCGTCGACGATGATGGTCTCGTCCTTGCTGACCACCACCCGACGGGCCGAGCCCAACACCTCCAGGCCCACTTCCCGCAGCACCAGGCCGGCGTCGGGGTTGACCACCTCGGCGCCCGTCACCGCCGCCAGGTCCTGCAGGAACGCCTTGCGCCGGTCGCCGAAGTACGGCGACTTCACCGCGACCGCTCGCAGCGTCTTGCGGATGGAGTTGACGACCAGCGTCGCCAGCGCCTCGCCCTCGACGTCCTCGGCGATGATCACCAGCGGCTTGCCGGCTTCGGCAACCTTCTCCAACAGCGGCAGCAGGTCCGGCAGCGAGCTGATCTTCTCCTGGTGCAACAGGATCACCGCGTCTTCGAGCACGGCCTCCTGCGAGTCGAAGTCGGTGACGAAGTACGCCGACAAGAAGCCCTTATCAAAGCCGACCCCCTCGGTGAATTCCAGCTCGGTGCTCAATGTCGAGGATTCCTCGACGCTGACCACGCCGTCGGCGCCGACCTTGGTCATCGCCTCGCCCACCAGCTCACCGATCTGCTCGTCGCGCGAGGACACCGTCGCCACCTGAGCGATGGCATCCTTGCCCGATACGGGTGTGGCCGACGCGAGCAGCGCTTCGGACACCGCGTCGGCAGCCTTGCCGATGCCGGCGCCGAGTGCGATCGGGTTGACACCCGCAGCGACCAGCCGCAAACCGGCCTTGAGCAGAGCTTGGGCCAGCACCGTGGCGGTCGTGGTGCCGTCGCCGGCAACGTCGTTGGTCTTGGTGGCCACCGATTTCACCAGCTGGGCGCCCAGGTTCTCGAAGGGGTCTTCCAGGTCGATCTCACGCGCGACGGTGACGCCGTCGTTGGTGATAGTGGGTCCGCCGAAAGACTTGGCCAACACCACGTGCCGACCACGCGGGCCCAACGTCACCCTTACCGTGTCGGCGAGCTTGTCCGCGCCCGCCTCCATTGCGCGACGCGCGATTTCGTCGTACTCAATCAGCTTGCTCATCAGGCTCCTTTACGCATGCCGCCCCGGAAATCACCCGTGGCCGAGCACGGGGATCGCCGGGGCGGAACACGGTTTCTGTTACTTGGAAACGACAGCCAGCACGTCGCGTGCCGACAGGATCAGGTATTCCTCGCCGTTGTACTTGATCTCAGTGCCGCCGTACTTGCTGTAGATGACGGTGTCGCCTTCGGCGACGTCCAGCGGGATGCGCTTCTCGCCATCCTCGTCCCACCGGCCGGGGCCGACAGCGACGACGGTGCCCTCCTGGGGCTTCTCCTTGGCGGTGTCGGGAATGACCAGACCGGACGCGGTCGTGGTCTCGGCCTCGTTGGCCTGCACGAGAATCTTGTCCTCGAGTGGCTTGATGTTCACCTTCGCCACGATTGGAGCCCTCCACTATTGGGTCGGGTCCGGGTTCAGGCCCGGACCGGAGTTGGCGGTCGGTCCGGGGCTTGCCCCGGAACCGTCCGAATTACCAGGTGATTCGGCATTCTTCCGTGCCCTCGCGCCGTCGTCGCGGGTGCCGGCAACAGGGGTCGTCCGACTGCCACCTAGCACTCTATACATGAGAGTGCTAGCACTCAAGGGCACCCCGGTGCTTCTGCGTGTTTGCGTTGCGGAGGCGGCCGACACCGAGATTGCCGCCATGGTTGTGGTCCGCTCACCAACCACAGCCATGACGGCAATTTCGCGCAAAGGGCTAGCTTACCTGCCCTGTTACCACGGGCAGGCCGGGATCGGTGGCTGCATCCAGCGGTGACGGCGGCGCCCCCGCGACAACCAGGTGCGCCGCGAACGCGGCGATCATGGCGCCGTTGTCGGTGCACAGCCGGGGCCTGGGGATACGCAGACTCAGCCCCGCCTCGGCGCAGCGCTGGGTGGCCAGCTCGCGCAGCCGGGAGTTGGCGGCCACCCCGCCCGCGATCAGCAGGGTCGACACCCCCAGGTCGGTGGCCGCGCGCACCGCCTTCTTGGTCAACACGTCCGCGACGGCCTCCTGGAATCCGGCGGCGACGTCGGCGGGCCGGAAGTCCGGATGGCTTTCCAGGTGGCGGGCTACCGCGGTCTTGAGCCCGGAGAAGCTGAACGCGTAGCGATCATCGGCCGGCCCGGTCATGCCGCGCGGGAACACGGGGATCTCCGCGGCCTCGCGGCCGCAGGTGCGGGCCAGGTCGTCAAGCACCTTGCCGCCCGGATAACCCAGGCCCAGCAGCCGTGCCACCTTGTCGTAGGCCTCACCGGCGGCGTCGTCGACGGTGCTGCCCAGCTCGACGATCGGTTCACCGAGCGACCGCACCTGCAGCAGGTGGGTGTGCCCGCCCGACACCAGCAGCGCCACGCACTCGGGCAGCGGGCCGTGTTCGTAGACGTCGGCGGCCAGATGCCCGCCCAGGTGGTTGACGGCGTAGAACGGCACTCCCCACGCCGCCGCATAGGCTTTGGCCGCGGCCACCCCCACCAACAGCGCACCGGCCAGGCCCGGGCCGATGGTGGTGGCGATGATGTCCGGTCGTTTCACACCGGCCGCCACCAGTGCCCGACGCATCGCGGGACCAAGCGCTTCCAGGTGTGCCCGGGAGGCAATCTCGGGGACCACCCCGCCGAAGCGCACGTGCTCGTCGACGCTGGAGGCCACCTCGTCGGCCAGCAATGTCACCGTGCCGTCAGCGTCTAGCCGCGCGATGCCGACTCCCGTTTCGTCGCACGAGGTTTCGATGGCCAGCACGATAGTCATTCGCGCGCCTCCCGTCGCATCGTGTAGGCGTCGGCGCCGCTGACCCGGTAGTAGCGCCGGCGCAGGCCGATCTGCTCGAATCCCACGCTGCGATACAGCGCGAGGGCGGCCTCGTTGTCGGTGCGGACCTCCAGGTATACGACGCCGCCATCGGCGAAATCGAGCAGGTCGTTGAGCAGCCGGCGGCCGATGCCCTGTCGCTGGTAGGCCGGATCCACCCCGATGGTGTGCACCTCGTACTCGTAGGGCGGGATGCGACCCAACCGGGAAATGCCGGCATAGCCGACCAGGGCGTCGCCGCAGCGCGCACCTACATAGTGGTTGCGCGCACTGGCCAGTTCCCGTTCGAACGCCACCGCCGGCCACGGGTCGTCGCCGTCGAACAGCTGCGCTTCCAGATCGGCGCATCGCCCGGCATCGGCGGGGGTCAGCGCACCAAGGATGACGGGTTCGGTGTGGGCAGTCATGCGCCGGCCGCCAACGGTTTGGCATCCGGGCGTCGCAGATACAGCGGCATCAGCGGCGGCGGGTCGTCGCTCCATTCGCGCACCGCGCCGACCAGCCCGGCCGGCGTAGGGTACACCGGCTCGCACCGTGGCAGGCCGAACAACGACGCGTGCTCGGGCGAGCCCGCGACCGCGCGGGCCGGTCCCGGATCGACGTCGGCCGGGGCGTTGACGGCCGGCCCGACGGTGCGGACCCCGTCGCGGTACCGAGCCCAGTACACCTCGCGCCGGCGTGCGTCGGTGACGACCAGCGTGTCACCGGTGGTGTGGCCGCCGATGGCGTCCAGGCTGCACACGCCGTACACCGGGATCTGCAGCGCGTGCCCGTAGGCCGCGGCCGTCGCCATCCCGACCCGCAGCCCGGTAAAGGGTCCGGGCCCGCAGCCGACCACCACGGCGTCCAGGTCGGTCATGCTCAGCCCCCCGTCGGCAAGTGCGGACAGCACGTTAGGTGTCAACCGTTCGGCGTGTGCTCGGGCGTCGACGGTGACCCGCTGCGCCACCGTGACAAAGCCATCGAGGCGCACCACGCCCGCGGTCACGGCCGGGGTCGCGGTGTCGATGGCAAGGACGACGCTCATGAACACACCCACTGCCAGGTCGCGATCCGCACGTCGGAATGGCTGACTCGCTCCAACCGGACGTCGAGGTGGCGCTGCGAAAGGCGTTCGGCCAGGCCCTCACCCCACTCGACCACCACCACCGCGTCGTCGAGTTCGGTGTCGAGGTCCAGGGAGTCGAGTTCGCCGAGCAGAGCGGCACCGGGCCGGTCCAGCAAGCGGTACAGGTCGACATGAATCATCGCCGGACGGCCGGGGCGGCGCGCCGGGTGTACCCGCGCCAGCACGTAGGTTGGCGAGGTGACCGGACCTTCGACATCCAAGGTTGCGGCAATTCCCTTGGCCAGCACGGTCTTTCCAGCGCCCAGCGGACCGGACAGCACCACAACGTCGCCGGCCCGCAGCTGCTCACCCAACCGGGCTCCCAGGGCGACGGTGTCCTCGACACGCTCCAGCTTCTGCTGCTCAGCCACGGCGTCTCAACTGTTCTCGCAGTTGCCGGTACCGCAACGTCATTGCACCCGGAGTGGCCCGGTCGACCAGCCGAATCAATCCCTCGTTGATGGCGTCGGGCTTCTCCAGCAGCGCCAGATGACTTGCCCCGCTGACGATGACCAGTTCCGACCGCGGCAGCGAAGCCGCCATCTTCTTCGAGTATTCGTCCGGGGTGAGCAGGTCGTGGTCGCCGCAGGCGATCAGGGTCGGGACCTTCAGCAACGTCCACAGCCCGGCGGTTTCGTCGTGGACTTCCAGGGCCTGCAGGAACTCCACCAGGGTGGCGATCGGGGTGTCGTTCATCATCCGCTGCGAGAACGCGTCCAGGCTCCGGCTGACCTGCAGGTCACTGAAGGACGCGGCGCGCAGGATCGGGGCGATCAGCGACCGGGACACGGTACGGCCCCGGTGTACCAGCTTCGGCGCGGAGCGCGCGGTGAACCGCACGGCTTCCAACGCCGGGTTCTTCAGGAACTCGCCGAGCGGTGAGCGCGTCACCCCTTCGGCGGCCGAGGAGATCACCGCTGCCCCCACGATCCGTCGCCGGCGTCCATAGTGCTCGGGAAACTGGCGGGCATGCGACAACACCGTCATGCCGCCCATGGAATGACCGACCAGCACAGTCGGCCCGCGCGGCGCGGTGGCCCGCAGCACCGTTTCCAGGTCCTGGCCCAGCTGGGTCAGTGTGTAGGTCTCGGGTGCGGCTTCGCCGGACTGGCCGTGCCCACGCTGGTCATAGAAGACCATGCGCACCCGCGAGCCCCAGTGTTCGCCCAGCCGCATCCGCTGAAAGTGGAAGGCGCCCATGCGGAGGCAAAACCCGTGTGCGAACACCACGGTCACCGGGGCGTCGATCGGCCCGGCCTCGCGCACCGCCAGCTGCACCCCGTCGGGGGTGGTCACCACGTGGCCGCGCTCGCTGTCCAGCCGCTCGAAATCCTCGTCGGCGTAAGGGTCTTCGACGACGCCGCTGCGTTCGGCCAGCGACCGGCGGGCAGCGGCTCCGACGATCGTGGCGACCGCGGTCAGCCCGGCGCCTCCCGCAAGCCAGGCTCTACCCTGGTAACTCTTATGGGATTCGTTGGGATTCAACGGTTTTCGGCCTCGCGATAGGTCCTGGTGATCCGCCCGCGCGGGCTGGTGACCACTTCGTAGTGGATGGTGCCGACCAGATCGGCCCAGTCCTGTGCGGTGGGCTCGCCGCGGGTGCCAGGCCCGAACAGAATGGCCTCGTCGCCTTCGGCCACGTCGATCCGGCCGGGGCCGAGGTCGACGACGAACTGGTCCATGCAGATCCGGCCGACCCCAGGTCGGCGGCGGCCGTTGATCAGTACCTCCAGACGGCCGCCCAGCGAGCGGAACACGCCGTCGGCGTAGCCGATCGGCAGCAGCGCCACCGTGGTGTCCCGCGGCGCGATCCAGGTGTGCCCGTACGACACGCCTTCTCCCGCGGGAACCGATTTGACTAGGGCTACAGCGCATTTCACGGTCATCGCCGGCACCAGGCCCATCTCGCCCAGCTCCGGAACCGGGCTCAAGCCGTACACCGCGATGCCCGGCCGCACCAGATCGAGGGTCAGGTCAGGACGGGCCATGGTCGCCGACGAATTCGACAGGTGCGCCACTTCGAACCCGACGCCCTGTTCGCGGGCGTATGCCAGCATGCCCCGGAATCGTTGGGCCTGAACGTCGTTGATGGGCTGTTGCGGTGCGTCGGCATATACCAGGTGCGACATCAGCCCCCGCAGCCGGATCGCATTTTCGGCGACGGCCTGACGCAACCTGGCCAGCATGTCCGGGTACAGCGCCGGCGCCACGCCGTTGCGGTTCAGCCCGGTGTCGACCTTGACGGTCACCGTCGCCGTCTTGCCGGTACGGGCCGCCGCATCCAGCAGTTCGTCGAGTTGACGTGCCGACGAGACCGCGATTTCGACGTCGGCAATCAGCGCAGGCCCGAAATCGATGCCGGGCGGATGTAACCAGGCCAGCACCGGCGCGGTGATGCCGTCGGCGCGCAGCGCCAGCGCCTCGTCGACGGTGGCGACACCGAGTTCGGCCGCCCCCGCCGCCAGCGCCGCCCGGGCAACCCTGGTCGCGCCGTGGCCGTAGCCATCAGCCTTGACGACGGCCATGATCTGTGCGTTCCCGGCGTGTTCGCGCAACACCCGCACGTTGTGTTCGACGGCGCCCAGGTCGACCACGGCCTCGGCCAGGACGCCCGGTGTCCGGGATATCGGCGTAACGGCCAACGAAGTCGTGCTCCCACTCGTCTGGATGTCGGGTTCGCAGCCATTCTCCCAGAACGGGAAAACTACGCGGCGTTGGTCACATGGGTCACACCCGTCTCTACGTTGGCAGGCACAACGCGCACCGTCCCCGGCAGAGGCCAGTGTGACGGATGTGACATGACGCCGCCCGCCTCCCAACGGGTCGGCGCTAGTGCGCGAAGTGTTGGGCGTCGTAATGCCCGCCGGGCTTGAGCTTGTCCAGCGTCCGCACCGCGGTAGAGATGTCGTCATGCAATGCCCGGGCCAGGTCGGCGGACAGCCCTTCCCGCACCACAATGCGAAGTACGGAGATGTCAGTGGCGTTGTCCGGCATGGTGTAGGCCGGCACCTGCCATCCGCATGTCCGCAACTCGTGCGAGAGGTCGAACTCGGTGTAACCGCGGTCCCCAGCGAGCCGGAAGGCGACCACCGGAATCGCCGAACCGTCCGAGATCAACTCGCAATGCTCGGCGCACTCCAGCTGCTCGCCGAGCCACCGCGCCGTCTGCGACAGCGCCTGCATGATCTTGGTGTAACCCTCGCGGCCCAGCCGCAGGAAGTTGTAATACTGGCCGACGACCTGGTTGCCCGGACGCGAGAAGTTCAGTGTGAACGTCGGCATGTCGCCGCCGAGGTAATTGACCCGGAACACCAAGTCCTCCGGCAGGTACTCGGGACCGCGCCACACCACGAACCCGACGCCGGGATAGGTCAACCCGTACTTGTGGCCGCTGACGTTGATCGACACGACCCGCGGCAGCCGGAAGTCCCACTGCAGGTCGGGGTGCAGGAACGGCACCACGAAGCCGCCGCTGGCGGCGTCGACGTGCACCGGGACGTCGACACCGCCACCCGCCGCCACTGCGTCCAGCGCCGCGCAGATCTCGGCAACCGGCTCCAGCTCACCCGTATAGGTGGTGCCCAAAATCGCCACCACACCGATGGTGTCCTCGTCGACGGCATCGATGACCTGCTCGGGTGTAATGACGTAGCGCCCTTTTTCCATCGGCAGATAACGGGGTTCGACGTCGAAGTAACGGCAGAACTTCTCCCACACCACCTGCACGTTGGAACCCATCACCAGGTTGGGTGTGCGACCCTTCCAGTCCTTGGTCTTTTCCCGCCAACGCCACTTCATGGCCAGCCCACCCAGCATTACCGCCTCACTGGAGCCGATCGTCGACACCCCGGTGGCGCTGCCCGGGTCGTCGTCGCGCAGCCCCTCGGCGTGGAAGAGGTCGGCGACCATCGATACGCAGCGCGACTCGATGGCCGCGGTCGCCGGGTATTCGTCTTTGTCGATCATGTTCTTGTCGAACGTCTCGGCCATCAGCTGCCCGGCCTCGGGGTCCATCCAGGTGGTGACAAAGGTGGCCAGGTTCAGCCGCGAACTGCCGTCGAGCATGAGTTCGTCGTGGATGAACTGGTAGGCGGCTTCCGGATCCATCGATTCCTCGGGCAGCCGCAGTGCCGGGACGGGAGCGGTGAACATCCGCCCGGTGTAGGCCGGAGCAATCGAGTGCGTGGGCACGGACGGGTCGCTGGGGGGCACGGCGGGTCCTTTCGTTGTGACAGCGCTTTACAGAGCGGCCAGGGCGGCCCTGATGTGGTGCAAGATTCGCGACGCCGACGTCGGCGCGCCGCCCGGCCCTGGATCAATGGCCGACAGCCCGGCCGCCCGGGCATGCACGAAGGCCGCTGCCGCGGCCGCCTCGGCCGGTGCAAGCCCTGAGGCCAGCAGGGCACCGATCATCCCGGACAGCACGTCACCGGAACCGGCGGTTGCCGCCCACGATTGTCCGGCCGGGCTCAGGTACACCGGGCCGCCTGGATCGGCGATAACGGTGACGTTCCCCTTGAGCAGCACGGTGGCGCCGAAGTTGTCGGCGAGCCTGCGGCAGGCGCCGACCCGATCGGGGCCCGGCGGTGCGCCGGCCAGCCTGGCGAATTCCCCGGCATGCGGCGTCAGCACCGTCGGCGCCCGGCGATTGACCGCCAACTCCGGGTGGGCCGCCAGCATGGTCAGCCCGTCGGCGTCGACCAGGACGGGCAGGTCGGTTTCCAGCGCGAACCACAACGCGGCGGCTCCGGCGTTATCGGTACCCAGTCCCGGCCCGGCGACCCAGGCCTGCACCCGTCCGGCCGCCGCCGGGGTGGGCGACGCGATCACCTCCGGCCAGTGGGAGAGCACCTCGGCGTGGGCGCTGCCGGCGTAGCGGACCATCCCCGAGGTGGCCGCAACCGCTGCACCGGTGCACAGCACCGCCGCGCCCGGATACGTCGAGGACCCGGCCAGGACGCCGGTGACGCCCTGGGTGTACTTGTCGTCGTCGGGGCCGGGCACCGGCCAGCGCGCGAGTACGTCGGCGGCCTGAAACCCCCGCAGATCGGTGTCGGGCAGCTCGAGCCCGATATCGACGAGCGCGACGCGACCGCAATCGGCCAGCGCGTGGACCGGTTTGAGGCCACCGAAGGTGACGGTCAGCGCGGCGCGCACCGCGGGGCCGGTGATCGCCCCGGTCGCGACGTCGATGCCGCTGGGGATGTCGACGGCGGCCACCGGGATCCCGGCGTCGTGCACGGCGCCGAACACCTCGGCCGCCGCGGGCCGCAGCGGCCCCGAGCCGGAGATGCCCACCACCCCGTCGATAACGAGATCGGTTGCGGCAGAAACCGTTTCGACGATGCGACCGCCGGCTTTGGTGAACGCTGCCAGCGCCTTACGGTGGGTGCGTTCCGGGTTGAGCAGCACCGCGCGGGCCGACGCGCCGCGGCGGCGCAGGAAGGTGGCTGCCCACAGCGCGTCGCCGCCGTTGTCGCCGGATCCGACGACCGCGCACACCCGGCGGCCGGCGACCCCGCCGGTGCGGTCGCTCAGTTCCCGGATGATCTCGGTGGTCAGTCCGTAGGCCGCCCGCCGCATCAGCGCGCCGTCGGGCAGGCTGGCCAACAGCGGTGCTTCGGCGTCCCGGATCTGGTCTGCAGAGTAGTAATGCCGCATCGGTGTCAGCATTCCATGCGTGCGAGTGGCTTAGACGGTATGGGGGGCCGGCGCCTCCTGCGAGCCTCGCTTGCGGAAAATCTCTTTGAGCCTCGCCGGATTCCACGCCGGCCGGTGGCGTTCTCGAGCCATCGGATAGAAAGCCAGGCCGATCAGGATGGCCGTGAAGTGTCCGATCGCGGTGAAGTCCAGTTCGGTCTTGTCCATGGTGATCAGCGGGAAACCGAAGATGACGAACAGCACGCCCAGGTAGCCCCACCGCCAGGGCTTGGCGATGTGGTAGGTCAGCACGGCCATCACCCCCACCAGGAAGTAGCTGACCCCGATATCGCGCGCCTGCACCAGACGTTCGGATGCGTCACGCATTTGGATCGCGAAATAGAGCAAACCTTCGCTGAAATAAGTAGCGCCGATGTGAGCGGTCAGTCCTACTGTGAGCCAACGTAACTGGCCAAGCCAATGCTCGGCGGGAGCCAGAAACAGCGTGAACAGCAAAAGGTAGGGCTCCAGGTTCCGGCCGTCGATCCACAACAGGCTGGAGAACAGCACCTCCAGCGGATCTCGCCCCAGGTGCCTAATGTTGGTCGACCGGTGCAGCAGGACGGTGTGCAACTGCCGCCCGGTGAGCTGGTTCTGGATGATCGTCGTGATCGCCAGTACCAACAGCCAGGTGTACGTCAATGGCGCGCTGCTGACGAAATGCCACACCGCAAGCGCCCAGCTGCGCACTCGCGCCGATACCGATACATTCGTCACGCGTCAACTTTTGCATGCCCGGCGTTGCCGCGTGAAGGGTCGGGCCGTGCGTCCGCTACTCCACGGTGACGGACTTGGCCAGGTTACGCGGCTTGTCCACGTCGTAACCCCGCGCCTGGGCGACCGCGGCGGCGAACACCTGAAGCGGGATGGTCGACAGCAGCGGTTGCAAAAGCGTTGACACCGCGGGGATTTCGATCAGGTGATCGGCGTAGGGACGGACGGTTTCGTCGCCCTCCTCGGCGATCACGATGGTCACCGCGCCGCGGGTCTGGATTTCGCGGATATTGGACAGCAGCTTTGCGTGCAGTGTGGCCGAGCCCTTGGGCGAAGGCATGATGACGATCACCGGCAGGTCGTCTTCGATCAGTGCGATCGGACCGTGCTTGAGCTCGCCCGCCGCGAAACCCTCGGCGTGCATGTAGGCCAGTTCCTTGAGTTTGAGCGCGCCTTCCAGCGCCACCGGGTAGCCGACATGGCGACCCAGGAACAGCACCGTCGACGACTGCGCGAACCGGTAGGCCAGGTCGGCCACCGGCTTGACTCCGGAGATGACCCGGGCCACCAGGTCGGGCATCGCTTCCAGCTCGCGGTACTCGCGCTCGACCTCGTCGGGGTATTTGGTGCCGCGGGCCTGCGCCAAGGCCAGACCGAGCAGGTAATTGGCGGCGACCTGCGCCAGGAACGTCTTGGTGGAGGCGACGCCGATCTCCGGGCCCGCGCGGGTGTACAACACCGCGTCGCACTCCCGTGGGATCTGGGAGCCGTTGGTGTTGCAGATGGCCAGCACCTTGGCCTTCTGCTCCTTGGCGTGGCGGACCGCTTCCAGCGTGTCGGCGGTTTCCCCGGACTGCGAGACCGCCACGACCAGCGTGCTGCGGTCCAAAACCGGGTCACGGTACCGGAATTCGCTGGCCAGCTCCACTTCCACCGGCAGTCGCGTCCAGTGCTCGATGGCGTATTTGGCGAGTAGCCCGGAGTGATATGCCGTGCCGCAGGCGACCACGAACACCTTGTCGATATCGCGCAGTTCCTGATCACTCAAGCGTTGTTCGTCGAGCACGATCCGGTTGCCGACGAAATGCCCCAGCAGCGTGTCGGCCACCGCGGTGGGCTGTTCGGCGATCTCTTTGAGCATGAAGTACTCGTAGCCGCCCTTTTCGGCGGCGGCCAGGTCCCAGTCGATATGAAACTCTCTCGCATTCGCATCATCCGGGTTGCCGTCGAAGTCGGTGATCCGGTAGCCGTCCGCGGTGATCACCACCGCCTGGTCCTGGCCGAGTTCGACCGCATGGCGGGTGTGTTCGATGAACGCGGCCACGTCGGAGCCGACGAACATCTCGCCGTCGCCGATGCCGACCACCAACGGAGTCGAGCGGCGGGCAGCGACGATGGTGCCGGGATCGTCGGCGTTGGCGAAGACCAGGGTGAAATGGCCCTCCAGTCGGCGCAGCACGGACAGCACGGAGGCAACGAAATCGCCGGCCGTGTCGCCCTGGTGATACGCCCGCGACACCAGGTGCACCGCGACCTCGGTATCGGTGTCGCTGGCAAACTCCACGCCGGCCGTCTCCAGCTCCTGGCGCAGCATGGCGAAGTTCTCGATGATGCCGTTGTGGACGACGGCGATCCTGCCGGCCGCGTCGCGGTGCGGGTGCGCGTTGCGGTCGGTAGGACGACCGTGGGTTGCCCAGCGGGTGTGACCCAAACCGGTGGTGCCGGTCAGCTCGGACGGCGCCATGTCGGCCACCGCCGCCTCCAGGTTGGCCAGCCGGCCGGCACGGCGGCGCACTGTGAGCTTGCCCTCACCGTCGACCACGGCCATGCCCGAGGAGTCGTAGCCGCGGTACTCCATCCGGCGCAGCGCGTCCAGGACGACCTCGCAGGCAGGACGCTGTCCCACGTAGCCGACAATTCCGCACATAGCAGACCAGGGTAGTGCAGCCGCCGCCGAGACGGCGCGATCCCGACGACGCAGTCGGACCACTGGACCCATCCTCAGCGTCACCGCTAACGTCGACGGGTGGCCCGCACCCGCAAGCTCTTCGCCGCCCTCAGCCGCCGTGGTCCCCACCGCGTCCTGCGCGGTGACCTCGCCTTTGCCGGCCTACCGGGGATGGTGTACACCCCCGAAGCCGGACTCAACCTGCCCGGCATCGCCTTCGGCCACGACTGGCTGACCTCCGCCACCCGCTACTCGGGCCTGCTGGAACACCTCGCGTCATGGGGCATCGTGGCCGGAGCTCCCGATACCCAACGGGGCTTGGCGCCGTCGGTGCTGAACCTGGCCTTCGACCTGGGTGTTGCGCTCGACATCGTGGCGGGAGTGCGGCTGGGTCCCGGCAAGATCAGCGTGCACCCCGCCAAGCTGGGGCTGGTGGGACACGGCTTCGGCGGCTCGGCCGCGGTGTTCGCGGCGGCCGGCATGCCCGCCAAGCCGGCAGCCGTGGCGGCGATCTTTCCGACAGTGACCGCTCCCCCGCCGCAGCGGCCCGCAGCGACACTGAAAGTCCCGGGCCTGATCATCAGCGCACCAGGAGATCCCAAGACGTTGACGTCCAATGCCCTGGAGCTGTCGCAGGTCTGGGACGCGGCCACGCTGCGCATCGTCAGCAAAGCCAAGGCCGGCGGCCTGGTCGAGGGCAGGCGGTTGACGAAGGTGGTCGGGCTGGCCGGCGCGGACCGCAGGACGCAGCGATGCGTTCGGGCGCTGCTCACCGGATATCTGCTGTACACCCTCGGCGGGGACAAGGCATATCGCGAGTTCGCCGATCCCGATGCGCAGCTGCCCAAGACGGACGCGCTGGATCCGGAGGCTCCGCCGGTGACCCCCGAAGAGAAAATCGTCACGCTCTTGAAGTAGCCCGCGCTGCGGTCTGCTGACAGCCAGAATCGGGTAGTTCTCCATGGTGCCCACTGTGCAAGTGCTCTACGACCGCTGGATTACCGAACTCTGGGCCGGTCGCCGGATTGGCGCCGAAATAGTGGCCGAAGACTTCGTGGGCCATTGGCCCGGGCGCGACATCCATGGACCCGCCGAGCTAGAGCAGATCATCGATGACACACGAACCAGGTTCGCGGACTTGACCTTTGCTGTCGAAATCGGCCCGCTGTGCGACGGTGACTGGGTCGCCGGCCGCTGGGTGGGCGCTGGCCACGGTCCGGACGGTCCCGTGGCGTTCACCGGCAACGACATCGTGCGTCTCAGCGCCGACCGGCAACGGTTCGCGGAGTATTGGGCGGGTACCTCGACGGGCTGATCCCGGCGCCGTGGTAAGTGTCGTTGATGCGAATCGGCATCGCCCTGGACTACTCGGGCGGCTTTCACGAAGCCGTCGACCGCGTCGTCGAACTGGAGAAGTCCGGCATTGACATCGCAGTGGTGGCTGAGGCGTATTCCTTCGACGCCGTCAGCCACCTGGGGTATCTGGCGGCCAGGACAACCCGCGTGGAATTGGCCTCCGGGATACTTCCGATCTATACCCGCACCCCGTCACTGCTGGCGATGACCGCCGCCGGCCTGGACTTCGTGTCCGACGGCCGCTTCCACCTCGGAATCGGCACCTCCGGACCGCAAGTGATCGAGGGCTTCCATGGCGTCGAATTCGACGCCCCGATAGGCCGTACCCGCGAGGTGGTGGAAATCTGCCGGCGGATCTGGCGCCGCGAGCGGCTGCACTACGCGGGCAAGCACTACCAGATCCCGCTACCGGCCGATCGCGGAACGGGTTTGGGTAAGGCCCTGCAGCTGATCAACCATCCTGTGCGGGAACGCATTCCGATATCGATTGCCGCGCTGGGACCGAAGAACGTCGAACTAACCGCGGAGATCGCCGAAGGCTGGCAGCCGGTGTTCTTCTATCCGGAGAAGGCTCGCGGGGTCTGGGGAGAAGCGCTGGCTGCCGGTGCCGCCAACCGAGATCCCGCGATAGGCCCGCTGGACGTGATGGTCGGCACCGCGCTGGCAATCGGGGAAGATGTCGAGGAGCGGTTGGGCTGGACCAAACCGCAATTGGCCCTCTATATCGGCGGCATGGGCGCCAAGGGCCGCAACTTCTACCACAGCCTGGCCACCCGGTACGGCTTCGGGGCGGCCGCAGACCGGATCCAGGAGCTGTATCTGGCCGGCCGCAAACAAGAGGCGATCGATGCGGTTCCCGACGAACTGGTGCGCGGGATCTCGCTGGTCGGGCCGCGGGGCCACGTCGCCGAACGACTGGCCGCCTTCGCCGACGCCGGTGTCACCACGCTGATGGTCAGACCGGTGACCGGCGACTCCGGTGAAGCGATGCGCTATGTCGAGGAACTGCTACGCCTGCGTCCCCCCTGACCCGCTCACTGCCCGGCCTTCGGAAGCTCGTCCGCGGCGATCTCGCAGGGGGTCGACCCATTCGTGGCCGGCTGCGGTGGAGACCCGTGCACCGGAGCCGACGCAGGCGGTGCTCCGCTGGGCGGCGGTTCAGTCACCGGCGGCCCGGCAGCCGGCGGTTCGGCGCCGGACGGCAGTCGGGCGACCGGTGCCAATGCAGCGGCGGCGTCGGTCCCCGTGGCAGCCCGCGGCTCGCCGGCTTCTTTAGCTGCGGCCACAGTTTCCGCCTCGTCAGCTCCGGCGTCGTCGGCGACATCGCCACCGAGGGGATCGTCGGGCACGGCCGGACTCTGCGAAACCAACGGGTCGGCAAGCGGTCCGGTCGCCGTCCCCAGCAGGTCCGCCATCGCGTCGACAATTCGGCCGGCGAGCTCACCCAGGCCGCCGGCTCCCCCGAATCCGCCCGAGCCGTCGAGCGGAGCCGGGGCACCATCGCCCATCGCGGCTCCCAGTCCCGACGGCGTCGGCGCGGTGGTCGGGGCTGCGGGGGTCGCCGGCGCAACCGCCGTCTGAGCCGGCGCCGGGTCCGAGGGCGCGGTATCCTGCACGCCCGCCGCGGGTATGGCTGCCGCCCTCGGCGTGGTCGGCCACGAGGACCGGCCGGGGCGCCAGTCGGGGCGCCAGTCGGGGCGCCAGTCGGGGCCAAGGTCGCCGGCAATCTCAAAGCACGCCCGCGGCGCGGCGGCCAGCCGGTCGGTGACCATGTCGTAGGACGCCGCCACCCCGGCCAGAGTCGAACGCATGGCAGTCAGCCAGTCGCCGCGAATATCGTTGTCTACGTACGGCATTACCTGGCCGCGAAGCACTTCCTCGGCACCAGACCGGTCTCCCGCTCCCGCCAGCACCGTACCGGCCGCGGCCGACCACAGCGGCCGCGGCACGAGCGTGCGATCGTCGATGGCGATGGCCGTCGCCACCTTGGAGTCGATCAGCTGCCACAGGTTGTCGCGCAGCGACTCGCAGCGCTGCGCGGCCGCGCGCACCTCGGTGGCCAGTGCGGTTGCGCCCTCGCAATGCCGCTGCAGAAAGCCGACGGCGGCGTCGGCTCCGGATCCCGTCCATGCGGCCGCCAGCTCGAGCACCTGCGCACGCTGGATCCGCAGCGCTTCGCTGATCGCCGTACCCGCAGCCCGCAGCTGGGCGCAGTCGGAGTCCAGCGCGTGCAGGTCGAGTCCCTCTTCGCTGCCGTACCAGTCGCTGAACTGGGCGGGACGTGCTGTCAGGTCCGGATGGTGGTAGCCAAGGCGCTGGCAGGCCAGCAGGTAGGTCGCGGTTCGCTCGACCGCGGCCCGGCCTTCCGCGAGGCGTTCGGCGACGTCCAGCCGATCGGCCACGATCAGGCGATCCGGCCGGCGGCGAACAGATCGGCATCGGCATAGCGCTGGGCGCCGGTCCGCAGCGCGACCGCGATCTCGGCGGCGGCACGAGACCATAGCGACAACTCGGCGGCCAGCCGGTCCAGCACCGTACGCAACGCCTCACCGCGCTGCGTGTGCGCCCGACCGGCGCTGGAGCCGCCAAAAGCCAACCGGGACAAAAGGTTTACTGCTGCGTCGTCGACAAGCTCGGCTGCGGCGTCGATCTTGTCAGCGACCGCGAGCACCGCCGTCACGTCGATAGCGGTGCCGGCTTCACTAGCGCTGCCGGCGCAGTTTTTCCCATGATCGAGTCTCATGCTTGGTTCGACGCCGGATACGGCGCCCGGGTTCCGCCGAAATTCAGCGCGCGGCGCTGACCGCATCGGCGACGCTGGCCGCCAACCGCCGAGCGACGTCCTCGTCGGCCGCCTCCACCATGACGCGAATCATCGGCTCGGTTCCAGAGGGACGCAACAGGATCCGGCCCGTGTCGCCCAGCTCGGCCGCAGCCCGGTCGACGGCCGTCTGGACCGACGGCGCCGCGGCGGCGGTGACCTTGTCGGCAACCTCGACATTGATCAGTACCTGTGGCAACGTCTGCATTGCCGATGCCAAGGAGGCTAGCGACGAGCCGGTCTGCACCATGCGGGTCATCAGCCGCAGCCCGGTGACGATCCCGTCTCCGGTCGATCCCAGCGCCGGCATCACGATATGGCCGGATTGCTCACCGCCCAGGCTGTAGTCGCCGGCGCGCAATTCCTCGAGGACATAACGGTCACCGACTGCGGTGGTGCGCACCGTGACACCCGCGGCGCGCATGGCCAGATGCAGGCCGAGGTTGCTCATCACTGTGGTCACCAGCGTGTCGGCGGTCAATTCGCCGGCTTCCCGCATGGCCAGTGCCAGCACCACCATGATGGCGTCGCCGTCGACGAGCTCACCATTGGCGTCGACGGCCAGGCAGCGGTCGGCATCTCCGTCGTGCGCCAGACCCAGGTCGGCACGATGCGCAATGACGGCCGCTCGTAGACAATCCAAGTCCGTCGATCCGCAGGCGTCGTTGATGTTGACGCCGTTGGGCTCAGCGTTGATCGCGATGACCCTGGCCCCGGCGGCCCGATACGCGCGCGGCGCCACCGCCGACGCGGCGCCGTGAGCACAATCGACCACCACGGTGAGACCGTCAAGCGGCGTGGTGCTGGCCTTGCTCACCTGACGCAGGTAACGTTCCGCCGCATCCTCGGCGTCGACGACGCGGCCGATTCCCGCGCCGACCGGACGCAACCCGGGACCGGAGGCGACCAGGTTCTCGATCTGGTCTTCGGTCACGTCGTCGAGTTTCTGGCCGCCGGCGCCGAAGATCTTGATGCCGTTGTCGGGCATCGGGTTGTGCGACGCCGAGATCATCACCCCGAAGTCGGCGTCGTAGGCGCCCGTCAGGTAGGCCACCGCCGGTGTCGGAAGCACCCCGACCCGCAGTGCGTCCACACCCTGGCTGGTCAGCCCGGCGATCACAGCGGCCTCCAGCATTTCGCCGCTGGCCCGCGGATCACGGCCGACCACGGCAACCCGCCGGCCCGGTCCACCCGAGCTCGCCAGGTGCCGCGCGGCGGCGGCGCCCAGCGCCAGGGCCAACTCTGCGGTCAGCTCGCGGTTGGCGACCCCGCGCACACCGTCGGTGCCAAATAGTCGACCCATGCGGACAAACCTCTCACAGTTGACGTCCTGCACCCAAAGGTGCCCACTTCTTTGTCGCCGAAACCGTGCCCACGGATGCGCCGACACGCCGCACACGATGCATAAAAAGCACGGTTGCGGCCCGAAAGTGATGTTCGATCAGCGCTTGCTGTACTGAGGCGCCTTGCGGGCCTTCTTCAGCCCGTACTTCTTGCGTTCGGTGGCGCGCGGGTCGCGGGTGAGGAACCCGGCCTTCTTCAGCGGGGGCCGGTCCTCCGGGTTGGCCAGGATCAACGCGCGGGCTATGCCCAGGCGCAACGCCCCCGCTTGGCCTGACGGGCCGCCGCCGTTGAGGTGGGCGAAGATGTCGTAGCTTTCCACCCGATCGACCGTGACCAGCGGAGCCTTGATGAGCTGCTGGTGCACCTTGTTGGGGAAGTAGTCCTCCAGGGTGCGGCCGTTGAGGTCGAACTTGCCGGTGCCGGGCACCAGACGCACCCGTACCACGGCTTCCTTACGGCGCCCGACGGTCTGGATGGGCCGTTCGAACACGAACGCCTCGTGCCGGACTGGCTGGCTCTCGACGGCGGGAGCCTCGCTGATTTCGGTCACTGCGCCACCTGCTTGATCTCGAACGGAACCGGCTGCTGCGCGGTGTGGGGATGCTCCGGCCCGGCGTAGACGCGCAGCTTTCGCTGGATCTCACGGCTCAGCTTGTTCTTGGGCAGCATCCCCACAATCGCCTTTTCCACCACACGATCCGGGTGCTTTTGCATCAGCTCGCCGATGGTGCGCTTGCGCAGGCCGCCGGGATATCCCGAGTGGCGGTAAGCCATTTTGTGGCGCAGTTTGTCGCCGCTGATGGCGACCTTGTCGGCGTTGACGATGATGACGAAGTCGCCACCGTCGACATTGGGCGCGAACGTCGGCTTGTGCTTGCCACGCAGCAGGTTGGCCGCTGCGACGGCAAGGCGGCCAAGCACCACGTCCGTGGCGTCGATGACATACCACGACCTCGTGGTGTCACCCGCCTTGGGCGCGTATGTAGGCACAGCGCTTACCACACTTTCTCTCGGGCGGATCCCGGTGCGAGCCGGGTGCCGGTCAAGCGTTCACGGTTGGGGTAGTTCTCGACGACCGACATTGACCCGAGGCCCCGGCGTACCGCACGCCAACGGAGCAGCTTACCGACGGCCATCCCCGCAGGTCAAAATCGCGGCAGGTGATGACCGCCGCAGGTCAACATCACTGTGCGGTCCCGACGGCTCTCCTCCGCCGGGACCGCACAGAGCTTGAGGCGTCGCCTAGCGCGCCCACACACCGGCTGCCCGGCGGTCGGCGTGCGCCACCTCCTCGGCGCCGTCGCGGACGGCATTTCCCAAGCCGACCAGGATCTCGTTGAGGGCGCTGGCCGCCTGATGCCACCTGAGTTGTTCGAGTTGGTATGCGGCCGCCGCTTCCCTCGTCCAGAGTTGCTGCAACGGCGCGATGTGGGATCTCAGCTCCTCGAGCGCGGCGTTGAAACGCGCCGAGGTGGTGTGGATCTCCTGACGAACGCCGTATTCGATGGCGTCGAAGTTGTACGACAAGGCGGGGTCTGTGGTCATCTCGGATGCTGGTCCTGTCGATCACAAAGTTCCGCCGGCGGCGGCGATATGGTGGGCATGGTTTTGACCGGCCTCATGCAGCATGGCCTCGTTGTGCCGGATGGCTTCGGCGATCGTATGCAGCGCGTGGTACAGCCGCGTCGACTCGGCGTTCCAGCGATCCACCACGTCTTTGAATCGCGCGGCCGCCATCCCGCCCCACGTCGACGCCGGCACGCTGCTCATCCGGCCGATGAATGCCTGAAGCATCGCCCGGATTTCCTCGTTGCGCGCGTCCGTCGTGGCCGCGACCGACCGCATCAGGTCGAAATCGGCATTCAGTGCGTTCGGGCTCACCTTTTTCCTCTCCAGTTGCTCCCCAGTTGTTCACCACCTAGTACGACTACGGGCGACGCCATTCGGTTCCGTCCAAATTTCCCCGGCTCAGCCGACCGCATGCGCCGACCGCACGGCACGTTCGCAAACGTCGCGGACGGCGTCCTGCGCACCGGGCCGGCTCTGGCATCCGATGCTGATCCGGACGCCGCCGTCGAGCAACACCGCCCACCACACGTCATGTCCGGCGCGCGCCTCGCGGTAGGTCACCGCGGGCCGGCCGGCGCTCACGCCGGACGGGTTGAAGTCGACGAATACACCGGCTGGTTCGGCATCGACGGCCCGTCGCAATCGTTCGACGGTCTGCGTCAGCGTTTCCCCGGGCACCTGCGATTGGGTGATGTGCAACGCCACCTCGGGATCTGTCGGCGACGTGAGCTGTAGTCGAGCCGAACCCGGCCCGCCGATCACTCGCTGCGTAGGCCAGCCGGCGGGAACAGTGAGCGCGACGCGGCCCTCCACCAGAAACGTCGTCGACACCACCGGCACCGCCGTCGCACCCTGATGCGCCGTTGCGGCTACCACCAGCACCGTCAGGGCGACGCCGGCGGCCGCTAGCCCCGCGAACCTGCCGGCGCGGGCGCCACGCTGCACACCCGGGGATCCACTCGAGAACCCCGTCGGCTTCTCCGTCGCGTCCTTCGCCAGCCGCGACAGTCGAGCATCGTCGACCTCGGCGACGGCTTGGCGCGCCCGCAACACACCCGCGATCGCCGTCGCGAGCGCAGCCGCTCCCGCGACAGTGCCCGGCACGTCGATGACCACCGCGGCCCCGGTGCCCCGGGTTATGCCGGCGACAACCCCGGCGACCTCGTCGGCCTCCACCCGAGCCTTCGCCAAGCGCGGCACGGCGGTCATCACGTCGGAGCCGACGACCACCACCAACCGATCCGCGATCTCCACCACGACGGCTTCCGCGGCGGCCCCAGCGGCGGCCCCTACGGCGGCTCGGGTGAGCAACCACGACCGCGGCCGCACCACGACGTCACCGGCAGCCACCGCTCGGGCCGCCCTGGTGACCACAGCTACCCGCGCCACCGGCCACCACGACGGATGCACGACGACCATGCCGTCGCCGTGGTCGCGCGCCAGTCTGCGCAACGTAGCCGACCAGAGCGCCGAGACGGCGACCGGCCGCCCACCGACCAGCGCAACCGGGTCGTCGATCGCATTCAGGGCAGCCGCGCGCACCTCGGTGTCGTCAAAAACGCCTGCGCCACAACATAGTCGGCGGATGGCGCCGGGGCCCGCCTCGATCACCACGGGATGCGTGCTCATGGCGGCGGACTCCACGCCACCTGAACCCGCCGCTCGTCACCGGTGCAGGTGATCAGGACGCCGCGGCCCGCGGGCAACGGTCCCGGGCGGCTCGAGCCGAACAACGCGCCTTCCTCCGCACGTCCGCTCATCATCAGCGCCATGCAGCCGAAGTCACGCAGACCCGCCAGCAGCGGCTCGAACATGGCTCGCGCGACTCCGGCGCTGCGCCGCGCGATCACCAGGTGCAGTCCGAGATCCGTTGCAAACGGCAGGTATTCGAGCACGGCCAGCAGTGGGTTACCCACGGTTGTGGCGACCAGGTCGTAGTCGTCGACCACCAGAAAGATGTCCGGTCCGGTCCACCAGGACCTGGTACGCAACTGCGCCTGACTGACCTCGGCGGGCGGCATTCGTTGCTGCAGCAGCGATACGACGCCCGGCAGCATTGCATCCAGTGCGGGCGCCGACATGGCATAGCCGCCGAGGTGTTCCGACTCGACAACACCGAGCAGGGCGCGCCGGTAGTCGACGATGAAGAGTCGGGCCTGGGCAGGGGTTCTGGCCCGGCCGATCTCCCGGCACAGCAGACGGAGCGTGGCCGACTTCCCGCACTCGTTGTCGCCGAAAACCACCAGATGGGATTGCTGTTCGAAATCGATTGCAGCGGGCTGCAGTTCGCGCTCATCCAGACCGAGCAGGATATGCTGGCCGGCTGCGGGGCGCAGGACCCTGTCGTAGTCCACCCGCGCGGGCAACAACGGTATCGGCGGCGCGACCGCGTCACCGCCGTGCTGACCCAGATCGACTACGTTCGGCCCGGGCAGGGCGACCATCATGTGAGAACCGTCGGGCGCGAGCCCGCGTCCGGGCCGGTCGCGGGGCACCTGCCGCGCCTGCCTGCGGTCCACTTCTGATTCGGCGGGCTCGCCGAGTCGCAGCTCGATCCGGGTGCCGGTCTGGTCTTTGAGCGACGGCCTGATCTCCGCCCATCGCGACGCCGACACCATCACGTGAATCCCGAATGAAAGGCCCTGTGCCGCAAGCGCGGTGATGGGCTCCTCCAGTTCGCCGAATTCGTGGCGCACCGTTGCCCAGCCGTCGACCACCAGAAACACATCGGCGGGCCGGCCGCAGCTCCCGCCGTGCCCGCATGCCGACGACTCCCGCGACCGCAGCACCGACTCCAGTTCGGCGACGATGCGCCGGACCAACTCCGGCTCCGAGCGTCCGGCAACCGCCCCCACATGCGGCAGATCGCGGATCGCGGCCAGAACACCGCCGCCGAAGTCCAGGCAGTAGAACTGGACGCGGCCCGCATCGTGGGTGGCCGCGAGTGCGGTGATCAACGTGCACAAGGCGGTCGACTTGCCCGATCGGGTCGCCCCCACGACCGCGACATGGCCTGCGGCCGCGGACAAGTCGACAGTCAGCGGCGAGCGGGACTGGTGAAACGGCCGGTCCACGAACCCGATCGGCACCATCAGTTCGCGCCGCGCATCGTCGGCCAATAGGGCATCCAGCGCCGGTGCCTCCTGAAGCGGCGGCAACCAGACTTGGTGTGCGGGTGGACCGTGACCGGCCAATCGGTCCAACACCGCACGAAACACGCTGCGCGCGGGCTTAGCACTGCCCTCGGCGGCGCCCGTGACCGCCCCGGCATGCTCCGATGTGAACAGCCGCACCTCCTGCGGCAGGGCCGATCGAGCCGCAGCCGCGGGCCGCGGCAGCGGTCCCGAAACGAACGCGGTCTGAAACCGGGTCAGCTCGCCGGTCGCCGTGCGCAGCCACCCGGCGCCCGGAGTGTTGGGCAGCTCGTAGGCGTCGAGTGTCCCCAAGACGGCCCGCGAGTCACCGGCGGACAACGTCTTCAGGCATACCCGGTAGGAAAGGTGGGCTTCCAGTCCACGCAGCCTGCCCTCGTCGAGCCGTTGACTGGCGAGCAGCAGATGCATCCCCAGCGAGCGTCCGAGCCGGCCGATCGCGACGAATACCTCGGCGAAATCGGGGTGCTGGCGCAGCAATTCGGAGAACTCGTCGACGATGATGAACAGCGTCGGCAGGGCGGCCAGTCGAGCACCGCCGCGGCGCGCATTCTCGTAGGCGGCCACACTGACAAAGTTGCCGGCCGTCCGCAGCAGCTGTTGCCGGCGGTTCATCTCGCCGGCCAGGGCCTCTTGCATCCGGGCGACCAGCGGCGCCTCGTCGGCAAGATTGGTGATGACCGCGGCCACGTGCGGCGACCGGGCCAGGTCGAGAAATGTTGCGCCGCCCTTGAAATCGATCAGCAGCAAATTGAGCGCCTCGGGGCAGTTGCGCGCCATCATGCCCAGCGCGACGGTGCGCAACAGTTCCGACTTTCCCGACCCGGTGGCACCGACACAGAGGCCATGCGGCCCCATACCGTTTTCGGCGGGTTCCTTGATGTCCAGTTCGACGGGCGTGCCGTCGGTCCCGGTTCCAATCGGCGCGCGGAGCCGGTCTCCGACGTTCCGGTTGCGCCACCGGGCAGCCGGGTCGAAGGCATCGACCTCACCAATGCCGACCAGGTTGGCCCACTCTGAGCCGACGGCATTGCTGTCCGCCCGGCCGCCGGCCCGGTACCCCGCCAGCAGCCGCGCGCAGACGAGCGCGTCGACGGGCCCCATCCAGTCGGCGCGCGCCGGTGTCTCGACCTCGCCGCCACGCCGGATCACCACGGCCGAACCGCCACCGCAGCGGCCGACCGCGAGGATCTTCGCGCCGGCGGGGAAGGCGCCGGCGGGTTCGTCGGTGTCGACGATCACCACGGTCGGCAGCGCCGCACCGCTAAGCGAGGCGTGCGCCGCCGCCCACGTGGCATACACCATCCGAGCCGAGCCCAGCGCATCGACACAACGTTGGTGTTGGTTGTGCGGCAACCACTTCAGCCAGTCCCAGTGCCGGCGATTCCGGTCGCTGGCCACCGCTGCGATGGCCACCTGATCCGGCGGGTGCAGCACCGCGACTTGACAGACCATTGCGCGGATCAGCCCACGCACCCGGGCCGCGTCGCCCTCGATGGTGACTGCATCGCGTAACGAGATCGCCAGAGGTGCGTCGGTTAGCGTCGAATGCGCACGCAGAAAACGGCGCAGCGCGGTCACGGTGACCGGATCGGCTGGCTGCCCGGCCGGCAGCTGCGGAGCCACCAAACGGGTTGCCAGCGGCCGGGTTCCACGGCCGACACGCACGCGGCAGAAGTCGGCATCGGCCGGGCGACGTTCCCACATCCGCGGTCCACCGACCACGGTGAACAACATATCGGGCTCGGGATGCGTCCAATTCAGTGAGCAATGCTGTGCCACAGCGATTTCAGTGACCGTTGCGCGCAGGCCAGTCAGGTATCGGAGGTAGTCCAGGCGCTCGTCGTCCAGGCCGCTATCGCGGCCGCGACCGAGGCCGCTTATCGCGGTGACGACCAGCGACGCCACCGTCATCGCCGGGAACGCCAGAAACGCGGGGCTGCGGGCTGCCGACGATCCCGAAAGGAAAGCCGCTGCCGTTATGCCGAGCATCACCACCGATATCGCCAGCGGCGCAACGCGTACCAGCAGACCCGGTGATGCGGATCGCCGGACCTCCGGTGGTGCGGCGACCACCACTTCGGCTGACACAGTGCGACGACGCTAG
This sequence comes from Mycobacterium persicum, assembly GCF_002086675.1. Lineage (GTDB taxonomy): Bacteria > Actinomycetota > Actinomycetes > Mycobacteriales > Mycobacteriaceae > Mycobacterium > Mycobacterium persicum. The sequence goes on from NZ_MVIF01000001.1 coordinate 89,183, forward strand.
GCAGCGCCGCGACCGGCCGCAAGTCAGCTGTGCACAGCCGAAAACGACTCCGGGGCAATCCGGTTAAAGTCCGTTGGACCGAACCTGAGAGGAGCTCCGTTGTCTGCAGCCGATCCCGGCCTGCGCCGCGTCGCGGTTCATGCCGGCACCACGGTCGTCGACCTGTCACTGCCCGCGGCGCTTCCGGTCGCGGCGTTGATCCCGCCGATCATCGACGTCCTGGGCGATCGCCTCGAGCGGGACACCGCGACGGGCTACCACCTGTGCACGCCGGGCGGGCAATTACTGGCATCAACGACGACACTGGCGCACAGCGATATCCACGACGGCACCGTGCTGGTGCTCAGCCGGTCCGTTCCCGAGCCGCCCGCCGAGCGCCACGACGACCTGGCCGAGGCGGTATCGGCAATGCTGGGCTCCGCGGCCCCCCGCCCGGGTCGCCGCACCGCTGCGCTCACCGGTGCGCTGGCGGCCGGTGCTGTGACCGCTGTCGGGTCCGGGGTGCTGATTCGGGATGCGTTGCGCGCCGGCGCTCAACACGGCGCGACGGCGGGTGGCGCGGCGGCGGCCGGCGTGATCGCTCTGCTACTTGCGGGCATTGCACACCGGATCCACCGCGACCCGATCGCCGCACTCACGTTGAGCGTGATCGCCACGGTCTTCGTCGCGGTTGCCGGTCTGCTGGCGGTGCCCGGTGCCCCGGGTATTCCGCACGTCATGCTCGCCGCCACGGCGGCGGCCGTCACGGCGGTGCTGGGTATTCGCGTAACCGGTTGCGGCATAGCGCCTTTAACCGCCATAGGGGGCTGCGCGACCGTCATCGCGGTCGCTGCGCTGGCAGGGGTGATGACCGCGGCGCCGGTGTATGTCATCGGTTCGTGGGCCGCGCTGGCATCGTTGGGTCTGCTGGAAGTGTGCGGGCGGATGTCCATTGCGTTGGCGGGCTTGTCGCCACGGCTGCCACCGGCGATCGACCACGACGACCCCGACGACCTGCCGCCGGCCGAGGTGCTGGCCACCAAGTCGATACGCGCCGGCAAGTGGCTGACCAGCCTGCTGGCCACCTTCTCCGGCTGCGCCGCCGTCGGGGCAATCGTCGCCGCGCTGACCACCCATCGCGGCGTCCCCCTGGCCACCACCACCGCCGCGCTGTTGCTGCTGCGCGCCCGCGCACACCGCCACCGGACACGGTGGCTGCTGCTCGTCGTCAGCGGAATCATCACTGGCACAACAGCGTTTCTCACCGCGACGACCAACTGGATGCAGCACGGAGTCCGGATCGCCGCGCTGACCGCGATACTGACCGCGGCGGCGCTGTTTCTGGGCTTCGTTGCTCCCGGGATGTCGCTCTCGCCCGTCGCCAGGCGAGGTATCGAGGCGCTGGAGTTGGCGGCCTGGGTCGCCGTGGCGCCGCTGGTCTGCTGGACATGCGGGGTCTTCGACGCCGTTAGGGCCCTCGACCTGATATGAACATCGCGACGGTGCGCGTCACCCATCTGCTGGTGGTAGCGCTGACCACGGCGCCGTGGTGCGTGACGCCATCGGCGCACGCCGTGTCGCCGCCGCGGGTAGACGAAAGGTGGCTGCCCGCGGCGGCGTCACCGGCCCCGCCACAACCCACCGTGCAACGCGAGGTCTGCACCGCGGCCACCGCGGTGCCCGGCCACGACGCCGCCACCGCACAACTGGCGGATCTCGAGTTGCCACAGCTCTGGCAGTTCACCCGGGGGGCCGGCCAGCGGGTCGCCGTCATCGACACCGGCGTCGCCCGGCACCGACGACTGCCGCACCTCGTTGGCGGCGGCGACTACGTCGCCGCCGGCGACGGCACCCGGGATTGTGACGCACACGGCACCGTCGTCGCCGGGATCATAGCCGCCGCAACGGATTCCGGCGCAGACGGGTTCAGCGGGGTAGCGCCCGAGGTCACCGTGATCAGCATCCGGCAGTCCAGCGCCAAGTTCGCTCCGGTCGCCGACCGCTCCGGCACCGGGGTCGGTGACGTCGACACGATGGCGCAAGCCGTCCGCACCGCAGCCGACCTCGGCGCGTCGGTGATCAACATCTCGTCAGTCGCCTGCGTCCCGGCCGAACCCTTACTCGACGACCGTGCCTTGGGCGCCGCATTGGCCTACGCGGTCGACGTCAAGAATGCCGTCGTGGTGGCCCCGGCCGGCAATACCGACGGCGGCGCGCGCTGTCCGGCCCAGCGGCCCGACGTATCCCGGGACACCGTTACCGTCGCGGTCAGTCCGGCCTGGTATGACGACTACGTACTGACCGTCGGGTCGGTGAACCCGGCCGGTGCACCGTCGTCGTTCACCCTTGCCGGGCCATGGGTCGACGTCGCCGCCACCGGCGAGGACGTGACCTCGCTGAGCCCCGTTGGTGGCGGGCTGGTGAATGCCCTTGACGGACAACATGGCTCGGTGCCACTGTCCGGCACCAGTTTTGCCGCACCCGTCGTCAGCGGGCTGGCCGCCTTGATTCGCGCCCGATTTCCGGCGTTGACCGCCCGACAAGTGATGCAGCGGATCACCTCGACCGCCCATCACCCACCGGCAGGATGGAATCCCCTGGTCGGCAACGGCACCATCGACGCCCCGGCCGCGCTGAGCACGGATTCCGCGCCGCCGGCGCCCGCGGCCAAGCCCGACACCGCGGCCGCGCCGATCACGACGATGCCGGTGTCTGCCGATCACCGCAGCCGTGACGCGGCTTTGGGCGGGACCGCCATCGGCCTGGTGGTGCTCGTGGCGGTTCTGGTCTCGTTCGGAGCCACCAGGCTTCGGCTAGGACGGTCGGGCCGAGACGGTGTCATGGGCGACTGACGCCTCCTGCCTGCCGAGTTCGGGTCCCTGCGGCAGCGCCGCCACTATCGGCCACGGCGCCGGGACCGGCGCCGGCAGCCCGAGGTGACGTGCGGCCTCGTCGTCGCGGATCGCGAACCGCACACCCGTGTCGGTGACCAGGTAGCGCCAAACCGTCCGGATTTCCGCGCCGGACAAGCTCCGCGCGGCCGCGTAGGCGCTGCGACCCGGCGGTAGGTAGACCGCGTCCAGTGCGGGCCCGCGACCATCGGCTTGCGCCAGCGTTACCGGGGCCGCCGCGGCCGGCAACGGCAGGCCGCTGCCGGTCAGGAACGCGAGTTCGGGTCGATCCGACTGCGCCGGCAGCCACGTCACGCACAACGTGGTGGCGCTATCGGCACCAGAGGTCGCCACCTCATCGGGGAACGTGGACAGCGGCAGGACGTTTGCGATCGGAGCGGAGCGGATCGCATCGGGTGCCGCGGCGACGACGTGAATGTTGCCTTGCGAGTCGCTGAACCGCAGCAGGTCCGCGGCGACCCGGCCGATCCGTTGGACACCGGTTTTCAGCACCACGTAAAACTCCTCGTTCACGTCGCGTGTGAGGCTCAGCACAGTGCCGACGGGAAACCCGGCCGTGGTCGGCTCGCCCGCGTGGCTGATCGGCGGAGCGCTGATCGGCGGGACCTCCGGCACGGCGCTGAGCAAAGACTGCGAGACGACCCGCGGAGTCCGGCCCTCCAGCCGCAGCGCCCGCAGCACCGCGGAATCGGCAAGATCCACCACGGCACGGCGTCCGTGGTACAGCAGATACGCCGGTGCACCGGACCCGACGGTGACCAGGAGTGTCTGCTCGGGGGCCAGCCGGCGAACCGACGTCTCGGAAACAGGACCGACCAGCACCGTGGTTGCCGCTCCCCGATCGGCGTCGCAGACGGTCCACCGCGACTCGGCGGCGGCCAGCGACGGCCCGATCAGCTGCGGCGCTCCCGGAATGCCCAGCAGCGGACCGCGTTTGGTGTGACGCAGGTCAGCCTCACGCACCCGCCGGGGATTGGCGTCCGATGCTGCGATCAATCGCGCCGAGGCCAAGTTCAGCACCGGATGCCAGGTATCGCCCACTCGCACGTACAGCGCCCCGGTGTCGCGGCCCATCACGATGTGCGCGTCACCGAGGCCCGGCTGCGGCTGCGCCAGCGCGCCGATCGCGCAGGCGGCCGCCGCGACGGTCGCCAGTACGCAGCCGACCGCCAGCGCCAGCGTGGGGGCCCGCAGTCCCCGATCACCATCCCGATGCAGCAACACACACTCGAGGCGTCGGAGCAGAAAACGGTAGGCATTGACGTGCCGCCCTGCACTCGATTGGCCGGACATTTAATCCCCACCGTCCATGCCCAGACAGTAGGCCTTGAGCAGGAGCTTCTTCAGTCACTCATCCACAGACCGGAAATTGTCGCAGGTTTTGTAGCGGTCGGCAGCGGGTAAAATCTCGGCGTGAACACGCACCCCATGGGCCTGTTGGCCGGCGCTTTTGTCGCCGCCGCCGGCATGGTTCTCGCCCCGTCCACCGTTTCGTCCGCGATCCCGTCGGCCGCCGCCACCGACTGCCCGGACGCGGAGGTCATTTTCGCCCGCGGTACCAGCGAACCTCCCGGCATCGGCCGGGTCGGCGAAGCATTCGTCGACTCACTGCGCCAGCAAACCGGCAAGAACATCGGCGTGTACGCCGTGAACTATGCCGCCAGCCGCCTTCAACTGCATACCGGTGACGGCGCCAACGACGCCATCGCACACATCAAATCCATGGCCTCGTCATGCCCGAACACCAAGCTGGTTCTCGGTGGCTACTCCCAGGGCGCCGACGTGATCGACATCGTGGCGGGAGTTCCGTTGGCGGGCATCAGTTTCGGCAGCCCGCTTCCCGCCGAATACGCCGACAACATCGCGGCGGTCGCCGTCTTCGGCAACGTGGCCGACCGCTCCGGCGGGTCGTTGACGACCCAGAGCGCGTTGCTGGGTTCCAAGGCGATCGATCTGTGTAATCCCGGCGACCCGATTTGTCATGCGGGCCCGGGCAATGAGTGGAGCGACCACACCGACGGCTACGTCCCCACCTACACCACCCAGGCGGCGAGCTTTGTGGCGGCCAAGCTCGCGGCCTCCTCTACGCCACCGGTACTGCAGTTGCCCGGCCCGGTCCCGCCGGCGCCCGGACCGGCTCCACAGGCGCCCGGACCGGCGGACGGGGTACCCGGATCGGTGGTGGGAGCGCCCGGGTCGGTGGTGCAGGTTCACTGACGCCAGCAACGCATGTGCAATAAGCCCGTAAGATCGCGTCATGCGGCTTATCCCCACGGGCAGAGCAAGACTCATCAGCCGCCTGGCGGCCGCCGCACTCGCGGCGGGCGCGTTGTCACTTGCCTGGCCACTGCCACCCAGGGCCTCCGCGTCCTGCCCGGACGTCGAAGTCGTGTTCGCCCGGGGAACCGGCGAGCCACCCGGGCTCGGCCGGGTGGGCAACGCCATGCTCGCCTCACTGCGCCAGCGGACCGGCCGGAACATCGGAGCATACGGAGTGAATTACCCCGCCAATAAGGACTTCTTGGCGGCCGCGGACGGTGCCAACGACGCCAGCGACCATGTGCAGCAGATGGCGAACGCGTGCCCGAACACCAAACTGGTGCTCGGCGGGTACTCCCAGGGCGCGGCGGTCATCGACATCGTCACCGCCGCTCCACTGGCCGCCTTGGGCTTCACTCAGCCACTACCGGCCGAAGCGGCAGATCACGTCGCCGCGGTCACCCTCTTCGGTAACCCGTCCGGCCGCGCGGGCGGGCTCATGAATGCCCTGAGCCCGCATTTCGAGGGCAAAATCCTCAACCTGTGCAACCAGGGCGACCCAATCTGCTCCGACGGCAACCAGTGGAAGGCCCACACCGGCTACGTGCCGGGACTGACCAACCAAGCCGCCAATTTCGTCGTGGGCAAGATCTGACGCGGCGGCCGGGTCACCGACCGCGACCGCCGGGCGGTCCGGCTGACCTTGTGAGGCAACTGAGCAACCGCTTGGGTATCGCTGTGCCGGAGCGCTTTCAGCTGGCACGCGGTCGAAACCCGGGGTTACGATCACGCCGGACCGCAACGACGTTCACCGAACGCGTAGCCGCACGAGTTCACTTGCACACTTTCCACGAAGGCAAGTGCGTGGGCACACCATGGAATCTGATTGCCATCGACCGGCGAATGCGCTGAGGAGAGTTGATGTCGGGCACCGATATAGACGTCAAGCCAACGGCGCCAAGCGACTTCGATCACATCACGACCACCGGCGAGACGCTTGAAGATTACCCGCTGCGCTTCGCCCCGCGCGGCTACCGACGGTGGTCCCCGGCGGTGGTGGGGATCTCGGCCCTCGGGGGAATCGCCTACCTGGCCGACTTCGCGATCGGCGCCAATGTCGGCATCACCTGGGGTACCGCGAACGCCCTCTGGGGCATAGGAATTTTCGCCGTCGTGGTCTTCGCCACCGGGCTGCCGCTGGCGTACTACGCGGCGCGCTACAACATCGATTTGGATCTGATCACCCGCGGTAGCGGTTTCGGCTACTACGGGTCGGTGGTCACCAACGTGATCTTCGCCACCTTCACGTTCATCTTCTTTGCGCTCGAGGGCTCGATCATGGCGCAAGGCCTCAATCTGGGCCTGCAGGTACCGCTTTGGCTGGGTTACGCCTGCTCGACGCTGCTGATTTTCCCGCTGGTAATGTATGGGATGAAAGTCCTTTCGCAGCTGCAACTTTGGACCACTCCGCTATGGCTGCTGCTGATGGTGGCCCCGTTCGGCTACCTGGTCGTCAGCCACCCGGAATCCATCGGAGAGTTCTTCTCCTACGCCGGCAAGCACGGTGGCGGCGGCGTCACCATCGGCTCGGTCCTGTTGGCGGCAGGCGTATGCCTATCGCTGATCGCCCAGATCGCCGAACAGATCGACTACCTGCGCTTCATGCCGCCACGGACGCCGGCGAATGCCCGCAGCTGGTGGACCTGGACGCTGCTGGCCGGGCCCGGCTGGGTGGTCTTCGGTGCGCTCAAGCAGATCATCGGGTTGTTCCTGGCGGTGTATCTGATCTGCCACATCGCCGGGGCCACGGCGATCGCCAATCTTCCGGTGCACCAATTCATGCAGATTTACCGCAATGTGATGCCGGGCTGGCTGGCGCTGACGCTCGCCGTGATCCTGGTGGTCCTCAGTCAGGTCAAGATCAACGTAACCAACGCCTATTCAGGCTCGCTGGCATGGACCAATTCGTTTACCCGCGTCACCAAGCATTACCCCGGCCGCATCGTGTTTCTCGCCGTCAATCTCGCAATCGCGTTAATCCTGATGGAAGCCAACATGTTCGACTTCCTGAACACGATCCTCGGGTTCTACGCCAACTGCGGCATGGCATGGGTGGTGACGGTGGCTTCCGACATCGTCGTCAACAAGTACCTGCTGCGCCTGTCGCCGAAGACCCCGGAATTTCGCCGCGGCATGTTGTATGCCATCAACCCGGTCGGCTTCGGCTCCCTGCTGTTGGCCGCAGGGCTCTCGATCGTCGCGTTCTTCGGCGGCCTCGGCGAGACCCTGCGGCCCTATTCACCCCTGGTCGCAATCGTTATCGCGGTGGTGATGCCACCGGTCCTGGCGATCGCCACTCGCGGCCGGTACTACCTTCGGCGCACCCACGACGGCATCGACCTGCCGATGTACGACGAACACGGCAACCCCTCGGCCGAGCAACTGAACTGTCATGTCTGCCGTCATGATTTCGAGCGGCCCGACATGCTGGCCTGTCATACACACACCGCCCACGTCTGCTCGTTGTGCGTCTCCACCGACAAGCGAGCCGAGCATATCCTTGCACGGGTAATCCCAGCGTCGACATCGAACGCCTAGATGCTCAGAATGTGACGAGCCGCTTCACAGAATACGCGTAAGGCGTGTGGAATTCCGATTCGATGAGCGGATTACTCGTTAACCTCCGCCGCCAGCAGCCGGCGGAGGCGGCGCGTCATCCGGATCGTCGTATATTGGCGGTTGGTCCTGAAGGCCCGGGAAGTAGCGATTGTCGTCATGGCAGTCATTCGGGTCCCAATTTGGTCCCCAACTCGGGTCAAATGGCTGGCCCGGACACCAGAAATAAGTTGGCATCAGCGAGGGCTGCGCTATAGCGTTCGCTTCCCAGGCGAATTCTGTCGAACACAACGCGGCGGTCGCGGCGAGCGTCGCCGACAAAGATGCACGGTAAACCAACCTGAACATGTTCCACCTCAGCGCTAATACTCGGTCTCAACGGAAATACAAGTCACATGGCGCGCGTCCCCGGCTGCAGGGTTGCCATTTCCTCACATTAGTGCTCGTGCACGTACAGCGCAGCCTAGGTCATCTGCGCGCTCTTGCATACCCCTGAGCGCTTGCACCTGAAGTGCCGGCAAGATTACCAATAACTTAAAGTTATAACGCCATTCGAAATTTGTATCGCCCGACTTCCTTTATCGCGGTTATAGTCAGGTCGAACGGAAGCGTCGCTTGGCCGAGGCGACACGGCCGAGCGGCCCGACGACAGCAACCTCCTCAGCCCGCTGACGCTCGTCGATAACCGCGCGTTCGCGTGATCGGCGCCGAGCGATTGACTAAACCGTCGACGTATGCAACTATTACCAATACTGATGTATGGGTTCTTAGTATATACGTATAGTATGCCAGAACCCTGCAGCCAAGGCCCGATGACGTGTCCTAAATCCGTGATCGAACGCAAGGGGCGTTGGTGACGCTGTCGGTATTTTTCGCAGGCTCAGCCAGCACGACCCTGGCGATTGGCCCTGCTGACCGCGCTTCGGCGCGGATGATGCAGTCGGCTCGACTTCTCGCCGCTCGTGGCGCCGACCTTTGGTCGCGCGTCGTAGCTGGGTGTCGCCGGCTAGCTCGAATGGGACCCTTGGGCAGTGCGAGCGGTGAGCAAAGTTGCCCTGCCAATACGTAAGCGGACAGAAAGGAATGATCAGCAGCCCGCCCTTACCATTCGACATGGCAGCGCTCCGGCCGTCCAGCGACTCGCCGAGGCATGGCGTTAACGTCTCGCGCAGTGTCGTGGTTGACCGCGACAGTATCAATACCGTCCACCTTCTCAAACAACTATGAATATCTCCGGGTCGGTGGTGATGAATACGATTGAACTCAACATCGGTCCGGCTGATGTTCAGGCAAGTCGTGAAAGCTGTAGGTGCCGGTTGAGAGCGCTCGTCGGCAAGCCTCTTCTGGCAACGCGGAGATCGTTTCCGGATGCCTGATTGTCGATTACACGACCAATCAGAGTCGCCACAGCATCCGAACGAGCCGGTCGGTTATCAATGTTTCCGATTGCTTCGGCAAGGTGGCTGGATGCAACCGTCCACCAGAGAGCAATAAGCATAGACCGTAAACAATAGGAGGAAATATTCCCAGTGCATGCCGGTGCAAAATCAACCAGCTACGGATCCGAAGTCTACCAATGGCAGCAGCGGGACGGTATGGCATAACCATTCCCGACGTGCTCGGGACAGTCAGATGACTTCCGACGCCTACAGCAGTGTCGTGTCCGGGCTGCCCCTACTAGCTCCGGTGGTGCCGACGCCTGTCGACGCGTTCGCGGCGGCCCAGGCAAACGACCCAAGCAGCGATATCGCGTTGGGCCTGACACGGCCTACTTCCGATCGGCTGGTGGCTTGCCGATGCTGACTGCGCCTCACCCTCGATGGGTATGTGATTTCGGGGTCCTGCCCCCCGAGATCAATTCAGGACGCATGTATTGCGGCCCCGGATCCGGGCCGTTGATCGCGGCCGCCGCTGCCTGGGACGAGCTGGCTGCCGAGCTTGCCGTGGCCGCCACAAGCTACGACTCGGTAATTTCGGAGCTCAGTAGCAAGTGGGTGGGGCCCACGTCGGCAGCCATGCTCGCGGCGATCACGCCCTATGTCGGCTGGTTGCGGGCTACCGCTGGGCTAGCCGAGATGACAGCGACCAATGCCCGCGCGGCGATCGCCGCGTTCGAAACCGCACACGCTATGACGGTGCCTCCACCGTTGATCGCGGCGAATCGGACCTTGTTGCTGGCATTGATCGCAACGAATTTCTTCGGGCAAAACACTCCGGCTATCGCGACCACCGAGATCCTCTACGCCGAGATGTGGGCTCAAGATGCCGCCGCCATGAACGAATATGCGAGTAGTTCGGCAGCTGTCTCGACCCTGACCCCGTTCACGGCGCCGCCGGATACCAGCAACCCGCCCGGACTTGCCGCGCAGGCGGCCGCGACCGAAAGAGCGGCGACGACAGCAGCAGGCGTGTCGAAATCGATTGTCTCATCGGTGACTCACCCGATGAGCTTTGCCTTGGCGGGACTGCATATGCTGGCGCAACTTTCGTCGACGGCGCCCACCCCGTGGTATTGGGCAGTGTTGACATGGCTCAAGGCGAACTGGCCAGCACTGCTCAACGTGTGGATCGCTTGGAGTTTCACCCTGGTCGACATCATGTCCCTGATTTATGACACGCAGGGGTACACCTTGAACATCCTGCAGATAGGGCAGGCGATGACCTGGGCGCCCCTGGGTGCGGCGGCGGCAGCGGCAGCACCGGCGGCCGGCTTGGGTGCGGCCGCACTCGAGCCCAGCTTGGCCGGCTTGGGCGCAGGTTCGGTGTCGGCAAGTTTGGGGCAAGCCGAGAAGATTGGACTTTTGTCGACGCCACCAAGTTGGGCCACTGCACCTACCGTGCCCCACGACGTTTCCGCGACGAGCTCGCGCACCGTATTCCACACTGCACCAACAACAACCAAGCCAGCGAGCCTGCTTCGGGGCATGCCAACGGGCGGCTCTCGACGCGCTTCGAACTTCACCCAGCGCCGATACGGGTTCCGGCCCAGCGTGTTAAGTCCGCAGGCGATCGGTTAGCGCCGTGGGAACGAGCGAACCCATCAAAATTCTTCAGCCCGAGGGCGATTGAAAGGAAACGGTATGTCACTCATGTCCAGGCAACAACGTGGTCCGCGATCTGCGTTGCCAGCGATGGCCATCCCGCTACGGGATAACTGTCCACCGATGAGCCCCCGGAACGCAATCCGCGGCGAGGCACGGAGTTCCCGATGATGGATTTCGGGGCGTTACCGCCGGAACTCAACTCGGGGCGGCTGTATACCGGCCCGGGATCGGCGCCGATGGTCACTGCCGCGTCAGCGTGGAGCGGCTTGGCCAGTGAGCTCGCTTCGGCCGCGGCCGGCTACGAGAAAGTGATCATGACGCTGCATGAGGAGTACTGGAGCGGGCCCGCGTCGGCATTGATGACCGAAGCGGTTGCACCTTACGTGGCATGGATGAAAGCCACCGCCAGTCAAGCCGAACAGGCAGCTGCCCAGGCACGAATGGCGGTTGCTGCCTACGAGACCGCGATATCGTCAGTGGTTCCGCCACCACTGATTGCAGCCAACCGCGTTCAGCTTGCGACACTGCTTGCCAGGAACGTATTCGGTCAAAACACCGCAGCGATTGCAGCCGTTGAAGCCGAATACGCCCAGATGTGGGCCCAAGACGCCGCGGCCATGTACGCCTATGCAGGTTCCTCTGCGAACGCGGCACAAGTGACGATGTTTACCGCGCCACCGCATACCACCAATCCGACCGCAGCGACGACACAAGCCGCCGCGGTCGCGCACGCCGCAGCCACGGCAGCAGGTACCGCGGAGGAAACGCTGATGAAGCTGGTTTCCGCGCTGCCGGGGGCGCTTCACGGACTCTCATCGCCCATCTCCACGCTTGCCGGGTCAACACCGGCATGGATTGTCTGGCTCACGAACTTCTTGAACCTACTTTGGCCGGTGTACGACATTTGGTACGACCTGACCGGCTTGCCGTATTTCGGTATCGGTATCGGCAACAGCCTCATCTCGTCGGCAAGAGCGATCGGAGCGATCGGCCCAGACGCCGCCGCGGCGGCTGCTGGCGCCGTAGCGGAAGCCGGCAAAGAAGCCGTCGGGATACTCGGCAATGGTGGGCAGGTAGCCGCGGGCTTAGGTAATGCGGGATCTATTGGCAAGCTGTCGGTTCCGGCCGCCTGGCCAGGGGCAGGCACGGAGCTTACCCCGGCGGTGCGTTCGGCGTCCGCACCTTTTGTCAACGACATAGTGGAGACCGAAGCGGCTTCCTCCGGCGGCGATGTGTTCGGTGGCGTGCCGCTGACCGGCGCAGGCGCAGCTACATCGGCTAGCGGTCCCCGGTACGGCTTTCGTCCGAAAGTCATGATCCGCCCGACGTGTGCCGGATAAGGCTCTCACTCGTTCACACGTACTGCGCGAGCCTAGACACCGCCAGCCGGCATCCTGTTGCTCCGATCTACGAGGGATCCACCTATGTCGTCCGATATCGGCACTCACCACACCGATGACCATGCTCCGCATCTGCATAGGGGTCTTTCCAACCGCCATGTTCAGCTGATCGCGATCGGAGGCGCGATCGGCACCGGGCTGTTCATGGGTTCCGGCAGGACGATCTCGCTCGCCGGCCCGGCGGTAATGCTGGTGTACGGAATCATCGGCTTCTTTGCCTTCTTCGTGCTGCGTGCGATGGGTGAGCTGTTGCTGTCGAACCTGCGCTACAAGTCATTCGTCGATTGCGCAGCCGACCTGCTCGGGCCGGCGGCCGGCTACCTCATGGGATGGTCGTACTGGTTCGCTTGGATCGTGACCGGGGTCGCCGACCTCGTCGCGATTACGGGCTATGCGATGTTTTGGTGGCCGGACTTGCCGAGGTGGTTACCCGCAGTTGTCGCCATCGGCCTGATACTGACCATTAACCTGTTCGGCGTCAGCAAGTTCGGTGAGACCGAATTCTGGTTCGCGCTGATCAAGGTCGTTGCGATTCTCTGCCTGGTCATCATCGGCGCCATCCTGGTCGCCGGCCATTTCGTTTCGCCCGATGGTGATCGTGCGGCGTTCGAGAATCTTTGGAACGACGGCGGATTCTTCGCCACCGGGTTCATGGGTGTGGTCAGTGGTTTTCAGATTGGATTTTTCGCCTATATCGGGGTGGAACTGGTCGGCACTGCGGCGGCCGAGACCGCCGACCCCCAGCGCACCCTGCCCCGTGCGATCAACGCGGTCCCACTGCGGGTAGCCATCTTTTACGTCGGTGCACTGCTGGCGATCCTGACCGTCGTCCCATGGCGGCGATTCGCCAGCGGAGAGTCCCCGTTTGTCGCGATGTTCTCCCTCGCCGGTCTGGCCGCAGCGGCGTCCTTCGTCAACTTCGTAGTCATCACCTCGGCTGCCTCCTCCGCGAACTCCGGAGTTTTCTCGACCGGACGGATGCTCTATGGCCTGGCTGACGAGGGCAACGCGCCTGCGCTGTTCGCCCGACTCAACCGCCGCGGCGTTCCGGCGCCCGCTCTATTGCTGACGGCGGCGTTGCTGCTGACCACCATCCCGTTGCTCTACGCGGGCGGGACGGTGATCGGCGCCTTCACCGTCATCACGACCGTTTCCTCGACGCTGTTCATGTTTGTCTGGACGATGATCATCATCAGCTACCTCGTCTATCGCCGACGGCATCCCCAGCGGCACGCCGATTCTCGCTACAAGATGCCGGGTGGCGTGGCGATGTGCTGGGCGGTCCTGGTCTTCTTCGCGTTCGTGATCTGGACGCTAACCACCAAACCGGAAACTGCAACCGCCCTGGCGTGGATTCCGGTGTGGTTCGTCATCCTTGCCGTTAGTTGGCTGTTCGTCCGCCGCCGACCCAGCCGCGTCGAGCAGTACCTGCGGTTCCAAGTCGAAATGAACGGCGATCTAGTCGGTACGCCTGCGCAGGTCGCGCGTGATCAATACTCGTGACCCCAGCTGGTCGGCGGGCGGATAGTCCACCCGGACCAGCGTCAGCCCGTGTGCCGGCGCAGCCGCGAAGTCACTGGAACGCCCCGTCGCGGTGAGCAATTCACGACACCAGGTCATGCTGCGCCGATGCTCGCCGACGGCCAGCAGGGCACCGACCAGCGACCGCACCATGGACCAGCAGAACGCGTCGGCGGTGACATGCGCGGTGACCAAGTCGCCGTCACGCGCCCAGTCCAGCCGCTGCAAGTCGCGGATCGTGGTGGCACCGTCTCGATGACGGCAAAAGGCAGCGAAATCGTTCAACCCCAACAGCTCTCGCGACGCGACGGCCATCGCCTCCACATCCAGATCCCGTGGCCAGGCGGTCACATAGCGAGCCAGCTGCGGCACCACCCCATAGGGCGCCGTCGACAGGCGATAGACATAATGCCGACGCAGTGCGGAAAATCTGGCATCGAAATCCGCTGGGGCGCGGGCAATATCGAGAACTCGGACATCTGAGGGCAGGAAGCGGCCCAGCCGTCCCACCAACGGCCGGAATTCGGCTTGGCCGGGGCGGGCCGAATGCGAATAGGCGTTCGGCAATGCGTCGACGGGCACATCGGCATGGGCCACTTGTCCGCTCGCATGGACGCCGGCATCGGTCCGTCCGGCCGCACGCAGCCGTATCGGCGTGCGAAATATCGTCGTCAGTGCCGCATCGAGCACACCGGCGACCGTACGCTGCCCCGGCTGCGTCGCCCAGCCCGCGAAGTCGGTTCCGTCGTAGGCGATGTCGAGCCGCAGCCGGACGTCCGCACTAATCCTCGGTGGCCCCTTCGGCGTCCTGGGTGTCCTCGGTGGCCTCGTCGACAGGCTCGGCCTCGCCACCCCCGTCGGCAGGCTCGGCCCCTCCGGTCTCGGCCCCTGCGGTCTCGTCAGCGGCCTCTTGGGCGGTCACACCGACAGCGGCTTCAGGCTCGACCGCCGCCTGCGGCGCCGCCGCCGCTGCCACTGGTGCTGCTGGATCCTGAGAAGCCTTGGACGCCTTCACTCGCCGTGCCCGATCCGCCTCCGACGTCACCGTCTTCTCCCGCACCAACTCGATGACGGCCATCGGAGCGTTGTCGCCTTTACGCGGCTCGACCTTGATGATGCGGATATAGCCACCATCGCGGTCGGAGAAAAACGGCCCGATCTCGGCGAACAAGGTGTGCACCACATCCTTGTCGCGGATTTTCTTGAGCACCTCGCGCCGATTGTGCAGCGTGCCCTTCTTGGCGTGGGTGATCAGCTTCTCCGCGTACGGGCGCAACGCCCGAGCCTTCGGCTCGGTGGTCTTGATCCGGCCGTGCTCGAACAGGGACGTGGCCAGGTTGGCCAGGATCGCCTTCTGGTGCGACGATGACCCGCCGAGGCGTGGGCCCTTGGTGGGCTTGGGCATTGCTGACGCTCCTGTCTAGATCGGACGCAAAATTAAAGCTGTTCGGTTTCGGCGTAGTCCTGGTCGTCGTAGGAACCCTCCGTGGACCAGGTGCCGGTGGCCACGTCGTAGCCCGCGACCTCCGACGGGTCGAAGGTGGGCGGACTGTCCTTGAGCGACAGACCCAGCTGATGCAGCTTCACCTTCACCTCGTCGATGGACTTCTGACCGAAGTTGCGGATGTCGAGCAGATCGGACTCGGTGCGCGAGACCAATTCACCGACGGTGTGCACGCCCTCACGCTTGAGGCAGTTGTAGGAGCGGACGGTCAGATCCAGGTCGTCGATGGGCAGCGCGAACGAGGCTATGTGGTCGGCCTCGGCCGGCGACGGCCCGATCTCGATGCCTTCGGCCTCGATATTGAGCTCGCGTGCCAGACCGAACAATTCGACCAGCGTCTTGCCCGCCGACGCCAGCGCGTCGCGTGGCGTGATCGAACTCTTGGTCTCCACGTCGAGAATCAGCTTGTCGAAGTCGGTACGCTGCTCGACCCGGGTGGCTTCCACCTTGTAGGTGACCTTGAGCACCGGCGAGTAGATGGAATCGACTGGGATACGGCCGATTTCGGCACCAGAAGCCCGGTTTTGGACCGCCGGGACGTAGCCGCGGCCACGCTCGACGACGAGTTCCACTTCCAGCTTGCCCTTGTCGTTCAACGTGGCGATGTGCATGCCGGGGTTGTGCACCGTGACACCGGCCGGCGGCACGATGTCGCCGGCGGTGACCTCACCGGGACCCTGCTTGCGCAGGTACATGGTGACCGGCTCGTCCTCCTCGGAGGACACGACGAGGCTCTTGAGGTTCAGGATGATGTCGGTGACGTCTTCTTTGACTCCCGGCACCGTGGTGAACTCGTGCAGCACGCCGTCGATGCGAATACTGGTGACGGCCGCACCCGGGATAGACGACAACAGGGTGCGTCGCAGCGAATTGCCAAGGGTATAGCCGAATCCGGGCTCCAGCGGTTCGATGGTGAACTGGGACCGGTTGTCGGTGAGGACTTCCTCCGACAGGGTGGGACGCTGAGAGATCAGCATGGTGTTTCTTCTTCTCCTTCTCGGCACCCGCTATTTGATGCCGTCGGGGTACTTAGGGGACCGGTTCTCCTTCGAGCCCCCCGAGGGTGCGGTTACTTGGAGTAGAACTCGACGATCAGCTGCTCGGTCAGCGGGACGTCGATCTGGGCGCGTTCGGGCAGTTGGTGGATCAGGATGCGTTGCCGCTCCCCCACCACCTGCAGCCAGCTCGGGATCGGCCGGTCACCCGCGGTCTCCCGGGCGATCTGGAACGGCACGGTGTTCAGGGACGTGTCTCGCACGTCGATGATGTCGTACTGCGACACCCGGTAGCTGGGGACGTTGACGTGCACGCCGTTGACGCTGAAATGCCCATGGCTGACCAGCTGGCGGGCCATCCTGCGGGTGCGGGCCAGGCCGGCGCGGTAGACCACGTTGTCCAGCCGGCTCTCCAGGATTCGCAGCAGTTCCTCGCCGGTCTTGCCGGGCTGCCGCACGGCCTCTTCGTAGTAGCGGCGGAACTGCTTTTCCATGACGCCGTAGGTGAAGCGGGCCTTCTGCTTCTCCTGCAGCTGCAGCAGATATTCGCTTTCCTTGATTCGGGCGCGGCCGTGCTGGCCGGGCGGGTAGGGACGCTTTTCGAAGGCCTGGTCGCCGCCGACAAGGTCGGTGCGCAGCCGGCGCGATTTACGGGTGACGGGTCCGGTGTAACGAGCCATGTTGTCTGCTAGACCCTTCTGCGCTTGGGTGGGCGGACGCCGTTGTGCGGCTGGGGGGTGACATCAGAGATCGCACCGACCTCCAGGCCGGCGGCCTGCAGCGAGCGGATCGCGGTCTCACGGCCCGAGCCCGGCCCCTTGACGAACACGTCGACCTTGCGGACGCCGTGCTCCTGTGCCTTGCGCGCGGCGTTCTCCGCAGCCAGCTGCGCGGCGAACGGCGTCGACTTCCGAGAACCTTTGAAGCCGACATGACCCGACGACGCCCAGGCGATGACATTGCCCTGGGGGTCGGTGATCGTCACGATCGTGTTGTTGAAGGTGCTCTTGATGTGGGCGGCGCCGTGCGGGACGTTCTTCTTTTCCCGCCTCCGGGTCTTCTGTCCCTTTTGACCCTTCTTGGCGGCGCCGCTTGCTGTTTTCTTGGCGGGTGGCATCGGTTACCTGGCCTTCTTCTTGCCTGCGATGGTGCGCTTGGGACCTTTACGGGTCCGCGCGTTCGTCTTGGTCCGCTGGCCACGCACCGGCAGCCCACGGCGGTGCCGCAGACCCTGGTAGCAGCCGATTTCGATCTTGCGGCGAATGTCGGCCTGCACCTCGCGGCGCAGGTCACCCTCGATCTTCAGGTTCGCTTCGATGTAGTCACGCAGATGGGTGAGCTGGTCGTCGGTGAGATCCCTGGTACGAAGGTCCCGGTCGATGCCGGTGGCGGCCAGAATTTCGTTGGAGCGGGTACGGCCGATGCCATAGATGTAGGTCAGGGCGACCTCCATCCGCTTGTCGCGCGGCAGGTCGACGCCGACTAGTCGAGCCATAGATGGCGTTTCCTCTTTCTCGGCGGAGGTGTGGTCCCAGTCCGTTCCCGCCAAACTTGCGGGGCCCGGCCTCCGTCCGGGCGTGGATGAGCCGGCCCATCTCTAGAGATGCCAGCCGCTCATTGGTGCTGGGAGGTCTGCATTCAGTTGTCTGTGGTGCTCCGCCGGGTCCGGCGGCTTGACTAACCCTGCCGCTGCTTGTGACGCGGATCGGAGCAGATCACCATGACCCGCCCGTGTCGACGGATCACCCTGCACTTGTCACAGATCGGCTTGACGCTCGGGTTCACCTTCACGGCAGTCTCGGTCCTGTTCTCTGGGTGTTTGGTCTCAATGCCGGCGCGGGCTACTTGTACCGGTACACGATGCGGCCCCGGGACAGGTCGTAGGGAGACAACTCCACCACCACGCGGTCCTCGGGCAGGATGCGGATGTAGTGCTGCCGCATCTTGCCGCTGATGTGGGCGAGCACCTTGTGGCCGTTTTCCAGCTCAATGCGAAACATGGCATTGGGCAGGGGTTCGACCACGCGACCCTCGACCTCGATGGCGCCGTCCTTCTTGGCCATTGCGTTCTGGCGATCCTCACTTCTTGTCAGTGCACCGGGTTCGGCGCAGCACCTGCCCGGACTACAAACGTGAGCCGGTGGTGGAAATTCCGCGAAGCGTTTCCGAGAAATTTCGGGACTGGGCACGCCAGAAGCCGGCACGGACGCCGCACCGTTGGTCCACAATACCCGCATCGCCGCGTCCGACGCAAAACCCGGCAGCAATCGCAGGAATCGCAGGAATAGGCTGCCAGGACCGGCGGGTTGGACCCACCGTGACCGATTCTGGTGCCAGTGCCCCCAATGCTCCCGACGATCAAACCAGTTCTGCCGCCGGCAAGCCGGACCTCGGCCGGTTCGGATCCTTCGGATGGGGCGTAACCCCTCAGCAAGCCAGAGAAATCGAAGCCCTGGGCTACGGGGCCGTCTGGGTGGGTCGCTCGCCACCCGCGGAGTTGGCCTGGGTGGAACCGATTCTCGAGGCGACGACCACCCTTCAGGTGGCCACCGGCATCGTCAACATCTGGTCGGCGGCTGCCAAGCCGGTCGCCGAGTCGTTCCACCGGATCGACCAGGCCTACCCGGGTCGTTTCCTGCTGGGTATCGGTGTCGGCCACCCCGAGGCGACCGCCGAGTACCGACAGCCTTACGCGGCCCTGGTGCAGTACCTGGACCAGCTGGACGAGTACGGCGTGCCGGCCGACCGACGCGTGGTGGCGGCCCTGGGTCCCCGGGTGCTCAAGCTGTCGGCCGAACGCAGCGCCGGGGCCCACCCCTACCTGACCACCCCGGAGCACACCGCGCAGGCCCGCGAACTGATCGGCCCGTCGGCGTTCCTGGCGCCCGAACACAAGGTGGTGCTGACCACAGACCCCGAGCGGGCCCGTTCGGTGGGCCGCAAGGCCCTCGACGTCTATTTCAACCTGACCAACTACCGCAACAACTGGAAGCGGCTGGGCTTCAGCGACGACGACGTCGCCCGGCCGGGGAGCGACCGCTTGGTCGACGCGGTGGTCGCCTACGGCACCCCGGAGGCGATCGCGGCACGGCTCCAGCAGCACCTCGACGCCGGCGCCGACCATGTCCCCGTTCAGATCCTGACCAACGCGGAGAACCTGGTCCCGGCGCTCGCCGAATTGGCCGGTCCACTCGGGCTCACCCGGGCCTAGTGACGGAGGTCGTTTCGGTCAACCCCGAACACTGCGGCTCGCAGACCGAGGAGACGTTGTTGCCGGCACCGACCGAACTGGCCGGGCCGCTGGGACTACCCGTTAGGGTTTGGCCATGCGGCTGCTAGTTACCGGTGGAGCGGGCTTCATCGGCGCCAACTTCGTGCACAGCACCGTGCGCGAACGCCCCGAGGTTGAGGTCACGGTCCTCGATGCGTTTACTTACGCCGGCCGGCGCGATTCGCTGGCCGACATCGCGGACGCGATCACACTGGTCGAAGGCGACATCACCGACACCGAGCTGGTTTCCCGGCTGGTGGCCCCGTCGGATGCGGTCGTGCATTTTGCGGCCGAAACCCACGTCGACAACGCGCTGGACGACCCCGAACCGTTCCTGCACACCAACGTGATCGGGACGTACACGATCTTGGAGGCGGTCCGGCGCCACGGCGTGCGGCTGCACCACATCTCCACCGACGAGGTCTACGGAGACTTGGAACTCGACGACCCGCAACGGTTCACCGAGGCGACACCGTACAACCCGTCGAGTCCGTACTCGGCGTCCAAGGCGGCCGGTGACATGCTGGTCCGGGCCTGGGTGCGGTCCTACGGGGTACGCGCCACCATCTCCAACTGCTCCAACAACTACGGGCCGTATCAGCACGTCGAGAAGTTCATTCCGCGCCAGATCACCAATGTGCTCACCGGGCGGCGACCCAAGCTCTACGGCAGCGGCGCCAACGTCCGCGACTGGATCCACGTCGACGACCACAACAGCGCGGTATGGCGAATTCTCGAAAAGGGCCAGATAGGCCGGACCTACCTGATCAGCGCCGAGGGCGAGCGCGACAACTTGACCGTGTTGCGCACCCTGCTGCGGATGATGGGCCGCGACCCCGACGATTTCGACCACGTCACCGACCGAATCGGTCACGACCTGCGTTACGCCATCGACCCGTCCCCGCTCTACGACGAATTGGCTTGGGCGCCAGCGCACACCGATTTCGAAGAGGGATTGCGCACCACCATCGACTGGTATCGCGACAACGAAGCGTGGTGGCGACCGCTGAAAGACGCCGCGGAGGCACGCTACGAGCAGCGCGGTCAGTGACATGAAGGTACGCGAACTCGACATCCCCGGCGCCTGGGAGATCACCCCTGCCATCCACGGCGATTCGCGCGGGCTGTTCTTCGAATGGCTAACCGAGCGCGACTTCAGCGCTTTCGCGGGTCATCGCCTGGACGTCCGGCAAGCCAATTGCTCGGTATCGGCGGCCGGTGTCTTGCGCGGTCTGCATTTCGCCGAGTTGCCGCCGGGCCAGGCCAAGTATGTGACCTGCGTATCCGGCTCAGTGTTCGATGTCGTCGTCGACATCCGTTTGGGTTCACCGACATTCGGGCGATGGGATGCGGTGGTGCTCGACGACGTAGACCGCCGGACGGTGTACATCTCCGAAGGCTTGGCACATGGTTTCCTTGCACTGCAAGATAATTCGACCGTGATGTATCTGTGCTCGGCGGAGTACAACCCGCAGCGCGAGCACACGATCTGCGCGACAGATCCATCGCTGGCGATCGATTGGCCGTTGGTCGACGGTGTGGCGGCGAGCCTGTCCGACCGCGACGCAGCGGCCCCCGGTCTCGACGAGGTACGCGCCACGGGCGTGTTGCCGACCTGGGCAGCGACCCGGAAATTCATCGACGCGCTGCGCGGCGAGTAATTCGCATCTGTACGTCGGCTACGCCGCCATACATACTGCTTCAGAAGATCTGCCGGTATCGCGGGTGCGGACCTATCCGAAGGAGAACTTGGTGAAGCGTGAGTTGTTGATCGCCGTCGGGGCGGCGACAATCGTCGCGGGTATGGCGGGATGCTCCAACGACAACAAGTCCGGACCGTCATCCAGCACCGCCACGTCGTCGAGCGCCGCCTCGAGTTCGACGTCGGCGCCGGCGTCGAGCAGCACCCCGGCCGCGTCTGGAGAAACCAAGGTCGTCATCGGCGGCCAGCCGCAAAACGTCAGCGGCCCGGTGGTGTGCTCGACGAATGCCGGCAGGTTCTCCATCGCCGTCGGCGACATGGCGACGGGAGTCATCGTCGGCTTGGAGCCGGACGGCTCGGTGGTGCACAGCGCCGGCCTGGGCACCGTCGACGGCGTGGTCATGAGCTTCACCGAGGGCGTGCCCGACGAGAACGCCAGCGCCACCAAAACCGGCAACAGCTACCACATCACCGGTGTGGCCAGCGGTGTCGACAATGCCGGTCAGCAGGTGCACAAGCCGTTCGAGGTCGACGTCACCTGCCCCTAGCAGCCGCATCGGCTACCTCGATGCCGTCACCGGTCCGAAGCCGGGTGAAGGTTCGGCAATAACAGCACATCCGCCTGGTCCGCCACGTAAATCTACCCGGAGCGCAACCTCCAGGTAGCAGCGCGATCGGCCAGTTGTTGTCTGGAGCTGCCGCGCCGAGCACGCAGCGCGACGACTGGCTGGAACGGATGACACTCGGGGAGCAATTCGACCCGCGAAAA
Source organism: Mycobacterium persicum (assembly GCF_002086675.1). Lineage (GTDB taxonomy): Bacteria > Actinomycetota > Actinomycetes > Mycobacteriales > Mycobacteriaceae > Mycobacterium > Mycobacterium persicum. The sequence goes on from NZ_MVIF01000001.1 coordinate 111,155, forward strand.
AACGCGCTGAACGCATTTCGGCTCGCCCTGGCGATCGCGGTGATCCTGTGGCACTGCTTTCCGCTCACCGGCCGCGACGTGGATGTCCCGGCGGTCCGTCAACTTCTCAGCTCGGTACGCTTTTCCATGCGCACGGATCTGTCATATGGCGTATACATTTTCGCGTTCCCCATCCAGCGGTTGCTGGTCATCGGCGGGCTGGACAACGTGAACCCATTTGCGTTGTGGGGCATTGCGACCCTGGCCACGCTGCCGATCGCCGCGCTGAGCTGGTTCCTGGCGGAAAAGCCCGCGCTGTCGTGCAAAACCCGCTTCCTGAAGAGGAAGTCCGCTGCTCGCGGCCGGCCGCATTATCGCGCCAACGCGCAGGCCGCGCTGCGCTAACCCCGAAGCTACGACCGCCGCAACGACCTCCGGCGGGCTGCGACGACGGCGACCCACAGCGCCACCGTCACCAGTTCGGCGCCGGCACTGAACCCCGCGTGCGGTGCGGGATGCCAGCCACGTTCGGAAAAGCCGGAAATCCCGACGGTGCGCGACCGGGCGAAAGCGGTCAACGAGCCGCCCGCGACCGCCGCCGCTACCCAGCACAACCACCCCGGACTGCCTAACAGAACCAACACCGCCACTGCGAACGAGACACTGGCCCCCACGAGAAAAGCGGCGCCGATCACCGGGATGTGTTGGTATCCATGGACATAGAGACAAGCATGGCTGATGGCGCTGACGGCCACCGATGCAGCGATGCAGCGATGCAGCGATGCAGCGATGCAGAATCGAAGCAGTCTTACCGTGGAAGTCATTGCAGTGTTCGCTCTTTCAACGCCAGCCGGTGCTCCCCGCGGGTATAGCTCACCTCGCGGATGCCGAGCGCGTCACCGGAGGCCGGGTTACACCCGCCGACGAGGATACGATGAAACGCGATATTCGACGCCGGCAGAATCGAACCGATTCGCGACCGGTCTCGTAGTAACGCATGTGGGTAGCGGCCGTCGCACGCAGGGTGGTTCGGTCTCGCCGCGGACCGCGGCGCCAGCAATCGGTGCCGCCGGATCGCCCGGCCACGAGCTGACCATCGAACTCCGTGATGTGGCCCGCCAGTATCGGGTCGGGGGCCAGACCGTGCGCGCACTGCGCCGCGTCAACCTGGACTTGGCAGGCGGGCGGTTCGTCTCGGTCGTCGGGCCGTCGGGCGCGGGCAAGAGCACGTTGTTGCATCTGCTGGGCGCGTTGGACAGCCCCGACTCCGGGTCCATCATCTTCGACGGCGAGGAGATCGGCCGCCTCCGCGATGAGCAGCAGTCGCAATTCCGGCATCGTTGTGTGGGGTTTGTGTTTCAGTTCTTCAACCTGTTGCCGACGTTGTCGGCGTGGGAGAACGTGGCGGTGCCCAAGCTGCTCGACGGTGTCCGACTGGGTAGGGCCAAAGCCGAAGCGGTTCAGCTGTTGCACCGGGTGGGGCTGGGTAACCGCGCCGAGCACCGGCCGTCGGAACTGTCCGGGGGTCAGATGCAGCGGGTTGCGGTGGCGCGGGCGTTGATGATGGACCCGCCGCTGATTCTTGCCGACGAGCCGACCGGGAACCTCGACTCCACGACGGGCGCTTCGATTTTGGCGTTGCTCGCCGAGGTGGCGCACGAACCGGGCCGCGGTCGGCTGGTGGTGATGGTGACCCACAATTCGGACGCCGCGGCGACCACCGATCGGGTGATCACCCTGCAGGACGGCCGGGTCTGCTGTGACGCGGCGGTGGCGCCATGGTGAGACCGGGCTCGACATTGCCGGCTGCGGCAAGCCGGCTACGACTGTTCGGCCTGCGCGAGCTTGCCGTGCATCGCCGCCGCACCAGCGCCTCCATCGCCGTCATGGCAGTGGCGGCGATGTACCTGGTTGCGGTATTCGGCATCTTCGGATCGATCACCGGATCGGTCAACCGATTGGCCGACGGCGTCGCCGGCCTTGCCGCGCTCGAGGTTTCGGGCATCACCGATGCCGGCTTTCCCGACACGATCGCGGCCGACGTCGCGGCGGTCCCCGGTGTCGGCACTGCGGCGCCGATGATCCGGATGTCGGCGCCCACGGCGTCGGGCCCGGTACTGCTTTTCGGCGCCGACGCTCGCAGTGCCGAGCTGAGCGGCGCCCTGAAAGACGCCTTCAAAAGTATTGGGGCACAACCGTTGGACGCGCCGTCGACGACTCCCGGCGGAGTTCGGGTCGGACCCGGTGCCGGCCACCCGAAAGGCGAGACGTTCCGGCTGGGCTCGGGCTCGGTCACCGTCGTCGAGGTGCTCGGAGGCCGGCGACTCGCCGAGCTCAACGGCGGCCGTTATGTCCTGGCGCCACTTGCCTTGGCGCAGAGCGTTACCGGGCGTCAAGGCCGGCTGGACTCGATACTGATCACCACCCGGCCGGGGGCCGATCTTGCCGCGGTGCGCGCCGGCGTGGTCGCCGCGGTGAACGGTCGCGCCATTGTGGCCAACCCGAGCATGCGGGCGACACGGGCCGGCGACGGTGTGAAGCTGATGAACTACATGGCCCTGATGGGCGCCGGGGTTGCCTTGCTGGTCGGCGCATTCCTGATCTACACCACGATGACCATGACGATTGCTCAGCGGCGGCCCGTCATCTCGCTGCTGCGCGCGATCGGCGGCCGGCGCATCGCCATAGTCGGCGACCTACTCGCAGAGTCCGCGGTTCTCGGGCTGGTCGGCGGAGCTATCGGGGCGTGCGGCGGAATAGTCTTGGGCCGCATGGCGATTGGCCGGCTTCCGCCGGCACTGACCCAGGGGCTGGAGGCTCGTGTCGAGTACTGGCTGCCCGGCTATGCGCTACCGGTTGCCTCGGCGACGACGATGCTCACCAGCGTGGCCGCGTCCGCGATGGCCGCCCGGCAGGTGTACCGGGTCTCGCCGATCGAGGCTTTGGCGCCGGTCGGGGTCTCGTCGGCAGATGTGGTGCCGCGTTGGCTGCGGGTCGCGACCGGGGCCGCAGCCGTGGCGATGTTCGCGGCGTCCAGCCTGGTCGTGGTCGACCACCGCGTCAGGTACGCCTTGGCCGCGATGCTTGCCCTGTTCGGCGCCGAGATCGCGCTGGGGTTTGCGCTCACCGCGCCCGTCGTCGGCGCCGTCGCCGCGACGGCGCGAAGGTTCGGACCGGCGGGCGCACTCGCGGCGGCGACCATCCAACGGGCGCCGCGGCGCGTCTGGGCGACCGTCATGACCGTGTTGATCGCGGTTGTCACCACGGTGGTGATCACCGGCACCAACTCCGACATGATCTCCTCCGCGCGGGAAATCTTCGCTCCGGTGGCCGGCGTCGACGTGTGGGTGAGCGCAGATCCGCCGGACAGATACCCCACCGACCCACTGCCGCAAGGCCTTTCCGAACAGTTGGCAGCGGTGCCCGGCGTCGCCCGGGTTACCGAGGGAGCGGCTGCGTTTGCCGTGGTGGGCGGTACCCGGGTGCTGCTCGACGGGTTTTCCCCCGGAACCGCCGACTCGCTCTACCGGGCGCTGGATGATCGGGTGCGCGAGGAGGTGCTGGCCGGGCGGGGCGTGGTGCTCACCCGGAATCTGGGTGCGGCGCTGCGGGTGCGGGTCGGAGATCAGCTGCCATTGGACACCCCGCACGGACGGCAACGGCCCACCGTGTTGGCGCTGGTGCCGTACTTCTCCACCGTCATCGGCACGGTGGGGATGAGCCTGGATCAGCTGCGGTCCTGGTTCGACCGGCCGGCGGCGACCACACTGCAGATCACCGCGGCCCCGGGCGTTGATCGACATCGCTTGTCGGACAACGTGCGACGGGTGGTGCCGCCACCGAATTACGTGTACGACGGTCGCGCGGCACTGGCGGGCGCTGCAGCCCCGCTGCGGCAGAGCATGTTCATCGCCGACGCCGTCTGGATCATCGTGGTCTTCGTGGCCGGCGTCGCGCTGCTCAACACGTTGACACTGTCGGTGCTGCAACGGCGCCGGGAGATCGGGGTGCTGCGGGCAATGGGCTGCAGTCGGCGGTTCACGGTGCAGATGGTGTTGGCCGAGGCGGCGGGCATCGGGGTTGTCGGTGGTGTCGCGGGGCTTGCGTTCGGACTGACCGACCAGTGGCTGTACAGCCTCGTCAGCGCGGACGTCATGAACTTCGGGGTTGGTTTCCGGCCGGGCCCCTCAGCGCTCGTGTTGACGATCGGCGCCGTGGCGGTCAGCCTGCTCGGCTCGTTGCCACCCGCAGCGCGCGCCTCGCGACTGAACATCATCGAAGCCATCGGGCTCGAATAGTTTCCTACAGTTTCGAATAGTCTCGAATGGTCAGAAACCAAGGGGAAGAAGTGCGGTAAACAACGGCGCTAAGGGATCGGTGACAGGAAGTGCGAGCGAACTGTTCAAGAACGGCAAGACCGGGCTTCGGAAGGTGTTTATCGTCTGCCCGGGCGCGCCCAGGCCCAAGGTGGGCTCAAACCCGGAAGTCAATGTATTAGTGAAGAGTGGACTCGAAATAACCAGTCCGACGAAATTATTGTCGTCAGGGTCAGCAAGAGCCGTGCTGGTGAACAAGCCGAAATTGGTGGTTTGACTCATCAAATCGGGGTCGCTCGCTACCGGGTTGGTGACCGGGCTGAGGCCCAATATTCCGGCGAGCCGGCTTGCTAGGTCGTGCAGCGCCTGCAGCCATGGCTCCAGCTGCGCCGCTGCCGCCGATGCACCGGCATGGTAGCCCGCCATCGCGGCCACATCCTGAGCCCACATCTGTTCGTACTCGGCCTCGACGGCCGCGATCGATGGAGCGTTCTGCCCAAAGAAATTCGACAAAATCAACTGCACCAACCCGTCCCGGTTGGCCGCCACGGCCAGCGGATGGATCGTTGCCGCCCGCGCAGCCTCGAACGCGTCGGCCACCGCCTGCGCCTGCGCGCCCGCCGCCGTCGCCCGATCCGCCGCCGCGCTCAGCATCGCGGTATAGGGGGCCGCCGCGGCCGCCATCGCGACGGACGCCGGACCCTGCCACGCCTGGCCCAACAACCCCGACGTCACCGACGAAAAGGACGCCGCCGCACCGGCCAATTCCTCTGCCAATCCATTCCAGGCCGCGGTGGCAGCCACCATTGGGGCCGAACCGGCACCCGAAAACAGCCGCGCCGAATTGACCTCCGGCGGTAACACCGAGAAATTCACGATCACCGGCCCCCTTTTTGTCGATGTATATTTTGGCGACCGCCCCCGCGCCGAAAAGTTAAACCTTGATTTTATACCCTCGCAAGCGATATGTTCAAGATGCCGGCAACAAATTTGTGCCCATTATTCGTCGACTACGACGGCGACTCCTTGCAGATGGGGTGTGCAGGGCGGCGGCACCAGGGTCCGGGGAATACTGCGCAGTCCGCTGGTGTCGAATCCGGCCTTGGCAATCGCGTCGATCGTTCGGCGGTTCGGCTCGCAGCCGCACGCCAGCCGAGACCAGGGCCTTGCGATCAGGTCCTGGAACCGGCCCATCGCGCCCGCACCGCGAACGTGCTCGAGGACGACCAACCTGCCCCCGGACACCAACACCCGCCGGATCTCAGCGAGCGTGGCGGCCACGTCGTCGACCGAGCACAGCACCAGGCCGATGTGCACCGAGTCGAAGCTGTTGTCCGGGAAGGGAATCGACTCGCCCACCCCGTCGACTACGTCGACCGCGATGCCGTTGCGGCGCGCCAGTGCGGCAGCCATCCGCCGAAACGCCGCCACCGGCTCCACGGCGGCGACCGACGTCACCGCGGGCGGAATAAACCGCAAATCGGTTCCGGGACCGACACCGACCATCAGCAACCGGCCGACCGCGTGGCTCATCGCCTCTCGTCGATACCGGTGGTAGAACGTCCGGTTGAAGAGCGGCATCCCGAATCGATACACGTACGGAAACAACGAATTAGCGTGCGTCAGCTACCACCTTGGTCGAGTCGGAACGGGGGATACTCGTCTCGCATCAACGAAACGTAGACCGCCACCCGGTATCGCCACCGAACGATGCCCATCAGGAGGTCGAACATGCCCTGATGGATTGTTCCGGTGCACAGCAACCACACCGCGGAGATCACGCACAGCACCTGCAGCAGCGGTTCCATCGCCCAGCACAGCAGTATCTGCGGGAGTCCCAGCAGCCACGACTTCACCAGCACACGCCATTTCCCCAGCCGCTGCGGAAAATCCACCTGGAGATCACCCGGGTAGTCGGGCCGAGACGCGAGCGTGAAAGGTGGGTATTTGTCGGTGCTGTTCATCGGGAACCGGTAGTTCATGACTCGCCAGGACCAGCGCAGCACTCCGACGTTGAAGTCGAAGACGCGGCGCGGATAGCGTCCGGTGAATACGATCGCGACACCGGCCGCGACGGTCAGCAGCGGATACACCGCATAGAGCAGTATCAAAACCGGGTAGTGCGGGACGGCGAGCACACACCACTTGAACAGCCACAGCCAGCGCGAGGGCGTATCGATCGCGCCTCGTACCCGTACCGGGTCGGCCGCGTTCATCGCACCGCACCCGACGCAGTGGCCCGCACGGCGTCTCGGCTGATTTCAGCAGCAATCCGGCGGTGACTGGTTCCACTCAAGAACGTGGTCAGCGCCCAGGTGTGGAGCCTGTCGGAGATCATTGCTGCCGGCTTGAGCACGGACTCACGGTGCGACACCGGTAGCGACGCCACCCGCGAAACCGCCATGACCTTGCGGCGCCTGGTCTTCTCGTACCACCGCAGCGCGGCTGACACGTCGCTGGTGCCGAAGTCGCGAAGCGCTTTGCGCAACACCATCGTGTCGAGCAGCGCCTGATTGGTCCCCTGCGCGAGGGTGGGCGGCATGGTGTGTGCGGCGTCGCCGAGCAACGTCACCGCGCCGCGACCCGGAGGCGGAATGGGATGGCGAAAATGCGGGTAGGGCGAATGGACCACGTCGTCATCGGTCAGCGCCGCCAATACTCGATCGACCGTGCCGGACCATCCGGCGAACGTGGTACGGATCATCTCGATCGGACGTTGCGGCCTCACGAAGTCGTACGACCACGGCAGATCGAACCACCACTGCACATCGCAGCCTCCGGCAGGCCACAGGCCGGTGTTCCCGCGGTCGCCGATGATGACCTGCGCGACATGCTTGTCGGCGAGATCCGGCAGGGTGACCAGTCCCTGCCAGCTACACCAACCGGTCGGCTGTGCGTGCTGCGCGCCGACGATATCTCTAATCGTCGAGTGCAGGCCGTCGGCGCCGATCACCAGATCCGTTGCGGCCGGCTTGCCGTCGCGAAATTCGACCCGCACGCCGTCGTCCCCGCCGGCCACCCCGACCACACAGGCGTCATAGCAGATGCGTTCGGCCGGAAAGCCTTTCAGTAGCCGTTCCACCAGGATCTGGCGTGGCACCATCCGGACCGGCGCGCCCAGCCGACGCACCATCGCGGCCACGTCCAGCGTGGCCAGCGGACGACCCGTAGACGTCAGGACCCGTACGGCAGAAAGCAATTGGCCGGCACCGTCCATGTCGACGCCCAGCTGCCCCAGCACGGTCGCGCCGTTGGACCAGATGGTGACGGCGCCGCCACCTGCCTGCGCATCGGGGCGCCGTTCGAACACGGTGACGTCGTGCCCGTCGCGCAGGAGCCCCCGCGCAATAGATAGACCGCCGACACCGGCTCCGACGACAAAGATTCGAAGCGCCCTTGCCTGGGCTCGTCGGCGGCGCCCAAGAGTCATCAGCACGCGTCCGTTCAACCGGTGGAATGCCCTCACCCCGAATGACGAATCCGCACTCGGTTCGGTTCACCATGGCCAGGCGCGACGTGGCCGCATGTGCCATCGATCGCCCGCACCGAGTCCGCCAACAGGTCCCGACGGCCGGTGACGAGCCTTCTCGAATGCCGGCGGCCACGCAGTGCACTCTTACGTGCCGCGCGCAGCACCGCATTCACCACGCGGCCAACCTGCGCGGCTACCCGAACGTTCCTGGCCAAGCACCGCTCGGCGCGCTCGCGCCCGCATCAGCGCCCGGACGGGCTTCGTCGGACAAGCCGGAACGGTATGTAGGCCGGATGGGAGCGGCAAGTCACCCCGCTTGCGCCCCTCGACAGGTAGTTACTAGGATATGCAAGTATCGGACGCCGCACCGCTACTCCGCCGCTCACAACCAGGGACAAGCCATGACCACACATATTCCGCACTTCATCGACGGCCAGCGCACCACCGGCCAGTCCACCCGCACCGCCGACGTCTTCGACCCCAACACCGGCCAGGTCCAGGCGAAAGTGCCGATGGCGGGCCGGGCCGACGTCGACGCCGCGGTGGCAGCGGCCCTCGAGGCCCAAAAGGGCTGGGCCGCATGGAATCCGCAACGCCGCGCCCGGGTGCTGATGCGGTTCATCGAGTTGGTCAACGACAACAACGACGAACTGGCCGAACTACTGTCACTCGAGCACGGCAAGACGCTGGCCGACGCCGCGGGCGACATCCAGCGCGGCATCGAGGTGATCGAGTTCTGCCTCGGGATCCCGCATCTGCTCAAGGGCGAGTACACCGAGGGCGCCGGGCCGGGTATCGACGTCTACTCGCTACGGCAGCCGCTCGGCGTCGTCGCCGGGATCACCCCGTTCAACTTCCCGGCGATGATCCCGCTGTGGAAGGCCGGCCCGGCCCTGGCATGCGGAAATGCATTCCTGCTCAAGCCGAGTGAACGTGACCCGTCGGTCCCGCTACGGCTGGCCGAACTGTTCGCCGAAGCCGGCCTGCCCCCCGGCGTCTTCCAGGTCGTGCACGGTGACAAGGAAGCCGTCGACGCTATCCTGAATCACCCCGACATCAAGGCGGTCGGGTTCGTCGGCAGCTCCGACATCGCCCAGTACATCTACGCCGGGGCCGCCGCGACCGGCAAGCGCTCGCAATGCTTCGGCGGCGCCAAGAACCACATGATCGTGATGCCCGACGCGGACCTCGACCAGGCGGTCGACGCGCTGATCGGCGCGGGCTACGGCAGCGCCGGCGAGCGCTGCATGGCGATCAGCGTCGCGGTCCCGGTCGGTGAGCAGACCGCGGAGCGGTTGCGCGCCAGGCTGATCGAGCGAATCAACAACCTGCGGGTCGGCCACAGCCTGGACCCTAAGGCCGACTACGGCCCGCTGGTCACCGAGGCGGCGCTGACCCGGGTGCGCGACTACATCAATCAGGGCGTCCAGGCCGGCGCCGAGATCGTCATCGATGGCCGCGAACGGGCCAGTGACGACCTGACTTTCGGCGACGCGAACTTGGAGGGCGGCTTCTTCATCGGACCGACGCTGTTCGACCACGTCACCCGGGACATGTCGATCTACACCGACGAGATCTTCGGGCCGGTGCTGTGCATGGTGCGCGCCCACAACTACGAGGAAGCGCTGCGCCTGCCGTCGGAGCACGAGTACGGAAACGGGGTGGCAATCTTCACCCGCGACGGCGATACCGCTCGCGACTTCGTCTCGCGGGTTCAGGTGGGCATGGTCGGTGTCAATGTTCCGATCCCGGTCCCGGTGGCCTATCACACTTTTGGCGGCTGGAAACGCTCCGGGTTCGGCGACCTCAACCAGCACGGCCCGACCTCGATCCAGTTCTACACCAAGGTCAAGACCGTCACCTCGCGCTGGCCGTCCGGCATCAAGGACGGTGCCGAGTTCGTCATCCCGACAATGCAGTAAGCAGCCATGTTTACCCTCAACGACGACGAGCGGGTGATCACCGAGACGGCGGCTGCGTTCGCCGCAAAGCGGCTTGCACCACACGCTCTGGAATGGGATGCCAGCAACCACTTCCCGGTCGACGTGCTGCGCGAGGCCGCCGAACTCGGGATGGCCGCCATCTATTGCCGCGACGACGTGGGCGGCAGCGGACTGCGCCGGCTCGACGGGGTGCGCATCTTCGAACAGTTGGCCATCGCCGACCCGGTCACCGCCGCCTTCCTGTCCATCCACAACATGTGCGCCTGGATGATCGACAGCTTCGGCACCGACGAACAACGCAAGGACTGGATACCGCGGCTGGCCACAATGGACGTCATCGCCAGCTACTGCCTGACCGAGCCCGGCGCCGGCTCCGATGCCAGCGCGCTCAGCACCCGCGCCGTCAAACAGGGTGGCGACTATGTGCTCGACGGCGTGAAGCAGTTCATTTCCGGCGCCGGGGCCTCGGATGTGTACGTGGTGATGGCCCGCACCGGCGCGGACGGCCCCCGCGGCATATCGGCCTTCGTGATCGAAAAGGGCACTGCTGGAATGAGTTTCGGTGCGCTCGAAGAGAAGATGGGCTGGCATGCGCAACCGACAGCCCAGGTGATCCTCGACGGGGTTCGGGTGCCCGCCGATGCCATGCTGGGTGGCGCCGACGGGGAGGGTGCGGGCTTCGGCATCGCGATGAACGGTCTCAACGGCGGCCGGCTCAACATCGCGGCGTGTTCACTCGGCGGCGCGCAGGCCGCTTTCGACAAGGCCGGCGCCTATGTGCGCGAGCGGCACGCGTTCGGGGCCAGCTTGCTGGACGAACCCACCGTCCGGTTCACCCTGGCCGACATGGCCACCGGGCTGGAAACCTCGCGAATGTTGTTGTGGCGAGCCGCGAGTGCACTCGACGGCGACGCCGCGGATAAGGTCGAGCTGTGCGCGATGGCCAAGCGCTATGTCACCGACGCCTGCTTCGAGGTGGCCGACAAGGCGCTGCAACTACACGGCGGGTACGGCTACCTGCGCGAGTATGGTCTGGAGAAGATCGTCCGCGACCTGCGGGTGCATCGAATTCTGGAAGGGACCAACGAAATCATGCGGGTTGTCATCGGCCGGGCCGAGGCCGCGCGGTTTCGCGCTACCGTTTAGGAGGGCTGCACCACGTGACAGAGACGATCGCGTTCCTCGGACTGGGGAACATGGGCGCGCCGATGTCGGCGAATCTGGTTGCCGCCGGGCACATCGTGCGCGCCTACGACCCCGTGCCCGCGGCCGTGGCGACCGCGACCGCAGCCGGCTGCGCGGTATGCGACAGCGCCGCCGATGCAGTGGCCGATGCCAGCGTGGTCATCACCATGCTGCCCAACGGTGACGTGGTCAAGCGCTGCTATGCCGAGGTGCTGCCCGCCGCGCAACCGGGTGCCCTGTTCATCGACAGCTCAACGATCTCGGTCGACGACGCCCGCGAGGTGCATGCGCTGGCCGCATCGCACGGCCTGGCCCAACTCGACGCGCCGGTTTCCGGCGGTGTCAAGGGTGCCGCGGCCGGGACGCTGGCGTTCATGGTCGGCGGCGACGCGGACGTCTTGGAGCGGGCCCGTCCGGTGCTGGAACCCATGGCGGGCAAGATCATTCACTGCGGTGCGGCCGGGGCGGGCCAGGCCGCCAAGCTGTGCAACAACATGGTGCTGGCCGTGCAGCAGGTCGCGATCGGCGAGGCGTTCGTGCTGGCCGAGAAGCTCGGCCTGTCGGCCCAGTCGCTGTTCGACGTCATCACCGGCGCGACCGGCAACTGCTGGGCGGTGCACACCAATTGCCCGGTGCCGGGCCCGGTTCCGACGTCGCCGGCCAACAATGACTTCAAGCCGGGCTTCGCGACGGCGTTGATGAACAAGGACTTGGGCTTGGCGATGGACGCGGTGACCGCCACCGGATCCGCGGCACCGCTGGGCCGCCACGCCGCCGAAATCTATGCCGAGTTCGCCGCCGACCACGCTGGCTTGGACTTCAGCGCGGTCATCGAGATGCTGCGCAACGGGTAGCTCACCGGACGTTTCGGCCCAGGAATGCGGCCAGCTGATCAGCGGGCGCGCGCTCCACTGAACATGGCTGCTCCTCGGCGAAGGGCTTGCCCGGTCCCCGGAACTGCGGCCCCACGAACACCCGTACGGCGGCGAGCTGTTCGGTCGCCAATTCAGGGTCAAGATCGGTGGGTTGGCCGGTGGCGGCCGCCAGATCCCACGCGTGGGTCAGCACATCGCTGGTGCGGATCCCGACGAAGACCTGGCCGGGCAGCTCACCGAACGGCAGTTTGAAGGTGGTGGACATCCCGTCCGGCGCGGCGAAGACCTCGTGGGCGGCGGCGGCCGCGGTCCGATGGGCCGCCAGGATGTCGTCGGGCCGTGCGGGCGGCTCAACCGGGTGTTGCGCCCATTGCCCGACGTGCTCGTTGCCGCTGATGACGTGCTCGATGAGATCCCGAACTGTCCACTCCGAGCACGGCGTTGGAGCGCTGTGCTGATCGGCACTGACGTTGGCGAGGACGCCGGCGAACGCCTCCTGAGCGCGCTGGTGAGCAACTAATGGGTCCACTGGGCTGCCTTTCTCTCGTTGCCAAACGGTGTCAGACGCTGAAGTCTCCGGCGTTGCGCCGCAACGTTTCAATGGCGGACACCAGCGCCTCCGACTCGCCGGCATCCATTCCGATGTCGGCGAATACCTGCTCGTTGAGGGTCAAGGTGGCGTCCTCGACAGTGGCCCGCCCCAAGTCGGTGATCTGCACCAGCGTGGTCCGCCCGTCGGTAGGGTGCGGCGCCCGTTGCACCAGCCCGTCGGCTTCCAGCCGACGGATCGCGTGCGTGACGCTGGTGACATGAACCTGAAGGCGGTCGGAGGCCTTGGTGATCGGCAACGCTCCGGTACGGCTGAACGCCAATAACCGCAGCAGCTCGAAACGCGAGAAACTCAGATCGTAGGGGCGCAGTGCGGTCTCGACGCGGGCCAGCAGGATCTGGTGCGCACGCATCACCGATGTCACCGCGACCATGCCCTGCGCCACGTCGCTCCACCCGGCTTTCTCCCAGTTGGCCCGGGCCACCGCGATGGGGTCAGGTCTGTCCGGTCGTGATGCAGCCACGCCTTTTCTTACCGCACCGGCGGGGCCATCGGGTCAACACCCGGGATTCATGCCGCAGATTTTCCCACCGCGGCCAACACCGCCAGAGTCGACGCCCGACTGCCCACGGTTATTCGGGCACCGCCGTCCGGGTACAGCCGCACCTGCAGGCCCGCCCGGACGAACACGTCATGCCACAATCGACCCCTCGACGGCAGGTACATGAAGTTCGCGTGCGCATCGGTGGTGGCTATTCCCATGGCGCTCAATTGCCGCCGTAGGTAACGCCGTTCGGCCGTAATCAGCCGAACCCGGTGCAGCAACTGGTCTTCGGCTTCGTAGGAGGCCGCCACCGCAAGTATGCCGGTGCCGGCTATGCCGAACGGAAGCTGCTGGGCCCACAACGCCGCGGCCAATTCCGCTGCGGCCAGGCCGTAGCCGATCCGCAGCCCCGCCAGCCCATAGGCCTTGGAAAAGGTCCGCACCACCAGCACATTGGGGAAACGAGCAAGCAACGCCGAAGCGTCGATTCGATGCTCGGGCGCGGCGAATTCGATGTACGCCTCGTCGAGCAGCACCACGGTGTCCGGGGGCACCCGGCTCAGGAACCGCACCACCGCCGGCACCGGCTCCAGCGTGCCGGTCGGATTGTGCGGCCGGCACAGCACCACCACTCGGGCCTGGGCGGCGGCGGCGGCCAGCGCCCCCAGATCGTGATGGCCGTAGTCGTCGAGAGGGACGGTCACCACCGTCAATCCCGCCAGCTGTGCGACGATCGGATATCCGTCGAAGGTCGGCGCCGCCATCACAATCGCATCCCCGGGAACTGTCACCGCCCGTAGGGCCTGCATCACCACGCCGGTCGCGCCCGCTCCCAGCACCACCCGGTCGGCGCGCATGCCGATATGGCCGGCGATCACGTCGCGCAGCCGTTCCGGCATGAACTCCGGATACCGGTTCACCGCGTCGATCGAGCGAATCAGCGCCGAGCGCACCGCAGGCAGCGGTGGGAACGGGTTCTCATTGAGCGCCAACGCACCAGGGTCGATGGCGTTGGGGCTGATGACGTTGAGCATCAGGGCCGCCCGCCCCAGCGCACCGCCGCGGCCCCGGCGAAGTCGCCGGCGTGCGCAAACCCTGCCATCATGACCGTGTCGCCGGTCGCCACCCGCCCGGTCGAGATGGCCCGATCCAGATTGACCGGAATCCCCGCGCCGAACAGGTTTCCGCATGCGTCAAAGGTGTCCAGGTGCCGTTCGGCGGGCAGTTCGAGTGCTTCTCGCCAGTTGCGCAGAAACACCCGGTTGGGCTGGTTGGTGACCAGCAGGTCAATGTCCTTGGACGGCAGTCCAATCCGATCACAGACCGCCAGCGCCACTTCCGGGACCTGCCGGTTGCCGCGGGCCAGCACCTTGGTGATCTTGCTTTCGGTGAAACCGATGCACAGCTCGCCGGTACCGGGCTGCCACCACTTGCGCGGCGGGTCCGGGGCAAGCGTCATCTCGCCGGCGTATTCGCCATAGGTGCGGCAATCGATGCCGAGAACGGGCGACCGGTCAGACAGCGTGACCAGGCCCACCGCGGCCCCGTCGCCGGGCACTGCCGCTTGCGCCTTGCGACGGACTCCGGGTTGATCGAACACCTGGCCGGCCGAATTCTGCGCGACGGCGATCAACGCCGTGCGCCCCGCGCCCGAGGCCAGCAGTTGGCGAGCCACGTTGAGCGCCAACACGAATACCGCGCACCCGCCGTTGTGCAAGTCCAGCACCCACGAGGGCCGCATGCCCAGGCGGTGAGCGATCCCGCCACCGGCGCCGTAGAACGGCACATCCGGTGCCTGAGTATGGGTGATCAGCACGTCGACGGCGTCGATCGCCTCCTCACCGTGGCGTTCGATCAACCCTCGTGTGGCACGCTCCACCATGTCGACGGCGGTCTCGTCCGGGTCGACGTGATGGCGAAACGCCGGCGCACGGAACATCAGACTGTCACGCAGATCGTCGGATTCGGCGAATTGTGCGTAGTAATCCGCACCGATCGGCTCGCCGGGCAGATAGCTGGAAACGTCAATGAGACTGACGGATTGGCTCACCATGTATGTCACCTCATCCAGACGGGTACGACGGGTAAGCCGTTGCGGTGCCGGTATTCCGCGATGGCCTTGAGGTTCTTCAGTTCCAGCAGGTGGCCGGCACCGAACATGTCCCAGAAATCCCCCACCCAGACCGATCGGTCGGCCGGCGCGGTCTCCGGGTAGGGGTTGTGGTCGTAGAACGGGTGGTGGCAATTCGTCCACAGCACAACCGAACCCGGGCGGTCCAGCACCACCTGCGCGTCGACCACCCGCATCAGGTAGACCATCCACAGGTGCTTGCCCTGATCCCAGGCGCAGTGGTAATCCACCGTCCGGGCCTGCATATTGGCTATGGTGCGGGTGTAGATCCTGGTCTGCGAACCGAGCCGATCGTGGGCCAGCCACAGACCCGGCTCGTCGGTCGGTGTGAAGCCGCGCAGGCTGTAGGTCCACTCCTCGAGGCTGCGGGTGTCGGCCATGTAGGCGAACAGCTCGTCGGGGGGACAATCGATGAAATCGTTGACGGTACAGTACTCCCCGAAAACCTGATCATGCGGATACACCGACCGCATCATCTCCATGATGATCGGGGTGGCCTGCTCCCGCGGGCTGGTTTCGATACGGATCAGCCCGTCAATGGGTGCCACGGTGCCGGTGTGGGTGAAGATATCGTCAAGCGCTGGCAGCGACATCGGTATGGTTCTCCTTCGCGGTGGTTCCAATGAGAAACGGTGCAAACGGCGGAATTTCGTCGGCAGCGCATTCGACACTGACCACCGCCGGCCCGTCGGCATCCAATGCGGTACGCAATGCGATGGTTAACCGACCGACGTCGGTGACGTCGACAGACGACAGGCCCGGAAACATCTCCGCCAGGCCAGATCCCAGCCGGCTGCGACGAAATCTGTTGTAGCTGTAGAGGTCTCCGTAGAAAAGTTGCTCGCGGGTCACGCACATGGCGTGGGCATTGTTGTTGAACAAGACGAACGTCACCGGAAGCCGATACTGAACGGCGGTATGCACCTCCATGCCGTGCATGAAAAACGCGCCGTCCCCGGCGATTACCACGGTGCGTCCGGGGGACCGTCCAGTGTTTCTGCGCCCCAAGGCCATTCCGATGCCGGCACCGAAGCTGTAGCCCATGCCACCCATCCCGAGCGCGACAGCGTACCTGCCGCCCCGGCGGGCCGACAGGTAGTGGATCGCGGCGGCGCCGGTGTTGCCGGCGTCGACCACGATGTCGGTGCCGTCGGGCAGCTCGTCGTTGAGCACCGCCATGGCATCGCGGTAGCACACGCCCGCGCCCGTCCAGGACGGCGGCCGTAGCTCGGCGCGCCGCACCAGGTCCGGTACCCGCAGCCCGGTGGGCCGCCCGGATCCCGAGAGCGCCTGGGTGAGGATGCGCAGTGACCCACGCAGGTCGTCGGTGTGCACATGGGTGCACGCAAGGTAGGGCGGCGCTGAACCGATCGACACCGTCCGCACCGCGGCCAGTGCGTCTTCCAGGCCGGCGCGGGCGGTCACGGGCAACCGGGTGCCGACGACGAGGCACACCGCGCTGCCGGCCACCGCTTCGGCCACGTTCGGGTGCCCCATGACTCCGGTCACGCCCAGCGCCGACGACGATCCGAGGCCCGGTATCCCGGCGACATCCTTGGCCTCCGGCACGGTCGCCACCCTTGCCAGCAACACCGCTCGCAGCTGTTCGAGCTCCATTCGGGCGTTGTCGCGCGCGACCTGCTCGCCGACGATGATCGTGACCGGGCCGTTCGCGCGGCGCAGTAGCTGAGCTATGGGATACGGGTTGCCGATGGGCCGCATGTCTCCCGGCGGCCGGCTGTGGTCGTCGACCGCCACGTATCCCTGCTGAATGTCCTTGGGCAGCAACAACACAGCCGGACCGCCGGTGCGTGCCGCGGCGATGGCGCGCGGCAGGGCCGAGGCAATGTCTGCCGGCGCCAGCACCCGCTGACACGATAGCGACACCGCGGAGAACACCGCTTCTGCATCCAGCGATCCGTTGCGCCCGCTGGTGTCCTGAAAGGCGCCCCGGCCGTCCAGGGCGGTGGCGGATTGACCGACCAGGGCAAGCACCGGCACCCGGCTTGCCAGCGCCTCCCCCAATCCCGCGACGAGATTGAGGGCGCCGCCGCCGGAGGTCGCTATCACCACTCCTAACCCAGATCCCAGCCCGGCTCCGCTGCGACTGTAGCCGTCGGCCATTGCGGCAGCGGAGAATTCGTGCTTGGCCAGGACGGCGCACAGCGACGGGTGGAAATGCGCGGCGTCGTAGAGGTCTTCGATGTTGGCTCCGTCCACACCGAAGACGTGGTCTACCCCGATTGCCGCGAGGTGGTCCACGATGTGGTCGACCACCCGGTGTTTCCTCGGCATGTCGGTAACACGACCCGCGGCGAACTTCAGTTCACCGCGGGCCGAGCGAATTCAGAGCGAACGCTGCAGCAGCACTTGGCCGGTATCGGCGTAAACCACTTGCACGGCGGCGATTCGATCGACCGGTATCGAGATGCTGCCGGCCGGTGTCGCGGTGTGGCCGGGTTCGGCCACCCACGTCGCCAGCCGGGTTTGGCTGCCGTCGCGACCCACCACGACCATCGCCAGCGTGTCGTGGGGCGCATCCGGCGGAGCCAGGCAAACACACCGCAGGTTGATGAACGTCCCCCAGTGCTCGGGGTGCACCGACACCGTCGAAACCAGCAGTTTGGTCCCGACCTGAGCCATCGGCTGTGCCGACACGGCCGGCGACTGCGGTGATCCGGTATGCCCCTGGACGCCTACCAGCACAGCGATGCCCAACAGCACGGCCGCGGCGGCCGAGGCCACCCACGTCGCCAGCCGGGCGCGGCGACGGCGCCAGCGCACCGTTGCCAACAATGACGGCAACAATTGCGGCGAGAGCTGCGGCGCAGCCGGCGGACCACCCGCGGCGGGACCGGACTCGTTCATCGCCGCCACCTCGTCACGGTCGAGCTGCGAAAGCAATGCGGGCACACCGGAGAGTTCGACGACGGCCTGGCGGCAGCCGGGACACCCGTTCATGTGCTCTTCGTATTCGCGGCGATCGGTCGCCGACAGCGACCCCAATACGTAAGCGGCGTCCCACATCCCGTAGGGGTGGTTGCGACCGGTCGTCAGGTCATAGCCCTCGTTGTCACCGGGCGGGCCAAGCCCCCTAAGCGACGTGACCATGTCATCCATCTCCTGTCACCCCCAAGTATTCGGAACGGACGGCCGCCCGGATGGGTCCGTGAACGGTCGTCATCGCGTCACCCCAAGTTCCTGCAGGCCGAGGCGCAGCGCCCGCACCGCGTAGTGCAGTCGCGACTTGACGGTGCCTTCGGCGATTCCGAGGTCGCCGGCAATCTGCGCGGTGGTCCAACCACGATAGTAGGACCGCTCGATCACGGCCCGGTGCTCGTCGGACAGGTGAGCCATCGCCTCGGCGATCAGCAACCGGTCCAGCGCCGCGTTCACCTCGTCGGGCACGGACTGCTCGGGCGCGCCCGATTCGTCGCTGGAGCCGACGACATTGCGGAACCGCGCGCTGCGCCGATCGTCGATGATCATGTTGCGCGCGACGGTGAACAACCACGCGCGCGCCGACCGCTCGGTATCACCTATCACTTCGGGGTGTTGCCATGCCCGCAACAACGTCTCCTGGACAACGTCCTCGGCCTGGCTCGCGTCGCCGGTCAACCGCAAGGCATAACGCCACAACACCGCGGCATGCTCGTCGTAGAGCGCCTTCATCAGCGCGGCCTCGGTAGCCCCGGACGCCGCCCGAGTGCCGGCCACCCGACCCACTCGATCACCTCCCGCTTCTGACACGAGTCGAGTAGGTGTTTGGTTCAGCCGTCTAACCAAAGGTCAAGACTCGGGGCCCGTCCTCGGTTACCGCAACTGTGTGCTCCCAGTGTGCCGCACGCGATCCGTCGGCAGTAGTGACTGTCCAGTTGTCGTCGAGCACCACGGTCCGGCCGGTGCCCAGGGTCAGCATCGGTTCGATGGCCAGCACCGAGCCCGCGGCCAGCACCGGCCCGCGCCCGGGAGCGCCCTCGTTGGGCAAGAACGGATCCAGATGCATCTGCCGGCCGATCCCGTGGCCGCCGTACCCGTCGACGATTCCGAACGAACGGCCGTAGCGGGTCTCGGCGGTGCGGGTGCCCTGCTCGATGGCATGCGAGACGTCGGTCAGCCGATTACCGACCACCATCGCCTTGATTCCGGCCTCCAATGAGGCCCGGGTCGCTTCCGACAGGGCTTCGTCGGCCGGACTGAGCCGTCCGACCCCGAAGGTGATGGCCGCGTCGCCGTGCCAGCCGTCCAGGACCGCCCCGCAATCGATCGAAACCAGGTCGCCGGCGGCCAGGATTTCGGCGGCGGACGGAATGCCGTGGACCACGCGGTCATTGACCGAGACGCAGATCGACGCCGGGTAGCCGTGATAGCCCAGGAACGACGGGGTCGCGCCGGCTTCGCGGATCACGGTCTCGGCGATGTCGTCGAGGCTCAGGCTGGACACCCCGGCGACCGCCGCCGCCCGGGCGGCCCGCAGGGCCGCGGCCACGACGGAGCCCGCCGCGGCCATTGCGTCAAGCTCGCCGGCAGTGCGTTGTGGCACGACTTTGCGGCCCCGCAACCGTGCCAGGGCACGCATGGCTACTTCCCCAGGGCCTGCAACGCGCGAGCGAACACTTCATCCATGGTGCCAACCGCGTCGACGGTTTTCAGTTGGCTGCTGTAATACTCCAGCAGCGGCGCGGTCTCATCGCGGTAAACCTTCATCCGGTTGAGGATCACGTCGTCGGTGTCGTCGGCGCGGCCACGGCTCTTGAGCCGCTCCAGCAACACCTCCTCGGACACCCGGAACTCCAGCACGGCGTCGATGTCGGTCCCCCGGCGTTCGAGCATCTCGTGCAGCGCCTTGGCCTGTTCCACCGAGCGTGGGTATCCGTCGAGGATGAATCCGTTGGCCGCGTCCGGGTTGTTCAATCGATCGTCGACGAGTTGGTTTGTCAGATCGGACGGCACCAGGTTACCGGCGCTCAGGTACCGCTTGGCCTCGATGCCCAGCTTGGTGCCGTCTTCAATGTTTTGCCGGAACAGCTCGCCGGTGGAGATCTGCGGGATCCCCAGCTTTTCGGCCAGCTTTTGGGCTTGCGTCCCCTTGCCCGCCCCGGGCGGTCCCAGCAAAACGACTCTCACTTGAGGAACCCTTCGTAGTTGCGCTGCATGAGCTGACTCTCGATCTGTTTGACCGTATCCAAACCGACACCGATCATGATCAGAACCGCGGTACCCCCGAAGGGTAGGTTCTGAACTCCGCCACTGGCGCCGATCTGCAGGAACAGATTGGGCAACACGGCAATCACGCCGAGGTAGATCGAACCCGGCAGGGTAATCCGGCTCAGCACATAACGCAGGTAATCAGCGGTCGGGCGGCCCGGACGAATGCCTGGAATAAAGCCGCCGAACTTTTTCATCTCGTCGGCACGCTCGTCGGGATTGAACGTGATCGACACATAGAAGTAGGTGAAGAAGATGATCAGGCCGAAGTAGATGGCGATATAGCCGATGTTGCTGGGGTCGGACAGGTAGGTGGCGACGAACTTGTCCCACCAGCCACGACCGAGACCCCCGGTGCCGCTGCGGACCAGCTGAGTGATCAGGTGCGGAATGTAGATCAGCGACGAAGCAAAGATCACCGGGATGACGCCGGCCTGGTTGACCTTGAGCGGCAGATATGTCGACGTCCCGCCATACATCCGCCGGCCCACCATCCGTTTGGCGTATTGCACCGGGATGCGGCGCTGGCCCTGCTCGACGAAGACCACGCCGACGATGATGATCAGCGTGGCCACGCAGACCGCGGCGAAGACCGCGCCGCCGCGGCTTTCCAGGATGTCATGTCCTTCGGGATAGATGCGGGCGGCAATACCGACGAAGATCAGTAGCGACATGCCGTTGCCGATGCCGCGTTCGGTGATCAACTCGCCCATCCACATCACCAGCGCCGCGCCACTGGTCATCACCAGCACGATGACGACCAGGGTGAAAATGCTGTCATCGGCGATGATTTTCTCGCGGCAGCCTTGCAGCAGCTGGTCGTTGGCCGCCAGCGCCACGATGCTGGTGGCCTGCAGAATCGCCAGCGCGATCGCCAGATAACGGGTGTACTGCGTCATCTTGGCCTGGCCGGACTGGCCCTCCTTACGCAGTTCCTCAAATCGGGGAATGACGACGGTCAGCAGCTGCACGATGATGCTGGCGGTGATGTACGGCATCACCCCGACCGCGAACACCGTGAGCTTGAGCAGCGCACCGCCGGAGAACAGGTTGATCAGCGAGTAGATCTGGCCGGCTTCGCCGCTGCTGGCCTGTTTGATGCACTGCTGGACGTGTGGGAAGTCGACGCCCGGAGACGGCAGCGAGGCGCCGACCCGGTACAGCACCACGATGCCCAGCGTGAAGAGGATCTTCCGTCTCAGGTCGACCGTACGCAGCGATGAGATGAAAGCCGAAAGCACTACTTCCTCCTGCGCAGCGGGGGTCATCCTGCATTACGCGCCCAACACTCGCAGGCCAGGACGTACGGCCGCATTATCTACAGCGCGTCAAACCGTTACGAGATTAACAGCTGATGTGGGTGGAACTTGCCAGGGTGCCGTGGCGGCCCCGGGTGAGGGGTACAGTCATGGTAGTTCGTTATATTTGCTAAGTATCAATGAGTTGGCCGGCGGAGGGCAAACGGATGACGCAATTGGGTAGCGCGCGCTTCGAGGGGGACACCTGGGATCTGGCTTCCAGCGTGGGTTTGACGGCCACCATGGTGGCGGCCGCACGCGCGGCGGCCTGCCGGGACGCCAACGGCGCCGGAGCCATTGCCAGCGACCACTTCGCCGAGCCGCTGGTCGAAGCGGTGGGCGTGGACTTCTTCAGCCGCGTCGCCAGTGGCGAGCTGAATACCGCCGGCCTCGATGACGACACGGCCGACGGCATCCGGCACTTCGCCAACAGTATGGCCGTGCGCACCAGATTCTTCGACGACTACTTCACCGACGCAACCCGGGCCGGTATCCGCCAGGCCGTCATCCTGGCATCCGGTCTGGATTCCCGTGCCTACCGGCTGCCCTGGCCGGCCGGTACCACCGTGTTCGAAGTCGACCAGCCGCGGGTGATCGAGTTCAAGACCGCGACCCTGGCCGGCCTGGGCGCCCAGCCGACGGCCGATCGGCGCCCGGTAGCGGTCGACTTGCGGGACGACTGGCCGGCGGCATTGCGCGAAGCCGGCTTCGACCCGGCCCAGCCAACCGCCTGGTCCGCAGAAGGGCTGCTGGGTTACCTGCCGGCGCAGGCCCAGGACCGGCTGCTGGACCAGGTGACCGCCCACAGCGCGCCGGGAAGCCGGTTCGCCACCGAGGGTCTGCTCGACGTCAACGATCTCAACCGAGAAGAGCTGCGACGGCGCATGCGGCGCCAGAACGAACGGTGGAATCGCCACGGCTTCGATCTCGACATGGCGGCTCTGCTGTATTTCGACGACCGCACCGACGCGGGCACATATCTGGCCGCCCATGGTTGGCGGATCGCCGGGGTGAGCAACACCGAGCTGTTCGCCCGACACGGTCTACCGCCCGTCGACGGTGACGACGCGCCCTTCGGCGAGGTGGTCTACCTCTCGGCCGAATTCGGGGGCTAGGCCACACTGTATTGGAAGTCCTCCACATCGACGCGAGCTGAAACTGAAAAACATGGCTATCGACTCATCCCGATCCCCCGGCGACAGCTGGGATTTGGCATCCAGCGTCGGCGCCACGGCGACGATGGTCGCCGCCGCCCGCGCGCTGGCGTCCACGGCGGCCGACCCGATCGTCGACGACCCGTTCGCCGCCCCGCTGGTGCGCGCGGTCGGCCTCGGCTTCTTCGCGCGCCTGGTCGACGACGACATACCCCGTGACGAGGAAGCCGACCGCGAATTGCAGGTCATCACGGAGTCGATCGCGGTGCGCACCCGGTTCTTCGACGAATACTTCCGCGATGCCGGCCGCGACGGGCTTCGCCAATACGTCATCTTGGCCGCCGGCCTCGACGCCCGGGCCTACCGGTTGTCCTGGCCGGGTGACAGCGTGGTCTACGAGGTCGATCAGCCCGCGGTTGTCGAGTTCAAGAGCAGCACCATGTCGGCACTGGGCGCCGTCCCCGCGGCACGGCGCCGAACGGTCAGCATCGACCTACGCGACGACTGGCCGAATGCCTTGCGCCACAACGGATTCGACCAAACGAAACCGACGGCGTGGAGCGCCGAGGGCTTGCTGATGTATCTGCCGCCCGACGCCCAGGACCGCCTGTTCGACAACATCACCGAGCTGAGCGCGCCCGGAAGCAGGCTGGCCACCGAGTACCATCCTGACACCGGAGCGACGATGGCCCAGCGTGCCCAGGAGTTCAACCAGCGGTGGGCCACCTTGGGTTGCGATATCGACTTGTTGGGATTGTTCTACGACGGCGAGCGCAGCAACGTCGTGGAGTACCTGACCGGCCATGGCTGGCAGGTGGGCGCCCGGCCACGCCGGGAGTTGTTTACCGACTACGGTCGCGCCTTACCCGATGACGACATGTCGCAGCTCGGCGACATCGTTGCCGTCACCGCAACGCTTAACCACTAGGCCGGATGGGCCGCCGGCGCGCGGACGACCATCGGAACGGCCGGGAACGCCCACGCCATCTCCGAGCGCGACTTGCGCAGAGCCGCTGTGCCGTAACCCTTCTTACGGTGCTCGGGGCGTATCCAGATCCGGACGTTCACCTCGCCGTGGAGAAGCTCGCCGAACACCATGCCCACCTTCTCCCCGGAATCGACAGCGACGAACCAGGCCGCCTCCTCGTCGTCGACTCGGCTGATCGCCGCCTTGATCTCGTCGTCGAGGTTGCCGGCGGGCCCGCCGGACCCGTCGCCGGCCGCACCCATTTCCTCGGTGCGCACGGCGAAGATGTCGCGGTCCTCCTTGGCGGAAAAGGGCCGCAGCTCCAGGGTCTCGCCGAAGCTCGCGGGACGATCTTTCGCGGCGAAAGTCAGCTGTTGGTTCAGGTCTTCGAGTTCGGCCAGGATCTGCTTGCGAGCATCCTGGGTGAGCTGCTCGAAGGACATGCTCATCACCGCTTCGGCGGCCACATGCGAGGTGCCCAGCAGCGTCACGATCGCCTCGACCGCTGCCGCTTTGTTCTCGGCCTCGACGATGGCGTCGGCGACCTCATGCCGACGTTCAAGTGCGGCGTACAAGGCATCTGCGATCTCGCGGCGGACGGCAGTCTGGTCGTGGTCTGTCATTGCATAAGCGTAGAACGACCTACCCGGTATCGCGCCACCCGCTAGACCAACTTTGATCCACTGAGCTCCAGGAACCGCCGATAGCGCTCTTTGGTTGGACCGATCCACTCCGGACGGGGTTCCACGACCCGCTCGATCGAGGTCCAGCGGGCGGCGTCGGTGATCGACGACTCCAGACCGGCCGCCATGCGCCCGAGGAAAGCCGCGCCCAGGGCAGCTCCCTCGGCCACGCGGGACACCTGCACCGGCCTGCCGGTCGCCTCCGCGATGGCCTGCAGCCAGGGCTGGACGCGGGTGCCACCACCGGATGCGACGAGCCGCAAGGCCGGCGCCCCGCTCAACTCGATCAGCTGGCGCACCACGAAGCCCGATGCTTCGAAGGCCGCCCGCCGAACCGACGCGGGGTCCTGGGTGAGGTCCAGGCCGTCGAGCAGTGCCCGGCGGTCGGGATCATGGAACGGCGTGCGTTCGCCACGAATATAAGGCAGCCAGACCGGTACCCGCCGCGGGTCGGCGGCAGCCGGATCACCCGGTGCCACAACGCGATCCACCCAGCCGAGGAACAAGCCTCCCGCGTTGCTGGCCCCGCCGATCTGGCTCTTGCCGGCGGCCGTGTGCGGTATGGTCCACAAGCCCGGCACCAGCCGAGGCTCGGCGATGGCCGTCCATACGATCAGCGTGGTGCCACACAGCACCAGCACATCGCCGTCGTGGTCGGCGCCCGCCACGATCTGCTCACACAGGGCGTCGATGGCACCGGTCCCCAGCACCGCGTCGGTGCCGTGGACCTGACCGATCGCCGAACCGAACGTTTGGACCCGAGGCAGCTGCGCGACGCTGGCCCCGCAGTCTGCGCACGCCGCAGGGTTCCAGCGCGACCCGTCGAACAACGGCAAACCCGTTACGGCCGTGGCGAAGTCGATCACCGGCTCACCCGCCAACGCGTAGTTGGCCACCGCCGGCGCCGGCCAGTAGCCGGTCGCGTCGGGCGCTTCGGCGGCCGTCCAGCGCAGGAACTCGGCGGCTTCACCCACCGACGGCAGCGGCTGTTGGGCGGCCCCGGGTACTCGGCCCCTGCTGTCGCCGTAGAGCAGTCCGGGGGTGATGGGCCGGCCGTCGGAGTCGACGGCGGTCAGCGACGGCACCATCGCCGAAACGGCCACCGCTTTCGCGGCGGCCGGGGCCAGCTGGTCCAGGGCCGCCAACGGACCCCGCCGCCATGCCTCGTCAGCATCGTGCTCGAGCCGGTCGGGGGCGGGCACCCGCAGCTGATGCGGGATCCGCACTCGCGCTTTGACGTTGCCGTTCTCGTCGGCGACCACCGCCTTGACCGCCGTGCTGCCGATGTCGATGCCCATTGTGACGGCTTCGCGTGACACGGGCGCCACGGTACGCCAGCATTAGCAGACGTGACGTCTCGACCGCGCGCCCTGGTGACGGCCCCGCTGCGGGGACCGGGGTTGGCGAAACTACGGCACCTGGCCGATGTCGTATACGACCCCTGGATCGACCAGACCCCGCTGCGCATCTACAACGCCGAGCAGCTGGCCCAACGGATCACCGTCGAGGCCGCCGATATCGTTGTGGTGGAATCGGATTCGGTCAGCCCACCGGTGTTCGACCAGCGGTCGCGCGCCCTGATTGCCATAGCCGCCACCCGTGGGGATCCCAACAACGTCGACATCGCTGGCGCCACCGCGGCCGGCATCCCGGTGCTGAACACCCCGGCGCGTAACGCCGATGCGGTTGCCGAAATGACAGTGGCGCTACTGCTGGCCGCCACCCGTCATGTGCTCGCTGCCGATGCAGATGTGCGCTCCGGCAACATTTTTCGCGACGGGTTGATTCCCTATCAGCGGTTCCGCGGCCGGGAGATCGCCGGGCTCACCGCGGGCCTGGTGGGTCTGGGCGCGGTGGGCAGAGCCCTGCGGTGGCGGCTGTCCGGGCTGGGTTTGCGGGTGATCGCCCATGACCCGTACAACGAGGAAGCCCGCCACCGCCTCGACGAGTTGCTCGCCGAATCCGACGTCATCTCCCTGCATGCGCCGGTCACCGACGACACCGTGGGCATGATCGGCGCCGAGCAGTTCGCAGCCATGCGCGACGGCGTCGTCTTCCTCAACACCGCCCGGGCGCAGCTGCACGACACCGACGCGCTGGTGGACGCCCTGCGCGGCGGCAAGGTGGCCGCAGCCGGCCTAGACCACTTCGCCGGCGAATGGCTGCCGCCCGATCATCCACTGACGGGCCTACCCAACGTCGTGCTCACCCCGCACATCGGCGGGGCCACCTGGAACACTGAGGCCCGGCAGGCGCAGCTGGTGGCCGACGACCTGGAGGCGCTGTTGTCCGGCAACCGGCCCACTCATATCGTCAACCCGGAGGTGCTCGGCTCATGACATCGGTGAAAACCGCTAGGTCCGTGGACAACCCCGAGGCCGCCGTGCTGGCGGCTGCCAAGGACATGCTGCGCCGCGGACTGGTCGAAGGAACGGCGGGCAATATTTCCGCCCGGCGCCACGACGGCAACATCGTCATCACGCCATCCTCGGTCGACTACAGCGACATGGTCCTCGATGACCTGGTACTCGTCGACCCGGAAGGAGCTGTGCTGCAAGCCGGGCCGGGCCGCTCGCCGTCGACGGAGATGAAGCTGCATCTGGCGTGCTACCAGGCGTTCGACGACATCGGCAGCGTCATCCACAGCCATCCGGTGTGGGCGACCATGTTCGCCGTCGCCCATCAGCCGATTCCGGCCTGCATCGACGAGTTCGCGGTTTACTGCGGCGGGGACGTGCACTGCACCGAATACGCCGCGTCCGGCACTCCCGAGGTGGGACACAACGCGGTACGGGCTCTGCGGGACCGCGCCGCAGCCCTGATCGCCAACCATGGCCTGGTGGCCGTCGGGCCCCGGCCGGACAAGGTCTTGCACGTCACCGCCCTGGTCGAACGGACCGCCCAAATCGTCTGGGGCGCAAGTGCTCTCGGCGGCCCGGTGCCCATTCCCGAGGACGTGAACCGCAATTTCGCCGGCGTCTACAGCTACCTGCGCGCCAATCCGCTGTAGCCGACTGTGAGCGGTACGACGCGACACGCCGCGAAGGCGTCGTGAGATTCACAATCGGCCCCGCTCGCGCCACTGCCGCGGCGAGGCGCCATGGGCGCGGCTGAACAGTCTGCTGAAGTAGCCGGGGTCGGACCTGCCTCCGCAGTTACCGCACGCCTTCGTGGTGACCAGTTCGCAGGCCCGGTTCCTCACCGTGCACACGCCCGCGGGCTTCGACAAGTTCACGCTGGCCGCCGGAACTCCGGCCGGCGCTACCGCGGTCGCACCGCCGCCTGGCGAGGTGCCGCCGGATCCGGCTGCTCTTGCCGAACTCGCCGGTTCGTACGGCATCGAGATCCTGGTCCGCCTCCCGCGCCATAACGACGCCTTACCGCTGATCTATCGCCACCTTGACGGCACCGCTCGCACCCTGATCGGCGATCGCCAGGAAGGCATCCCGCCATCGCTCCAACCTGAAGGTGTGGGTCAGCATCGGACGCAGATCCACCCGCCCGGCGACTACCAGGTCGAGGTAGTGGGCAATGGCGTGCCGGCGGACACCGTCGACCTCCTCGACGCCGAAGGCGTTGGACCCGACCCAGCTGATCTCTTTGAAGTAGAGCGGACTCCACTCCCAACGGCCGGGTGTGTGGACACCGGCTTTGACCAGCGTCCCGCGCGAGGTCAGCACTCGCACCCCCACCTCGAACGTCTCCGGCTTGCCGACGGTGTCGTAGACCACATCGACCGCGCCGGGGTGGGCCATCGGCAGGCCCAGCAACGGCTGGCGCAGCCGGCCGCCGCCCCAGGCCACCAGTTCCTCGATGACGGCCAGACGTGGTTCGTGCGCAACGACTCTGGTGGCGCCGAATCGCCGGGCAAGCTCGGCCTGTGCCGGGAATCGGGCAACGACGGCCACCGCCACATCCGGATACAGCGCCCGCAGGATCGCCAGTGCACACAATCCGAGCGAGCCCGCACCGTACACCAGCACCCGGCCGCAGCGCGGCGGCGGATGGCGGGTGATCGCATGCAGCGACACCGAGAACGGGTCGGCGAATACGGCCGCCTCGTCGGGAACGGAGTCGGGAACGGCGAACAGCATGCTGTGATGGGCGGGCATCAGCTCGGCATAGCCGCCGGTCACGTCGGCGGACACCCCGGTGTGGATTCCGGGTTTGATGTCGCCGTCGGCGAAGCTCCAACAAAGGCTGTAGTCGCCGGCCTCGCACGCCGGACATGGCGGTTCGATGCCACGCGGCCCGCAGGAAAGCCACGGATTGAGCACGACTCGCTGGCCCACCTCGACGCCCCGGGCCTGCGGTCCCGGCTCGACCACGTCGGCGATCACCTCGTGACCCATGACCTGCGGGAAGGAACAGAATGCGGCCATGGCGTTGTCGGCGTCATGCTCGCCGAAGTCCATCAGGATCTGCTTGGAATCAGACCCGCAGATGCCCGTCAGCCGCGGTCGGGTGATCACCCAGTCCGGGCGCAGTAACCGCGGATCGGGCAACTGCCGCAGCGCTGTCGGGCTGCGGGACAGGTTCTGGGTGAGGGCGTTGGCACCATCGGGCACCTCGAACGGCTCGGGTGGCACGCCGTAAACCAGCGCCCTCATTGCCAGGTCATCGCCGCCGCGCCGGCGATGAACGCGTCCAGGTCAGCGTTCTTGGCGTCGACGACGTCTTTGAGGGCCATCAGCTCAGGCAGATAGTGTTCGAACCGGTCGCTGCCGACGGCAGCGATGATGCCCTCGGCCACCAGGTCGGCGCTAACCTTGGGCCCCCGGTAGAGAGGCTCGTCGTTGTCCGGCCGGTCCCAGATCTCGGTGTCCACCGGACCCGGCTGGATCAGCTTCACCGACACTCCGGTGCCCGCCAGGTCGACCGCCATCGCCTCGCTCCAGCCGCACAGCGCGAATTTGCTTGCGCAATAGGCAGCTTCGTGGATGATGCCGAGTCGTCCACCGACACTCGATACATTGACGATGACGCCGGACCGCCTCGCCAGCATCCGCGGCAGCAGCGCCAGCGTCATCCGCATCGGGGCGAAGAAGTTGACCCGCATCACCTCCTCCACGTCAGCCGGCTTCAGCGCGGTCACGGCCCGGCGTCTGGGTACTGCCGCGTTGTTCACCAGCACGTCGATGCCGCCCAGGGCGTGCCAGGCTTGTAGTGCCAGCCGTGCGGCCGCGGGCGTGTCGCCCAGATCGGCGGCCCACATCGCCGACTCCGGCGAGGTCCTGCGGCAGTCGGCCAGCACCTCACCCAGCCGGTCCCGTCGCCGGGCGATCAACCCGACCACCGCCTGCTGGGCGGCCAACTGCCTGGCCAGGGCCGCTCCGACCCCCGAGGATGCACCCGTGATCAGCACCCGCTTGCCGGCCATCGCTACGACCCGGCCATCTCGTACGACATAGTTCAAGGTTGCCGTGCGGGGCTGCCCAAAGCCAGGGTTTTATCCTGGCCTTCGTGGCCCACGATCATCTGCATCGCTTCGTCAGCAAGCTCGGAAAGCGCCATGACTACTTCCCGGCCGCCGGCCACGACGCGCTGCTGCCGTTCTACGACCTACTGACCCGGCTGCTCGGCTTCACCCGGGTCTACCAGAAACTCATCGCGCAGGCCGATATCGGCGACGACCATCGCGTCCTGGAAATAGGTTGTGGCACTGGGAATCTGGCGATCAGGGTCAAACGTGCCCACCCGGCGGCGCAGCTGCTCGGGTGTGATCCCGACCCGCTCGCATTACGCCGGGCCCAGCGAAAGGCAGCGCAGCTGGCAGGTATTCGTTTCGAACGTTGCTATGCCCAGCAGCTGCCCTACCCCGACGGCGAATTCGACCGGGTGCTGTCGTCGATGATGCTGCACCACCTAGACGATGCGGCAAAAACCGCCGCGGCGGCAGAGGCATTCCGGGTCTTGCGGCCCGGCGGCCGGCTGCACCTGGTCGACATGGGGGGTGACCTGACCGATCGCAACGGCCTGGCCGCGCGGCTCGTCGTGCGCGGTCACCACGGCGCCGGCAACCTCGGCGATGCGATTCCGCGGCTGTTGACGGCGGCCGGGTTCAATTGCGCCGAGGTCGATTCTCAGCGCCATCGTGTCTTCGGGCGGCTGACCTACTACCGCGCCACCCGTACCCCGACACCCACTGAGGAGCGGAACCGATGACACGTAGCGAGTCACAACGGAGTGACAATGACAGCTGGGATCTGGCCTCCAGCGTCGGTGTCACCGCGACCATGGTTGCCGCGGGCCGCGCGATCGCGACCAAGGATCCCCGCGGGTTAATCAACGATCCCTTCGCCGAACCGCTGGTGCGTGCCGTCGGCGTCGACTTCTTCATCAAAATGATGGACGGCGACCTCGATATGACGGCCTTCCCAGACGTGTCGCCGGCGCGGGCACAGGCAATGGTCGACGGAATGGCAGTGCGCACCAAGTACTTCGACGACTACTTCAGCAACGCCACCGGCGACGGCATCCGGCAGGCGGTGATCCTGGCATCCGGCCTGGACGCGCGCGCCTACCGGCTGCCTTGGCCGGCCGGGACCGTTGTCTATGAACTCGACCAGCCCCGGGTGACCGAGTTCAAGACAACCACGTTGGCCCGGCTGGGCGCCGAGCCGACCGCTTCTCGGCGGGTGATCCCGATCGATCTGCGCGGCGATTGGCCGACGGCACTGCGGGCGGCGGGCCTGGATGTGGCCGCACCGACGGCGTGGTTAGCCGAAGGCCTGCTGATCTACTTGCCGCCGGAAGCCCAGGACCGGCTGTTCGACAACATCGCCGTGCTCAGCGCCCGGGGCAGCACCATCGCCACCGAATTCGTGCCGGGCATAGTGGATTTCGATGGCGACCGGATCCGGGAGAGGTCGGCGGCCTTCCGGGAGCACGGCATCGACATCGACATGGCGTCGCTGGTGTACCCCGGTGAACGCAACCACGTCGTCGACTACCTGAGCGCCAAGGGCTGGGACGTCGAGGGTGTGACCCGAGCCGAACTGTTCCGGCGCGCCGGCGTTCCGGTGCCCGATCCCGATGACGACGACCCACTCGGCGAGATCATCTTCATCAGCGCCGTCTTGTCCGCCTAGAGGCGCGACTGCCCCAGCCATAACGCGTTGGCACCGCTGAGCGTCTCCTCGATTCCCCCGACGACACCGGCGATGGAACGAATCAGCAGCGTCCCGACGGCATCGGGTACCGAAGCCGCCGCCGGTCGCGATGACATGCGCGGTAGTAGCAGGTCCAACAGCGACGAGCCGGGATAGCTGACCAGGCGGACCTCGGTGTTCTCGTCCAGGCCCGCCAGGATCTTCGCGCGGCGCACCGCCGTGCGGAAGCCGCCGAGTTCGTCGACCAGGCCGCGCTCGAGCGCATCGGCACCGGTCCAGACGCGGCCCCGGGCCACCACATCGACGGCTTCGGTGCTGAGGTTGCGGCCCTCGGCAACGCGCGCCACGAAGTCGCCGTAGAACAGATCGGCCTCGGCCTCCCGCCGGGCCCGCTGTTCCGGGGTGAACGGCTCGTCTATCGACCAGGCGTCGGCGTTGGCGTTGGTGCGCAATGTTTCCGACCCGACTCCCAGCCGCTCCTTCAGATCGCGGACCACCAGTTTCCCGGTGATCACCCCAATGGAACCAGTGATAGTGCCGGGATTGGCGACGATCGCATCTGCCGCCATCGACACGTAGTAGCCGCCGGAGGCGGCGACCGCACCCATCGATGCGACGACAGGCTTGCCGCGGCGACGGGCCCGCTTCACCTCACGCCAGATGGTCTCCGACGCGGTCACCGATCCCCCGGGACTGTCCACCCGCAGCACGATCGCCGAGATCGAGTCGTCGGCGGCCACCTCGCGCAGCGCCGCCGCGATGGTGTCGCCCCCGGCGCTGGACGGGCCGAACGGAAGACCCTGCGGGCCACCGCGTCCGGTGACGATCGGCCCTTCCACGGTGACCACCGCTATCGTCGGCTTGGGCCGGCGTCCGGGTATCGACGGTACCGGCGGCGCCAGTCGCGAGCGTGCGGTGCCCGCGTAGCGCGTCAGGTGCATTCGCGGCGGCCTCTCGTCGGTGTCGACCGACTCCGGCGAAACACCTTCTATCCCAACCAGTTCCGCCATGCGAGCGTAGACCTCGTCCCGGAATCCGATCCGGTCGATCAGCCCGGAGGCCACCGCCTCGTCACGCAGCAGCGGCGCCCGGTCGGCCAGCTCGTTGAGCACGTCCACGTCGATGCCGCGAGATTGGGCGACCGCATGCCACACCTGGCTCTGCATGCTTTCCAACATCCGGGTGACAGCCTCGCGATGAGCGTCGGTGTAGCCGTCTTCGGTGAAAAGGTTTGCCGCCGACTTGTATTCGCCTCGCGTGACGATCTCGGCTTCGATGCCGGCCTTGCCCAGCGCGTCGCGCAAGAACATCGCGTTGCTGGCAAAGCCGATCAGCCCGACGCTTCCCGAGGGCTGCAGCCAGATCTCGCGGAATGCCGAAGCCAGGTAGTAGGACAGCGTGCCCGGATAGGTTTCCGCCCAGGCCACCGACGGCTTGACGGCACTGAAGGCCGCGATGGCCTCCCGAAGTTCCTGAACGGCACCGGCGGGCGACGGCGGAAGCTGGACGCGCGCAATCATTCCGGCGATCCGCGGATCCTCGGCGGCCCGGTGGATCGCCGCGACGGCGGCGCGCAAGGCCATCGGACGGCCGCCTCCGGACAGGATTGTCAGTGGGTCGAAACCCGTCGTCTCCACCGGCATGTGGCGCAGATTGAATTCGAGCACGCAGCCGTTGGGCACGCCGTGGTGGCGCGCGGTGTCGACCCGGTCAGCCAGGGCGCGCACGTCGTCGACGCCGGGCAGAAATGACAGTAAGGCGAACATGTTTACCCAGCCTACCGATAGCCGGCGGGTAGCGACCGTACGGTGAAGGTGTGCGGTTTGGCATCGCGATCCCCCAACTGGACTACGACGACTTCGACACCGCGGGGCTGCGCTCGTATCTGGGTCGCGCCGAGGAGTTGGGGTTCGAAGGCGGATGGGTGCTCGAGCAGATTGTCGGCGAGTCACCGCTGCTGGCACCGTTGGAGCTGCTGGCATATTCGGCTGCCTGCACCGAGCGGCTACGGCTGGGGGTCGGCGTTCTGGTGACCTCGCTGCATGATCCGTTGCAGTTGGCCTCGGCGGTGACCGCCGTCGACCGGCTCAGCCACGGCCGCCTCGATCTCGGTATTGCGGCCGGCGGCGGTTCCCGTAGGTTCGCGGCTTTTGGCGTCGACAAGGCCACCCACGTCCGATATTTCACCGAGGGCCTGGCGTTGATGAAAGCGGCGTGGTCCGACGAGCCGCGGGTGACATTCCACGGCCGGTTCCGCAACGTCGACGACCTGCCCATCGCGCCCAAACCGGTGCAGCGACCACACCCGCCGATCTGGTTCGGCGGCCGGGCGCCCACGGCGCTGGCCAGAGCGGTGCGCCACGGTGACGCGTTCCTGGGGGCGGGTTCGTCGACAACGGCCGACTTTGCCCAAGCCATTGCCGTCGTGCGCCGTCAGCTCGCCGAACAACACCAGGATCCGGCAACCTTCACCATCGGCAAACGGGTCTATCTGATGGTGGACGACGACGCC
Organism: Mycobacterium persicum; assembly: GCF_002086675.1. Classification (GTDB taxonomy): domain Bacteria; phylum Actinomycetota; class Actinomycetes; order Mycobacteriales; family Mycobacteriaceae; genus Mycobacterium; species Mycobacterium persicum. Next base: position 145,084 of record NZ_MVIF01000001.1, read on the forward strand.
GACCGGGCCCGCGAGCGGGCGCTCGACGGGTTACGCGCCATCTACGGCGGCAGGATGTCCGGCATCGATTCGGTGGCAGTGGCGGGCACGCCCGATGACGTTGTCCGGGGGCTGAGCGAGGTGATCGACGCCGGGGCCGGAATGCTGCTGCTCAATCCGGTGGGCGCCGATGTGGCGCAGAACCGCGACCAGATGGAACGCCTTGCCGCCGAGGTGATTCCGCGCCTGGATTAGTCGCGCCAGCAGACACAGAATCGCACTCCCGAATGCGGATCGGTGCGATTGTGTGTCTGCTCGCGGGACTATGAGAGCTCGGTGGCGGACCCGCCCGCGGCGGTGATCTTGTCGCGGGCGCTCCCGCTGAACTTGTGGGCGGTCAGGTCGACCTTGACGGTCAGCTTGCCATCACCGAGCACCTTGACCAGGGCGTTCTTGCGGACCGCCCCCTTGGCGACCAGGTCGTCGACGCCGATGGCGCCGCCCTGCGGGAACAGCCGGTTGATGTCGCCGACGTTGACGATCTCGTACTCGGTGCGGAACCGGTTACGGAATCCCTTGAGCTTGGGCAGCCGCATGTGGATGGGCATCTGCCCACCCTCAAAGGTCACCGGTACCTGCTTGCGGGCCTTGGTGCCCTTGGTGCCGCGCCCCGCCGACTTGCCCTTGGAGCCCTCACCGCGACCGACGCGGGTGCGTGCGGTCTTGGATCCGGGTGCGGGCCGCAGATCGTGCAGCTTGATGGTCACTTCGTCTTACCTCCGGTCGCCGCTACGCTGGTGGACTCCACCTCGACGAGGTGTCGCACCACCGCGATCAGCCCGCGGGTCTGTGGGTTGTCTTCGCGAACCACCGAATGACGAATCCGGCGTAAGCCCAAGGTGCGCAGGCTTTCGCGCTGCTTCCAACGGGCCCCGATGGTGCTGCGCACCTGGGTGATCTTCAGCTGAGTGCTCATGGCTGTGCCGCCTCGCGCACCGCGGCGGCGGCAAGCGCGTCACTTTCGCGCCGCGCCTTTAGCATGCCGGCCGGAGCGACGTCCTCGATCGGCAGACCGCGCCGGGCGGCCACCTCCTCGGGACGCTGCAGCATCTTCAGCGCGGCAACGGTGGCGTGCACCACGTTGATCGCGTTGTCGCTGCCCAGCGATTTCGCCAGGATGTCATGCACGCCAGCACATTCCAGCACCGCACGGGCGGCGCCGCCGGCGATCACACCGGTACCGGGGCTGGCCGGGCGCAACAGCACCACGCCGGCGGCCGCCTCACCCTGCACCGGGTGGGTAATCGTGCCGCGGATCAACGGGACCCGGAAAAAGCCCTTGCGAGCCTCCTCGACACCCTTGGCGATGGCGGCCGGAACCTCCTTGGCCTTGCCGTAGCCGACACCGACCATCCCGCTGCCGTCGCCAACGATGACCAGTGCGGTGAAGCTGAAACGCCGACCACCCTTGACCACCTTGGAAACCCGGTTGATGGCCACGACACGCTCCAAGTAATTGCTCTTGTCGCCGTCGCGGCCACCGCGGCCGCTGTCGCGCCGGCCCCGGCCGTCACGCGAGTCGCGGCTGTCTGGGGCGCCTTGCCCGCCAGCCGACTGTTCCGCCATTATGCGGTCCTCCCGTTCATCAGAAGTTCAATCCGTTCTCGCGTGCGGCATCGGCCAGCGCCGCGATCCGCCCGCCGTAGCTGTAGCCGCCGCGGTCGAATACCACGGTGTCAATGCCGGCCGCCTTGGCACGTTCGGCGATCAACTGGCCGACCCGCACGCTACGGGCTTTCTTGTCCCCGTCCAGACCACGCACATCGGCTTCGATCGAGGACGCGGCGGCCAGGGTGGTGCCGTTGAGATCGTTCACCAGTTGTACGTGAATGTGCCGCGCCGACCGGTGTACCACCAGCCGGGGACGCTGCGGGGTGCCGGCGATCTTCTTGCGCAGCCGTGCGTGCCTGCGCAGCCGGGAGACTCGCCGAGTCGCGGATACGCTCTGCCCCACCGGCTTTCGTGCAGCGGTTTCAGCCTGTGATTGCGCCATGACTACTTACCTGTCTTCCCGACTTTGCGGCGGATCTGCTCGCCTTCGTAGCGCACGCCCTTGCCCTTGTAAGGGTCGGGACGACGCAGCCGGCGGATATTCGCCGAAATCTGGCCGACCTTCTGCTTGTCGATCCCGGACACCGTGAACTTCGTCGGCGCCTGAACCGCGAACGTGATGCCTTCGGGCGCTTCGATCACCACCGGATGGCTGTATCCGAGCGCGAACTCGAGATTGGCGCCCTTGAGTTGGACGCGGTAACCGACACCGTAGATCTCCATTTTGGTGGTGTATCCCTGGGTCACGCCGATGACCAGATTGGACACCAGGGTGCGTGACAGTCCGTGCAACGAGCGGCTGCGCCGCTCATCATTGGGACGCGCGACGACGATGGCGCCGTCCTCGTTGCGGGACACCGTGATTGGTTCGGCGACCGTCATGTCCAGGGCGCCTTTCGGCCCCTTGACGGCGATGTTTTGGCCGTCGATCGTGACGTCGACTCCGGGGGGTACCGGAATGGGTTGCTTACCAATGCGCGACATGGTTGCTTCCTCTCACCACACTCTCACCAGACATATGCGAGGACTTCGCCGCCCACGCCCTGTCTGGCTGCCTGACGGTCGGTGAGCAGGCCGGAGGAGGTCGAAATGATCGCCACACCCAGGCCGCCAAGTACCCGCGGCAGATTGGTGGATTTCGCGTAGACCCGCAACCCCGGCTTGGACACCCGGCGCAAACCGGCGATGCTGCGCTCCCGGCTGGGCCCGTACTTGAGCTGCACGATCAGCGATTTGCCGACCCGAGCATCCTCGGTGCGGAAGTCACTGATGTAGCCCTCGTTCTTGAGGATCTGGGCGATGTTGGCCTTGATCTTGGAGTGCGGCAAAGCCACTTCATCGTGATAGGCCGAATTGGCGTTGCGCAGACGGGTCAAGAAGTCTGCGATCGGGTCCGTCATCGTCATAACAGCGTCTGCCCTTCCTCGCCGTTACCAGCTGCTCTTCTGCACGCCGGGCAGCTCACCCGCATGCGCCATCTCGCGCAAGCAGATTCTGCACAACCCGAACTTGCGGAACACCGCGCGCGGGCGGCCGCACTTGCTGCATCGGGTGTATCCGCGCACCGCGAACTTGGGTTTGCGTGCGGCCTTGTTGACCAGTGCCTTCTTCGCCATCTGCGTCAGTTCTCCTTGAAGGGAAAGCCGAGGGCCCGCAACAGGACTCGTCCTTCCTCGTCGGTTGTCGCCGAGGTGACGACGTTGATGTCCATGCCGCGGACCCGGTCGATCTTGTCCACGTCGATCTCGTGGAACACCGACTGCTCGGCAAGTCCGAAGGTGTAGTTGCCCACACCGTCGAATTGCTTGGGCGACAACCCGCGGAAGTCGCGGATACGCGGCAGCGCAATCGAGGTGAGCCGGTCGAGGAACTCCCACATCCGGTCGCCGCGCAGCGTGACGCGTACGCCGACCGGCATGCCCTCACGCAATTTGAACTGCGCGATGGACTTACGTGCCCGGCGAATTTCCGGCCGCTGCCCGGTGATCAGTGCCAGGTCGTTGACCGCGCCATTGATCAACTTGGCGTCCCGAGCGGCCTCACCGACGCCCATGTTGACCACGACCTTGGTCACAGTCGGGATCTGCATGACGTTGCGGTAGCCGAACTGTTTATGGAGCGAATCACGGATTTCACTGCGGTAGCGCTCTTTTAGGCGCGGCAGGGTCTTCTCTGCAGTAGTCATCAGATGTCCTTGCCGTTGCGCTTCGAGATACGGACCCGTTTGCCGGTTTCCTCGTCAACCCGGTAGCCGATTCGGGTGGGATTGCCGTCGGAGTCGACGACCATCACGTTGGAGACGTGTATCGGGGCCTCCTGGGTGACGATCCCGCCCGACCTGGCACCCCGTTGATTGGTGGAAACCGCGGTGTGCTTCTTGATCCGGTTGACGCCCTCGACCAGTACCCGGTTACGGTCCGGGTAGGCCTGCAAGACCTTGCCCTTGGCCCCTTTGTCTTTACCGGCAATCACCAACACGGTGTCGCCCTTATGGACCTTCATCTACAACACCTCCGGGGCCAGCGAGATGATCTTCATGAATCGCTTCTCCCGCAGTTCGCGCCCCACCGGCCCGAAGATGCGGGTTCCGCGCGGGTCGTTGTCGGGCTTGATGATCACTGCGGCGTTCTCGTCGAACTTGATGTAGCTGCCGTCGGGACGCCGGCGTTCCTTGGCGGTGCGCACCACGACGGCCTTGACGACGTCTCCGCGCTTGACGTTGCCGCCGGGAATCGCGTCCTTGACCGTGGCGACGATGACGTCACCGATGCCGGCATAGCGTCGCGACGATCCACCGAGCACGCGGATGCACAAGATCTCCTTGGCGCCGGTGTTATCGGCGACCTTGAGCCGCGATTCCTGCTGAATCACTAGATCTCCTGACCTGGTTGACGTGTGCACGGCAGGGTTCACCAAACACCAGACGTGCGCGGTCTTTGCTGCCCAAGGGCACGCGGGGCCGATAACACTGACGCGCACCAGCCGAGGTCTGCCCAAGGCAACCCCTAGAGTCTAGGGGACGGCCAGCTCAGAGCCAAATTCGAGGGCGAGGTTAGCGGGGGCGCCACCGGGTGACCCGATTTTCGACCGAGAGCTGCCTGTGAATCTGCGCGGCGCGTCATGTAGTTGATTGCGGGACGGCAACGAGGTGACGTTCAGCAGGGACGACACCTCATACACTCATTCCGGTCGCGAGCCAGTGGAGCGTCTCCTCATCCAGCTTCAGCGACAATGCCGCCACGTTCTCGGCAAATTTCTCGAACGTCGTGCAGCCGACCACGGCAAACACCTCGAGCGGGTGGCGCAGCACGTACGCGAGCGCGACCTGTGCGACGGTGGCCCGATGCTCGCGCGCGAATATCCTTGTGCGTTCCAGCTTTTTGATGTTCTCATCGGCGCCGAATTGGGTCATACACCGCCGGCTCACGCGATTGGCGGCCGGATGCTTCGGGTCGAAGTGATCTGAAAAGAATCCGCGGCCAAGGCTGGACCACGCGAACACCGATAGCCCGTGCCTCGAATACCATTCCCGCGCCGCACGCTGGCCGTTCCCCCCAAGGGTGACCGCTCCAGGCCACAGAGGTCGCGTCCAATCGGCAAGGCTGAATTGAGCGCTCGACGCGGTGAACGGCTTCAGCCCCTTGCTCGCGGCGAGCGCATTGGCGTCAGCAATTCGCTCGTGCGACCAGTTCGACGCACCTATAGCGGTGATTTTACCTTCGTCCAGGTGACGGTTGAGCCGTTCTATGAGCGGTTCAATTTGCGCTCGGGGATGATCGTAGTGGAGCAGATACAGATCAATGAAATCGGTGTCGAGTGCTTTGAGGGATGCGTGCAGGTCGCGGGTGACGTCAGACGGAGATAGCCGCGGGCGTCTTGACAACAGGTTGGGATGACATCCCTTGCTGATGACCACAATGTCGTCGCGATTCCGGCGTTCCCGAATCCATGCCCCCAGCGTCCGTTCGCTGTCCCAATACAAGCGTGCCGTGTCGAATGAGTTGCACCCGAGTTCGAAGGTCCGATCTAAAAGCGAGAACACCCGTTGCTCACGGTGCCGATTGGGCACCCAGGTCAGTACCCGGCCCCGTAATCGATCGGTGCCGAAGACGATTCGGGAGACGGGTTTATCGATCCCGGCAACCTTTCCGTATTCCATTCAGTTCACATACTTCGCATAGTCGCGAACGATGAACCGACACGCTCGAACCGTGAGAGCCATTATGGTGAGTGTGGGATTCTGGAATCCGGAGTGGACAAAGCAGGCGCCGTCGGTCACGAATACATTGTCCGCGTCCCAGCACTGGCAATACGAATTCAACACCGAATTTTCTGGCTTGTCGCCCATGCGCGCGCCACCGGTCTCATGAATAGCCAGTCCAGGGCGGTAGAGGAAACTGGGGCGAAGCAGGCTATTAAAGATCTTGTCGACCCGCAGACCGCCCGCGGCCGCAATTTCTGGGAGCCGCTGTCTCATATGGGAAATCATATTGAACTCAGGCCGAGAATAGCTACACGAGATTTGAGCTACTGGAATCCCCCACGCGTCTTTGACGGTCGGGTCGAGCGACACATGATTTTGGTACCGAGGCCGCATTTCGCCGAACGCGGTCATGGCCCACCACGATCTCCCGCGGCCGATCGACATCTGGATACCGTAGCCGCCGGGAAAGTTTTTTGATTCCTTTTCGCAGAAGCTCGGGATGTATAGCCCAACGTTTCCGAAATCGAAGCCATCCTCGTTCGTACCTGGCTCGACATCGCTTTTGTGCACTTTGCCGACAAGCGTATACACCACGTGGTCGCACAGATAGCGACCGAGATAGCCCGACGATCCGCCGACACCGGCCGGATGCTTGGCACAAGCCGAGTTCAGAAGGATCCGCACGCTTTCGATCGCTGACGCGCAGAGGACGACGACTTTGCCGTAAACCACCTGCGGATTCCCCGTCAATCGCTCGCTGTATTCGACGCCGGTCGCCTTTCCCGTCTGCGCATCGATGAGCAACCGGCTCGCGACGGCGTCCGTCCGTATGTCGAGGCGGCCGGTCGCCAGCGCGACTCTGACGGGAAGCGGAATCCGCTTGTTGTCGTATTTGACCTTCCTGGCGTACGTCGCGCGGAGGCCCGGGAGACGCTTCTCGACTCGGGTCAGAAACGTTTCTTCGATCGTTGTTGTTTTCGCGGGACCGATGAACTGGCCATCGGGGCAATTCGGAATTCCTGCGGCTTCTCCGTGGACGCCGAGCGTCCGTTCGACGATATCGTAGTACGGTGCCAGATCTTCGTATGACAATGGCCAGTCGACGCCGTCTCCGCGGACACTTCCGGCTTTGAATTCGTAATTCGACATCCGCGGCGCATGTCGATACCACGTGTGCAGGCGGCCACCGAGTTGTCGGCCCCTGAACCAGAGGAACGTGTTTCCTGATGTCGTTGTATACGGGTTCTCCCGGTCGTTGACATAGAACTGCTTTGTCGTCTCGGAAAAAGCTGGGGATCGCGCCTGAACATATTGGCCGTTGATCGCCGACTTGACGCGTGGCGCAATCCCACTAAATTTCGCCTCCGCGCCGGCGGGAAAGTCGCGCGCGATATCCAGATTCCGGCCGGCCTCGAGCAGAACCACCCTCAGGCCGCCTTCCGTCAGCTCTTTGACAGCCCACGAGCCAGCTGCTCCGGAGCCGACGACGATGGCGTCATACGTTGACCCAGTCCTGCGCATGCGTGCTTGTCTCATTCCCTCCGATGTGGTTTCGGGTGTCGCGTCGTCGTTTGCGGCAACCGCGGCCAGCGCCGCCGCTATAGCTGCTAATCAGGCCGGTTCGTCCCGATTGTCGTTGGCGGCCATCACCTGACGCAGCAGTTCGTCGACGTCCTCGTCGGAGATCTTCGGCATCCGGTCAAGCAGGTCCATCCACCCTGAGCCGGCGACATCGGTGGCCTCCGACGACCCGACGGCGGGGTCCGGCCGGCAGCCGACACCGATGGAGGCGACCGGTTCGGCCGGGCTTGCGGAGCCACCGACTGTCTCCACCGCGGCGGCAGGCTCGGCCAAATGTCCGGACAGCAGGTCGATCGTCGGGTACTCCTGGGTAAGCGTGGGCGAGAGCTCACGTCCGAGCCAGGTTTCCATTGCTGCGGTCAGCCGGATGGCACGGATGGAGTCAAGACCGTAGTGCGACAGCGGCAACGATGTGTCGATCTCTGCCCGTGACAGGCCCAGCTCCAGCGAAAGCCTGGACACGAACCACTCTGCGATCTCGGCGCGCCCGGCGTGCAGTGGAGTCGGCTCGGTTGGCGATACGGCCGGCTGCGGATCGCGCGGAGCTGGCGCGTGCCACTGTGCGAAAACCTCGAGGCCGCCGTCGAGGAACCGTTGTCGGCAGGCATTGCGCCGGATCTTTCCGCTCGAGGTCGTCGGGATCCGCAGCGGCTCCACCAATAAGACGGCGTGCGCCTGTATCTCATGGTCCTCGGTGACCGCGGCACGAATCGCGGCGATAACCGCGCCGACGTCGGCTTCGCGGATCCGCTCCCGGTCCACCTCCTGTACGACGACGAGCTGTTCGGCGTCATTGGATGACCGCGTTACCGAGAACGCCGCACCCCGCCCGCGCAGCAGCGCCGCATGACTGTCCTGCACCGTGGCCTCGATGTCTTCGGCGTAGTAGTTGCGGCCGCGGATGATGACGAGGTCCTTGAGCCGCCCCGTGACGAACAGCTCGCCGTCCAGGAAGAACCCCAGGTCCCCGGTACGCAGGAAAGGTCCGCGCCCGGTGTCGGCGAGGAACGCCGAGAATGTCTCTTCCGTCTTGATCGGCTCGCCCCAATACCCCAGCGCGATGCCGCCGCCGGCGAGCCAGATCTCCCCGACTTCCCCGTCCGCACAGGACCGTCGGGTGTCCGGATCGACGATAACCACTTCCACGTCGTACAGCGCGGGGCCGCAGCCTACGAGCGTGACGGCGGCCGGGTGCGCCGGCGAGACGCCCACCACGTGGTGCTCACGCAACGCAACAGGATCCAGGTGTCGCACCAGCGGGACGATCCAATCGGCCTGACCGGATGCCAGCAGTGTCGCCTCCGCCAAACCGTACGCCGGTTTGAACGCCTCGGGCTGGAAGCCGCTGGGACCAAAGGCATTGGCGAACCGGTCCAAGGTTGCGGCGCGCACCGGCTCGGCAGCACACACGGCTAACAACCACTTGGAGAGGTCGAGCGCCGCACGTTCCGGCTCGCTGCTGCGTTCGACACACAGGTCATAGGCGAAATTCGGTGCAGCGGTGATCGTGCCGCCATAACGGGAAAGCGCTTCGAGCCAACGCATTGGGCGCTCGATGAAAGCTTCGGGCGGCATCAAGAAGCAACTGCCGCCAAAGCACATCGTGCCGAGAATCATGCTGATAAGGCCCATGTCGTGATGGGGCGGCAACCAGGACACCGCGATGTACGAGTCGACCCAACCCGTGGCCCTACGGATGGTCTCCAGGTTGGACAGTAGGTTGTGGTGGGTCACCATCACGCCTTTTGGTGCGCTGGTAGAACCCGAGGTGTATTGCACGAAAGCGATTGCGCTTGGGTCGATGTCCGGTGTGATCCACTCCGCGGCGGATTGCGGGTTGACGGCGTCTACGGCACACCACTGCAGGGAACTCCCGTCGGCCAAGCCGTCCACCACATCCCTGACTTTCGCCTGCACTTCCGTGGTGGTAAGCACCAAGCGCGCCTGCACATCCGCGATAATCGACGCCACGCGCCCCATTACCTTGTCGCGAACCGGCGGATGCACCGGTACAGCGACGGCCCCGGCGTGGATACACCCGAAGAAGGCGGCGATAAAATCCAGGCCCGAGGGACAGAGGACCAGTACCCGTTCGCCCGCCGCTCCCTGTTGTTGCAAAATCGACGCGATCGCTCGCGCCTTGATGTCGAGTTCGCGATAGGTTAGCTGGCTATGTTCTTCCCCGTCGGGGGAATACCGGCAATAGTCGAATGCAACCTTGTCTGAATAGCGTTCGGCGCTACCACGCACGATATCTGACAAGGTTGGTGGCACCGGAAACCCGCTATCTATCGGCATCTACTACTCCTTGCTCCGATGTCAATCCCGGTTGGTCCGTGTTCGTGCGAGCGGGCGCCACCCCACCACGACCGGCTCCCTGACCCCACCGGGTCCGTCGTCGCGAACCCACCCCGGCGAAGCGGGCATGTCCATCAGCCAAGCCCCCTCAGACGAACCGCCTTTTCCAATGCGTCGGCGGTGGCGGCGATACTGTCGGCGGGTTTGCTCATCCGGGTGGCGATTTCGCGGGCGCGGGTGCTGCATTCTGGTGTGAGAATCGAACTCAAGTCGGCGACCAGCGATTGCGGCGTGACACTCGAGAAACGCCGGCCAGTGCCAACGTTGAGCCGCTTGACCGCGGCCGCAAACATGGGCTGGTCGGAAGTGAACCACAGGATCAACGTCGGGACCCCGGCCCGCAAACCCGCTGACGTGGTGCCCGCACCACCGTGGTGGACAACCGCGCGGCACGCGGGAAAAGTGGCCGCGTGGCTCACCGCGCGAACAACTTTGACATGGTCGCGATCCGGAGTCGCGGGGAAATCGTTCTCGCCGGTGCAAATCAACGCCCGCTCACCCAGCTGCTCGCAGGATGCACTGATCATGTCGATCAGGTCTGCCATCGATTTCACCGGCCTACTACCGAATCCGAAGTAGATCGGCGGCGCGCCGGCGGCAATCCACGATGCGACCTCGTTGTCGACATCTGTTGCCAATTCCATCGTTAGCGCGCCAACAAAGGGCCATCGCCCAGCCCATTCGGTCGCCAGCCCGGGAAATAGCAGCTCGTCGTAAGCTTGGATCTCAAGCGATCCCCGCTCGCCGTTTCGTCTCGCTGCCGAGGCTGTCGCCATTGGCAAACCCAATTCACGGCGTTGCGCCGCCTCGGCTTCCTTCGTCATCTTCCAGTACATCCACCAGGCTGCCGAAAGCGCGCCGCGGCCCAACGGAGCCGGAAGGCTCGGCAATAGTCGGCTATTGACTTGCAGTGGAACAAAATTCAGCATGGCAACGGGAATACCATAATGCTCGCCAACATTGGCGGCGATCCCGGGGTACATCCAACTTGACATTATGAGATCGGCATCGCGCGCCAGAGTTGCCAGTGTTGCGCTCATCTCGGCCCAACCCCTGGTGATGAAGTCGGCGCCCTTGTTCAGAAACGTGGTCGGAGTCCGGATCATCTTCCAGAAGTCCTTGGCGAAATCGTCCTTCTGTTGCTCTCGCGAGTCCGGCCCGTAGGGGACCGCGGTAAGCCCGACCGAGTCGACAAAGCCAAGCAAGTTGGGCGGCACTGCAATACGCACGTTGTGGCCCCGTCGCAGCAGCTCCAGCGCGACCGACGCGCACGGCTCGACATCGCCACGCGTTCCATAGGAGACCAGCGCAAACCTCATGACGGATTGCAACCTTTCATGTTGCAGCACAACACAACAACATTGTCGAGAACCAGCACATCGCCGGTGCGGCCGGAAACTGCGTGGATCGTTCGAGGGTTGCCGTTCTTCCCGTGACGGCGGTCGACATCGGCATCAGAAGCGGTAGGTGGCACAACCGACCTCGATGCCGGAGCCGACGCTGATGACCAGCCCGATGTCGCCCGGACGGACCAGCTGATGCCGCCAGGCGTGTTCCAGTTCGTAGGGCAGACATGAGGAGAACAAATCGGATTCGGTCGCCAGGTCAATGAATTGTGAATCCGGAATGTTCAGGCGCACAGCGAGTTCGGCGCGATCCGCCTGGGACAGGTGCGGAGGGAACACGGCCGCGATCTGGGAGCAGTCAAGCTCTTCGAGCTTGAGCAGTTCCTCGACGGCGGCCGGGATGCAGTCCAGGTAGCGGGCCGACAGATTCGGGTCGCGGTCGATCTGCAGCCAGCTGCGCCCATCTCCTTGCTGCAAGTACGTTTCCAATGCGGAGACGTACTCCGGATGGTGATGGAACACAAACCGACCGAAGCCTGAGTCGCCGTCGGACCTGCCCAGGATCACCGCGGAGCCCGTCTCGCCGAGACCATACAACGGGTGCCCGCTGTCACCGCCGTTGTTTTCGATCTCGGCAGCCACCACCATCGCGTGTTCGGCTTTTTCAGCGCCGATCATCTGCACACCCACCTGGCATGCGTTGAGGAATCCGACCGCTCCATTGAGCACGTCGAAGGCGAAAGTCGTTGGCGCATCGGGCGAATCGATGTCGACATTAGCGCCGATTTCACCGGCCACCAACGCCGCGATGGCCGGTTCGGCGATGAAGTCCTCCCGGTACACCCCGGCGTAGACGATCAATTCGAGCTGTGCCGGATCCATTCCGCGCCGGCTCAGGCACTGTCTGGCGGCTTGCGTCGCGAGTTCGACTGCACGCCGAGGCCGGGATTGCTCGGCGGCGGTGCCGACCCCTTCGATCCGCACCCGGGGCCCCGGCGGTGGCTCCGGGCGTCGTCGACGGGCCGAGAAGCCGTGGGTGTGTTGACCCTCGGGCGCCCTGCGCATTCGGGCCGGCAGGTCGTCGAAGGTGTAGAGCGCGGCGCCGATCGTCTGTCCGGTGCCGCTGATACTGAACAGCACTTTGTCCCCGGGGTTGATCCGATTGGCCCGGATCTGATCGCCGAGGGCCACGAAATGTGTGGTGCTGGCGGTGTTTCCCCGTTCACCGAGATTATTGACGACGCTGGCCGGTTGGGCGCTACCCGGGCCGAACATTCCATTCATCGCGACCACCGCGTCGTTGAGCGATGCCTTGGATGTCTGGTGAATGACGATGTGGTCGCAGTGTTCGGGCCGCCAGCCGTGCCGATTCATCACGGCGGCGGTGTATGGCAGTAAACGCTTGACCACCGTGGCGGTAATGTTGATCGAGTCGGTGGTCATAATCGCGCCGCCATGTGGACCATTGCTTGCCTTGGCCATGCACAGGCTGCTGTACCGGCTCAGGGTGGCCATGTCGATGTCGTGGAAGCCGACCCGGTCAGTGGTGCCGCGCTCGAGGATCACCGCGGCACCGGCGTCACCAACCGTCAAGCACGCGAGTCGCGGATCCATCGGTCCCTCGATTTCCTGCTGCGCCGTCTCGGTGATGTGGCTGATGTATTCACCACTGACGACCATGGCGCACTCGACCAGTCCGGCCCGCAGGAATGCATCGGCGACGGCGACACCGGTGAACATCCCGGCGCAGGCGTTGGAGACGTCGAAGGCAATCGCATTGGTAAGGCCGCATTGGTCCCGCAGCCGCGCCGCGGTGCTGGGCTCGAACACGACCTTGTGCCCGGGTCCGTCGCAGCGGGAAATGTTGCAGCAGATGACCAGATCAATCTCGTCGGCCGCATACTTCGACCGTTTCAGACAGTCGGCCACCGCATTTCGGGCCAGGTCGATCGAGAATTCGCCCGGTCCGACCACTCGCCTGCTGCGGATTCCGGTCAGACGTTCCAACGGAATACCGATCTCGTTGACGCAGCCTGCCAGGACGCTCTCGGTCGACAGCACCCCCGCCGGCAGATACACACCGATGCTTTCCATCACGGTGTTACGCGTCTGCCGGCTGGTAGCGGGCACCGGCGGAGCAGTGGCGGCTGCGGCGACCCGGCTGCCGCCCTCGGAAGTTTCGGATATCTCGGATGTCTCGGATGTCTCGGATGTCTCAGCCACTTCGGGGTCTGGCGCGTCCTGCGCGGCCTTGCCGTATTCGGCGGCCAGCTCGGCGACGGTACCGAAGACGAACAGCGACTCCGGCCGCAGCGGTAGGTTGGCTGCATTCGCTTTCGCCGCGACTTCCAGGCTGTGGCTCGAGGAGCCGCCGAGGGCGAAGAAATCGTCGTGCACGCCAACGGTGTCCAGATCGAGCACGTCACACCAGATTGCGGTGAGGACCTTCTCAGCAGGCGTCCGCGCAGCGACGAACTCCGGCCCCGTTATCGGCGCCTGATCGCCGGCCGCCTTCAGCGCGCGGCGGTCGACCTTTCCGCTCGACGTATGTGGCAGCGACGCAACCACCGAGAAGATCGCCGGCACCATCGCCGCGGGAAGCTGATCGAGGAGGAAGCGGCGAAGCTCGCCGACACTCGGCGCGGCGTCCTGGGTCGCCACAATATGGGCGACCAGCCGCAGGTTGCCGCGGCTGTCGGTGTCGGCCACGACCACGCTGTCGCTGACCCCGGGGTGCTTAAGCAGTGCGGCCTCCACCTCACCCGGCTCGATCCGGACGCCGCTGATCTTCACCTGGTTATCGAGGCGCCCCAAGTACTCGATGTTGCCGTCCGGCAGGTACCGCGCCCGGTCTCCGGTCCGATACAGCAGCCCGCCCGGAACCTCCGCGAACGGATCGGTGCGGAAACTGGCTGCTGTCGCATCGGGCTGATTGAGATAGCCACGTGCCACCCCAATCCCGCCGATGCACAACTCCCCCGGCACGCCGACCGGCACCGGTTGCTGATGAGCGTCCAAGAGATGAATGCGAATGTTGGCGATCGGTCGCCCAATCGGGACCGGCGAGCGCGGCTCACCGCGCTTGCAGTGGTAGTGGGTGACATCGATCGCGGCCTCGGTGGGACCGTAGAGGTTGTAAAGCTCGGCGTCCAAGGTGGCTAGGAAGCGGTCCTGAAGGTCATCCGGCAGCACTTCGCCGCTGCAGAACACCCGGCGCAACCCGACGCAGTCGGTCACCCCCGGCTGAGCCAGCAAGGAGCGCAGCATTGACGGCACGAAATGCACTGTGGTGACGTCCTGTTCGACGATGGTGCGAACCAGGGCAGCTGGGTCCTTATGCACCTCGGGTTCGGCGATGACAAGCCGTGCGCCGACGATCAATGGCCAGAAGATCTCCCAGATCGAGGGGTCGAAACTTATCGGAGTCTTGTGCAGGACCCGATCCGCCGGAGTGAGTTGGTAGGTGGCCTGCATCCACAACAGCCGATTTCGGATTCCGCCGTGGGTGTTGAGCGCTCCCTTGGGCGTGCCGGTCGAGCCGGACGTGTGGACCACGTAGGCAAGGCTCGCCGCCCGACCGCTGTCGTGGGTACCGGCGGCCACGGCGACGCCGTCCGCCGGAGTCGTCGGCAGGTCGAGGCAGAGGCGATGACCGGTGAACCCGGACAGGCTTTGCAGATGTCGGCGGTGCGTGACGCACACCGGCGCGTCCGGCACGTTGCCGATCATCGCCGCGACGCGGTTGGCCGGTTGCGCCGGGTCGAGCGGCATGAACGCGCCACCCGCCTTGAGCACCCCCAGCAAAGCCACCACCAGGTCTGCTGAGCGGTCCAACAGCACCGGAACGATGCCGTCGGGGCCTACTCCCAGGCCGCGCAGCCGATGGGCCAGGGCATTCGCTTGGTCGTCGAGCTCCCGGTACGTCATCTCCTGATCGGCGAACGACACGGCGACGGTGTGCGGGCTGCGCCGGGCGGTTTGCGCAACCATCGCGTGCAGGCAATCGGGGGCGTCATAGCAGACGTGGGTGTCGTTCCACGCAGCCTGTTGGCGGCGCTCCGGCTCGGTCAGCAGCGGCAACTCCGACACGCGGCTGGCGGGATGGGTGACGATGCCATTGAGCAGCGTCGTGAAGTGCCCGACCAGCCGCTCTATCGTCGCGTCGTCGAAAAGGTCGCGGTTGTAATGCAGGTCGCAGGTGAACTCCCCGTCCGCATCGGCCACCTGGATCATCAAGTCGAAGGCCGCACCCCCCTGGCCGACATGTAGGGTCTCGAGTTCAAGTGCTTCAGGGCCCAGATCCCCGCTGGCTGCGCGCTGGAATCGGCGGGACTGTTCCCACGCGAACGAGACCTGGACGATCGGGGTATAGCTCAAATCCCGGGACGGACGTAGCCGTTCGACAAGCAAGGGAAAGGGGTAATCCTGGTGCGCGAGCGCGCCCAGAACCATCTGCTTGACCCGTCCCAGCAACGACGAGAACGTCGGGTCACCATGCAACTCGGCGCGCAGCACGACGGTATTGGCCACATAGCCGACCAGCCCCTCCATCCCGACCCGATCGCGGCAGGCAAATGGTGAGCCGATGAGCAGGTCGTCCTGGCCGGTGTACCGGTGCAGCAACGTGGCGAATGCGGCCAGAAACGTCATATACGGCGTCGCTCCGGCGCCCCGGGCCACCTCCCGAAGATCGGACGCCAGGCGGCCGTCAACGCTGAAACGTCGTACGGCACTGCGGTACGACGGAACCGCGGGTCGCGGCCGGTCGGTGGGTAGGCTCAACTTCGGCAGGTCACCGGCCAGCTGTGTGCGCCAATAGCGCCAAAGGCGATCCCCCTCGACATTCGACAGCATCTGCATCTGCCGATCCGCGTAGCCGACATAATGCTCTGGGCAGATCGCCGGTGCGTCGGCGCCGTGTTGTGCGGCATAGAGTTTGCAGAGCTCGTCGAGAATGACGTCCACGGACCAGAAGTCGGCGGCGATGTGATGCACGGCGAGCACCAGGACGTGCTCGCGTGGTGATTGCCGGAGCAACGTCAGGCGGAAAACCGGCCCGGTTTTCAGGTCGAACGCACGGTGGGATTCCCGATGTATCCACTCGTCAACTTCATCAGCATCCACGTCGTGGCGGACAATGCGCGCCGGCCAGTGTGGGTGGACGAGTTGAACCGGCTGCCCGTCGCGCACGGCGAACGTGGTGCGCAGGACCGCATTCCGTTCGACAAGTGCCTGTGCGGCGCGCTCCAGCGCCGGCACATCCAGTTCTCCCCTGATCCGTCCGGCATAGCTGAGGGTATAGGCGGGGTTTCCGGGCGCAAGCTGGTAAAGAAACCACAGCGACCGCTGCCCGTACGACAACGGATGCGCCGACGCCGACGCCTGCGCCTTCTCCATCAGTAGCCGCGACAACAACGCGCGCTTTTCCTCGGCGGAGAGCGTGGTGATGTCGATCGACTTCTCGCTGGACCTATCCGTCATCCTCAATCTCCCTTGGCGGCAATGACCTGACGAAGCAGTTCGTCGACGTCGTCGTCTGAAACTTGCTGCACCTGGGTCAGCAGGTCGATCCACGGTGCGCCGTCGGTATCGGTGGTCTCCGGCGTCCGGTTAGGTTGCGCCGCAGTGCTATCGGCGGACACGGTCGGAGCGGGCCGCGCCGTAGCCGCGCCGGGAAGCTGGTCGGCGAGCCACTCGGCAAGGGCTGCGATGCTGCCGCCGTCCAGTAGCTGAACGGCCGGGACAGCGATACCGAAATCGCGGTCGATCTGATTGCGCAGCGCCAACGCGCTCAGCGAGTCGAGCCCCAGGCGGTCGAGGGCCGACTGGGGGTCCAGCCGAGACGGTGTCACACCGAGTTTGCTGGCAGCCAGATCACACAGGTAGCCCTCGAACAGACGTTGACGCTCCTGCCGGTCCGCGTGGCGTAGCGAGTCGCCCAGGCTCGCTTCGTGGCCGCGCGGGTCGGCCAGACCAGCCAGCAGCGAGGACTCTTTGGCGCCCGGGAAAGATCGGAACCATTGGTGGGCGTCGAATCTGAACACTCCGGTGCGGGCACGGTCGGCAACCAGAAGTTGTTGCATGGCAGCCAATCCCAGCTCCGGGGTGAGCATCGAAAAGCCCTGATCAGCCAGGAATTGTCCACGACCCACCCGCGCCCACGGCCCCCAGTTGATTCCGATCGCCGGCAGACCCTGAGAGCGTCGGTAGGCCACCAGCCCATCCACCCAAGAGTTGGCTGCCGCATAGGCCCCCTGTCCCGGTGAGCCCAACAGCGAAGCAGCCGACGAAAATGTCAACCACCAGTCCAGGTCGAGGTGAGCGGTCGCTTTGTGTAACCACCAGTGGCCGGCCACCTTTGGCGCGAACACTCGCGCCACCGCCGACGCCGACATGTTCGAAACGATCTCATCGGCCAGCACCATCGCGCTGTGCAACACACCTGCCGGCCGCAGACCGGCTTCCTCGACAGCGGCCACCAACCGCTCCGCGGTACCAGGTTGGGCGATATCGCCGGTGATGACCTGCACCCGACGTCCCGCAGCGTTCATTTCCGCGATCGCCGCCGCAACCTCGGCGCCGGGCGCCGAACGCCCGTTAAGCACCACCAGACCCGCGCCCTCGGCGACCAGCCAGTGCGCCACGACAAAGCCCAGCCCGCCCATGCCGCCCACCACGATGTAGCCGCCATCGGCCCGGACCAACGGTTGGGCGGGCGGGCAGGCAAGCGCCACAATGCTTCCCGCGGTCGGTATCGAGATCACGATCGTGCCGATGTGAGCGTCCGAAGCCATCATCTCGAACGCGTCAACGGCGCGGTCGAGGCTGAACTCGCTGACCGGGAGCGGCTGCAGCTCGCCGGCCACCACTTGTTGCAAAATGTCTTGCAACAGCTCACGGTAGCGTCGCGGTCGCAGCCGCAGATTCAATTCCAGATCGACCACTGCGAAAGACGCACTCTTGGCCAGCGAAGCCAGCTCCAGCTGCGCACCGGCGTAGCCGTCGCGCCTACTCAGCTCGACGAATCGCCCACCGGGAGCAAGGATCTCCATGCCACTACGCCGAATCTCTGCTCCGGCAGTCGAATTGAAGATGACGTCGACACCTTGTCCCCCGGTGGACGCCTCTATCTCCTCGACGAACTCCGGGTTGCCCGAGTTGCCAACATAATCAACACCCAACTGCGCCAACACCTCATGCTGGGCCGCCGAGTCCGCCGTCACATAAATGCGTGCCCCGATGACCTTGGCGATCGACACCGCCGCCAACCCGACACTACTGGCGGCCGAATGGATCAACACCCGGTCCCCGGCCGTAAGCCGCCCCGCCTCACACAACCCGTGCCACGCCGTCAGGTAGGCAATACCCAGGCCGGCCGCCTCATGATCCGACAGCGCCTGCGGCGCCGGCACGACCCAATCGGCCGACGTCGTCAGATACGAAGCAAGCGAACCAGGCCCCAACGCGATTACCCGCTGTCCCAGCTGCAGCGAATCCACCGCAGCGCCGAGGCCGGCCACATATCCCACGCATTCGCTGCCAAGCGCCGGCACGCCGTCGCCCACCGTGTCGTCCAACGCGGAATACAAACCCATCGCCTTGAGGACGTCGCTGCCATTGAGCCCCGCGGCCACCACCCGGACCTCGACCTCATCCGCTGCCAGCGGCATACGCCGCACCGCATGCACCGCCAACGCGCCCAACCGCCCCGGCTGATCGGTCTGCAAGCGCACCGCGCCGCCACCATCGAGATCGACCAACACCGGACGCCGCTCGGCAGCCACGACGTTGGGAGCCGAAACCGGGACCCGGACAAGGCGATTCACGCACCGCTGCCCATTGCGCAAAGCCACCTCATCGTGGCCGCAATTGGCGCACAACTCATCAACCAGCGCGCCAGCCGACATATCACCTTCGGCATCGACGTCCACGACGGTGGCATTCAGCTCCGGATGCTCAAACGTCAGCACCCGCGCCATACCACGAAGCGTTGTCTGCGCCAATGTCACCCGCTCACCAGCAGCTACGTGCTGAGCCCCGCGGGTCACCATCCACAGCCTCGGTCGGCCGCGAATACCGCTCTGCGACAAACTCTTGACGATGTCGGCAACGAACAACGTCCGCGACTGCGCCAATTCCAACTGCGCAGAATCAGACAAGGCCTCATCGACCGAACGCGGTGGACACACCAGTACCACCGCGTTCCAGCACACATCGCTCTGAGTCAACGCGTCCTGGAGCTCGGCCCGATCCCCCGCCATCACCACCTGACAGTGCGGCGTCCGTCGTGAAAGCCCCGCGCGCACCGCGTCCAGCAACCCGTCAGCCGCACCATGTTCAGCAACCAGCAACACCGCACCCACCGCAGCGGCCGGCTTATCCGTAGCCATCGGCTCCCAGGCCAAGGTGAATGTGTGACTGGCCACCTCGCTGCTGGCCCCTGCCGGCACCACCGCCATCTCGATCTCATCGATAACCAGCAAGACCTGTCCCTGGCTACCTGTGAGCACCACTCGGCCTACGTACCGATCCGGGTCCGCCGTTGGTCTCAGCACCGCCAGCGCGGCAACACCTTCGGTGAGATCTCCATAGACCCGCACACCGCGAAACCGCACCGGAAGCACCACCGACCCGGTGCCCTGCGCACCGGCAAGGTCGGTAGCCGGCTTGGTCGCGCCAAGTGTCTGCAACGCAACATCGACCATCACCGGATGCGCCAGTAGCCGTCGCGCTCCCTGCCGGGCACTCGATGGCAACCGCACCTCGGCCCGAGCCGCGCCGCAACCGAATACGCTGAGCCCGGTAACCCCCTGGAAAGCAGGACCATGGTGTTGGGCGGCGCCGCGCAACCGGCGATAGAGACTGTCGGCATCCAACTTCGTCACCGATGAGTCATCAACATCGATCGGTTCCACGACCCGCGGCACACCCCGCTCCAACACCGCGCTGGCATGCAGCGTCCACCCCGAATCCCGGATTCCGGAACGGATTTCCACGCACGGCCGGGACGCAGTGCCACTCAATGTCGTGACGACAACGGTAGGTTCCCTAATCGGCATCAACTCGCGCAGGCATAACTCAACAACCTGCCACGGCATATCGCGGTCGGTCCCATGCGCTTCGGCCGCCGCCGCTAGTGCCAACTCGATATACGCCGCGCCGGGCAAAACACACATGCCGTCAATACGGTGATCGCCAAGCCACAGGTAATCGGGAGTGAGCATGCGTTCCCACACCCGAATTCCATTGGTGGGATCGGTAACACCGACCCCCAATAGCGGATGGCCTACCACCGCCGCGGCGGTGGCCGACCCGGCGGAAAGCCAGTGCCGCTCGTGCTGCCAAGGACTGGCCGGCAGCACCGGATGCGGTCCGGGCGGATGCGGCAGGCGTGGCGGGTGACTGGTGCTGGCGGCGTTGAGGTTGGTGTGGAAGCTGAGTGTGTCGTCGCCGTCGCGCCTCAGCGTGCCGATGCTGTGATGGTGGATCTGCGATCCCAACGTTTCGGTGACGGCGTACGTCAGCATCGGGTGCGGGCTGATTTCGATGAAGATCGCATGGTCTTGCCCGGCGGCGGTGATGGCCCCGCTCAGCAGTACCGGTTGCCGGAGATTGGCCACCCAATAGTCGGCATCCAGCGGCGGATTGGCGGTACCGGTGACGGTGGAGAGCAACGGAATCATCGGCGTCTTGAGGGCCAAATCGGCTAGTGCGGAGCGCAACTCAGGCAGGATCGGATCCATCAAAGCGGTATGCGAGGCGACCTCCATGTTGACCCGCCGGGCAAACCGGTTTTGCCGCTGCACCTCGGTGATCACCGCGGCCACCTCGGTTGGGGGTCCGGCGATCACCGTTTGCCGCGGCGATAAGAAACCCGCCGCGCTGACCCCGGGATGGGTGTCGAGCAACGCGGCCGTGGCCTCGGCGTCGAGTTCTATCAGGGCCACCGCGCCCTGGCCGGCCAGCCGCGCCATCAATCGCGATCGAACCGCGATCACCCGCAATCCCTCGGCAGGTGTCAACGCCTCGGCCGCCACCGCCGCGGTGACCTCGCCCATCGAATGACCGATCACCGCATCCGGATGGACCCCGTAAGAACGCCACAACTGCGTCAGCGCCAGCTGCAGTCCCATGATCACCGGCTGAACCCGCGCATCACCGGTCACCGGCTGCGCCTCGGCCAGCACCTGATGCAGCGAAAACCCCACCTGCTCAACGAATGCCGGCTCGAGTTCGGCCACCGCCGCCGCGAAAACCGGTTCGTCGGCCAACAACTGTCGACCCATTCCCGCCCACTGCGAGCCCTGACCCGAGTACACGAACACCGTGCCCGTCCGGCAGGCCCCTTCATGCGGGCCGACTACCCCGGTTTCCGCCCGGCCGGCCGCCAACGCCCGTAGCCCGGCGACCGCCTGAGCCCGTTCCCGGGCACACACCGTGGCAAACCGGGAATGGTGAACTCGGTGATGCGCGAGTGTGTGAGCCACCTCCGCCAACGCCACCCCAGAACCCGCACCGGTCATCCAGTCCGCCAACACCCCCGCCGCCGCCGCAATCCGCTGCGGCGTCCTACCCGAGACCACCAACGTGCCGACGGCCGGGTCCGGCTCAGGCACCACCGCAACGTGCTCGGGGGCTTGCTCCAACACCACATGTGCATTCGTGCCGCCGAATCCAAACGACGACACTCCCGCCCGTCGGGCGCGGCCTACTGCCGGCCACTCCTGGTGTTCTGCAACGACTTTCAGCCGCAACTGGTCAAAAGAAATATGGGGGTTGGGGGCGTCGAAGTGCAGGCTCGCCGGCAGCCGGCCCCGCTGCAACGCCAGCACCGCCTTGATGAAACCCGCGATCCCCGCCGCTGCCTCGATATGACCCAGATTCGTCTTGATGGAGCCGATCAACAGCGGGGAGGTCGCCGCGCGCCCGCGACCCAACACCTTGCCCAGGGCACGCGCCTCGATGGGATCACCCAACAAGGTCCCGGTCCCGTGCGCCTCCACATAGTCCACCTCGTGTGGCGGCACGTCTGCATTGGCATAAGCGGCCCGCAGCACCGCCATCTGAGCGGCCGGATTCGGAGCCATCAGCCCGTTGGACCGGCCATCTTGATTGACTGCCGAACCGCGCACCACCGCGAGCACCCGGTCCCCGGCACGCAGCGCGTCATTGAGCCGTTTGAGCACCACCACGCCAGCGCCCTCGCCACGCACAAAGCCGTCGGCATCCGCGGAAAACGCATGACAGCGACCGGTTGGCGACAACACACCGGCTTGATCGAAGCCGTGGAAAATCGCCGGCGACAACAGCAGATTGACCCCCGCGGCAATGGCCAGGTCCGAGTCGCCCATCCGCAGGCTTTGGCATGCCAGATGGATCGCCACCAACGACGACGAACATGCGGTATCCACCGCAACGGAGGGGCCGTGCAGATCAAGGAAATACGACAACCGATTGGCGATGATGCTCAGCGCACCGCCGGTGTTATTCCACGCATCAACCCCGGGCAAATCGGTGGCTGCCAGGTGCCCATATTCGCTGACACAAGCGCCGGCGAACACTGCGGTCTGCGAGCGGCGCAATGAAGTCGCGGGAATCCCAGCGTGCTCCAAGGCTTCCCAGGCCACCTCCAGGAGCAGTCGTTGCTGAGGATCCATCTTGGCGGCTTCGCTCGGCGAGATCTCGAAGAACTCGGCATCAAACGCGTCGATGTCGCCCAGGAACGAGCCCCATCGAGTCGTCCGGGCGAGGGTTTGCGCTACCGCGGGCGAACCGTCATCGAACGGCAACCAGCGATCAGCCGGAACCTCAGCTATGGAACAGCGACCTTTCCACAGAAACTCCCACAATGCTTCGGGCCCAGATATCCCCCCCGGAAACCGGCAGCCCAGGCCGATGACCGCGATCGGTTCGTCCACCCAACGACTGGCCGGATGACCCTGGTCAACAGATTCCGGCCCCGTGGTGGTGAGAAAGGCGACCAGAGCGTTGATCGTCGGGTGCTGCCAACAGTCCACCGGCGACACCGGCCGACCGAGCAGCTTGGCCAGCTCGCCTGACATATCGATGACATCCCGAGAGCCCAGCCCTAAGTCCTTCAGCGACAGGTCTGGGTCGATCCCATCCGCGTTGCAGTCAACGTTGGTTACCAGGTAATCGATCAGCCACTTTCGAAGTTCCACATCGCCAGGAAGGCCCGCCGTCACGGCGTGACCTCGACACGCTCCAATTCATCCCGCTGGTATCGCTCGGCGCAGGCCGAACGTCGAACCTTGCCGCTGGTCGTGGTAGGAATCGAACCAAGCGTCACAAAAACGAGGTCCGCGATGCGCAGGCCATGCGAGTGCGAAATCGCCGAGGTGACCTCACCCTTCAGCGATCGGAGCTTTTCCTGTTGCTCTTCATCGCACTTGCCGGTTGTCTTGACCTCGGCAATGGCGACCAGCTGTTCTGTCCCGTCATTCGGAACAGACACCGCCGCAGCTCGCCCCCGGGTTATTTCATGAATGGTCGCCTCGATGTCGTCCGGATAGTGATTGGACCCGTCCACGATCAGCAGATCCTTGATTCGGCCGATGATGAACAACTCGTCGTCGGAAATGACCCCTAAATCGCCGGTTCGCAGCCACGGTCCGACCGGCGTGCCGGTTGACGGATTAACCAGGCGGGCGCGGAATGTTTGCTCCGTCTTGTCAGGATTGCGCCAGTACCCCATGGCGACGTTGTCGCCATGCACCCAAATTTCGCCGGTCCTTCCCGCCGGACACTCGGTCCGCGTCTCGGGGTCGACGATCCGCACCAGTGGTGATTGCGCCAACCCGTAACCGACTAGCGCCGCACCGCCATCCCGGCACCGCTCAGCCCGACCGGCGGACAGTTCCTCCGAGTCGAAACGAACGATGTCCGGCGGCTGAGCCGGTGTTCGGGTCGACACGTACACCACTGTCTCGGCGAGCCCATAGGTTGGTCGTATCACCGTGTCGGGCAGATTGAATGGCGCAAACCGCCTCGTGAAGCGCTCCAAGGTTGCCGGCTGTACCCGCTCTCCACCGCTGCAGAGAATCAGCAAGCCGCCAAGGTCCAGCCCGGCCATGTCCTCGTCGGCGGTTTTTCGTGCCGCCAATTCAAAGGCAAAGTTCGGCGCCGACGTGAACACGGTCCCACTGGTCGCTGCCAATTGCATCCAACGAGCCGGCCGTTGTACGAACGACACCGGACTCATGAGCACAGCGTGTCCTCCGGACAGCATCGGCTGGCAAATGCCCATCATCAAACCCAGGTCGTGGTAGAACGGCAGCCACGAGACCGCAGTGATCTCACCGCGGTGGCCACGAGCCAAGTCGCGCGTCCACTGCTGAAAATTGGCCACCACGTTCGGATGCGAGATCATGACCCCGGTTGGCCTCCCGGTCGATCCCGACGTGTATTGGAGATACGCGGGCTGGGAAGGTGGGCAATGCCTGGGGTCCGTCTGGCATAGAGCTTCGGTGTCCAGCGAATCGATCTCGATGACTGAAGCGGCGGAACCGTCGTTGCAACCACCCGCGTATTTCACGGCATCTGCAGCGGCGCCGCTGGTCGTG
This sequence comes from Mycobacterium persicum, assembly GCF_002086675.1. GTDB lineage: Bacteria > Actinomycetota > Actinomycetes > Mycobacteriales > Mycobacteriaceae > Mycobacterium > Mycobacterium persicum. Next base: position 169,746 of record NZ_MVIF01000001.1, read on the forward strand.
AGAATTACCGAAGGAGCGCAATCTCGCAGCGCCGAAGAAACCCGCTCCTCGTAGACGCCGAACTGCGGCAGCGGCAACGGAACCGCTATGTATCCGGCGTGGAGTGCACCCCAGAAAGCAACAATGTATTCAAGTCCTTGGGGGGCCAGGATGGCGGCCCGATCACCGCTCGAGCCGCATATCAAGAGCTCTTTGGCAAGAACCTGTGCTTGTTGATGAACTTGTCCCCAGGTAAGGGTTTCGGAAACGCCGTTCGGGTCGGTCTCGTAGTCGATAAAAGTGTATGCGTCGCGGTCGGGGTGCTGGTTGGCGATTTCCTGCAGGAGTTCGGTCAGAGAAGGTTCACCAGCCATAGGTAATCGTCGCCTCCGTCTGTCTCAGTTGGATAGACCTCGCCCAGATCAGCCTCGGACAGATTAGCTTCGAAATGCGGGGACGTACGCGGAATACCAAAAATTATCGATCACGTAAATCGAGATTGTTCCGGGATTCAGATCGGTTTGGCCATACCGGTTTTCAGGACCGGTTTGCGGAACCGGTTTTCGGGCGGTGACGCGCTGCGCGGCCTTCAGCGATGCGCTGTGATCACCGCGGGCTAACCGGATTCCCGGGCACCGAGGTCGCCACGTCCGGCCCCGCTGCTACTCCGATTCCCGGTACCACGCAATGACGTAGACCACCATGGCCGTGGCGAGCGCTATCAGCACCCAGATCACCACGGCTTGGTCGATCCACGACCCCGCCGGCGGCGAGCCGGGAAGGATATTGCGCAGCGGCACCACGGCGAACAGCATTGCCGCATACCACGTGGAGAACGGTGGCAGGAATTTTCGCCGGCCGGTGACCATCTGGATCGCCACGAATAGGGCCAGCGTCGGCAGCGTGACGAGGACCAGGCAGATTCCCAGGTCGAAGACCAGCGGACCCTTGGCCCTCTTCAGCGTGATGATCACGTTGTCCGGGCGATCCGAGGTCTGACTCGCGTCCCCGACGCGCTGGGCGCTGATGTCCCAGCCCTCCAGCGATCCGGTCACCTCGACGCGGGCCGGCTTGTACTGGCGAGTGTCGCCGGCCCCGACCAGCACATCGGCCTGGATGGTGTCGGTGGTGTAGGTGTCGAAAGGCCAGTTACCGGGATCGCCGTGCGCCTCGATGGTGGTGGCGACCTGCGCCGGCGATTTCCCCACCGGATACTGCAGGTCACCCAGGTCGTTGGTCGGATAAAGGCGCACCGAGGTGTCGGTGGTCAGCACGTCGAGCCGCTTGTCGACCATCGAATCATCCGGCATCACAAGAACTTTCACATCGAGGCGATTCGCCACGGTGTGTAGCTGCTCGAATCGCACCAACACCACCGTGTCCTCGGTGGTGCCCACATCCGGCTTGGGCAACGGCCCCGGCGTGCTGGCCAGCCAGTGATAGCCGACCAGCGAGAGGACGTAGACAACAGCGACACCGACGATGATCGACACGTCGAGCACCAGATGTTTCCGCCGCGACATGTGCGGGCGGGCCAGCGGAGACGCCGCCGATCCGCCGGGCGGAGACGCCGCCGATCCGCCGGGCGGACCCGGCTCCGGCGCCGCCGGCGCGTGGTTATCGGTCATCTGCGGTCACCGCCGAAGAGACCGCCGACATATACCTGCCCCCGAACACGGAGTCAGATGGTAGCAACCGGCGTTCCCGCCGGTGACGTTTCTAGATCAGTCCGATTGCCGGCGGTAGGCGAAGATGAACAGGCTCATCGCCACAATCAATGCGATCAGCACCCATAGCGTGACTGCCTGGTCGATCCAGGAGCCGGGCGGGGGGTTGCCGGGCAGGATATTGCGCAACGGGACCACGGCGAACAGCATGGCGGCAAACCACGACACGAACGGCGGCAAGAACTTCTTCCTGCCCAACGCCATCGGGATGGACACCCACAGCCCCAACGTCGGCAGGCTGATGAGGACCAGAATGATGCCCAGGTCGAAGATCAGCGAGCCCTTGGCCCGATGCAAGGTGATGATGACGTTGTCGGGGCGACTGGTGGTCTGGCTGGATTCCCCGACGCGCTGCACGCTGACGTCCCAGCCGTCCAATGACCCGATCACCTCGACCCGGGCGGGTTCTTTCACCCGGCTCTCGCCGGTTCCGACGATCACGTCGGCAGAGATGACTCCCGTGGTGTAGGAGTCAAACGGCCAGTTGGCGGGATCGCCTTCGGCCTCGATCGCGGTGCTGACCTGCGCCGGTGTCTTGCCCACCGGGTACTGCAGGTCGCCCAGATCGTTCTCTGGGTACAGCCGCACGGCAAGGTCTTGGGTCAACACGTCGAGGCGTTTGTCGAACTTCGAATCTTCTGGGATGACAAGCACATTCACCGTCAGGCGGTTGGCCACCGTCTCCAGCTTCTCGAGCCGCACCTGTACGACGGTGTCTTCGGTGGTGCCCAGGTCCGGTTCGGGCAGCGGGGGCGCCGACGTGGCGAGCAAATGCACACCGAATAGCGATAAGGCGTAAACGACGATGATGCCGAGAACAACGGCCAAGCCGATCACGAGGCGCGTGCCGCGCGGCTTGCCCGCGACCGGACCCGCCGGTGCCGGGGCCGGCGGAGCCTGATGGGTCATCGCGAGCGGCTCTTTGTGGTGAACACGCGGCAGATGCTAGTGAGCCGCACCGGCGATCAGGCGGCAACGCGCCGGGCCACAGACCCGCGAATTTCCTTAGCCTGATCCGCGTTCGGCCACACAACGGAAGCCGATGTGGGTGGTCGCGGTGTCTTGCGATTGCGGCGACCGGGCCGCCGGCCGGTACCGGTGGCAATACTCCGGCGCACACAAATGGGAGCCGCCCTTGAGCGCCTGGCTGATGGTGGGGTCGGCCGGCCCGACAGGCGCGCAGCACGCCGTCGGAGGCTGATCGGTGCGGTGGTGCGCGGAGAACTCGGTTGCGGTCCATTCCCAGACGTTGCCGATCATGTCGATCAGACCGAAGCCGTTGGGCGGGAAGGTGCCCACCGGCGAGGTCCCAACCCAGCCCAGTGCGCCGTCGTTGCGGTAGGGGAACGTGCCCTGCCAGGTATTGGCCATCAACTGCCCGCCGGGCTTGGCCTCGTCGCCCCAGGCATAGGTGGTCGTGGTTCCCCCACGCGCCGCGTACTCCCATTCGGCCTCGCTCGGCAGCCGCCGCCCCGCCCACCCCGCGTAGGCGGCCGCGTCGGGATAGGCCACCTGCACGACGGGGTGGTCGGGTTTGTCGGCGATATCGCTGTCCGGGCCGAAGGGATGGCGCCAGCTCGCGCCCGGCACCCAATCCCACCACTGCCGCCAGTCACGCAGGTCCACCGGACCCGCGGTCGGACGGAACACCATCGCGCCCGGACACAGGTCGTCGGGGTTTGCCCCCGGATAGAGCGTGGGGTCCAGAGGTTGTTCCGCCACGGTGGTATACCCTGTGGCAGCGATGAATTCGGCAAACTGCGCATTGGTGACCGGGTGGCGCTCGATCGCGAACGCGGGCACGATGACGGTGTGTATCGGCGCTTCCTCGGGGTAGAAGCTCGTCGACCCCATGCGGAACGATCCGCCCGGCAGCTCAACCAGTTCGGTTAACACGGCTTCAGGGTATGGCTCAGGGTATGAGGACAGCGAAGTTCTGCATCAAAGCGGATTTTGCCGAACGGAACCCGGGCACCGCCGCCGGACCCTCCAGGTGGACGGCGACCAGGTAGTTCTTGGTGTTCGTCCAGATGTGAGCGATGCGGTCGGCGAATTCGATCGGGCCGGACGATCCCTGCAGGGTGCCGGTCAACAGCTGGCTGCTGAAGCCGCAGAACGGGACGCCGGCGACCAGGAAATTCAGCCGCCGCATCGACCCTCCCAGGCTGGCGGTGTAGGCCAGGAACGCGCTGTCCGGCTGTCGGTCGGTGGGGGCGATGGTCACTGACGCCGACATGCCGTTGGGGCCGGTCAAAGTCAGCGCCGTAGCCCCGCTGCCGGGGGTCGACGTCCAACCGTCGGGCACGCTGATCGTGATCCTGGGTGCGGCCGGGTCCGAGACACTGGCAAGCGTCGCGCGGCCCTCGCCGGTCAGCGACGGCGAACAGGCGACCGTGTCGGGCGGGACGTGCTCGGGGTGCGTCGTCACGATCCCCGGCACCGGCTCCGCCGGGTCAGGATGTGCGGGCGCGCCCGGCCCACCGCCGCGCTCACCGCAGCCGGCCACGATGCCCGACAGGCATAGCAGCGCCGCTGCGCGCAGCAGCTGTGCCGAGCGGCTAGTCTCGCGAAAACGCAAGGGCGAGTTCTTTTTCCACGTCTTCATACGGTCGTCCGGATAGGTCGATCGTCACTTGGGCAATAGTTCCGCCAGTGAAGGCGAATGGCGCCATGTAGCGGCTGGACACCGCCGAACCGCCGTTGTGTCCGACGGTGATGCCGGCACCTGCCAACCCGAATGTTCCCGGGTGGGTGGTCACATCAGCAAGTCCGCCGACCTCGTGCTGGTCGAAGTACATCGTCAAGTCACCCAGCGGGGTGTGGCTGTTGGGCACGGTTCCCGTCCGCGCGTAGCGCACGCCGAGCAGGTGTCGGCCGAGCGGGATCGGGCCGACCGACGAGAGCACCTGCTGGCGCTCACCGAGGAAGTTGTAGACGTAGTGCAGGCGTCCGTCCTGGATGAACAATACGTGCCCGCCGTGCGCACCGCCCTGCTTGAACAGCACCCCTTCGGCGCCGGTGGTGTCCACCGTCACGTCGGCCACGACGGCGAACGAACGGCCGCGGATTTCGGCGGCGGCTCCGATACCGACGTCAGCGCAGTTGGGATAGTAGATGTAGGTGGATCGTTCGGTGACCAGATAGGGCCGCGACCGCATCATGGTTTCCACGATGTTGAGATCCGACAGTGGCAGACCGTTGTATTTGGCGGCCTCGGAATACCACAGCGCCTTGAGTTCTTCGAGCTTGTCGGGATGCTCGGCAGCGAGGTCATGGCATTGGCTGCGGTCTTTTTCGATGTGGAACAGTTCCCACCGATCGGTGTCGAAATGCGACCAGCCGGCTGGTGTGGCGGCGTGGATGGTGTTGGCGAACCAGCCCTCGTGCCAGATTCCGCGGGTGCCGAGCATGGCGTAGAACTGGGTGTGCTTGCCGGTGTCGACGGCTGGATCGTCCAGGGCGGCTTTGAAACTCACCCCATCCAGGGGCTTCTGGGTGATGCCCTTGACGGTATCCGGCGGGGTCATGCCCAGCAGCTCGTAAACGGTCGGGGTGATATCGGCGACGTTGACGTAATTGTCCCGGACTTCGCCGTGGGCCGTGATCCCGGCCGGCCAGGAGATGATGGCCGTATCGGCGATCCCGCCCTCGTGCGAGGCGTAGCGCTTGAACAGCTTGTAGGGGGTGTTGAAGGCCATCGCCCACCCGATCGGGTAGTGGTTGTAGGTTTGCGGGCCACCCAGGTGGTCGAAGAGCTTCATGCTCTCTTCGACGGTGTCGATATAGCCGTTGAAGAATTTTCCTTCGTTGACCGACCCGTTGGGTCCGCCCTCACCGCTGGCACCGTTGTCGGAGATCACCACGATGATGGTGTTGTCCAGTTGTCCCGATTCCTCGAGGTAGTCCAGGATCCGGCCGATCTGCGCATCGGTGTAGCTCAGGAAGCCGGCGAACACTTCGGCCATCCGGCAAAACAGCTTCTTCTCTTCATCGTTGAGCGAGCCCCACGGCCGCACGGTGTCCTGCAGCGGCCACGACTCGCCTTGGGGCCCCTTCACGTCGAGATATGGGTTGATCGGCGACAATTCGGTGTCCGGCGGGACGATCCCCATCGACTTCTGCCGCTCCAGCACAACCTCGCGATACTGCTCATAGCCCATGTCGAACTTGCCGGCATATTTGTCCGCCCACTCCTTGAAGACGTGGTGCGGCGCATGCCCGGCGCCCGGGCACAGGTAAGTGAACCACGGCTTGTCCGGCGCGATCACCTTGGCATCGCGGATGAATTGGATCGCCTTGTCCGCCAGGTCCTTCGACAGGTGATAGCCGTCCTCTGGGGTGCCGGGTGGGCTGACCGGGTGGTTGTCGTACACCAGGTCGGGATACCACTGGTCGGTCTCGCCGCCCATGAATCCGTAGAAGCGTTCGAATCCCCGAGACGTGGGCCAGTGCCGCTTCGTCGCGGCCATGTTGGCCTCTTCGAGCGGTGTCAGGTGCCACTTGCCCACGCAATAGGTGTTGTAGCCGCCTTCGGCGAGCACCTCCGAAAGAAGGGCGGTATCGGCCGGTATCCGTCCGTTGCAGTTGGGGAAACCGTCGGTGAATTCTTCGATGGTCGCCATGCCGACGGTAGTCGCGTTGCGACCGGTCAGCAGCGACGCCCTCGTTGGCGAACACAACGCGGTGGTGTGGAATTGCGTCAGGCGCACGCCGCGCTCGGCGATGCGCGTCATGGCGGGCATCTCCACCACGCCACCGAAGCAGTCCCAGGTCGCGATGCCGGTGTCGTCCCAGACCAGATACAAGATGTTGGGCGCGTTCTCGGGCGCCGTCGGCGCCGCGTAGGGACCCCAATCCGGTTCCGAGTCACGGATATCCAGCTCGATCTTGCCTTGAAACTCGGTCGACCCCGTCGTCACTGCAACACACCCACTTTCTGTACGCACATTTATCGGCGTCGCGTGGAGATTACCCCGAACAGGGGTGACCCGACCGCACAACGACGCGGCAGTGCACAATTTGGGCGCTTGCCTGATCTTGCGGCCTGCCGTCACCTTACATTGTCAACATAGTATGACAAATTTCGCGAGGCCGGTATCGGGGTCTGGCCGGGCGCTCCGCGGGCCCCGCGACTTTCGGCGGCTTCCCGGCCACCGGCGCCGGTGGTGCGGTCAGTTGAATTCCAACACCAGGTGCCGCAAGCCGTTGCGGCGGTTAGTGCCGATCCATTCCACGGGCCCCGTCAACTGGATTGCTTCGAAGCGCGGGAGCAGTTCCTCGAAAAACAGCCGCAGCTCCATCCGGGCCAGATTTGCGCCCATGCAAGCGTGCACCCCTTGGCCAAAACCGAGGTGCGGGTTGGGCTTTCGGGTGATGTCGAATTCGTTTGGACGGTCGAACACGCTGGGATCGCGGTTGGCCGAGCCCTCCCACACCAACACCTTTTGGCCAGCCTCGATCCAGTGGCCTCCCAAGGTGACGGCGCGAGTGGCCGTGCGCCGCTTCGACGGCGATGGCGATGACCAACGCACCATTTCCTCGATCGCCGACGGCAACAACTTCAAATCCCCGCGCAGTTGCCGCCATTGGTCGGGACGTTCGGCCAGAGCAAGCAGCCCAACCGCAATCGCATTGCGAGTAGTGTCTGAGCCCGCGCTGAACATCGTGTTGAAAAACAAGTGAACCTCGGCGTCCGACAGGAAAGGTTCGGTTGCGTTGGCGACGATAGACAGCAAGTCGTCGGCCGGCTCAGCGCGTTTGCGCGCAATCAGCTCCCGACAGTAGCTGTCCCGCCGTGATTCGGCACCTTCACCAAGCGCCCATGCCATGTACTCCGCTCGGGTTCCGCGAAAATCCAGACCCGCCTCAAACTCCTCCAACAACCAGTGCCGGTCGATCTCCGGAATTCCGCACAAGATGCAGATCGCCTGCATCGGCAGGTCGACAGCGATATCAACCGCGAAGTCCAACGCTACACCGGGCTCGATCCGGTTGAGCAGCCTTCGGGCCCGTTGGCGCAGGTCGTGTTCGATTCGGCGAATCATTCGTGGCCCTAGACCAGAGCTGACCAGCCGCCGGATCGCAGCATGCCGCGGATCATCCATCATGTTGAGCACATGACCGGCGATTGGCAGATCCTGCAACAAGGTGCCACCGAACGGCCGTTGGCCGCCGGCTTCCGATGAGAAGGTCGCTGAGTCACGCAGTACTGCCAGTACCTCGGCATAGGTGGCTACCGACCAGAAGCCTTCACCATCGGGAGTGTGCTCAGTGGGCGAGTGCCAGAACACCGGTGCTTCAGTGCGATGGCTCTCAAATACGTGGTGCGGGAAGCCGTTCGCAAAGGTGTCCGGATTTGTCAGGTCGATTCCGAACAGCGAAGCTACGACAGGACCAGCGGAGCCTGGCGTCATTCTGCTCTCCTCGAATCCGATTTTGGGATTCAATGCCGCCGGGCGGCGTCGCGGGTCTCGACCGGTGCGGGATCTGACCACCTTGGGATATCAGATCCCGCCCGGCCAGTCAGGTTAGATTCACTCGCAGATTTCGTCGGCCTTGCAGATAGGAGCCGAGTAGACGAGCTCGCATTCGGCGAACAGCATCTCGTGGGACATGAAATTTCCTCCTCGTATCGATTCACAGACCTGCCATGCGCGCGCAAGGCGGACATGATGCAGATGTCTTTTCCACCCGAAAATTAGCAACCCACGCCGGCAAACTCTGTCCCATTATGGGCGGATTTACCTGGATCATTGCTTGTCCTACCAGCGGTGGACAAGTGCAGTCCTACATCTGGCAGTGGCCGAGGTGTCCGGCGATTCGCCTCACCACACGCAAACTGTCATGTCCACGAAGAAGCGCCGGGTCAGGCGACGAAAATCGTCTGACCCGGCGCTCCGCAAAGCTCTTTCGGCCGTTACTTGGCCTTCTCGAGGATCTCGACCAGCCGCCAGCGTTTGGTCGCCGACAGCGGACGCGTCTCCATCAGCGAAACGCGGTCGCCGATGCCGGCGATGCTGTTCTCATCGTGCGCCTTGACCTTCTTGGTGGTGCGAATGATCTTGCCGTACAACGGGTGCCGCATGCGGTCTTCCAGCTCGACCACGATGGTCTTCTGCATCTTGTCGCTCACCACGTAGCCGATGCGTGTCTTGCGACGGCCTCGCGGCTTGGGAGCGCTCGGAGTGTGCTTGGGGCCCTTCGCTTTCGAGGGGACATCCTTGGGTGCGGCCTCTTTGGACGCTGCCTTGCGTGGGGCTTTAGCCGCCGCGGGTGCCGCCTTTGCGCCAGTCTTAGCCTCTGCCATCACGATTCCTTACCTTCGGGGCCTTCGGGGCCTTCGGGACCATCGGGACCGGAAGCCAGACCCAGTTCTCGTTCGCGCAGCACCGTATAGACGCGGGCGATTTCCCGACGCACCGTGCGGAGCCGGCGGATGTTGTTGAGCTGGCCGGTCGCCATCTGGAAGCGCAGGTTGAACAACTCTCCCTTGGATTCGCGCAGTCGCTCGGTCAGTTCCTCGTCGGTGAGCTCACGCAGTTCGCCAGGGGAAATTCCCACTGCCATCAGAACTGCTCCTCTCGAGTGATAATGCGTGCCTTGATCGGCAACTTGTGGATCGCACGGGTCAGCGCGGCCCGCGCGATCGCTTCATTGGGGTAGCTGAGTTCGAACAGCACCCGGCCCGGCTTGACGTTGGCCACCCACCACTCCGGGGAGCCCTTGCCCGAACCCATCCGGGTCTCGGCGGGCTTCTTGGTCAACGGGCGGTCCGGAAAGATGTTGATCCACACCTTGCCGCCACGCTTGATGTGCCGGTTGATGGCGATACGGGCCGACTCGATCTGCCGGTTGGTGACATAGGCGTGCTCGAGGGCCTGGATCCCGTAGTCGCCGAAATTCACCGACGTTCCACCGCTGGCGATGCCTCGCTGGCGGGGATGATGCTGCTTGCGGTGCTTGACCTTGCGGGGAATCAGCATGATTCATTCACTCCGTACTCTGCGCTTCGACCGCCGGCGCGGTCTCGTTGCCGGCCCCCGCGGTGCTCTCTTCGCCGCCCGCGGCGCGGCCCGCGTCGGTGCCCGTGGCCGTCGTGCCCGAGGCACCGCTGCGGCGCGGACGGGTGCCCGCCGGCCGTTCGCGGCGCGGCCGTTCGGGGCCCGCGGGGACCGCGGCGGCCAATTCGCGCTTGCCACCGACGATGTCGCCCTTGTAAATCCACACCTTCACGCCGATCCGGCCGAAGGTGGTCTTGGCCTCGTACAGGCCGTAGTCGATGTCCGCGCGCAAGGTATGCAGGGGAACCCGGCCTTCGCGGTAGAACTCCGAGCGGCTCATCTCGGCACCGCCAAGGCGGCCCGAGCACTGCACCCGGATGCCCTTGACGTTGGGCTGACGCATCGCCGACTGGATGGCCTTGCGCATCGCGCGGCGGAACGCCACCCGGTTGCTCAACTGTTCGGCAACCCCCTGGGCCACCAATTGAGCTTGCGACTCGGGGTTTTTCACCTCGAGAATGTTTAGCTGAACCTGCTTTTTGGTCAGCTTCTCCAGATCGGCGCGAATCCGGTCGGCCTCGGTGCCGCGGCGGCCGATGACGATGCCCGGGCGGGCGGTGTGAATGTCCACCCGGACCCGATCGCGGGTCCGCTCGATCTCCACGTCGGCGATACCGGCGCGCTCCAGGCCGCTCGACAGCAGCCGGCGGATCGCGACGTCCTCCTTGACGTACTCGGCGTACTGCTTATCGGCGTACCAGCGCGACTTCCAGTCGGTGGTGATGCCCAGCCGGAAGCCGTGCGGATTGATCTTCTGGCCCACTAGTCTGAGCCTCCCTTCCCAACGGAATTCTCAGATGCAGAAGTCTCAGAAGTCTTTGCGGGTGCTTTCTTGGCGGGCGCTTTGGTCGCCGCTTTCTTGGCCGGTGCTTTGGTCCCCGAAACAGCAGGGGCTTTCTTCGCAGGTGCCTTCGCGGCGGCCTTGCTGCCCTCGGCCCGACGCGCCCTCGACGACTTCGAAGACCGCTCGTCCTTGGCCGGGCGACTCTCCACCACCACGGTGATGTGGCTGGTGCGCCGCCGAATTCGGAACGCACGACCCTGAGCACGCGGACGGATGCGTTTGGCGGTCGGACCCTCGTCGGCATAGACCGTGGCGACCACCAACGTCGTCGGGTCCAGGCCGTTGTTGTTCTGCGCGTTGGCGGCGGCACTGGCGATCACCTTGGCCACCGGCTCACTGGCGGCCTGCGGCGCCCAGCGCAGGATGTCGAGTGCATCCGATACCGAGCGGCCCCGAACCAGATCGATGACCCGGCGCGCCTTTCTCGGCGATACCCGCACAAACCGTGCCTTGGCGACGGCCGACGGATATTCAGTGGTGGTAGTCATCGCCGCTTACTCTTCCGGTCGTCCTTGATGTGTCCCTTGAAGGTGCGCGTCGGCGCGAATTCACCGAGCTTGTGACCCACCATCGCCTCGGTGACGAACACCGGGACATGCTTGCGGCCGTCGTGTACCGCGAAGGTGTGGCCGATGAAGTCGGGGATGATGGTCGAACGCCGCGACCAGGTCTTGATGACCTGCTTGGTGTTCTTCTCGTTCTGTACGTCGACCTTCTTGAGCAGATGGTCGTCGACGAACGGGCCCTTCTTCAGGCTGCGTGGCATAGTTGGCTACTCCTGAAACTTCCTGGGTCTAATTTGCCCGCGCGCATCGTCGCCAGGCTAGCGGCCATGCTTCTTGCCGGTGCGCCGGCGGCGGACGATGAGTTTGTTGCTTTGCTTGTTCGGATGGCGGGTGCGCCCTTCCTTCTTGCCCCAGGGGCTGACCGGGTGACGGCCACCGGAGGTCTTACCCTCGCCACCACCGTGCGGGTGGTCGACGGGGTTCATCACCACGCCACGGACCGACGGGCGCTTGCCCTTCCATCGCATCCGACCGGCCTTGCCCCAGTTGATGTTCGCTTGCTCGGCATTGCCCACCTCGCCGACCGTCGCGCGGCAGCGGACGTCGACCCGGCGGATTTCGCCACTGGGCATCCGCAGCGACGCGTAACTGGCTTCCTTGCCGAGCAACTGGATACTCGACCCGGCCGAGCGCGCAAGCTTGGCCCCGCCGCCGGGCCGCAACTCCACCGCGTGGACCAAGGTGCCGGCCGGGATGTTGCGCAGCGGAAGGTTGTTACCGGGCTTGATGTCGGCATTGGGACCCGATTCCACCACGTCGCCCTGCGTAAGCCCGTTGGGCGCAATGATATAGCGCTTTTCGCCGTCGAGATAATGCAGCAGTGCGATCCTTGCGGTGCGGTTCGGGTCGTACTCGATGTGCGCGACCTTGGCGTTGACCCCGTCCTTGTCGTTACGACGGAAGTCGATGAGCCGGTAGGCGCGCTTGTGACCGCCGCCCTTGTGGCGCGTGGTGATCCGGCCGTGCGCGTTGCGGCCGCCGTGGCCGTGCAACGGACGCACCAGTGACTTCTCCGGCGTGGACCGGGTGATCTCGGCGAAATCCGACACACTGGCGCCGCGGCGGCCCGGCGTCGTCGGCTTGTATTTGCGAATTGCCATGTCTAATCAGGTCTTTCTCTCGCGCGCGGCTAGGCCGGTGCTCCGAACAGGTCAATCGGCTTGCTGCCCGGCGCCAGGGTCACGATGGCGCGCTTGGTGTTCTTGCGCCTGCCGTATCCGGTACGGGTGCGCTTGCGCTTGCCCGGCCGGTTGGCGGTGTTCACCGATGCGACCTTGACCGCGAAGATTTTCTCGATAGCGATCTTGATCTGCGTCTTGTTGGAATCGGGATGCACTACGAACGTGTAGACGTTGTCGTCGAGCAACCCGTAGGACTTCTCCGAGATCACCGGGGCCAGGATGATGTCGCGGGGGTCGGCGATGGTCGCCATCAGGCCGAAACCTCCTCGGGAGTGTTGGCGGCTGTATTAGCGGCTATGTAGGCGTTGAGCGCCGCGACGCTGAAAACCACGTCGTCGGCGCGCAGCACGTCGTAGGTGTTGAGTTGATCGGGCGACAGGACGTGCACACCGGGCAGGTTGCGGACGCTCTTGGCCGCCGTCTCGTCGTCGCGCCCGATGACCACCAGCAGCTGCCTGCGGTCGGTCAGCGTCGCCAGAAATGTCTTGGCGCTCTTGGTAGAGGGGGTTTGGCCGGCAACCAACTCGGTGACCGCGTGGATGCGCCCGTTGCGCGCGCGGTCCGACAACGCGCCCCGCAACGCGGCGGCGATCATCTTCTTGGGGGTGCGCTGGCTGTAGTCACGAGGCTTGGGACCGTGCACCACGCCCCCGCCGGTGAATTGCGGGGCCCGCGTCGATCCCTGCCGGGCTCGACCGGTGCCCTTCTGCCGGTACGGCTTACGACCACCGCCGCTGACATCGCCGCGTGTCTTCGTCGAGTGTGTGCCCTGGCGGGCCGCCGCCCGCTGCGCGGTGACCACCTGGTGCATCAACGCGATGTTGGCCGGTACGTCGAACAACTCGGCCGGCAGCTCGATGGAGCCTTCGACTTCGCCGGCCGGCGTCTTGACGTCAATCTTGAGGGTGGTGGCAGCCATTACTTTTCACCTCGTTTGATCGCGCTGCGGACCATCACGAGTCCGCCGGTGCGGCCGGGAACCGCACCCTTGATCAACAGCACGCCATTTTCGGCATCGACCTTGTGCACCAACAGGTTCTGCACGGTTACCCGGTCATTGCCCATCCGGCCGGCCATCCGGGTGCCCTTGAACACCCGCGCCGGGGTGGCGCAACCGCCGATGGAGCCGGGACGCCGGTGCACCGCCTGGGCACCGTGAGCAGCTCCCTGACCGCGGAAGCCGTGCCGCTTCATGGTGCCGGCGAAGCCTTTGCCCTTGGAGGTCCCGGTCACATCCACGTAGCTGCCGTCGGCGAAGATCTCGGCCGTCAGCTCCTGGCCGACCTCGTATTCGGCCACCGCGTCCGGGTCATCGAGGCGCAGCTCGGCCAGGTGCCGCCGCGGATTGACGCCCGCGGCGGTGTACTGACCGCTCAGCGGCTTGGTGACCTTGCGGGGACTGATTTCGCCGTAGGCCAGCTGCACGGCGCTGTAGCCGTCGCGCTCCGGCGTGCGGATGCGCGTCACGACGTTCGGGCCCGCCTTGACCACTGTCACCGGTACGACTCTGTTGTTCTCGTCGAATACCTGCGTCATGCCCAGCTTGGTACCGAGAATGCCCTTTCGTGCCATTGCTCTGCAGACTCCTACTGGATGTTGACGTCGACGCTGGCCGGAAGATCGATGCGCATGAGTGCGTCAACCGTCTTCGGGGTCGGGTCGAGAATGTCGATCAACCGCTTGTGGGTGCGCATCTCGAAGTGCTCCCGCGAGTCCTTGTACTTATGCGGGGAGCGGATGACGCAATACACGTTCTTCTCGGTCGGCAGTGGCACCGGACCTACGACGCTGGCACCCGTGCGGACGACGGTCTCGACGATCTTGCGCGCCGAAGCGTCGATAGCCTCATGGTCGTAGGCCTTGAGCCTGATGCGGATCTTCTGTCCCGCCACGCTTCTCCTACCTCACTCCAATACTTCAGGCCCGGGTCCGGACCTGGTGCCGCCAGCCCGCCGATCGACGCCGGCCGATCCCGGGTCGAACTAGCGTGCGCCGGATACTGCGCCGCTGTTTACCTGTCGTGGTCCACCGACCCCCGCGGTCGGGCGTGTCGCCCGCACGCAGCCTTGTAGGCGCCGAAATCGGTCGCGCTCCAAGGATGGGGCCGGACGCGCCCGTGTGGGCGCCGGTCGTGTGCCTGGCCAGGCGCAAACCTGGCGCAAGGCAACCTGAACAGTATGCCCCAGATCACCGCTTCGGCCAAATCCCGGGTCATCGGCATCGGTGGGCCGCCGGCGGTGTCCGCCGGGCGGTCCACGATCATCGCCGGCAGCGACCCCACCAGGGCTTTTGGTTTGTTCCACCGGGCGGTGGCGGCCAAGCCTACGCTCTCATCCCGTGATCGGGCCGGATTTGGGGGCACCTGACGCCGCGCAACCGATGGTCGACTGGATCAACGGCGCCCCGCCGGGCGAATTAGCCGCCGAACTGATGGCGGCCTTCGACCCGAACATGCCCAGCGATGCGCCGGCCCTGGCGTTGTCGGAGTTCACCGACTGGATGTTCCGCGGCTTCCCGAGGCGCCGCGGCCTCATTGTGCCGGCCAGACCGGTGCTGGAACCGATGCTGGAAGCCATTCAGCTGTTGGAGCACTCCGAATTGATTCTGGCGCGCTGGATCATCAATAACGAGCTCAGGTGGAGCGCTACCCGCCTGGGCTTGGCCACACTGGCCGAAGGCAAAGCCGCGGTCAGGCAGCGGATCAAGGATCGGACCGGCCGGTAACGCAGCTCAAATCCGTTGAGCGGGATGAAGATCCGTCCGTTGACTCATGCCGATTCGATGTTGGTGGCCGCCACCGCTCCACCCCGCCGGCGCTGGACGAACAGAAAGCCGTCGACTGCTGCCCGCGCGCATTCCCGATAGTCGAAGTCCGGCAGGGTGCTCAACCGTCCCAGCACCAGGGGGCCGATCAACAGGGCGATCGCGCGGGACCGGTCGATCTCGCCCAATTCGGCCGCCTCCGGGCTGTCGAAAATCGCGTCGAATGGCGCCGCATACTGCTGGGCGATGCGTTCGCGCAAGGTGGCAAGCGCAGTGCTGTCACCGCTATGGGCGTGCCGCGCTTCCGGCAGTTGTTCAAGATCGCCGCCCAGCGCGACCCAGGCCATCGCGGTCAGCATGCCCGGCGCTTCGGCAATCAGCTCGGCCTGAGCCTGTAACAACGCGATGAGCCGATCCCGCAGCGAACCTTCCGAAGGCGGCATGGGCGCCGGCGGTATCAGGCTGTTGAACGTCGCGGCCAGCAGGTCGTTCCCACTGGCGAAGTGGCGGTACAGCGTGGCTCTGGCAACGTTGGCGCCACGGGTGACCGCCTCCACGGTCACCGCCTTCGGCCCGCCGGACCGCAGCAACGCAGTGGCGGCTTCCAGTAACCGAGCCCGAGACCGCTCCGGGCGGGGATCAACGCTACTGCCGGCGATCTGCACTACCTCCGTTTAAGAACGAGACTATCCGTCTATATGCAAGACCGTTAGTCTCGGCAAGTACTCGCCGCCGGAAGGAGGCGTGCAGCATGGTGAACACCCTCGTCCGGCCTCATCAGCGTACCGACGGGATGCCGTCGGGCACCTCCCATCGCGCTCGAATCTGGACCCTGACGGTGGCCTGCACGGGCGTGTCGCTCGTCGTCGCGTCGATGGTCGCGTTGAACACGGCACTGGGCGACCTTGCGGTGGCGACCTCGGCGACGCAGTCTCAGCTGACCTGGGTGGTCGACGGTTACACCGTCGCGCTGGCCTGCCTGCTGCTACCGGCCGGGGCCATCGGCGACCGTTACGGGCGACGAGGCGCGCTGTTGTTCGGTCTGACCGTCTTCTCGGTGGCCTCGGTGGCGCCGGCGATCTTCGACACCCCGCTGCAGATCATCGTGGCCCGGGCGGTCGCCGGGACCGGAGCGGCGTTCGTGATGCCCGCGACGCTCTCCCTGCTGACCGTTGCCTATCCGAAAGAAGAGCGGATGAAGGCCGTCGGGATCTGGGCCGGAGTCGCCGGCTCGGGCGGGGTGCTGGGCATGTTCGGTTCCGGCATCCTGCTCAGCTTCTGGGATTGGAAGTCGATCTTCTGGGCGCTCGGGGCCGCCGGCGCGTTGGTCTTTGCGCTGACGTGCTCCGTCGCGTCGTCACGCGAACCCGATGCGCCGCGAGTCGACTGGCTGGGTGCCGTACTGATCGGCGCCGCCGTCGCGGTGTCGGTATTCGGTATCTTGCAAGCACCCCAGCGCGGCTGGGGCGACGCCGTCGTCGTCGGCGGCCTTGTCGTCGGAGCGGTTCTTGCCGGGGCGTTCGGTGTCGTCGAATTCCGGCGCCGGCAGCCGCTTCTCGACGTGCGGCTGTTCGCCGATCCCGGATTTGCCACCGGGGTGGGAACCATCGTCATGCTGTTCGGGGCGACCTTCGGCTTCTTCTACCTCGGCATGCAATACGTCCAGCAGATCATGGGCTACTCCGCTCTGATGACGGCGGTCGCCTTCGGCCCGTTCATGGTGCCGCTGGGCATCTTGTCGGCACTGTCGTTCTGGTACGTCCCGAAACTCGGTCTGCGGCTGGTGTTGCTGGTGGGCATGCTGGTGATGTCGGTGGGCTTCCTGTGCATGCGCGGGCTGTCGGTGGACTCATCGTATTTCGACCTGGCCTGGCCCGCGTTGATACTCAGCGCGGGCATCGGGTTATGCACGGCACCGACGACTTCGGCGATCATGGCGGCCGTTCCCGACGAAAAGCAAGGCGTGGCATCGGCGGTCAACGACACCACCAGGGAGGTGGGCGGAGCGTTGGGAATCGCGGTGGCCGGCTCGATACTGGCCGGACGCTACGCCCAAGAGCTGGCGACGAGTTTGTCGGCCTTCCCACCGGCCGTCCGCGGCGCGGCGACCGATTCGCTGGCCCAGGCCGTGGAGGTAGCCAATCGGCTTGGGCCCCAGGGAAAGCAGCTTGCCGACGTCAGCAAGGCGGCGTTCCTGACCGCCATGCACGCCTCGACGCTGGTGATGGCCGTGATTGTGGCCATCGCAGCGGTGCTGATCGGATTGTGGGCACCCGGCCGAGATGGCCGGCAACTGGGGCCGATCCGCCGGGTCGTCGCACCCGCGCCGGCAACGGCAGGACGGCACCGAGCCTGACGCTCATACGACGAATTCGGCCGCCCGATGCCCCAACATCACAATGGTGGCATGCGGACCGCGGCTGGTGATCACCGGCAGCACGGAGCCGTCGATCACCCATAGATTTTCGATACCGTACACCCGGCACCGGACGTCGACGACGCCCCCGGGGTCACCGTCAACCCCCATGGGGGCACTGCCACACAGATGTTGTGACGTGGACCACGCGACTTGCCCGACATCCGTTGCCGCACCCGCTATTTCGCGGGCTAGATCGACGCCCCGCCGCAGCGCGGCGACGTCGGCCGGCTCGCTGTCGTATCGATGCTCGATCCGCGGCGGCACGTCGGGATCCGCCGAGAGCAGCGTGATCCGACCACGGGCCCGCGGCCGCATGAGCGCCACCCCGATATGCGGCCAATCAGGCTGTCCCCCAAGGCCATTACCGGTCATAGCCACGAAACCACCGGTATAGGGCCTGATCTCGAGGTCGTCTGCGGTGTGCAGCACCACCTCCACCACCGGCCGTTCGGGAGCAACGACCCACGTCGTGGGGAGCACCCATTCCGGGTGGTCGCTGCAACTCATTCCGACCGGCAACGCCGCCACCACCGGAACGCCGACCGCACGAAGCATCGCCTCGTCACCGACCCCGGACAGCATCAGCAGATGTGCCGACTCAATCGCACCGGCGCACAGAACAATTCGGTTGGCCGCCAGAGTGATCGGCCCGGATGGGCCAACCGCGTCGACACCGACGGCTCTGGCGCCGGAGAAGCGCAATCGCAATGCCCGGGTCTGTTCCAGCAGTGTCAGGTTTGGTCGGCGCAGCGCGGGCAGCAGATACCCGGCGCCGGACCCGGTCCGGACACCGTCCACGATGTTCAGCGGGACCGCGCCCACCCCCGAGACACTCGACGGACCAACGTCGTTGAGGTCGTCGATCCAGGGGAACCCGGCGCGCTCGGCGGCACTGATGAAGCGCTGGGTGATGCCGGTGATCTCGTGCGTTCGCCGAACCAGGATGGGGCCGTCGCCACCGTGCGCGGACGTACTGAAGTCCAGATCTGTCTCAATGGCCCGGAAGTGTTCGAGTACGTCGGGCCATGCCCAGCCGGGTAGCGCAGCGCGATCGAAATCCTGTGGTAGTCCGCGGCAGAAGTAGCCGCCGTTGATTGCACCGCAACCACCGAGGGTCGCTCCGCGCACGATCGCCAGTCGGCGAATCGGCCGGTCGGTGAGCTGGGTCTGGTATCGCCGGACCAGCGGACTGCCCACGCCGATCGGGAGGCGAAACCCATTGGAGGTTTGCGCCAGCAACTGCGGATCGGCGAGGCCGGGGCCCGTCTCGAGGACGGTCACGACACAGCGGGGATCGGCAGAAAGGCGGGCGGCCACCACCGATCCGGCGCTGCCCGCGCCGACGATCAACACGTCGCTGTGCCCGGCGGCAGCAGTCAAGGTGGCCGTTATACCCGAATTTGCGGTTTGAGCGCGCCGACATTGCGTTCGCGCACCACGCCGTACCACAGGCCCAGGCCGTAGGCGAGGTCGTCGACGCGCTTGAGTAACACGTAGGTCAGCACGCCGAGCGGTTCGGTATCGCCGGCATCGCCATCCCTGGCCTCTTTGCGGCGCAGCCAGTCGACCACGCCGTCGACGATCGCCGCGACCAGCACCACCCGCCGGCAACGCCGAAACAGCAGGGCGGCAATCAAGGTCACCGGCCAGTAGTGCCGGCACATGGCCGACGCCAACTGCAAAGCCGCGGACCACAATCCGCGGGTGGCGACTACCAGCACATCCGACAGTGAGGTGTCGGCGCTGCGCATGGTCCTGGCGATGCGACGACCGGTCACCACCGCGATGACCAGCGATGCCAGTTGACAAAGCCCGGTACCCAGCGACATCAGGATCCAGGCCGTCAGTGCCCAGCCGGAAATCACCAGCGGCGCGGTCTTGTCGGGGTGGCGCACCGACAGGGGCGCGGCCGAACCGCCGTAGAAGGCCTTGCGCGCGATCCAGTCCCGTAGCTGCGTGCGATGGTCATGCGCGACCAGCGCGATCGGCTCGTAGCGCAGCCGGGCGCCCGCTTCGATCAACCGCCAGCACAGGTCGACGTCCTCCCCCGAATGCAGGGTCTCGTCGAAACCACCCACGTCGCGCAGGGCCGCGGCGCGGCAGACGATCGCGGCGCTCGGTACGTAGGACACCGGGCTGTGCGGTAACACCGGCGCCTCCCGCAGACCGAGATCCAGCGACGAGCGCACCGCCTCGTAGCGAGCCACCAGGTTCTCGCTTTGCGCCATACCGACGATGCGGGGCGCGACCAAAGCGACAGTGGGATCACAGAAGTGGCCCAGCAACGCTTCGAGCCATCCGCGGCGTGGCGCCACGTCGGAATCCAGGAATGCCACGAAGTCGGTGGTGCACGCCGCCAGACCGGTGTTGCGTGCCGCCGCCGGACCCTTGCTGCGCGGGTGATGCAGCACCTCGATGTCGCAGCGCGCCCCGGGAAAGTCCTCCAACTCGACCGGGCACGCCGACCCGTCGTCGACCACGATGACCCGCAATCCACGCAGTGCGGCCACCAGCCGGCGTACACCAGATATGTTGTCGCGCACCGGTATCACCACGGTGACGTCACGATATGAGGGACCGCTGGCGGGGCGCGGATGCGCCACCGTGGCATCCAGCAGGGTGCGGGCCAGTTGTGCGCTGAGCTCGTCGCGCACCTTGAGCCGGCCGTCGGAAAGCATGTGCTGAGCGGCGGGAGCCAGCCGCAGCAGCCGGGTCGGTGAACCACCGAGCAGGGCCGACCCGTCGCCGAGCACCCGCACGCGGCGGTCGACCTGCACCGCGAATCCATCCGGCAGTCGGGTCTGGGTCATGCCAGCATCCCGTCGGGTCCGGGCAACCACCTGGCAATCCGACGCCGGCAATCATCGACCATCTCCGCGAAGATCCGTCTTCCCGCCGCCGCCGTCGCCGTGGTCGGGTCGCCCAGCACCCCGGTCGGACTGACGGCCGCGACTCCGCCGCGCCGCATCGACGGCAGCAATTCCGGCAGCGGCGCGCCGTTGCCGGCCAGCAACCGATCGGTCAGCACATCGTCCGGCGAAAGATGCAGCAATACCGATGTTTCGGTGTGCCCGGCATGCGCGTCACCACCCACGGCGCGACATGAACACCATCCGGCGTCGCGACCTTCGGAGCGCAGCATGCCGACTGCGCGGCGCAACGCCGCGATATTGCCGCCGTGACCGTTGACGAAAACCAGCCGATCGGCCCAGCAGCCGGCCGACCTGCCGTACTCCACCAGCAGCATGGCCAGGGCGTCGACACCGATGGAGATGGTCCCGGCAAAGCTCTGATGCTCACCGCTGGCGCCGTAGGCGAGCGCGGGAGCCACCAGCCAGTCCGGCCCGGATAGATGTGCGGCCACCGCCCGGGCGACGGCGGTCGCGATCCGCGTGTCGGTATCCAGCGGCAGGTGGGGACCGTGTTGTTCGGTAGACCCCAGCGGGACCACTATCGACGGCGAGTTGCGTGGTAGCTGGCTCGACGTCGAGTTCGCCAGTTCGCCGCGTACGGGCACTCGCCGATGGTAGGCCGAATTTACCTGCCGTGCACCGATTGTTACCTCTTCTACCGAATTTTTTTCTGCGCCACCGATATTGACGCGGCCGGAATTTACTTGGACGTTACACACCCAATTCCCGAGCGAACCCGGCGGGCACGATGATGTCGTCCGGCCGCAGGTCATGGACCGAACTACGGCCGAGGCCCATCAGTGCGGAGTCGATGCCGCCGCGCAGGATGTCGAGGACGTTTTCGACGCCGGCTTGGCCGTTGGCGGCCAGTCCCCAGAGGTATGCGCGGCCGATCATCACTGCCCGAGCTCCCAACGCCACCGCTTTGACGACGTCGCTGCCCCGCCGGATACCGCCGTCCAGCAACACCTCGATCTGGTCGCCGACCGCCGCCGCCACGGCGGGCAGGGCACGGATCGAGGCAGGCGTGCCGTCCAGGTTGTTTCCGCCGTGGTTGGACACCGATATCGCGGAGACGCCGGCATCGACCGCTCTTTTGGCGTCGTCAACCCGCATCACGCCCTTGAGCATGAACGGGCCCCCCCATAGCTCCCGCAGCCAGGCGACGTCTTCCCAGGTCGGCGGCGGGGTGCCCAGCCATTCGCCGTAGGCGGCGAAGAACGTCGGCCCGGGTTCGCCGCGGCGGCCCTGATTGGGCACCCGCAGATCCGGTGGGCGCAGCGTTTTGCCGAACTTCCACAACCAGCGCGGCCGGACGATCGCCTCCGGGAACCGCTGCACCACCGACCACAAGCTCATCTCTTCGGGGATCTTGGGGCTACCCCAGTCCCGCCCATGCGAGAACGACCAGTCGGTGGTGACGATCAACCCCACCGCCCCGGCCCGCCGCGCCCGGTCGACACGCTCGGCGATGGCGTCGCGGCCGCCGAGCCAGTAGATCTGGAAGAAGATCTTGGGATTGGCGGCGACGACCTCTTCGATCGGCTTGCTGGCAAACGAGGACAAGCCCATCGCGGTGCCCCGGGCCGCCGCCGCCCGGGCGACGGCCACCTCGCCGTCGGGATCGACCGCCTGCACACCGGTCGGCGAAATGATCACCGGCAGCGAAATGTCTTGGCCCATCACGGTCGTGGCCAAGTCACGCTTTTCCGTCGCGCCGATGACGTGTGGCGCGAAGCCGAGTTCAGCGAATGCCGCGACATTGTCGGCGACCGTGATGCCGTTTTCGCTTGCCGCGATCAGCGACGAGTACACGGACTTGGGCAATCGCCATTTTGCGCGTTGCTGGGCGATGGCCACCGTTTCGAACCAGGCATCGGCCATGACTACAGCGGGCTTTCGTCGCAGAGCCGGGCCGGCGGTCTGACGTTCAGTGTCAGGGGTACGGGTCGACTCGTCTTTCGCGAATGGTCGACGCGCGGGCGCGGCGCCTCGCGCTGCCGGGCCAGGGCCGGCATTCCGTGTCCTTGGACGCATTCGGGATCCGGCCCGTCCAGCGGCAGGCCGGTGAAGAACTTGGCCGCCATGCAGCCGCCCCGGCAGCTGTCGTAGTGCCCGCAGCTGCCGCAGGCGCCCGCGGACTGCGGCGACCGCAATTCACGAAATAACGGAGCGTTCTTCCAAATGTTGTCGAAGCCAGTTCCAAAACCGGAGTCGGACAACACGTTTCCGGCGAGGAAGCGGTCATGGATGGCGAACGGGCAGGCATACACGTCGCCCACCGGGTCGATCAGGCAGACCACCCGACCGGCGCCGCACATGTTGAGCCCGGCCAGCGCCCCGGATTCGCCCAGTGGGGAAAGGTGGAAGAAGGAATCACCGGTGAGCACCCGCTCGCCGTTGAGCACCAGCCAGTCGTAGAGCTGCACCTGCTGATCGGCGGTGGGGTGCAGGTCCTCCCAGACATCGGCGCCCCGCCCCGACGGACGCAGTCGGGTGATCCGCAGGGTGGCACCGTAACCGCTTGCCAGGGCAGCGAATTCATCGAGCTGGCCAACGTTGTGACGAGTGACCACCACCGAGATCTTGGGGGCTCCGGTCTTGCCGAATCCGGCTGCGGCCAGGTTCTCCAGGGCGCGCACCGCCATCGCATACGACCCGGTGCCCCGGACCGCGTCGTTGACCTCGGCGGTCGCGCCGTCGAGAGATATCTGGACGTCCACGTAGTCGCTGGCCGCCAACCGCGCTGCCACCTCGGGGGTGATCCGCACGCCGTTGGTGGAGAACTTCACGCCGACGCGGTGCGCGGTCGCGTAGTCCACCAGCTCCCAGAAGTCGGGACGCACCGTGGGTTCACCACCGCCGATGTTCACGTAGAACACCTGCATGCGTTCCAGCTCGTCGATGATGTCCTTGCACTGGCGCGTGGACAGCTCGCGCGGATCACGTCGGCCGGACGACGAAAGGCAGTGCACACACGCCAGGTTGCAGGCGTAGGTCAGCTCCCACGTCAGACAAATCGGGGCGTCCAGCCCGTGTTCGAACTGCTCGATGAGCCGGGGCACCGTCACGGGCCCTCCCGCGGAACCAGCATCGCCGAAGCGGCCAGCACACCCAGCGCATGCAGATAGGGACCCTGCCCGGAATCCGCCACACCGGCGCCCCGGCAGGCGGAGCGCACGTCGGGATAATCGGCCAGCGACTGCACCACCGTCAGGATGGTGCGATTCTTCAGAAACGACAGCTTGCGGGTGCCGAAGTGATACAGCAGCGCGCCGAAGGGCTCGGGCCGAACCGCCACCCGCGGATGCAGCCGCCAGCCGCGATCCGGGTCGAAGTCGTCGGGCACTGCCGGCACCGGGTCAGTAGACCCCGCACATGCCGTCAATGGAAACCTCTTCAACCAGGGTCTCGGTGACGAGCTCGACGTCGGTGTCAGTCTCGTGGTCCACGTGGATGCCTTTCGTCCTGGGTCGTCCTGGGCCTCGACAATGTGAGGTGGTACTGGTCACACTGATCGCCAGAATATGGCATCGAGTGCCGAAATGAAAGGGCGGGTCTGATGCTGCACCAGTCGCGGGTGGGCCGACGCCGCTCGACGACCAAGCACCACATCACCGACGTTGCCATCGAGTTGTTCGCGGCCCGCGGCTTCGCCGAGGTCAGCGTCGACGACGTCGCACAGGCGGCCGGCATCGCCCGGCGCACCCTGTTTCGCTACTACGTATCCAAGAACGCGATTCCGTGGGGTGACTTCGACGCCCACCTCGCGCAGCTACAGCAGCTGCTCGACAACATCGATCCGCGGGTCCGACTGGGCGCGGCGTTGCGTGCGGCGCTGCTGGCGTTCAACACCTTCGACGAATCCGAGACCGTCCGGCACCGCCAGCGTATGCGCATCATTCTGGAAACCGCTGAGCTGCAAGCGTATTCGATGACGATGTATGCCGGCTGGCGAGCGGTGATCGCCGGGTTCGTGGCCCGCAGGCTCGGCGGCAAGGCCACCGACCTATTGCCTCAGACCATCGCCTGGACGATGCTCGGGGTCGCTTTGAGCGCCTACGAAAACTGGCTGGCTGACGAATCCGTCTCGCTACCCGAGGCGCTCGGCAATGCCTTCGACGTCGTCGGCGCCGGATTGGACCGGCTCGGATGAGCGGCCCCGCGAGTGGTGAGCACTTGCCGCATACCCTGCGATCGCAGGGACGGTTCTGCGCCGGCTCCGGCTCACCGATGTACGGCGAGCTGTTCGAGCTGGTGGCCGCCGACGTCGAAGCGGGCGGCGTCTTCGCGACCATCCTTGCCGGTCACGAGGACGACCCAGCGCGCCACGCGGTGCCGCTGCGGCTACTCGGCGGCCTGCACCGGTTGGTGCTGGACGGCCGGGCGCCGACGTTGCGCAGCTGGTATCCGAGCACCGGCGGCAGCTGGGACGCCGCGGCCGCCTGGCCCGCCATCGTGCGCGTCGCGGTTGATCGCAGCGATGTGTTGCGGGCGGCCCTGGACCAACCACCACAAACCAACGAGGTCGGCCGATCCGCCGCGCTGATCGGCGGCCTGCTGCACGTCAACCACGAATTCGGGTTGCCGATAAGGCTTTTCGAGATCGGTGCCAGTGCCGGCCTGAATCTGCGGGCAGACCGGTACCGCTACCGCTACGACCGCGGCCAGTGGGGACCGGCCGAGACGCCGGTGACGATCGCCGATGCGTGGCACGGTCGGTTGCCGCCGCCCGCTGCGGTGCGCATCGCGGAGCGCCACGGGTACGACATCGCGCCCATCGATGTGACCGGCGCCGACGGCGAATTGACCGTGTTGAGCTACGTCTGGCCCGACCAGCACGCCCGTTTGAAGCGGCTGCGCGGCGCCATCGAGGTCGCCCGCAAGGTTCCGGCGGAACTGCAACGTCAGACCGCGGCCGAGGCGGTCGCCGCCCTGGCTCTGGCCGACGGTGCGCTGACGGTGCTATGGCATTCGATCACCTGGCAGTACCTGTCCACCGACGAGCGGTCCGCGATCCGCGCCGCGGTCGAGCACCTGGGCGCGCAAGCCGGCGCACGCACCCCCTTCGCGCACCTGACGCTCGAGCCGGCGCGCAACGGACCCGGTAGTCCGCTGAAGTTCCTGGTCCGCGCCGCCAGTTGGCCTGACGGGCGGACGCGGGTCCTGGGCGAATGTCATCCGCACGGGCCACCGGTGACCTGGCAGTAGTTCTTGTCAGTAGTTGTCGCACCCGCATCGCCGGCTGTCCGCCGATCGGCGGATCGGTGTCGCTCGTGAAAGTCGTGGCGCCCGACCTGTCGTTGTCCTCGGCCGCGTCACCGATGAGAACCCCGTGCACGAGGTCGGCTGAGCGTGCCCGAACGCGAGCTCGCCGCCGGCCCGGCCCAGCATCACCCCACGCTGTTATGAGCGCGACGCCGGTAGTGGTGTGCGGCAGCAACTACGGCGCCTTCTGCATCCGGGCCCTGCTACGCGTCCGTCGACCGCCGCGGCAGAACTGGCAACGGCCACGCGGACCCCGTCAGACCCTCGCTCAATGAGGCTCAACCGGCATCCGGTGATTCCAGCACTTCGGAGATGGGCGCGCCGGCGGCGATCTTGGAGCGCACCTTCATGACCTTGCCCGGCATCGCGCCACCCACGACACCGACCAGCACACCATCGCGCTCGTAGTAGGCCAGGAACCTTCGGCCGTCGTCCTCGACGAGATGGACGATATCGGTGGCGTGCGGCTCACCCAGGCACTGAATCTTGACGTCATACTGGTCGCTCCAGAAATAGGGAACGACCACGTTGGACGGTACGTCACGGCCCAGCATCGCCGGCACCACCACCCGGGCCTGGTCGGCAACATTGCTCCAATGTTCCACGCGCACTTGGTGTCCCATCGGATCGCGCCAGGAGGCGACATCACCCAGCGCCCATACGTTGGGCGCACTGGTGCGTCCGGCTGCGTCACAGATCACGCCGTTGTCGACCTTGACGCCGGTACCGTCAAGCCAGCCGGTCGCCGGATGCGACCCGATGCCGACGACAACCAGGTCGGCCGGTAGTTCGGTACCGTCGGTCAGGACCACCGTGTCGACATGGCCCGCCCCGCGGACCTCGGCCACGCCGATGCCGGTGCGCACGTCGACGCCCTCGTCCCGATGCAGGCGGGCGACCAGCTGACCGATCTGCTCGCCAAGCACCGATGCCAGCGGCGTCGGCTGCGGCTCGACCAGCACCACCGCCACACCCAGCCCGCGCAGGCTGGCCGCCACCTCGCAGCCGATGAAACCCGCCCCGACGACGACGGCGCGGGTGGCGGCCGACGCGTGGGCGCGCAACGCCATGCACTCGTCGTACGACCGCAGCACCCGAATGCCCTCGATGTCCGGGAACGTCGGAATGCGCCGCGGCACCAGGCCGGTCGCGATGACGAGCTCGTCGTAGCGCAACATGGTTCCGTCGGCCAAAGTGAGTGTCTGCGCGACGGTGTCGAGGCCGGTGGCCGCCGACCCCAACCGAAGCGTGATGTCCTTCTCGTCGTACCACTCACGCGGTTTGAGGGCGACATCGTCGACCTCCTTGCGCAGCACCTCCTTGGACAGGGGCGGCCGGTCGTAGGGGAGGTGGACCTCGTCGCTGACGATGGTGAGGCGACCCGCGTAGCCGGCCCGGCGCAGTTGCTCGGCGGTCCGGGCCGCGGCCAGTCCCCCACCGACGATCACGATCCCGTTATCAGCACCGGAGTCAGGCCCCGATTCCGGGTGCGTGTCAACTTCGTTGACGCCTTCGCTACTGGTCACCTGCAGTTCATACACGATCGCGCGTCAATACTTCAAGGCGCCCTTGTCGACGGGTATCTGCGTTCCGGTCAGGGTGCCCGAGCCGTCGCCGGCCAACCACACGACCACGTCGGAGACCTCATCGGGGGTCATGAATCCCTTGGGCTGCAACGGCATTGGCGGGAAGCTGTGCACATAGCCGGGGTGCTCGGCGAATATCTGCATCATCGCTTCCGGCTCGATCATCGGGCTGCGGACCGAATACGGGTGGATGGAGTTGACCCGGATACCGAATTCGCCGAGCTCGAGCGCCAGCGTGTTGGTCAACGCAACCAACCCGTGCTTGCTCGCCGCGTAGTGTCCGTTACCCGGTGTGGCCTTCAGCCCCGCCGCAGAGCTGACCACCACGATCGACCCGCCGTTGCCCGCCTCGATGATGGCGGGCACCGCGGCGCGCAGCGTCTGCCAGGTGCCGGTGAGATTGACCCCGACGACGGTGTCCCACTGCTCATCGGTGAGTTCCCAGAGCCGCCCCCAGCCCAGCACCCCGGCATTGGCCACCAGGATGTCCAGCCGGCCGAAAGCCTCGAGCCCGTCGGCGACCAGCTGCCGTAGTGCCGCGCCATCGCGGACATCCGCCTCGCGCGCCAGCACCTTGCGGCCCTCGGCCTCCACCGCGCGAACGGTTTCGTTGAGGTCCTCCGGTGTGGCCGCGGGGTAGGTGAGACAGTCCGACGCCGGCGCACAGATGTCCAGCGCGATGATGTCGGCGCCCTCCCGGGCCAGCCGCACCGCGTGCGACCGTCCCTGAGCGCGGGCAGCTCCGGTGACGAATGCGACCCGTCCCTGTAGTGATCCAGCCACGTGTACCCCTTCCGCCGCTGTCAGGCTAGCAGCGGAATTGGAACGTGTTCTAACACCCGGCTCCACGGTCCGCGCCGGGGCCGGCAGGGCGCCGTACGCACCTAGCGAAAGCCCCACCCCCGAGCGCGTGGACGGCCGCTCGGATCGCCGCTACCGGATCCAACGAGCCCGGCGACTAGCCCGCTCAGATCTCGGCGATGATCTGAGCCCGCCGGCTGGCATACTCCTGATCGTTCACCACTCCGCTGGCCCGCAATGACTCCAGCTCCTGCAATCGCTCGGCGATCGACGCTTGCGAGGCGGCCGGCTGGGATGCCGGCGCCTGCTGCGCGACCGCCCGCCGCACCACCGCTTGGACTTGCTGACGCAACGCCGGATTCGACCGGATGTCGACCATTCGGTTGAGTGGAATGCCATTGGCCTTCAGGATCTGCAGGATCTCCATCAACGGGCCGGCCTGACCGCTCAAGTCGTAGGTCTTGTTGTCCTCGGCCAGGGTGAACTGCGCCGGGAGCAGGCCGTTGACCAGAGAGCTGCGCTCCCAGTCGATCAGGTATTGCTGGGTAGTCGGATCGACCAGGACGACCAGCTTGCGCGCGGTCAGGTTGCCCAGCCGGGTCACGCTGGCGATCACCCGGTCTTCGCTGTCGAACGGCACGATGCCGGGTCCGGCGATATGCAGGTGCACCTTGACCACCGGTTGGTCGTTGATCCTGGTCCCGGTTTCGGTGAGACCGGTGATTTGCGCGAGCACCAACACCCCGTGCTGCTCGAGTTCGGCCGTCTTGGCCGCCGTCTTGGCGCCCCAGTTGGTCAATGCCAGCGCGATCAGCACATCCGCCACGGTGATCAGCAGACCGACATAGAACATCCACGACAGCAGGCTGCCCACGCCCAGCGTGAAATAGACGATCAGAAAGATCGGCCCGACCAGACCGCCGCACAACAGCACCAACAACTGCATCTTGATATAGCGCGCCAGCATGTGCCTGCTCCTCGCTTCACGGTTAGGTCGTGTCAGATTAGCGCGCACACTCGGCTACCGATCACATACTGTGCCGCTGGCCCGGTCGGTTGCCGAGGGCACCAAGCACCAGGCCCGGATTGCCATGATCGGCAATCCGGGCCTGGTGATGAACCGGTTAGCGCTACTTGATGATCTTGGTGACCCGGCCGGCGCCGACGGTACGGCCGCCTTCACGGATCGCGAACCGAAGACCTTCGTCCATGGCCACGGGCTGGATCAGCTTGACGGCGATGTTGGTGTTGTCACCGGGCATCACCATCTCGGTGCCCTCCGGCAGGGTCACCACACCGGTCACGTCGGTGGTGCGGAAGTAGAACTGCGGACGGTAGTTGTTGAAGAACGGCGTGTGCCGGCCGCCCTCGTCCTTGGACAGGATGTAGACCTGACCCTCGAACTCGGTGTGCGGGGTGGTGGTGCCGGGCTTGATGACGACCTGGCCGCGCTCGACGTCCTCACGCTTGACGCCACGCAGCAACAGCCCGACGTTGTCACCGGCCTGCCCCTGGTCGAGCAGCTTGCGGAACATCTCCACACCGGTGACGGTGGTCTTGGTGGTCGTCGGGCGGATGCCGACGATCTCGACTTCCTCGTTGACGTTGACCACGCCGCGCTCCACACGACCGGTGACGACGGTGCCGCGGCCGGTGATGGTGAAGACGTCCTCGACGGGCATCAGGAACGGCTTGTCGGTCTCACGGACCGGGTCGGGGATCGACTCGTCGACCGCATCCATCAGCTGCTCCACCGACTCCACCCACTTGGGGTCGCCCTCGAGAGCCTTCAGTGCCGAAACCCGCACTACCGGGGCGTCCTCGTCGAACTCCTGGGCGGCCAGCAGCTCGCGGACCTCCATCTCGACGAGCTCGAGCAGCTCCTCGTCGTCGACCGCGTCGGCCTTGTTCAGCGCGACCAGGATGTAGGGCACACCCACCTGACGCGCGAGCAGCACGTGCTCACGGGTCTGCGGCATCGGGCCGTCCGTGGCGGCGACCACCAGGATCGCGCCGTCCATCTGGGCGGCGCCGGTGATCATATTCTTGATGTAGTCGGCGTGGCCCGGCGCGTCGACGTGTGCGTAGTGCCGCTTCTCGGTCTGGTACTCCACGTGCGCAATGTTGATGGTGATACCGCGCTGACGCTCCTCGGGCGCGTTGTCGATCTGGTCGAACGCCTTCGACTCGTTCAGGTCCGGGAACTTGTCGTGCAGGACCTTGGTGATAGCCGCGGTCAGGGTGGTCTTGCCGTGGTCAACGTGACCGATGGTCCCGATGTTGACGTGGGGCTTGGTCCGCTGGAACTTCGCCTTCGCCACTGTTGTGTCCTCCTGGACTGTTGGTGCTTATAAAAGCAGTGTTGATGTTTTCAGTTATGCCGCGGTGTTGACCGGGCTAGCTTACGCGCAAATCACTCGCCGTCACCTCACGCCGCCTACTCGCCCGTCGCCTTCGCGATGATCTCCTTCGACACCTGAGCCGGCACTTCGGCGTAGGAATCGAACACCATCGAGTAGTTCGCCCGGCCTTGAGTCTTGGACCGCAGGTCGCCGACGTAGCCGAACATCTCCGACAGCGGCACGTGCGCCTTCACGACGCGCGAACCGCCCCGCTCCTCCATGGCCTGAATCTGACCACGGCGGGAGTTCAAGTCGCCGATCACATCGCCCATATACGTTTCGGGCGTGGTGACCTCGACGGCCATGATCGGCTCCAGGATGACCGGCTG
The DNA here is from genome assembly GCF_002086675.1 of Mycobacterium persicum. Taxonomy (GTDB): domain Bacteria; phylum Actinomycetota; class Actinomycetes; order Mycobacteriales; family Mycobacteriaceae; genus Mycobacterium; species Mycobacterium persicum. The sequence continues at coordinate 200,583 of NZ_MVIF01000001.1, forward strand.
GGCCTGTGCCGCCGCCTTTTTCAGCGCCTGGGAACCGGCGATCTTGAATGCCATTTCCGAGGAGTCGACCTCGTGGAAGGCGCCGTCGAGCAAGGTGACCTTCAAATTCACCAGCGGGTAGCCGGCCAGCACGCCGTATTGCATGGCGTCCTGGGCCCCGGCGTCGACCGACGGGATGTACTCGCGCGGGATGCGGCCACCGGTGACCTTGTTCTCGAACTCGTAGGTCGCACCGTCTTCGCCGGTGAATGGCTCCAGTTTGATGATCACCTTGGCGAACTGGCCGGAGCCGCCCGTCTGCTTCTTGTGGGTGTACTCGACGGTGTCCACCACGCGGCGAATGGTCTCCTTGTAGGCCACCTGCGGCTTGCCGACATTGGCCTCGACCTTGAACTCCCGGCGCATCCGGTCCACCAGGATGTCCAGGTGCAGCTCGCCCATGCCACCGATCACGGTCTGGCCGGTTTCTTGATCCAGATGGACCTTGAAGGTGGGGTCCTCCTCGGCGAGCTTCTGGATCGACAGGCTCAGCTTCTCCTGGTCGCTCTTGGTCTTGGGTTCGATGGCCACCTCGATCACCGGGTCGGGGAAGGTCATCGACTCGAGCACGATCTGGTTGTTCGGGTCGGCCAGCGTGTCACCGGTCGTGGTGTCCTTCAGGCCGATGACCGCGTAGATGTGGCCGGCGCTGGCCCGCTCGACAGGGTTCTCCTTGTTGGAATGCATCTGGAACAGCTTGCCCAGCCGCTCCTTTTTGCCCTTGGTGGCGTTGATGACCTGGCTGCCGGACTCGACGGTGCCCGAGTACACCCGGATGTAGGTCAACTTGCCGAAGAACGGGTGAGTGGCGATCTTGAACGCCAGCGCGGCGAACGGCTCGTCGGTGGTCGCGTTGCGGACGACCTCTTCGTCCTCCTTGCCGGGCGGGTGGCCGATTGCCGGCGGCACATCCAGCGGCGACGGCAGGTAATCCACCACGGCGTCGAGCATCGGCTGCACGCCCTTATTCTTGAAGGCGCTGCCGCACAGCACCGGGTAGATCTCACTGGCGATCGTCAGCTTGCGGATCCCGGCCTTGATCTCCGCGACGGTGAGCTCCTCGCCGCCGAGGTACTTCTCCAGCAATTCCTCGTCGGTCTCGGCGACCGTCTCGATTAGCTTGGTGCGGTATTCCTCGGCCTTTTCCTGCAGTTCGGCCGGGATTTCGATGGTGTCGTAGGTCTCGCCCAGCTTGGTCTCGCCGCGCCATACCTTGGCGTTCATCTCGACCAGGTCGACGACGCCTTCGAAGTCCGCCTCGGAGCCGATGGGCAACTGGATCGGCACGGCGTTGGCCCCCAGCCGCTCCTCCATGGTGCGCACCGAGAAGTAGAAGTCGGCACCGATCTTGTCCATCTTATTGACGAAGCAGATGCGCGGGACGTCGTATTTGTCGGCTTGGCGCCAGACCTGCTCGGACTGCGGCTCGACGCCCTCCTTCCCGTCGAAAACGGCGACGGCCCCGTCGAGCACCCGCAGGTTGCGCTCCACCTCGACGGTGAAGTCGACGTGCCCCGGCGTGTCAATGATGTTGAGCTGGTTGTCTTTCCAGAACGTCGTCGTCGCAGCAGAGGTGATGGTGATGCCGCGCTCCTGCTCCTGCTCCATCCAGTCCATCGTCGCGGCGCCGTCGTGCACCTCGCCGATCTTGTAGTTGATGCCGGTGTAGTACAGGATGCGTTCGGTCGTCGTCGTTTTGCCGGCATCGATGTGTGCCATGATGCCGAAGTTGCGGACCCTGCTCAGGTCAGTTAGCACGTCCTTCTGTGCCACAGAAGTCTTCCCACTCTTTCGGTTGCTAAGTCAGTTCGCTGTCAGGTGCGCCCGGCTGCTGTTCGCCGGCGGCTTTCACCAGCGGTAATGCGCAAAGGCGCGGTTCGCCTCGGCCATCTTGTGGGTGTCCTCACGCCTCTTGACAGAAGCCCCAAGGCCGTTGCTGGCATCCAGAATCTCGTTTGCCAACCGTTCGATCATCGTCTTCTCCCGGCGTTGCCGCGAGTAGCCGACGAGCCAGCGCAGCGCGAGCGTGGTCGACCGGTCCGGGCGCACTTCGACAGGCACCTGGTAGGTCGCACCACCCACGCGGCGGCTGCGAACCTCCAAGGCCGGTTTCACGTTGTCCAGAGCGCGCTTGAGGGTGATCACGGGATCGGTGCCGGTTTTGTCGCGGGCGTGCTCGAGCGCACCATAAACAATGCGCTCGGCCAGCGATTTCTTCCCCTTCAGCAGAACCTTGTTCACCAGTTGGGTGACCAGCTGCGACCCGTACACCGGGTCGTTGACCAACGGACGCTTAGGCGCCGGCCCCTTGCGCGGCATCAGCTCTTCTCCTTCTTGGCGCCGTAACGGCTGCGAGCCTGCTTGCGGTTCTTCACTCCCTGGGTGTCGAGCGAACCGCGGATGATTTTGTACCGAACACCGGGCAGGTCCTTCACCCGGCCGCCTCGCACCAGCACCATCGAGTGCTCCTGCAGGTTGTGGCCCTCGCCGGGGATGTACGCCGTGACCTCAACCTGACTCGTCAGCTTCACCCGCGCGACCTTGCGAAGCGCCGAGTTCGGCTTCTTCGGAGTGGTGGTGTACACCCGGGTGCACACGCCACGGCGCTGCGGGCTGCCCTTGAGGGCCGCGGTCTTGACCTTGGCGATCTTGTCCCGACGACCCTTGCGGACCAGCTGCTGAATGGTTGGCATCTACCGGCTTTCTGTGTCGCTGTCTGAGGGTCCGGCTCCGGTCCCCGTATTGTTACAAGTCCTTGTACTGCAGTTATGCCCTGCCTCGGAACCAACGCCGTATAAACGCCGTACCCCGCTGCCGGGTGTGTCGCATGCGGTTGGGCTCCGAACTCAACCCGCCTCGTACATGACATCTCGGCGAAATCATGGACATGCGAATTGGCCCGGCATCCACGCCCTCAAGTCGGGCGCTGTAGGCCGCCAGGCACGAGCAACCACAATACCGCTCGCCGGTCAGGCAGGTCAAAGTGGTGCCCAAACCAAGCGGAGATCCGTTACCCGGGCGTCCCCGATCAGCGTTAGGCCTGCTTGGCGCCGGGCTCCGCGGTGCGCTTTTCCATCCCCGCCGCCAGGCGCAACACCATGTCGGAGAACACCGCGTCGGTATCGATCTCATCCATCACGCCAGTCATTTCCAGCAGCACAAACCCGTGTAGTGCCGACCAGAACTCCAGCGCCGCGTAGAAGGCCTCTTCGCCTTCCAGGCCGTAGGAGGACAGCACGGCGATCACCGGCGCGGCAGCACTTCTGGTCGCCGCGGCGTAGTCGGGATCGTCCCCGCCCAACGGCATCCGGGTGAATGCCGAGTACCGACCCGGATGGTGGTGGGCATAGCTGCGGTAGGCACCGGCCATCACCAATACCGCGTCATCGCGGGAGCGCCCCTCGCCGACCCGGTTCAGCATCATGATGATGTCGTCGATCACCCGAACCCGCACCGCGCGGCGCAGGTCCTCGAGGCTGTCCACGTGGTTGTACAGCGACGGCCCCTTGGTCCCCAGTTGGGTCGCCAACGCGTTGATGGTCAGCGAATCCCAGCCCTCCCGGTCCAGAAAGTTCAGGGCACCCTCGACGATGGAATCGCGGCTCAACTTGGCCGGCCGCGCCGCGGCTTTCACAGCGCGCTGGCGACCAGCCGTTGAGGGCGGTTCCGGCGAAGCTGCCATGAGGATCGTCCTTATAATTGTTCGACGTGCGAATGACAGTGAGTCATCGCCGCTGCGGTTGTGGGAGGTCAACGGTGGGTCAACTAATGACTCTAGTTGACTCGACCGTCGATCGACCGCGTCAGATGCGGGCGCGGCGGGGTGTCAACCAAATGCCGTCAACGCTGTCGTCGGGCAGGGCACTACACCTAGGCTAGGTGCACACCTCGATCGAGCACCGATCACGCGCCAACGGAGGGGGGCCCGCAGTGAGATGGACAACCGCCGCCGCGTCACTGGCCAGCTGCGTCGTCACCATCGTCACCACCGCAGTCACGTCACTCGCGCTACCGCCGGCCGCGCACGCAAAAAACGGCGACACCCATATCACCGGCGAGGGCCTCGAGCAGGTTTTGGATTGCAACGATTCCACCCTGTTGGTCAACGGCACCGCCAATATCATCACCGCGAAGGGAACGTGCTGGGCGGTGACGGTAATGGGCTCGTCCAACACCGTCGTTGCCGACACGGTGATCAACGACATCACCGTCTACGGTTGGGATCAGACGGTGTTCTTCAAGAACGGCGATCCGTTCATCTGGGATCGCGGCCGCGAACTGGGTATGGTCAATCGGCTCCAGCGAGTGGGCCCTTAAGGAATCGAGGAGCCTATGCGCGTTCATGTCCCCACCTCGCGGCTGTCTGCGATCGCTCTGACACTGGCCTTTGGTGCAACGGCCGCCGGACTGGTCGGCTGCAGTTCGACCGCCAATCCCCCGCCGGCCACCAGCAGCTCCGCAAAGCCCACAACCGCGCCGAGTAGCGGAACGGCGGCGCCGTCCACGTCAGCCGGGCCCCCCACGACCGCGTCGATCGAGATCGGCAACATGCTGAACTACGGATCGATCGGGACGACCGCCACCCTGGACTGCGCCGACGGCAAGTCACTGAATGTCGCCGGCTCGGAAAACACCCTTACCGTCAACGGCACCTGCTCGACGGTGACCATTGGCGGCACCAACAACAAGATCACCTTCGACAAGATCGACCAGCACCTGAGCGTGCTGGGACTCAACAACTCCATCACCTACAAGAATGGTGACCCGCAAGTCGACAACATCGGGTCGGGCAACACCATCAACAAGGGCGGCTGACCGGCCGACAGGTCACGCCGGCGCGCCGTGGCGGCCGGCACCTCCCGCGAAGCGTGCGGCCCCCGTCGAGGCCTCTGCCGCCACCCGGGAGATGCTGGCGAATTCCAGGTCGAGCGCCGCCGACTCCGGCAGTCCCCATTGGTGCAGCGCCGACAACCGATCCGACCGCAGACACTGCTGAGGCAGGGCGGCCAATTCGGCCGCCAACGCCTCGGCCGCCTGCCTTGCCTGCCCTTTGGGCACCACCCGATTGGTCAGTCCCATCGCCAGCGCCTCATCGGCCGCCACCGCCCGGCCGGTAAGGATCATGTCCATCGCCCGGCTGTGCCCGATCAGCCGCGGCAGCCGTACCGTGCCGCCGTCGATCAGCGGTACGCCCCAGCGGCGGCAGAACACCCCGAACACGGCGTCCTCCTCGGCCACCCGCAGGTCGCACCACAACGCCAATTCCAGACCACCGGCTACGGCGTAGCCACTGACAGCGGCGATCACCGGTTTGGACAGCACCATTCGCGACGGGCCCATCGGGCCCGGGCCGGTGCGGTGTACGGCATTGGCCTCCGCTGTGCCGAAGGCCTTCAAATCGGCTCCGGCGCAAAAGGTTCCGCCGTTGCCGCACAACACCGCCACCGCAGCCGCGTCGTCACGGTCGAACTGCTCGAACGCCGAGTAGAGCGCGGCGGCCGTCGGCCCGTTGACTGCGTTGCGTGCCGCCGGCCGGTTGATGATCACCGTGGTCACCGGACCGGTGTGCTCCACTTGCACCAGATCGCTCATGTCGCCTCCAGGAGTTGGGATGGGTCAAGGCGTTTCGCCAGCTCGATGGCGAAGTCGTGGTATGCCGCGCGCAGCGGAGCACCCGGCCAGTGAGCTGGCAGCAGTTCGGCGGGCAGCATCGGGTCGGTGAGCAGATGACGGACCATGGCGGCGGCCACCACGAAGCGACCGGGAATGTCTGTGGCTTGGGAGATCTCCTCCAGCAATTGCTGTCCGGCGTCGGCCCACTCGGCTAGGTCCCATAGTCGCGCGGCCAGCTCGGCGGGCGCGTCGTCGTGGGTTCTGAACACCCGTACCCGGGCCTGAATATCGGGGGGCAGTTCCAGGCCGAGATTGTCGGGACGTAGCCACACCCCTTCACGCAGTTCACTGAACCGCTTGTCCTGCAGCGTGTTTCGCAATGCGGCGCGGGTGCGTGCGTCATCGCCGACACTGGTGACGACGATCATGTGCCAGTAGCCGTGCCAGGCCCGCACCGGCGGACGCATGGCCTCGTCCTGGCGCCGCTGCCGGGCCAGCAACCGATCCGAAAGCCGATAACCGTCGGCGGACCGGACCAGATCACCGGCGCTGACCATGCGGGTCAGGGCCACCCGCAACGCCGTTTCCTTGATACCGAAATCGGCTGTAAGCCTGACTAATTCGCTGGCGCTGGCCCACGCGGGATGCGCGCCGAGCAGCACGCTGAGCACCACGGACCGGGCGGTCATGCGCGCCAGCGATTTCGGCATGAAGCTACACTCCGGACGCTTTCCGGCCATAGTCGCCGAACGGCTCGTCGCGGTGCTTGACCGCATCCCGAAAGCCGTACTCGACCGCGTCGGCGACGAAGGCGTGTCCCTCGGGCGTGTGCCGGGCAATGCCGTCGAACACCGTGCTGACCATCCTGCTGGTGGCCACACCCTGTTGCAGCAGAGCCGAATTGAGCGCCAGCTTGATCATGACCAGCTGATTGACCGGCAGCGCGGCGATGCGCTGCACCAGCCGCTCGGTCCGCTCGTCGAGGTCTTTGGGATCCGGCGCCTCAACCGCAAGACCCCATTCGGCCGCTTGGGCGCCGGTGATGCAATCGCCGGTGAACAGCAGGCGTTTGGCACGCTGGTCGCCGAGGCGGTGTGCCCATAAGCCAGCCGCGGGTACACCCCAGACCCGGGTGGGCGGGTAGCCGATCTTGGCGTCTGCGGCGGCGATCACCTGATCGGCGTGCAGCGCGATGTCGGTGCCACCGGCCACGCAGTAGCCGTGGATCTTGACCACCGTCGGCTTGTCGGCATGCATCAGGCTGGAGAACCCGCGCACGAACCGGCTCATCATCTGGTAGTCGATCATCGGGTCCCACGGCTGGTTGGGCAGGTGGTTGACGGCCTGGGTCTTACCGTCCAGCACCGTGCCCTGGTATGCGCCGGTGCCGCCCGCGGAGCCGGTGCCATCCGCGTAAGCGGACAGGTCGAAGCCGGCGCAGAAGCCCTGGCCGCGGCCGGACACCAGAATGACGTGCACGTTGGGATCGAGGTCGGCGCGCTCCACCAGCGCCGAGAGTTCCAGCGGGGTATCCGCGACGATCGCGTTGCCCTTCTCGGGCCGATTGAACGTGATCCGTGCTACCCGATCGGTGACCTCATAGGTCATCGTTTTCAGATTGTCGAAATCGACCGGCCGGATCGCGTGTGTCATCCCTTGACTAAAGCACGTTCGAGGATGGGCGCCAGATCCAGTCCGGTCGGCAGGGTGCCGAACGCCCCGCCCCACTGGCCGCCGAGCCGGGTGGCCAAGAACGCCTCGGCGACGGCCGGATGCCCGTGGCGCACCAGCAGCGATCCCTGCAGCGCCAGGCAGATGTCCTCGGCGATCTTGCGGGCCCGGTACTGGATGGTGTCCAGATCCCCCAGCTGCTCCCGCAGCCGCTCGACATGGCGGTCCAACCGGGCATCCTGGCCCGCGCTGGTAGCCAGGTCGTCGAACAGCACCTCGACGCATTCCGGCCGAGTGGCCATGGCGCGCAACGTGTCCAGCGCGCTGACATTGCCCGAGCCCTCCCAGATGCCCATCAGCGGCGCCTCCCGGTATAGCCGCGGCATGCCGGAGTCCTCGACGTAGCCGTTGCCGCCCAGGCATTCCAGCGCTTCGGCGGCGTGCGGGGTGGAGCGTTTGCATACCCAGTACTTGCTGGCCGCGAGGCCGATGCGGCGCAGCAGCGCCTCTTTGTGGTCGCCGCGTGCCGCGTTGTCGGTGGCCCCGGCCATCCGCATCGCGACGATGGTGGCGGCCTCGGCTTCGACCGCCAGGTCGGCCAGCACGTTGCGCATCAGCGGCTGGTCAATGAGGTAGGCGCCAAACGCCTTTCGGTGCTGCGCATGATGGATGGCACGGGTCAGACCGGTGCGCATGCTGGTGGCGCTGCCCAAGGTGCAGTCCAGCCGGGTGAGGTTGACCATTTCGATGATGGTGGGGACGCCGCGGCCCTCCTCGCCGACCAGCCACGCGATGGCGCCGTCGTATTCGACCTCGCTCGAGGCGTTGGCGTGGTTGCCGAGCTTGTCCTTGAGGCGCTGCAGCAGCATCCGGTTGCGGGTGCCGTCGGGCAGGATCCGCGGCAGCATGAAGCAGGACAATCCCTTTGGGGCCTGCGCGAGCACCAGGAAGATGTCGCACATCGGCGCGGAGGTGAACCACTTGTGGCCGGTCAGGCTGTAGGTGCCATCGGCGTTGGGGCTCGCCTCGGTGGTGCCGGCGCGCACGTCCGAGCCGCCCTGCTTCTCGGTCATCGACATGCCTGCGGTGATACCGCGTTTCGTGGTGGCGAGCTTGAGCTCCGGATCGTACTCGCGGCTGGTCAGCAGCGGTTCGTAAACGCTGGCCAGCTCGGGGTTGTGGCGCAGCGCCGGCACGACGGCGTAGGTCATCGAGATCGGGCAGGTGTGTCCGGGCTCGACGTTCCAGATCGACATCTTTGCGGCGCGCACGACGTGGGCACCCGGCCGGTCGTCGGCCCAGGGGGCGGCGTGCAGCCCGTGCGCGATCGCGGTGCGCATCAGTTCGTGGTAAGCCGGGTCGTATTCGACCTCGTCGATGCGGTGGCCGACCCGGTCGTGGGTGTGCAGGACGGGCCGGTTGCGATCGGCCAGCTCACCCCAACGCTGGGCTTCGTGGCCGCCGGAGATCGCCCCGAGCTCGTTCACCTCGTCCAGTCCCCACTGCCCGCCCTCGCGGATCAGCGCTTCGACAAGCATCGGAGAGGTAGCGGGATTGTGGTTCTCCAGCGGCGGGACTTGATTGGTGACGACATGGGTGTCTGGCATGCCACCCATATTACATTTTCCCGACAACCGTACAAGAGGTGTAATGCCTTGCTCAGCGGGGATGGGCGGCGAAGAACTTCCACAGCATTTCGGTGGCTACCGATGGCCACTCATGGCCGCCGTCGTCAACGGTAACCAGCACCACGCTGCGGTTGTTCGCGCACGCGGCGTTCGACGTGGTAATCCGGCCACTGGTCGTGGTGGCAGGGGGCGCACAGTGATCCACATTGCGCCAGAACGCATTCAGCTGTTCGACCGGTGGCCCGTCGATGTGGGCGAAGCCGGCCCCCGGCCCGCCGAAGTAGCGGACAAGCGGATCCCCGGTGCCGTGGATATGCATGACCGACACCGGATGCGGGGAGGGGCACGGGTCCAGTTGTGTTCCCGAGACCGGGCCGATCGCGGCGAAGATGCCGGTGTTGCAGGCCAGGGTATAGGCCATGATGGCACCGTTGCTCATGCCGGTGGCGTAGATCCTGGCCGGGTCGACGGGCACGTTCGCGGCGACGTCGGCAACCGCCGCGCTGACAAAGGCGACGTCGTCGACGCCTTCGCGTGCGGACCGGCCGCAGCAGCCGCCGCCGTTGGCGTTCCACGCTCTGTTCAGACCGTCGGGGTAGGCGACGACGAACTTCTCCGAATCGGCCAATTCGTCCCAGTCGTAAGATCTTTCAGCCTGCCGGGCGCTGCCGAAACCACCGTGCAGCATAACGACCAGCGGTGCCGACGAGGGCAGTCCCGCGGGCTTATAGAGCCGGTAGGAGCGCTGGACTCCGCCGACGTCGATGGTGTGGAAGCTGGTGCCGCTTCCGAAGCCGGCGGGCGGCGGCGGCGGAGCGTGGGCGCAGCCAACGAGCATCCCCACGACGCCCAGCAGGGTGACCAACCGGCGAACCATAGGTTAACGGTAGGCCCGCGACACTTGCTTAACGAGTATTAAATGAGCCGTGAAATCAGCCGTTGACTTTTTCCCGCAGAAACGCGATGTCGTCCTTGCGGCCCTCGTCGGCGGTTTCGCAGATCACCGGGGCATCGGCGGCCTTCACCACCGCGACGAGGTGGTCGGGATCGATGCGACCGTTGCCGATGTTGGCGTGCCGGTCGGCGCCTGAGCCCGCGGCGTCGCGCGAGTCGTTGCAGTGCACCAGGTCGATGCGGCCGGTCAAGGCCTTGATCCGGTCGACCGCGTCGATCAGCTGCTCACCCGCGGCCCAGGCGTGGCAGGTGTCCAGGCAGAAGCCAATTCCCTTGTCGCCGATACGATCCCACAGCCTGCCGATGGTGTCGAAATAGCGGGCCATCGCGTGGTCGCCGCCCGCGGTGTTTTCCAGGTACACCGGCACGTCTGTTTCGAGGTAATCCAGCGCTTTGACCCACCGCTCGAAGCCGGCCTCCATGTCGTTGTCGTCGGCGTGGCCGCCATGCACGATCACCGCCGTCGCGTTGATTGCCGCGGCCGCGTCGCAGGTGTCCTGCAGGATCTTGCGCGACGGGATGCGGATGCGGTTGTTGGCCGATGCGACGTTGATCAGATACGGCGCGTGGACGTACAGCGGAATGGTCGACGCCTTCAGCGTCTCGGCGTCGTCCCGCGGCTTGGGCTTCTTCCAGCTCTGCGGGTTGCCGAGGAAGAATTGCACCACATCGGCGCCGTCGGCCTGGGCGGCGGCCAGGGGATCGTCCGAGTGGACATGGGAACCTATCAGCACCCGGCCCAGTGTAATGCGGCGAGCAGACAGAGAATCGCCCTGCGCGAGCCCACAACGTGCGATTCTGCGACTGCTCGGCATAGAAACTCGGCATAGAAGAAAGCCCCGGGCAAGGCCCGGGGCTTTCTTCTATGCGCGTCTACCGGTAGTCGCTGTAGCCGTAGTCGTCCAACGGCACCGCGGCCCCGGTGGCCTGGCCGAAGTCCGGGCTGTAGTACTGATCCTCGTACGACGGGATCGTGTACGCCGCGGCGCGCGCCTCCTCGGTGGGCTGCACCGCGATGTTGCGATACCGGTTGATACCGGTACCGGCCGGGATCAGCTTGCCGATGATCACGTTCTCCTTCAGACCGTTGAGCTTGTCGCTGCGGCAATTGATCGCCGCATCGGTCAGCACCCGGGTGGTCTCCTGGAACGACGCCGCAGAAAGCCACGAGTCGGTGGCCAGCGACGCCTTCGTGATACCCATCAGCACCGGACGGCCGGCGGCGGGCTCGCCGCCCTCGGCCACCACCCGGCGGTTCTCCGCCTCGAACTCGGCACGATCGATCAACGAGCCGGGCAGGAACTCCGTCGAGCCCGAGTCGATGATGGTGACCCGGCGCAGCATCTGGCGCACGATCACCTCGATGTGCTTGTCGTGGATCGACACACCCTGCGCCCGGTACACCTCCTGGACCTCGCGGACCAGGTGGATCTGCACCTCGCGGGGACCCTGGACCCGCAGCACCTCGTGCGGGTCGGCCGAGCCTTCCATCAGCTGCTGGCCCACCTCGACGTGGTCGCCGTCGGAAAGCACCCGCTCCGAGCCGTCCTCGTGCTTGAACACCCGCAGCCGCTGCCGCTTGGAGAGCTTGTCGTACACGACCTCCTCGCTGCCGTCGTCGGGCACGATGGTGATCTTGTAGAAACGCTCACCGTCTTCCAGCCGGACCCGGCCGGTGACGTCGGCGATCGGCGCCTTGCCGCGCGGCACCCGGGCCTCGAACAGCTCCTGCACCCGTGGCAGACCGCCGGTGATGTCCTCACCGACACCACCCTGGTGGAAGGTACGCATGGTCAACTGGGTGCCCGGCTCACCAATCGACTGGGCGGCCACAATACCGACCGCTTCACCGATGTCGACCAGCTTGCCGGTGGCCATCGAGCGCCCATAACACGTCGCGCACACGCCGGTGCCGGTGGTGCAGGTCAGCACCGAACGCACCTTCACCTGCGTGATCCCCGCGGCCAGCAACGCATCGATCTCCGGATCACCCAGATCCTCGCCGCGCGCGACCACCACGTTGCCCGCCTCGTCGACCGCGTCGATACCCAAAGTCCTTGCGTAGGCTGAGGTTTCGATATACGGGTCGCGGATCAGCGCACCGTCGGGCTGACGCTCGGCCAGCTCGACCACGATGCCGCGCTCGGTGCCGCAGTCGTGCTCGCGCACGATGACATCCTGGGACACGTCCACCAGACGACGGGTCAGGTAGCCCGAGTCGGCGGTACGCAACGCGGTGTCGGCCAAGCCCTTTCGAGCACCGTGGGTGTTGATGAAGTACTCCAGCACGGTCAGGCCCTCACGGAACGACGACTTGACCGGACGCGGGATGAACTCACCCTTGGGGTTGGTCACCAGACCCTTCATCCCGGCCAGCGTCCGGGTCTGGGTGAAGTTACCCGTGGCACCCGAGTCGACGATGGTGATGATCGGATTGTCGCTGGGATAGTGCTCCCGCAGCGCCTGGCCCACCTCGTCGGTGGCTTCCTTCCAGATCTCCACCAAGGCCTCGTTGCGTTCGTCGTGGTTCAAAGCACCACGCTGGAACTGCTTTTCGACCTTGTCGGCGCGATCCTCGTAGCGGTCGAGGATCTCCTTCTTGCGGGGTGGAACCAGCACGTCGGCCATCGAGACCGTGACACCGCTTCGGGTTGCCCAATAGAACCCTGCGTCCTTGAGCTTGTCGACGGTCTGCGCCACCACGATCATCGGGTAACGCTCGGCCAGGTCGTTGATGATCGCGGCCTGAACCTTCTTGTGCATCTGCTTGTTCACGAACGGATAGCCCGGCGGCAGCAGCTCGTTGAACAGCACCCGGCCCAGCGTCGTCTCGGCAATCCAGGGCTCGCCCGGATGCCAGCCGTTGGCCCCGAACAGCTCGGACTCGATCTCAGCGGACGGACGCAACTGGGTCAGCCGCACCTTGATCTTGGCCCGCACCGAGAGCACACCGCGGTCGGCAGCCATGATGGCTTCGGCCGGCGAGGAGTACACCCCCGTCTCGGGACGGTCGGCTGCGGCCGGCTGGTATTCGCCGGTGTCGCCGTCGACCTCGGTGGTCAAGTAGTACAACCCGGTCACCATGTCCAGCCGCGGCATGGCCAACGGGCGACCCGAAGCCGGCGACAGGATGTTGTTGGATGACAGCATCAGGATGCGTGCCTCGGCCTGGGCCTCGGCGGACAACGGCAGGTGCACGGCCATCTGGTCACCGTCGAAGTCGGCGTTGAACGCCTCACACACCAGCGGGTGCAGTTGAATCGCCTTGCCCTCGATCAGCATCGGCTCGAACGCCTGGATGCCCAGCCGGTGCAGGGTGGGCGCCCGGTTCAGCAACACCGGGTGCTCGGCGATGACCTCCTCGAGCACATCCCACACCTGGGGACGCTGACGTTCCACCATCCGCTTGGCGCTCTTGATGTTCTGCGCGTGGTTGAGGTCGACCAGACGCTTCATCACGAACGGCTTGAACAACTCCAACGCCATCAGCTTGGGCAGACCGCACTGGTGCAACTTGAGCTGCGGACCGACCACGATCACGGACCTGCCCGAGTAGTCGACACGCTTGCCGAGCAGGTTCTGACGGAACCGGCCCTGCTTGCCCTTCAACAGATCCGACAGCGACTTCAGCGGACGGTTGCCCGGCCCGGTGACCGGACGGCCGCGGCGGCCGTTGTCGAACAGCGCGTCCACCGACTCCTGCAGCATCCGCTTCTCGTTGTTGACGATGATCTCGGGCGCGCCGAGATCGATCAGCCGCTTGAGCCGGTTGTTGCGGTTGATCACCCGGCGGTAGAGGTCGTTGAGGTCGCTGGTGGCAAAGCGGCCACCGTCGAGCTGCACCATCGGACGCAGCTCCGGCGGGATCACCGGGACGGCGTCCAGGACCATGCCCATCGGCGAGTTGCCGGACTGCTGGAAAGCCGCCACCACCTTCAGACGCTTGAGGGCACGAAGCTTCTTTTGCCCCTTGCCGCTTCGGATGACCTCACGCAGCGACTCGGCTTCGGCGTCGATGTCGAAGTTCTCGATGAGCTTCTGGATCGACTCCGCACCCATGGCGCCGGTGAAGTATTCGCCGTAACGGTCCTGCAGTTCGCGGTAGAGGTTCTCGTCGACGATCAGCTGCTTTGGCGCCAGCTTGGTGAAGGTGTTCCAGATGTCCTCCAGCCGGTCCAGCTCGCGCTGGGCGCGGTCGCGCAGCTGACGCATCTCGCGCTCGCCGCCGTCGCGAACCTTGCGCCGGGCGTCGGCCTTGGCGCCCTCGGCCTCCAGCTGGGCCAGGTCGGTCTCCAGCTTTTGGGCACGCGCTTCCAGGTCCGCGTCACGCTGGTCCTCAACGGCCTTGCGCTCCACCATCATTTCGGCCTCGAGGGTGGACAGCTCGTTGTGCCGCATCTCGTCATCGACCGCGGTGATTACGTAGGCGGCGAAGTAGATGATCTTCTCGAGGTCCTTGGGCGCCAGGTCCAGCAGGTAGCCCAGGCGCGACGGCACGCCCTTGAAGTACCAGATGTGGGTGACGGGTGCGGCCAACTCGATGTGGCCCATCCGTTCCCGGCGCACCTTGGCGCGGGTCACCTCGACACCGCAACGCTCGCAGATGATGCCCTTGAAGCGCACCCGCTTGTACTTGCCGCAGTAGCACTCCCAGTCGCGAGTCGGCCCGAAGATCTTCTCGCAGAACAAGCCATCCTTCTCCGGCTTGAGCGTGCGGTAGTTGATGGTCTCCGGCTTCTTGACCTCGCCGTAGGACCACTGCCGGATGTCCTCCGCGGTGGCCAGGCCGATACGGAGTTCATCGAAGAAGTTGACGTCTAGCACGTAACTCCCTTTCCCCTTGCGGGTTTAGTTACTTCCAAGAAGGTTCAGGCCAAGTCCTCGACAGAGGCGGATTCGTTGCGGGACAAGTTGATTCCGAGATTCGCCGCCGCACGCTCCAGGTCCTCGTCCTCGCCTTCGCGCAGCTCGATCGCCGCGCCGTCGGACGACAGCACCTCCACGTTGAGGCACAACGACTGCAGCTCCTTGAGCAGCACCTTGAACGACTCGGGGATGCCCGGCTCGGGGATGTTCTCGCCCTTGACGATCGCCTCGTAGACCTTGACCCGGCCGACGGTGTCGTCGGACTTGATGGTCAGCAACTCCTGCAGCGTGTACGCCGCGCCGTAGGCCTGCATGGCCCAGCACTCCATCTCGCCGAACCGCTGGCCACCGAACTGCGCCTTACCGCCCAGCGGCTGCTGGGTGATCATCGAGTACGGGCCGGTGGAGCGGGCGTGGATCTTGTCGTCCACCAGGTGATGCAGCTTCATGATGTACATGTAGCCAACGGTCACCGGGTACGGGAACGGCTCTCCGCTACGGCCGTCGAAGAGGACCGCCTTGCCGTCGCCGTCGACCAGCACGTCGCCGTCACGGTTGGGCAATGTCGATGACAACAGTCCCTGCAGTTCGGCCTCCTGGGCGCCGTCGAACACCGGAGTGGACACGATCTGGTTCGGCTCGGCGCTGCGCAACGCCTCGGGCAGGTTGGCCGCCCAGTCGGGTGTACCCGCGATCTGCCACCCGCTGTGCGCGCACCACCCCAGGTGGGTCTCCAGGATCTGGCCGATGTTCATCCGTCGCGGCACACCGTGGGTGTTGAGGATGATGTCCACCGGAGTCCCGTCCGGCAGGAACGGCATGTCCTCTTGCGCGAGTATCTTGCCGATGACGCCCTTGTTGCCGTGCCGCCCGGCCAGCTTGTCGCCGTCGGAGATCTTGCGCTTCTGGGCCACGTAGACGCGGACCAGTTCGTTGACGCCGGCGGGAAGCTCGTCATCGTCCTCGCGGGAGAACACCCGGATGCCGATCACCTTGCCGGACTCGCCGTGCGGCACCTTCAGCGAGGTGTCGCGGACCTCTCGGGCCTTTTCGCCGAAGATCGCCCGCAGTAGCCGCTCCTCGGGGGTCAGCTCCGTCTCCCCCTTCGGGGTGACCTTGCCGACCAGGATGTCGCCGTCACGGACCTCGGCGCCGATGCGCACGATGCCACGCTCGTCCAGGTCCGCCAGCACCTCGTCGGAGACGTTCGGGATGTCGCGGGTGATCTCCTCGGCGCCAAGCTTGGTGTCGCGGGCGTCGATCTCGTGCTCCTCGATGTGGATCGAGGTGAGGATGTCCTCCTCGACGAGCCGGTTGGACAGGATGATGGCGTCCTCGTAGTTGTGACCCTCCCACGGCATGATCGCCACCAGCAGGTTCTTGCCCAGCGCCATCTCGCCGTTTTGCGTACACGGACCGTCGGCGATGACCTGCCCGGCCTCGACCCGGTCTCCGGCGTCCACGATCGGAGACTGGTTGGCGCAGGTGCCGTGGTTAGAGCGGGCGAACTTGCGCATCCGGTAGGTGTGCCGGGTGCCGTCGTCGGCCATCACGGTGATGTAGTCGGCGGACACCTCCTCGATCACCCCCGACTTCTCGGCGACGACGACGTCGCCGGCGTCGATGGCCGCACGCAACTCCATGCCGGTGCCCACCAGCGGCGCCTCACTGCGCACCAGCGGTACCGCCTGGCGCTGCATGTTGGCGCCCATCAGGGCCCGGTTGGCGTCGTCGTGCTCGAGGAACGGAATCATGGCCGTGGCCACCGACACCATCTGGCGTGGCGACACATCCATGTAGTCCACCTCCGACGAGGCCACGTACTCGACCTCGCCGGCCTTGCGGCGCACCAGCACCCGGGGCTCGACGAAGCGGCCCTGCGCGTCGATCGGCGAGTTGGCCTGCGCCACGACGTGGCGATCCTCCTCGTCGGCCGTCAAGTAGTGGATCTCATCCGTAACAACTCCGCTGACGACGCGTCTATACGGCGTCTCGATGAAGCCGAACGGGTTGACCCGCGCGTACACCGACAGCGAGCCGATCAGGCCGATGTTCGGACCCTCCGGGGTTTCGATCGGACACATCCGGCCGTAGTGCGACGGGTGCACATCACGCACTTCCAGGCCGGCCCGCTCACGGGACAAACCGCCGGGGCCCAGCGCCGAAAGCCGGCGCTTGTGGGTCAGGCCCGACAGCGGGTTGTTCTGGTCCATGAACTGGGAGAGCTGGCTGGTGCCGAAGAACTCCTTGATGGCGGCGACTACCGGGCGGATGTTGATCAGGGTCTGTGGCGTGATCGCCTCGACGTCCTGAGTGGTCATCCGCTCCCGGACGACGCGCTCCATCCTCGACATGCCGACCCGGATCTGGTTCTGGATCAGCTCGCCCACGGTGCGCAGCCGACGGTTGCCGAAGTGGTCGATGTCGTCGGTTTCCACCGGCACCTCGACCCCGCCCGGGACCGTCATGACCGCGGGCTGGCCATCCTGAGAAGCGTGGTGCAGGCGGACCAGGTACTCGATGGTGGCGACGACGTCTTCTTCGGTCAGCGTCGTCGTGGTGATCGGGTCCTTGGTGTTGAGGCCGAGCTTCTTGTTGACCTTGTAGCGGCCGACGCGGGCCAGGTCGTAGCGCTTCTCCTTGAAGAACAGGTTCTCCAGCAGGGTCTGCGCGGATTCTTTGGTCGGCGGCTCGCCCGGACGCAGCTTGCGGTAGATGTCCAGCAGCGCTTCGTCGGTGCCGGCGGTGTTGTCTTTTTCCAGCGTCGACATCATGATCTCGGAGAACCCGAACCGCTCGGTGATCCGCTCGCTGGTCCAGCCGAGGGCCTTGAGCAACACCGTGACCGGCTGGCGGCGCTTGCGGTCGATGCGCACGCCGACGGTGTCGCGCTTGTCGACGTCGAATTCCAGCCAGGCCCCCCGACTGGGAATCACCTTGACGCTGTGCAGCGTCTTGTCGGTGGACTTGTCGATGGTCTCGTCGAAGTAGACACCGGGCGACCGGACGAGCTGGCTGACCACCACCCGTTCGGTCCCGTTGATGATGAACGTGCCCTTCTCGGTCATCATCGGGAAGTCACCCATGAACACCGTCTGGCTCTTGATCTCGCCGGTGTTGTTATTGATGAATTCGGCCGTCACGAACAGCGGGGCGGCGTAGGTCATGTCCTTGTCTTTGCACTCGTCGACCGGTGCTTTGACCTCGTCAAAGCGGGGGTCGGAGAAAGACAGCGACATCGAGCCGGAGAAATCCTCGATCGGCGAAAGCTCGTCGAGCACCTCCTCCAGGCCACCGATCGGGTTCATCCCGCCTGCGGCCTCGCCTCGGGCGATAGCGGAGTCCCGCCAGCGCTGGGAGCCGATCAGCCACTCGAACGAGTCAATCTGCACGTCAAGCAGCCCCGGAACCTCCAGGGGTTCGCGGAGCTTGGCGAAGGAAACCCGATTAGGCGCTCCGGGCACGGAGCTGTTTGAAGAACTTTGCGGGCGACTCTGAGCGGGACTAGCGTCTGTTTTGCTTTGGCGGAAATCAGCCAAGATGCGTCCTTCCAGCACCTCGTGCGACTACCTGGAGCCGGCGGTCACCGGACCTGTTCGCCGCAGATAATTGTGTCGGTTAGGCCGGCGAACGAACTGTCCGGATCTCACGCACGCAACCAAACAACTGAGCCGGAAACTGGGCTCAGGCTTAGACCACGATGTCAAGTGGCGGGTGAGGTGGGCAGGAGGTAGCCAGCGCAACGTCCTACACTAGCGCAGGACGGCGCATTCCTCAAATAGCTACCGATATGTGTCCCCGGGAAGCGGCGCTGGCTGGCATTTCGACTTGCCCAGGTACAGGTACAACACATGCTGCCCAACAGATTGACCCGTTTACGCGCCGTCGTCAAGGGGACGGGCGGCAAGTTACCGCAAGTTAGCGTGAATTCTTGCTCACCGGCCGGCCGCGGATACGGCCACTGTTAGTTGCGTCACCGCGGATGAGATCGACCAAACAGCCGCCGTCACCGCTACAGGGTGCGACGCTTGAGCGCCGGCGCGACGGGGCTAGCCGCCGAACTCGCTCGCGTGATACTTGTGCGTGCCCTCGAGATCGTCGAGGATCGCTTCCTGCGCTTTCTTCGGCAGGGTGTGCAGCATGGCGCGCACCCGGGCCTGGCGCCGCCCCACCGCTTTGCGCTCCGGCATGCCCGGCGTCGCGGTGATCTGCGGCGGCACGCCCTCGATCTCCTCGACACCGCCCGCCTGGTGACCGGCGTCGAGCAGCGCCTGCTCTTCGGCCATGGTGGCCTCGTCCTTCTCTTCGGACATGCCGATCGGCCCGATGCGCCGGCCGTTGAGGAACTGTCGCACCACCGGCTCGTCGCTGGTCAGCAGCACTTCGCGGGGCCCGAACATGACCAGGTGCTTGCGGAACAACATGCCCATGTTGTCGGGCACCGTACGGGCGATGTTGATGTTGTGGGTCACGATGAGGATGGTCGCGTCGATCTGGGCATTGATGTCCATGATCAGCTGGCTCAGATAGGCGGTACGGACGGGGTCCAGGCCAGAGTCGGGCTCGTCGCAGAGGATGATCTGCGGATCGAGGACCAGCGCCCGCGCCAGCCCGGCACGCTTGCGCATACCGCCGGAGATCTCGCCGGGGAACTTCTTCTCGTCACCGCCCAAGCCGACCAGCGCCAGCTTCTCCATGACGATGTCGCGGATCTCTTTTTCTTTTTTCTTGGTGTGCTCACGCAGCGGGAAAGCGGTGTTGTCGAACAGGTTCATCGATCCGAACAGCGCACCGTCCTGGAAAAGCACACCGAACAGCGTCCGGATCTCGTAGAGCTCTTTGGCCGAGCACTCGATGATGTCGGTGCCGTCGATGACGATCGAGCCGCGTTCCGGCCGAAGCAGGCCGATCAGGGACTTCAGGAACACCGACTTGCCGGTACCCGACGGCCCCAGCAACA
Organism: Mycobacterium persicum; assembly: GCF_002086675.1. Classification (GTDB taxonomy): domain Bacteria; phylum Actinomycetota; class Actinomycetes; order Mycobacteriales; family Mycobacteriaceae; genus Mycobacterium; species Mycobacterium persicum. Next base: position 220,314 of record NZ_MVIF01000001.1, read on the forward strand.
CGCTGACCTCGCCGGCGGGGATCGTGAGCGTGACGTCCTCCCAGATCCTCGAGGAACCGAAGGACTTCGTGAGTCCGTTGACCTCGATAGCGACGCCCATGGGAAATCCTTCCGACGCTCAACATTGGCAAGATGCCCGCCACCTGCCACTTTATGTGGCTTGAGTCACTGTAGCGCACCGCTGGGGCGCGACATCAGGGTTGGATACATAACAATCCTGGCCGGGGCTGGCGGGCGGTGTCGGGGGCCTCAACGGGTCGCCGGCGCCCAGTTGCCGTGGAAGCCCATCGGGACCCGCTGCGGCAGGTGCACGGTGGCCATCAATTCGCACGTCTGGGCGTCCAGCAACAACAGCTGGCCCTCGTCGCGGTCGCGGTGGTAGCCGTACCCCATGAGGATGCCGTCGTCCTCCGCCCGTTCCCCGGAAGTGTCCCGCGGGTTCGGGACGAAGCACATCTCGCCGATCAGCAGGGCGGCATCCAGCGGGGCCGCCTGGCTAGATCCGGTCTCGTAGTCGTGCTTGTACAGCGAGGTGGACATTTCCGTCGTTCCGCCGGTCAGGTAGCCGCCGTCCACCCCGAGGGTGTAGCCGAACCGATGCCGACCGCCGAGCAAGGTCTCGTTGATCCGGGGAAACTCCTGCGGCCGGTCGTCGCGGCATTCGGTGGTGACGGCACCGGTGGCCAGATTGATGGTCCAGCGATCCAATGACGGACGGGTGTCGCCGGGGCCGTGCCGGTCGTGGTCGAACATTCGCGCATACCGCACCACGTCGAGTATCAGCAGTTCGGACCCGTCTCGGGTTTCGGTGTAGGCGTTGAGCGGGTGGTAGACGTAGCAGGGTTCGATGTCGAACCACCGGACGTCCTCGTTGCCGCCGTCTCGGGGCATGACTCCGATGCGGGCCGGGTAGTCCTGGTTCCAGGCGTAGGGCATCCGATCGGACGGCTTGGGGTTGCGGTTCATCATCGCGGCGATCGGGCCGGGGACCCGGACGTGACCGATCACCGCCTGCATTACCAGTCGCGCGGGCAAACTCAGCCAGCCCGGCAGCTTCGCGGGTAGCACCTGCGACGCGTCGAAGGTGACCGGCAGGTCGTAGATCACCACGTACTTGTCGGTCAAGGAGAAGTCGTGCATCATCGGCGACCCGGTCACCTCGATATCCACGGTGCGCCGTGCCCGCCCCTGGGTGTCGATCACGGAGTACTGCACGGTCCGTCCGCGAGCAAACGAGTACGACACCGCATGCAGTTCGCCAGTCCGCGGGTCGCGGTGTGGGTGGGCGGTGTAGCCGCCCGTCAATGTGCCGTCGAAGTCGCATGTCCCGACGGTGTCGAGGTCCTCGGTGAGCTCATAGTTGGCGACGCCGCCCTCGACGAGCGCCAGGGTTCGTCCGGCGTGGGTCAGCACGCTGGTGTTGGCGCCCAGGGACAACATGCCCGCCCGGTGATCGAGTCTGCTCGGAGCCGGCTCCCCGAGGGCCGCGCATACCGGCAGGCTGCGCACCCAGCGGTTGCGATACCAGCTGGCTCGCCCTTCACCCAGGGCGACCCCGTGGACCATCCCGTCACCGCTGAACCAGTGATAGACGGCGGGATCGACCTCGGCGACGGGGTTGGGTCCATTGCGCAGATACCGTCCGTCGAGATGCTCCGGGATCTGGCCGGTGACCTTCAGGTCGGTCGCGGTCACCTCGTTGCGCACCGGCGCCAGCAGACCCTCGAGATACGGGTTCCGGGATTGGGCAGTTCGCATTGTCGTCACGGCCAAACTCCTATAACGTCGTTATTTCAGTGTTATTCGGACCGTACGCCTGCGATGGGACGATGGCAAGGGATGACGAGAATGACTGAGCACGCCCAACACGGCATTCGCAGTGTTCGCGAGGAGATGGTGCATGCCGCCGTCGCCCTGCTCGACGAGCATGGACCCGACGCCCTGCAAACCCGCAAGGTGTCCGGAGCCGCCGGAACCTCGACGATGTCGGTCTACACCCATTTCGGCGGCATGCGGGAACTCATTGCCGAGGTGGCCGAAGAGGGATTGCGGCAGTTCGACGCCGCCCTGGCGGTGGCACCGACGACTGACCCCGTTGCCGATCTATTGGTTGTCGGAGCGGCGTATCGACGCTATGCCATCGACCGGCCGCATATGTATCGGCTGATGTTCGGCAGTACCAGCGCACATGGCATCAAGGCGCCGGCCCACGATGTCCTGACGCTGACCATCGTGGAGATCGAGCAGCACCACCCCAGCTTCGCGCACGTGGTGCGCGCGGTGCACCGCTCGATGCTGGCGGGACGAATCGCGGGACGAATCACTGTGGGGTCGACGGGCGACGGCGACGTCCCGGACCGGGTGGTCGTTTCGGTTGCCGCCCAGTTCTGGGCGTTGATCCACGGCTTCGTGATGCTCGAACTGGCCGGCTTCTTCGGCGAGGAAGGTGCGGCGGTCCCACCGGTGTTGGCCGCGATGACCACGAACCTGCTTGTGGCGCTGGGTGATTCGCCCGAGCGGGTGCGGCTGTCGCAGCGCTCCGCGTTCGGCTGATCGCACCAAGCCCCCGGTTCTGGTACCGGGGGCTTGGCGTACGGACTTACTTGACGGTGACGGTGGCGCCGGCGGCCTCGAGCTTGGCCTTGGCGTCGTCGGCAGCCTCCTTGGCAACCTTTTCGAGCAGCGGCTTGGGTGCGCTGTCGACCAGGTCCTTGGCCTCCTTGAGGCCCAGGCCCGAGACGATTTCGCGGACAACCTTGATGACGCCGATCTTCTTCTCGCCGGCGGCCTCGAGGATCACGTCGAACTCGGACTGCTCTTCGGCGGCCTCGGCCGGCGCGCCACCGGCGGCCGGACCGGCCGCTGCGACGGCGACCGGTGCGGCCGCCGTGACCTCGAAGGTCTCCTCGAACTTCTTGACGAAGTCGGAGAGCTCCAACAGGGTCATTTCCTTGAACGCGTCAAGCAGTTCGTCTGTCGAGAGCTTGGCCATGGTGTGGGTCCTTCCTGGTTTCGGGTAGTGGGGTTATTCGGCTGATGCTGGTTCTGGAGCCGGGGTTTCAGGCGTAGTAGCCGCTGTGTCCGCGGCAGGTTCTGCCGCGGCCCGCTTCTCCTGCAGCGCCGCCGCCAACCGGGCAACCTGCGAGGCGGGCGCGTTGAACAGCCCGGCGGCCTTGGCGAGGTTGCCCTTCATCGCGCCGGCCAGCTTGGCCAGCAGCACCTCGCGCGACTCCAGGTCGGCGATCCGCTCCACCTCCGCGACGGTCAACGGGTGGCCGTCCATGTAGCCGCCCTTGATGACCAGCGCCTTGTGTTCCCGGGCGAAGGTCTTGAGGGCCTTGGCCGCGTCGACCGGTTCACCGGTGACGAACGCGATCGCCGTGGGGCCCGCGAACAGCTCATCGAGGCCGTCGATACCGGCCTCGGAGGCCGCTCGCTTGATGAGGGTGTTCTTGGCCACGGCGTAGGTGGCCGACTCGCCCAGCGATCGGCGCAGCTGGGCCAGGTTGGCCACCGTCAAGCCGCGGTATTCGGTGATGACGGTCGCGGTCGAGGCCTTGAAGCGCTCGGCGATGTCTGCAACGGCGGTGGCCTTGTCAGCCCTGGCCATGCATACCTCCTACAAGTGTGCGACGTGGCGTCTGCGGCCACCTCGAAGCGTCTAAGAACGTCGAACAATGTCTAGGAATCACGAACGCCCCGGCGCAGGAAGCGGCACGGGGCGTAACTGATGCACCGACGCTTGCGCCGGCGCTGATGCCTCGTCCTCCTGCGTGGGCCGCCGGGTTGTTCCCGGACCTTCAACCGATTGCTCGGTGACCGACGGTCTTCGGTGGATCGGCCACAACAATAGCGGTACCGGTTCGATCAGCCAAAAACCACGTGGGCCCGGCGCACCGCCGGCATATCGAGTGTGCGCCCACGGCTCCGGATGAGCATGCCGCGCGGCGACGCACCGACGTGTCCGACCAGGTTGGCGTGCAACCGGCCGACTCTGGTCCGTCGCGGCTCGTGGTTAGCCGGGCCCCACCAGACGGGCCGCGCCGACCAGCCCGGCCGCACCGCCGAGCTGGGCCGGCACCACCCGCAGCCCGGCCAGGAAATCCAGCCGGGCATAGTCGGCCAGCGTCGCGCGCAGCGGGTCGAACAGCAGGCGCCCCGATTTGGCCACTCCCCCGCCGACGACCACGAGGTCCAGATCGCACACCGCCCCGACGGACGCGATCATCGCCGCCAGCGCGGTGGCGCCCCGCCGGAAAGCCCCCAGCGCCAACGCATTTCCCGCCACCGCTGCCTCGGCAAGCTCCTTGGCGCCGGCGCCCCTCGGCGCGGACCAGCCGTTGTCGCGGGCCCAACGCACCATCGACGGGCCGGACGCGATGGTCTCCACGCAACCGCGGCCACCGCACGCACACCGCGCGCCGTCCTGGTCGACCACGACGTGACCGACGTGACCGGCGTTTCCGGTGCGGCCGGGATAGGGAGCACCGTTGAGCACCAATCCGCCGCCGACACCGGTGGACACCACCATCCCCAGCAGGAATCGGGCGCCGCGTCCCGCGCCGAGCCAGTGCTCGCCCAACGCCATGCACACGCCGTCGCCGCCCAGCTCCACCGGCGCTCCGCGCACCACCGCCGAAACCCGGTCGCGCACCGGAAACCCCCGCCACGACGGGATGTTGATCGGGCTGACGGTTCCGCTGTGCCGGTCGATCGGACCGGCTGACGCGATGCCCACACCACGAACGGCGCCACCGGCGACGAGCAACGCATCGGCGATCATCGCGGCGACCACGTCCCAAATCCGTTCGGCTCCTTCGGCGGCCGGGGTCGGACGTTCGGCGGTGTGCACCAGAGAGCCGCCCGGGTCGGCCAGGCCTACGGCGATCTTGGTGCCGCCGATGTCAAGGCAGAGGGTATGCATCAGTGACGGTGGGTGTTGTCGGGCTGTCGCGGGTCGCCGGGATGCTCATACCCCGGGGCCAATCGCACCGATGCGGCCCGGCGGGCATCCAGCCAGATTCGAAAGGCGCGCCGCCGGGCGGCGTCCAGCAGATGCCCGGTGATCGCCGGGCGCACCTGCTCCAGCGGCGGACGGGCAACCGCGGGAACGCGCCAGCCGTGACCACCGCGACGCGGCGCGGCGAACCGCAGCGGGTTGCGCCGATGGTAGTCGGCCACCTGGTCGTCGGTGACCACCACCGCGGCGGTGACGTCGGCGAACAGCGCCCGCGCGTACGGATCGGCCAGCACCGCCGCGGCGACGCTGCCGATCTCCAATCGCGCCGCCACATCCGGCAGCAACTCGACCTCGGTCGGAGCGGCTGCCGCGGTCAGTCCGCGCGCGGCCACCTCGGCGGCGATCACTCGCTCGGTGACGATCAGCTGAGTCAGCCAGCGCCGCAGCTGGCGTCCCTCGCTGGTGCCGCTCGGCGGCAGGGCGGCCGCACCCGGACCGTTGCGTAGCCATGCTTCCCGCACGTCGACCTCCCCGACAGGGACGGGAACGCCGGCGACCGTCGCAACCAGGTCGGCGCTCATCGCACCGTCACCTTCACCGCCGGCGAGTACACCAGCCCGCCGGCGCAGCCGACCCGCACCAGCGCCCACCACTGGCCCGGTAGCAGCCACGACGGCGGCGTGACGTCGAATGCAACCTCGACCGTGCCGCCGGCGGGTAAGACAGCAGCTCGTACGGCCGGACCGAGCCACTCCCAGGTGCCCCAGGGGCTGATCAGGTGGGCCTCGACTGCCACGTCTGCGCCCGCACGGCTGCCGAGGCTGACGGTGAGCCGAGCCGAGTCGCCGGCGGCCACATCGACGTCTGCCGGACCGTCGAGGAGGTAGGCCAGCTCCTGCTGAGGTGTCCCAACCGCGAGCACGCACACGTCCTCGACCACCTGCCGCCACGCAGCCGGCGCCTCCCGATCGGTGACGGTCAACTGGGCTCGGACCGGATAGAGCGCCGGCGGCGTGTCGGCCGGGATCATCACAACGACATCGGCTTCCAGGCATTCACCGGCACCCAAGGTGAACGGCATCCGGGCCGGCGCCACCGACCAGCCGCCGGGACACACCACATCCACCGTGCCGCTCAACGCGAAGTCGCTGCAGTCGCTCGCGGCGGTGAGGCGCAACACCACCTGGTCTCCCGCGTCGGCGTTGACCAGCCGGGGATGTAGGTAGGCGACGGCCGGCAGTCCGCCCAGCGGTGCCGGGCCGCGATTGTGCAGCCAGTAACGGGCATACAGCGGCTGCGCCGTTTCGGCTTGCGGCGCGAGCTCGGCGTCGCCCGGGGTCCCGCTGATGTCGAGCCGGGCCACCACGGTCGCGACCTGGTAGCCGTGCAGGTCGATTGATCGCTTGCGCTGCTGCGGGGATTCCAGCAGGTCGGCCATCCGGAATCCGGTTACCTTAGCGACGTCGGAGCCGATCCGGACGCGGGTGGCGGCCCCGGTGGTCTCCACCAGCCGCAGCGCGACCACCGTGGGATCGACGGGCCGGGCACTGCCGGCCGTCAACGGGTTGCCCGCCGCTTTAAGTGCTCCCAGGTGAACCGCATCGGCGGGGTCGACCTGCAGCAGCGAGCCGGCCGACGGCAGCCTTGCCGCCGATTTTCGCGGGGTCAATGCGATGAGCGGATGCGAGAACTGCGCGCTGCTCGTGGGCAGGCCGGCCCGGCGCCAGTCGCCGTCAGCGCAGACCAGAGCGTAGTCGAAATCGTGTGTCCAGTGCTGGAGCTGGAAGTTCGAGCCGTCGGGCGCGGTGCGGCGCGGTTCGTCGATCCAGACGCCGGACGGCCAACCGGTGCAGGAGCGCATCAGCGCGGTATGCAAGGTGCCCTCGGTGTCGACGGCGAAGCTGGGCACCCCGCGGTTGAGCAGCGCCACGGTGCGGGCCTCGAAGGGTTCCATCGCAGCCGGTGCCTGTTGACTGATCTCGATCTCGGCGTCGTCGAGGTCGGCGATCACCGAGGTGATCGCCGCGGCGAGGTTGGCGTCGTCGCGGCCGTCGATCACCAGGACCGGCAGCGCGTTCGGCGCGCGCAGGTCCGCCCCGGGCACCCAGACCGCCGGCAACGGCGCCGCGGCCGGCACCCACACCCTGGCCCGGCCGTTCTCGGCCAGCTGCCGCTGGAGTTCGGCGGCGTATGCCGGGGCGGCCTCGGCCAACACCGCCTTGGTGAAGACGTTGCGGTCGGGCCCGCCCAGCGCGATCCGGATATCCGGCAGGTTGGAGTCCACGTCGAGGTTGCCGTAGCGCGGTTTGTCGGCGCCGCTGCAGGTGGCCGTGACGCCGGCGCGAACCAGCGCGACCATCAGCTCGCGAGCCATCGGGCCCGACATCTCCTCACCGGGCGACACCACCTCGGCGACCGATACCGCCCGGACCGCGTCACTGCCGGCCCGGACCCGTGCCGCCGACGACAAGCCGAACCAGCCGTAGGCGGGGTTGTCCAGCGTCCACGGGTGGTCTGCGGTGTCAACCGACCGAGTCCCGTCATGCAGCAGCGCGAAACCGCGCCCGACGACGGCATCGCCCACCTCGCTGACCGGCATGGCGCCCGGAACCGGGCACGGCCAGCGCAGCCGCAGCAAGCGGTCTTCGCCGGTGAACCCGTCAACCGTGGTGCGGCAGTCGACGCGGGGCACGCCGTTCCACAGGGTCAAGGTTTGGGTGTAGCGCAACACCGTGCCGATCCGGCCGCGCACCACCAGCCGCTCGCCCAGCGGGCACCGGTAGGCCCGCACCTGCGCCGGCGATTCCGACGAGCAGACCACCGGACCTTTGGGTAGCAGGTGCCACGGACCCTCACCCTGCGTCGGGTGCGCGGGGTATTCCTCGTAGACGGCAAGCTCGTTGCCCACCCGGCCGTCGGCGATGAGCTGACGACCGTTCTGCATCAGCGAGGACACCGCTCCGCCGCGCGCGGGGTCGACGGTCAAGCGGTAGTGCTCGTTGGCGACCGCGTCACCGGATGCCGGTTGCCAGCCTGCCGGGCCGTCGGCCGTGTCCAGCCGGTAGCACCGCCAGCCCAGCGACGGCATGTCCCGCGCCAGCCAGGTGACCGTCCGCCCGTCGTGCTCGACGAGTGCGGGAACCTCGGCGCCCTCGCAGTCATAGACCCGCACCCCGGCGACCTGCGGCGCTTCGAGCCGCACCGTGACGATGTCGGTGCGTCGGCGGCTCAGCGGATTCCACACGACGACGGCGCCCTCGGGAGCATCGACCAGGCCGGAAATCGCTGCCAGCGCGTTGTCGCGGGCGGTGCGGCCCAGTTCCCACGCGTCACGCCAGCCGGTCAGCAGATCGAGGTAAACCTGGTCGGATTCCGACCCGGTGATCGCGTCGTGGTGTGCGCCGTAGGCCAACTGCACCCAGGCTTTGGCCAACGCTGCCTGCGGATACCGGGCGCCGGTCAACACCGCGGCGAACACCGCGAATCGTTCGGCGTCCAACACCGCGTTCTCGGCGGCCCGATTGGCTTGCTTGGTGTCGATGTAGGAGACGTCCTTGCCGGTGTAGATCGGGTTCATGTCGCGGGTCTGCGGCGACGGCACCGCACCGCGATCGGCGAGTTCGGTGCGCACCGCCGCGAAGAACTCCCGCGGCAGCCCGCACACGAACCGCGGCCAGGTGTAGCGCGCGGCCCAGTCGCGGTGGATCTCGGTCACCCACTTGTTCGGCGGGGTGTAATCGGTGCCGACCGGCAGCAGCACATTGCGGGTCAGCGCAACGCTTTTGAGCTGGCCGAAAAGCGCGTACGTAGCCTCCTCGGCCTCGGCCAGCGACGTCGACGAATCCATCCACCAGCCCGCCGAATAGTGCGCCGGCATGTAGTGGGTGAGCAATCCGCGGCCCGACGGCGAGATCCACTCGAACTCGCTGGCAAACTGCATCCGGTCGACCGGGCCGCCTTGGGTAGGTCCCCATTGATGGTGTGGCCCACGAGCCCAAGAACTGGACGTCAGCCCCGCGTCGGCGGCCATGCCGGGAAATTGCGGGTCGTGGCCGAACACGTCGAGCTGCCAGGCGGTGGCCGGATCGGCGCCCAGTACGTGACGTTGAAACCCGCTGCCGTGCACCAGGTTTCGAATCGTCGTCTCGGGACCGGTGAGATTGGTGTTGGGCTCGTTATAGGTGCCGCCCATCACCTCGACACGGTCCTCGGCGAGGAACCGGCGCAGGTCGGCACGGTCCTCGGGATGGGTGTCCCAGTACGGCTTGAGGTAGTCGACTTCCGCGAGCACGAACTTATAGTCGGGATCGCGTCGTGCCAGCTCCAGATGAGCGCGCACGAGCTCGAAGCCGTTGGCCTGCCGGGCTCTCCCCGGCGGGTCTTCGCGCCACTGGCTGGTGTAGCCGGCCTGGGTGTTCCACCACACCGGGTCGTAGTGGAAGTGGCTGACCATGTACATGGTCCAGCCCGGCTCGGCCACAACGAACTCGAAAGCCAGGCCGGCCCCAGGGGCGCGCACCCACGCAGGCAACGGCGACCCCAGCACCGGGCGGTTCACCGAGACCGCGATCTCGACCACCTCTTCGCCGGAAGCGACGACCGCCTCCCCGCGCAGGCCGTCACCGTCGACGCGTAGCGGTGTCGGCTCGGCGCATCCGGCGACGGCGACGCGTACCAGTTGCAGCGGCTGGTCGGGCGGGCCTACGAACAGCTCGGTGGATGCCGCCGAAACCAGTTGCATGACCGCACCTTACGGTGCCTTACCGTCACGACGAAGACATTTGCCCACAGCACCCGCCGCCGCGCCTCCGCCGGTTCCAGCACCTCGAACTCGGCGCCCACCATCGCGAAGTACAACGCCATCCGCCGTCCACATCCGATGCGACTGCAAGTCTGGCACTGGTACACCCAGCTGCGCCCGCGCCCGGACGGCCTGACCGACGACGAATACTTCTGGCAGCCGATGCGGGACTGCCGACCTTGCATCCGGACGCCTCGGTGGATTTCGTGTTTCCGACTCCCAGCCCGATGCCGTTCACCATCATCGCCTGGCGGCTGGCTCCCGTCATCGTCGGAGTGTTCGCCGTGCGCAATCACCGCCACTTCGGGGTCCGCCCGCGGACTACCAGAATTGGCCGTAAGCCACCCACGCCGCGACCGCCCTGCGGCAACTAGCGCGTCACCGGTATGCAAAGGGCATGGATGGCACGGGTGGCCGCCGCTCCGGACGCCCCTCACGAGGATCCGCGGCCGTTAGCGCAACGCACCGCCGAACACGCCAACGAATTTGTGATGCGGCACGAGGAAACCCTGGCCGGTTTACTCGAGGCATTTGCCGCGCAGAACGCGGAAACGCTGCGGCTGGTCGACACCACTGACCTGGACGCCGCGGTGCCCGTGCCGCGGGACGCCCCCTGGTTTCCCAAGGACGTCGAAGCCTGGTCGGTGCGCTGGGTCATCCTGCACGTGATCAACGAACTGGCCCGCCATGCCGGGCACGCCGACATCGTCCGGGAAAGCATCGACGGGGCCACCATGTACGAATTGATCGCCGGCCTGCAGAACTGGCAGCCGCAGCCGTGGCTGACACCCTGGCAACCCAAATAGACCGCCGAACGTGTACTCAGTGCGAAAATCCGCGCCGATTTTCGCAGTAGATACACGTTCGGCGAAGGCATAGCCCATCCATCGGCCGCGCCTTTGCCGCGGGTGAAGCGACGCACGCAAATTGTGAGTCGGCTCCACCAATTTGGCACACTGCACAGATGAGTTCCACCAAACACCGCGATGTGGCCAAGCTCGACCGGGTGCCGTTGCCGGTCGAAGCGGCCCGGGTCGCCACCACTGGTTGGCAGGTCACCCGCACCGCTGCTCGGGTACTCACCAGGCTGCCGGCCAAGGGTCCGTGGCAGCAGAAGATCATCAAGGAAATCCCGCAGACCTTCGCCGATCTGGGTCCCACGTATGTGAAGTTCGGCCAAATCATCGCCTCGAGCCCAGGGGCGTTCGGCGAGTCGTTGTCGCGTGAATTCCGCACCCTGCTGGACCAGGTGCCGCCGGCCGACACCGGTGAGGTGCACCGGCTTTTCGTCGAGGAGCTCGGCGACGAGCCGGCCAAGCTGTTCGCGACGTTCGAAGAAGAGCCGTTCGCCTCTGCGTCGATCGCCCAGGTGCATTACGCGACCCTGAAGACCGGCGAGGACGTGGTGGTCAAGATCCAGCGGCCGGGCATCCGCCGCCGGGTGGCCGCCGACCTGCAGATCTTGAAGCGTTTCGCGCAGGCCGTCGAACTGGCCAAGCTGGGCCGCCGGCTCTCGGCCCAAGACGTGGTGGCCGACTTCTCCGACAACTTGGCCGAGGAGTTGGACTTCCGGCTGGAAGCGCAATCGATGGAGGCGTGGGTCTCGCACCTGCACGCGTCCCCGCTGGGCCGCAACATCCGGGTGCCGCACGTGCACTGGGACTTCACCAGCGAGCGGGTGCTGACCATGGAGAAGGTGCAGGGCATCCGCATCGACAACGTCGCCGCCATCCGCAAGGCCGGCTTCGACGGCACCGAACTCGTCAAAGCGCTGCTGTTCAGCGTGTTCGAGGGCGGGCTGCGGCACGGACTGTTCCACGGCGACCTGCACGCGGGCAACCTGTACGTCGACGACCAGGGCCGCATCGTGTTCTTCGACTTCGGGATCATGGGCCGCATCGATCCGCGTACCCGCTGGCTGCTGCGCGAGCTGGTTTATGCCCTGCTGGTCAAGAAGGACCATGCCGCCGCCGGCAAGATCGTCGTGTTGATGGGCGCCGTCGGGACCGTGAAGCCCGAGGCCCAGGCCGCCAAAGACCTCGAGAAATTCGCCGCCCCGCTTACGATGCAATCGCTGGGCGAGATGTCGTATGCCGACATCGGCCGGCAGCTGTCGGCGCTGGCCGACGCCTACGACGTCAAGCTGCCCCGCGAGCTGGTGCTGATCGGCAAGCAGTTCTTGTACGTCGAGCGGTACATGAAGCTGCTGGCGCCGAAGTGGCAGATGATGTCGGACCCGCAGCTCACCGGGTACTTCGCCAACTTTATGGTCGAGGTCAGCCGCGAGCATCAGTCGGATGTAGAGGTCCAGTGAGGTCTAGCGGAGGTCTGGTGGAGGTCCGCAGCGGCACCGCGGTCGCGGGGCAGATGAAGCTGTACTACGAGGACATGGGTGACCCGGACGACCCACCCGTGCTGCTGATCATGGGTCTGGGCGCCCAACTGCTGCTGTGGCGGACCGCCTTCTGCGAGAAACTCGTCGCCCAGGGCCTGCGCGTCATCCGTTACGACAACCGCGACGTCGGCCTGTCCAGCAGGACCGAGCACGCCGACCCCGCCCAGTCGATGCTCGCGCGGCTGCTGCGCTTCTGGTTCGGCCTGCGCAGCCAGGCCGCATACACGCTGGAGGACATGACCGACGACGCGGCCGCGCTGTTGGACCACCTGGAGATCGACCACGCCCACATCGTCGGCGCGTCGATGGGCGGCATGATCGCCCAGGTTTTCGCGGCACGGTTCCCGGAGCGGACAAAGGCCTTGGCGATCATCTTCTCCAGCAACAACAGAGCGTGCCTGCGACCGCCGGCACTGCGCGCCTTGCGGGCCATGCTCAACGGCCCACCGCCGGGCTCGCCGCGCGAGGTGGTAGTGGACAACGTCGTGCGGGTCACCAGGATCACGGGCAGTCCCGGCTATCGCCTGCCCGAGGAGCGTGTCAGGGCCGACGCGGCCGAGAACTACGATCGCAGCTTCGACCCGTTGGGCGTGCGCCGACAGTTCAACGCGGTCCTGGGCAGTGGCAGCCTGCTCCACTACAACCGGCGCATCACGGCGCCGACCGTGGTGATCCACGGCCGAAAGGACATAATGGTGCGGCCTTCCAATGGCCGCGCGGTCGCCCGCGCGATCGATGACGCCCGACTGGTGTTGTTCGACAGGATGGGCCACGATCTGCCCGAGCCGTTATGGGACGGGGTGATCAGTGTCCTGATGAGCAACTTTGCCAGGGCCGGCTGAGTCTTGAACGAGGCTTGAACGAGGATTGTAGGGTTGCAAAAGGAGGTTGTCTCAAGTGGCCGAGCTGACACCGTATTACGAGGACTCGCAAGCCGCGTACGACATTTCGGACGACTTTTTCGGGCTTTTCCTCGATCCGACGTGGGTCTACACCTGCGCCTACTTCGAGCGCGACGACATGACCCTCCAAGAGGCGCAGCTGGCCAAGCTCGATCTGGCATTGGACAAGCTGAACCTCGAGCCCGGGATGACGCTGCTGGACGTCGGGTGCGGCTGGGGCGGTGCCCTGGTCCGGGCGGTGGAGAAGTACGACGTCAACGTTATCGGCCTGACGCTGAGCAAAAACCACTGTCAACGCAGCCAGGACCGGCTCGCCGCCATTCCCACCCAGCGGCGGGCCGAGGCGCGGTTGCAGGGCTGGGAAGAGTTCGACGAGAAGGTGGACCGGATCGTCTCCTTCGAAGCGTTCGACGCCTTTCACAAGGAGCGCTACGGCGCGTTCTTCGAACGCGCATACGAGATCATGCCCGACGACGGGCGGATGTTGCTGCACAGTCTGTTCACCTATGACCGCAGGTGGCTGCACGAGCAGGGCATCGCGCTCACCATGAGCGACATCCGATTCCTGAAGTTCCTCCGCGAATCGATCTTCCCGGGCGGCGAACTGCCGTCCGAACCCGACATTGTCGACAACGCGAAGGCCGCGGGTTTCTCCGTCGAAGAGATCCAATTGATGCAACAGCATTACGCCCGGACCCTGGACATGTGGGCCGCCAACTTGGCGGCCGCGCGCGAACGTGCCATCGAGATCCAGTCCGAAGCGGTCTATGACAACTTCATGCACTACCTGACCGGTTGCGCCGAGCGGTTCCGCCGCCGCTTGATCAACGTCGCCCAGTTCACCCTGGCGAAATAGCCTTGCACCGGCTCTGGCCTGCGCAGACTCGGTCGTGATTTAGTGCTGCGGCGCCAAATCGGATAACATTCCCCGAGCACATGGGGGAGCGTTTTTCGGTGCATCTTATGTGAGCACCGTAGGGCCGGTCCTGGCCCGGAAAGGCATTCATAAGGTCATGGCTGAACAACTGACGCCGCATTTCGACGACGTGCAGGCGCACTACGACTTGTCCGACGACTTCTTCCGGCTGTTCCTGGACCCGACCCAGACCTACAGCTGCGCCTACTTCGAGCGCGACGACATGACGCTGGAAGAGGCCCAGATCGCCAAGATCGACCTGGCGCTGGGCAAGCTGGGCCTGCAGCCGGGCATGACGCTGCTCGACGTGGGCTGCGGCTGGGGGGCCACCATGCGCCGGGCCATCGAGAAGTACGACGTCAACGTCATCGGCCTGACCTTGTCGAAGAACCAGGCCGCCCACGTCCAGAAGACCTTCGACGAGATGGACACCGCGCGCAGCAGGACGGTGTTACTGAAGGGCTGGGAACAGTTCGACCAGCCCGTCGACCGGATCGTGTCCATCGGCGCCTTCGAGCACTTCGGCCACGACCGCTACGACGACTTCTTCGCCATGGCACACCGGGTCCTGCCCGCCGACGGCGTGATGCTGCTGCACACCATCACCGGACTGACCGGACCGCAGATCGTCGAGCGCGGCATGCCGATGACCTTCGAGATGGCGCGCTTCATCAAGTTCATCGTGACCGAGATCTTTCCCGGCGGCCGGTTGCCGTCGATCGAGAAAGTCGAGGAGCACGCGGGCAAGGCCGGCTTCACCCTGACTCGGCGCCAGTCGCTGCAGCCGCACTACGCACGCACCTTGGACCTGTGGGCGCAGGCGCTGGAGGCACACCGGGACGAGGCCATCGCGATCCAGTCCGAAGGGGTCTACGAGCGCTACATGAAGTACCTGACCGGCTGCGCCAACGCGTTCCGCATCGGCTACATCGACGTCAACCAGTTCACCTTGGAGAGGTAGTGACGGCGACCATCGCAGATCTCAGTCGGGTCCCAGTCGGGAAAAACCGGCCGCTCAGCGACTTTCGATGCGATGGATGCGCCCTGCCCGGTGTAGGGTGCCGTGGATGATCACCGCGTGAGGGTGCTCATCTGTTCTTGGAGGACATATGGCTGGTAAGACAACAAGTGCCGCAGGCACCCGGTCTAACTTGGACGACGTCCAGGCCCATTACGACATATCCAACGAGTTTTTCGCCCTTTTCGTCGATCCCACCCGCACCTACAGCTGCGCGTACTTCGAACGCGACGACATGACCCTGCACGAAGCGCAGCTCGCCAAGATCGACCTGACGCTGGACAAGCTGGGACTGCAGCCGGGGATGACGCTGCTCGACATTGGTTGCGGCTGGGGCTCGGTGCTCAAGCGCGCGGTCGAGAAGTACGACGTCAACGTCGTGGGGTTGACGCTTTCCAAGAACCAGCACGCCTACTGCCAGCAGGTGCTCGACGAGGTCGACAGCAGCCGCTCGCGTCGGGTGCTGTTGCGGGACTGGGCCGAGTTCACCGAACCGGTGGACCGCATCGTCGTCATCGAAGCGCTGGAGCACTTCGGCTTCCACCGCTATGACGACTTCTTCAAGTTCGCTTACCACGCCATGCCCGGCGACGGCGTGATGCTGTTGCACTCGATCACCGGGTTGCACGTCAAGCAGGTCATGGAACGCGGCATACCGTTGACCATGGAGATGGCCAAGTTCATCAGGTTCATCGTGACCGACATCTTCCCGGGCGGCCGGCTGCCGATGATCGAGACCGTCGAGGAGCACGCGCAGAAGGTCGGTTTCACGGTGACCCGCCGCCAGTCGCTGCAACTGGACTTCGCCAAGACTCTGGACTTTTGGGCGGAGGCGCTTCAGGCGCGCAAGGACGAGGCGATCGCCATCCAGTCCGAGGAGGTCTACGAGCGCTACATGAAGTACCTGACCGGCTGCGCCAAGGCCTTCCGGATGGGCTACATCGACTGCAACCAGTTCACACTCGCCAAGTAGACTCAGGTGCCACAGACGGGCTATGGGTGCACACGCTCGCGTCGATAGGTAGTAACGCCTCGGGGGTTTATCGGGCTGTTGCACAAGTCAAACCGAGGCGTCGCATGCGTTCGGGCAATGAACACTATCCAGGAGAACAGGACGACAATGGCTGACAAGGCGCCGACACAGACGAAGACCCGGACGCGCTCGGAGGACATCCAGGCGCACTACGACGTCTCCGATGACTTCTTCGCCCTGTTTCAAGACCCGACCCGGACCTACAGCTGCGCCTACTTCGAGCGGGACGACATGACACTCGAAGAAGCTCAGTACGCCAAGATCGACCTCAACCTGGACAAGTTGGACCTCAAGCCGGGTATGACGCTGCTCGACATCGGCTGCGGTTGGGGTACCACGATGCGGCGGGCCGTCGAGCGCTTCGACGTCAACGTCATCGGCCTGACCCTGTCCAAGAACCAGCACGCCCGCTGTGAGCAGGTGCTGGCCTCCGTCGACAGCAACCGCTCGCGTCAGGTGCGGCTGCAAGGCTGGGAGGACTTCACCGAGCCCGTCGACAGGATCGTCTCCATCGAGGCCTTCGAGCACTTCGGACACGAGAACTACGACGACTTCTTCAAACGGTGTTTCGACATCATGCCCGAGGACGGCCGGATGACCGTCCAGAGTAGCGTCGGCTATCACCCGTTCGAGATGGCCGCCCGCGGCAAGAAGCTGAGCTTCGAGACGGCGCGCTTCATCAAGTTCATCATCACCGAGATCTTTCCCGGCGGTCGGCTGCCGTCGACCGAGATGATGGTCGAACACGGCGAGAAGGCCGGTTTCGTCGTCCCCGAACCGCTTTCGCTGCGCCCGCATTACATCAAGACGTTGCGGATCTGGGGTGACACGCTGGAGTCCAATCGGGAGAAGGCCATCGAGGTCACCTCCGAAGAGGTCTACAACCGGTACATGAAGTACCTGCGCGGCTGCGAGCACTACTTCACCGACGAGATGCTCGACTGCAGCCTGGTCACCTACCTCAAGCCGGGCGCCGTCGCCGCCTAGTTGGTGTCGGATTAAGGCTGCGCGGTTCGTCTAACAGGTAGAGAGTGGAGCACAGGGCTTCGCTCACTGCCGGATGAGGTGACCACGATGCAGTACTTCGCCCTATTGATCAGCCAGGAGCGCGACCGCACGCCCGACGAGCGGGCCAGCGAGATGGCGGCCTACGAGGCCTTTCACACCAGGGTGGCTTCGGCGATCCGCGGAGGTGACGCGCTGCTGCCGGCGGCGACCGGCGTGCGCATCACCGGCGGACCCGACGCGCCGATCGTCACCGACGGCCCATTCGCCGAGACCGCGGAGGTGGCCGGCGGCTACTACGTGTTCGAAGCCGAAAACCTGGAAGAGGCACTGGCTTTGGCGCGCGACGTCCCCGCCGCCAAGCACGGCGCGGTGGAGGTATGGCCGATGTTCGGCAGCTTCGAACCCGCCCGGCGGGAAGGCAGCCAGTGGCTGGCACTGCTGCTGGAACCGCCATCGAACGCGGTCGCGCCGGGCAGCCCCGAATGGCAGGCGTTGGCCGCGCCGCACCACGAATTCATGGCCGCAGCCGGCGATCACATCACCGGCGGAGCCGCCCTGCATGAACCGTCCACCGCGACCACCGTGCGGGTGCATGGCGGCGAGGTCCTCATCACCGACGGTCCCTACGCCGAGGGCGCCGAGGTGGCCAACGGCTTCTATGTGCTCAGCGCAGCCGACCGCGACGAGGCCGTCAAGCTCGCGTCGATGATCCCGGCCTCCGCCGTGCAGCTACGTCAGCAGGCCGGTGTATCCGGACTGTAGCGCCGATGGTCAACCTGGACGGCGTCTTCCGTCGCGAATGGGGTCCGGCCGTCGCCGCGATCGCCCGGTGGTCCGGCGACCTCACCATTGCCGAAGACGCCGTCCAGGAGGCCTGCGCAGAAGCGCTTCGCACCTGGCCGCGTGATGGACTGCCGGATCGCCCCGGAGGGTGGCTGGTAACGGTCGCCCGCAACCGCGTCCGGGACCGACTTCGCCGCGAAGCTGCGCGACCCGGAAAGGAAATGGCGGCCGTGATAGACGAGATTCGGGCGCGTACCGATGACACCGACCCGCATCCGGTTCGCGACGACGAGCTACGGATGGTGTTCACCTGCGCCCATCCGGCATTGGACCGGCAGTCGCACTTGGCGCTCACACTGCGGCTGGTGTCCGGGCTGACCGTCGCGGAGATCGCCCGCGCGCTGCTGCAGACCGAGACGGCGGTCGGTCAGCGAATTACCCGCGCCAAGAACAAGATTCGTCGTGCCAATATCCCGCTGCGGGTGCCGCCCGCCGAACTGCTGGCCGAGCGGACGCCGCACGTGCTCGGCTGCATCTACTCGGTGTTCACCGAGGGCTATTGGTCCACGGCAGGTCCGTCGGCGATTCGTGACGAACTGTGCGACGAGGGAATCCGGCTGGCCGGAGAGCTGTGCGCTTTGATGCCGCGCGAGCCGGAGGCGCACGCCTTGGCGGCCCTTGTGCTGCTGCACGATTCGCGGCGAGCGACGCGGGTGGACGCCTCCGGGGCGCTGGTGCCGCTGGAGGAACAGGACCGTCACCGCTGGGACGGCGACCGCATCACCCGCGGCCTGGACCGGCTCCAGCAGGCCCGCGGATCGACCGGACCGTACCTGCCGCAGGCGGTCATCGCAGCCTTGCATGCGACGGCACCTTCTTGGGAACAGACCGACTGGACCGCGATCTGCGCGGCCTACGACCGGCTACTGCAGCTGACCGACTCTCCGGTGGTGCTGGCCAACCGAGCGCTCGCGGTTGGTTTCCGCGACGGCGCCGGCGCCGGTTTGGCGGCACTGGAAAGGGTGGCTCACGACCCGCGACTGGCCAGGTCGAACCTGGTCGCCTCGGTGCGTGCCGATCTGCTGCGACGCGCCGGACGCCGATCCGAAGCCCTGGTCTGGTACCGAAAGGCGTTGGACGCCAACGGTTCCGAGCCGGGTCGGGCATTCCTGCGGCGCCGCATCGCCGAGTGCGGTGGCTAACACCGCCGAGCAGACACAGAATCGCATCGCTCCGGCGATGGTTGTGCGATTCCGCGTCTGCTCGCCGGGGAAATCAGGCCTCGGCGAAGTTGCGGGTGACGGACGGGTCGACCGGAATGCCGGGGCCGGTCGTCGTCGACACGGTGATCTTCTTCAGATAGCGGCCCTTCGATGCCGACGGCTTGAGCCGCAGCACCTCGTCGAGAGCGGCGCCATAGTTTTCGGCCAGCCGCGTCTCGTCGAACGACGCCTTGCCGATGACGAAGTGCAGGTTGGCTTGCTTGTCCACCCGGAAGTTGATTTTGCCGCCCTTGATGTCGGCGACGGCCTTGGCGACGTCGGGTGTGACGGTGCCGGTCTTGGGGTTGGGCATCAGGCCGCGCGGGCCCAGCACCCGCGCGATGCGACCTACCTTGGCCATCTGATCGGGCGTCGCGATTGCGGCGTCGAAGTCCAAGAACCCGCCCTGAATCTTCTCGATCAGGTCGTCACTGCCGACAACGTCGGCTCCCGCGGCGACGGCGGCATCGGCCTTTTCCCCTACCGCGAACACCGCGACCCGGGCGGTCTTGCCGGTGCCGTGGGGCAGGTTGACGGTGCCGCGTACCATCTGATCGGCCTTGCGCGGGTCAACCCCGAGCCGAATCGCCACCTCGACGGTCGCGTCCTGCTTGGTCGACGACGTCTCCTTGGCGAGCTTGGCCGCCTCCAGCGGCGTATAGAGCTTGCTGCGATCCACCTTCTCGGCGGCGGCGCGGTATGCCTTGCTGGTCTTGCTCATATCCGATATCCAATCTGGTGTTGGGTCGTGGTTTCCAACGGGCCGAAGCGAGCCCTCCCACGCGGGTTTGATCCCGGCCTATGCAGACCTACGCCGTACTACTCAACGGTGATGCCCATCGACCGGGCGGTGCCGGCGATGATCTTGGCCGCGGCGTCGATGTCGTTGGCGTTGAGGTCGGTCTTCTTGGTCTCGGCGATCTCGCGGACCTGATCCCAGGTGACCTTGGCGACCTTGTTCTTGTGCGGCTCCGCCGAACCTTTCGCCACACCTGCGGCCTTGAGCAGCAGCTTGGCCGCGGGCGGCGTCTTCAGCGCAAAAGTGAAGCTGCGGTCCTCGTAGACCGTGATCTCCACCGGGATGACCTGGCCGCGCTGGCTCTCCGTTGCGGCGTTGTACGCCTTGCAGAACTCCATGATGTTGACGCCGTGCTGACCGAGCGCGGGGCCAACCGGCGGCGCGGGGTTGGCCTGACCCGCCACGATCTGCAGTTTGATCAGCCCGGCGACCTTCTTCTTCTTCGGGGGCATGGCGACTCGATTGTTCCTTCCTGGTTAAACCTGGTTGATGCGCTGTGCGGGCCGGCTAGATCTTGGAGACCTGGCTGAAGGTCAGCTCCACCGGTGTCTCGCGGCCGAAGATCGAGACCAGTACCTTGAGCTTCTGCTGTTCGGCATTGACCTCGCTGATGGTGGCCGGCAATGTGGCGAACGGCCCGTCCATGACGGTGACCGACTCGCCCACCTCGTAGTCGACCTCGACAACCGGACGTTCCAGCCCGCCCGCTTCGGCGACGGCGGCGGTGCTGGCCGCCCCCTTCGCCGCCTTCTTCGCCGCTCCCCGGGGCAGCAGGAACTTCACCACGTCGTCGAGGGAGAGCGCCGATGGGCGCGAGGTTGCCCCGACGAACCCGGTTACCCCGGGTGTGTTGCGCACCGCTGCCCAGGAGTCGTCGGTCAGGTCCATGCGTACCAGGATGTAGCCGGGCAGCACCTTGCGGTTGACCTGCTTGCGTTGGCCGTTCTTGATCTCGGTGACCTCTTCGGTGGGCACCTCCACCTGGAAGATGTAGTCACCGACGTCAAGGTTTTGCACCCGGGTTTCCAGGTTGGCTTTGACCTTGTTCTCGTACCCCGCGTAGGAGTGGATGACGTACCAGTCGCCGGGCTTGCTGCGCAGTTCCGCCTTGAGCGCAGCGGCCGGGTCGACCTCTTCAGCGGGGGCTGCTACTTCCCGGGCGGTAGTGGCCTCTTGCAGGTCCACCGCCTCACCCGCGGACGTGTCACCGTCGAAGGTAGTCACGGTTTTCAGTCCTCTCTGTCACTGCCAAGTCTTAGCCGAACACCAGCATCACGAGCCTGCCCAGGCCGAGATCGGCGCCGCCCACCAGCGCCACCATGAAGGCAAGGAATACCAGCACCACCGACGTGTAGGTGATCATCTGCTTGCGGTTTGGCCAGATCACTTTCCGCATCTCGGCCACAACCTGCTTGATGTAGTTGTAGACGAAGATGAACGGGTTGGCCGAGCGCGCGGCCGGCCTTCCGGCCTTCGTGGTTTTCTTGGCCTTCACCGACTTCTTCGCCGATGTCTTAGCAGACTTCTCAGCCGACTTCGTGTCTTTCTTGGCGGAGCCCTTCTTCGAGATCTCGGTCGCGGTCGACGACTCCGTGTCCTCGGCGTCCTCGTCGGCCGATACCACACGCTGCCGAGACCGCTTGCCGGTCGGTCGTTGCGGCCGCACCACGGACTTCGTCACCACGGCCGTGCGACCACCGCTGTCGCTGCCGTCCTCGGTTGCGCCGCCGTCGCTTACGGCGCCGTCGGCGGCGTCGCGCTCGTCGCTCACCGCGTGCTCCTTTGTTCGCTAACTATCACGCCAGCCGTCCCGGTAAGACTGGGGATCCTCCCCAGTGTCCAGCATGGCACGTCTTTGCCTTCAGCAGGGGCGACAGGACTTGAACCTGCAACCTGCGGTTTTGGAGACCGCTGCTCTGCCAGTTGAGCTACGCCCCTTCGCGGTTGGCAGGCCAACCTACTCCTGCCGGGGCTTACATGACACGAGCGCACCCCGGTCGGTGGTCACGAACCGAAGTGAGACAATTCGTTCGTCTCGCTCCCGTCGCCGGCTTCGCTCGACCGACTCACGGAAAAGTGCGCTGATGTTGGGAAACCCCGGGGTCCGAGTGTACTAGAGTCTACCCAGGCGCCGGTGCCAGATACTAATTACGCAGTCCTGATGACCTGCCCGGATTCCTTGTCCCATTTGAGTTTGGCGGAGCCGTCGCCCTGCTGACCCATCAGGGTGGTGTAGGCCTCCAGCACCAGCTCGCCGTCGTCGTTGTGGCAGGTGTTCTTGGTGACGACGATATCTGCGCCGAAACGCTCGTCCACGGAGTGGATGTCCATCCGGGCCCACAGCTTGTCCCCGGCGAACACCGGCTTGTAGAACACGAACCGCTGGTCGACCTGGACGATCTGCATGGTCTCCATGCCGATGTCGACGTGCCGGAAGAAATCGAGCTGCACCAGCTTGGCCAGGATCGTCACGAAGGTCATGGGCGCCACGATCGCGTCGTAGCCCAGCTCGGCGGCCGCGTCCTCTTCGAAATAAGCCGGGTGGTCGCACTTGATGGCTTGGGCAAACTGGCGGAGTTGCTCGCGGCCCACAATGAAGTAGTCGGGGTAGCGCCAGATCATCCCGCGGATATCGGTCTTCAAGGCCATGGCTACGCCAATTTCGCCGACGCGATCGCCCGCCCGAAGATCTTCTTGCCGCCAGTGGTGGCAGTGAGCGCGATGGTGACCGACTTGCTGTCCGGATCCACCGACTTCACCCGGCCGCTGAACACGAGCTCGGCGCCCTTGCCGTCGTTGGGCACCGGTACCACCGCGGTGAACCGCACGTTGTACTCGGTGATCGCACCCGGATCCCCGACCCACGACGTGACGTAGCCACCGCCGATGCCCATCGTCAGCATGCCGTGGGCGATCGCGGTGTCCAGCCCGACGACCTTGGCGATGTCGTCGTCCCAGTGAATGGGGTTCAAGTCACCCGACACGCCCGCGTAGTTCACCAGATCCTGGCGGGTCAGCGGATAGACCCGCTCCGGAAGCTGGTCTCCGACCTTGACCGAACTGAACTCACGCAGCGCCATCTGAAAATCCCTCTTCCCCATCCTCGCCGGCACGCCCCGCGAGGGTCGTGTAGGTCTCCTGCACGATGTCACCGTCGTTGTTGGTGATGATGTTCTTGGTGACGATGATCTGGGTGCCGTGCGCCTCACGCATCGAATCCACATACACGTCGCAGTAGAGCTTGTCACCGGCAACGATCGGCTTCATGAATTTCAGCACCTGGTCGACCTGGACGATCTGGGCGTCCTGGACGGCGATGTTCGCATGTTTGAAAAACGCCGATTGCGCCTTGTACCCGAACACGCAGATGAACGTCAACGGCGCCAACAGGCCGTCATAGCCGAGCTCCGCGGAGGCCTTCTCGTCGAAAAAGAAGGTGTCGTCGTTTTGCACGGCCTGGGCATGTTCGCGAATTTTCTCGCGCTCTACCTCGTAATGGTCGGGGTAGCGGTAATGCATCCCGACAATGTTGGTTGTCAGTGGCACGGCTATCGAATCTACCGAATCAGTTTGGCTACCGTATGTGGTCACCGCGTCTCGCGGTGCGCTTGGTGCTTGCCGCAGTTCGGACAGAACTTCTTCAGCTCCAGGCGGTCCGGGTCGTTGCGGCGATTCTTTTTGGTGATGTAGTTGCGGTGCTTGCACACCTCGCACGCCAAAGTGATCTTGGGCCGCACGTCGGTACTGGAAGCCATGACGGTTCTCTCTCGAATCTGGTGTCAAACGTCTCGGTGTTGTGTTGTAGCGATGGCCGGACTCGAACCGGCGACCTAACGATTATGAGTCGTTCGCTCTAACCGACTGAGCTACATCGCCTCTGGGCCGCCCCGCCTTGGTTCAGGGCTGCCCTCCTGCTCGGCGTCTGCCGAGCCCCCTAACGGAATCGAACCGTTGACCTTTTCCTTACCATGGAAACGCTCTACCGACTGAGCTAAGGGGGCCGCTCACCCGTAACGGCCAGTCGTGCCCCGGGCAAAAAGAGGGTACAGCCTGGCGCGCGGCGTCACCAAACCATGTGCGCGACGCGATGCGCCAGCTGGCGGCCTGGACACGCTGGACGACGGGAGCCACGACGGGGGCGCAGATCAGCCGCCACGGTTGCCCCGGTGCGGGTCGAGCACACTGAGATCGCTGAACTCGTCGTATTCCTCTTCGTCGGCCTCCCCGCTACCGCCCTCGGCGAGAAGGGTCCGCAACGCGAGATGGACCGCTTCGCGCGCATCAGCCAGACCGTACCGACGGATCGCTTCCTGGACCAGATCGTCGTCGATCTCGATCTCGACCTTCTTCCGCATGCGCCAACAATACCCACCGGCTTCGCCCGGGGAATCACAGAAGGCCCGCATTTCGCATCCGGGCTATCGTGGCGTCAAGGCCGCCAGGATTGGACCGATCTTGGATCAGTCATAGTCTGGTGGCGTGTCAGATTCGGACCGGCTGTATTTCCGGCAACTGCTCTCCGGTCGCGACTTTGCGGTCGGCGACATGATCGCCGCGCAAATGCGCAACTTCGCCTATCTGATCGGCGACCGTCAGACCGGCGACTGCGTGGTGGTCGACCCCGCCTACGCCGCCGGCGACCTCGTCGACAGGCTGGAAGCTGACGACATGCACGTGTCGGGGGTGTTGGTGACCCATCATCACCCGGACCATGTCGGCGGCTCGATGATGGGCTTCGAGCTCAAGGGATTGGCCGAGTTGCTGGAGCGGGCCACCGTACCGGTGCACGTGAACACCCATGAGGCATTGTGGGTTTCCCGGGTGACCGGAATTCCGATGAGTGACCTGACCACCCATGAGCACCGCGACAGGGTCGCCGTCGGCGACATCGAGATCGAGCTGCTGCACACTCCGGGTCACACGCCGGGCAGTCAATGTTTCCTACTCGACGGCCGGCTGGTCGCCGGGGACACGTTGTTCCTGGAGGGCTGCGGGCGCACCGACTTCCCCGGAGGGGATTCCGACGAGATCTACCGCAGCCTGCAACAGTTGGCCGCGCTACCCGGCGATCCGACGGTATTTCCTGGGCACTGGTATTCGGCCGAACGCAGCGCACCACTCTCGGAGGTCAAGCGGTCGAACTTCGTCTATCGCGCCGCCGATCTGGGTCAATGGCGCATGTTGATGGGCGGCGCAGCAGCGGCAGACCCGGGTTGATCCCGCTGAGTCACCGCCGCCGCGATGCGGGGGCCGCATCTAGGATCGTGCGCTACTCAATTTCGCCGGCGGATCGGTGTGGTGGTATAAGCGGAGGGTGGATTCCATGGGGTGGGTCCAGAGCAGCTGGCATGGGGTCACCGACGTCGAGTCCGGCACCTGGTTCGCGGTGGCTGCGTGGTCGGCGCTGGCACTCGGCGTTATCGCACTGGTCGTGATGAACTATCAGATTCGCCGCAACCGCGCACTGACGTTCGAGCAGACGCGACCGTATGTGTCGATGCTGATGGAGCCCCACGTCGCGGACTGGCATGTGATCGAACTGGTGGTCCGAAACTTCGGTCGCACCGCGGCCTATGACATCCGGTTCTCGTTTCCCAATCCGCCGACTGTCGCCGAATACGAGAATGCCTCGGACGGTTACGCCGACGTCGTCGAATTGCAGTTGCCCCGCGAACTGCCGACGCTGGCGCCCGGTCAGGAATGGCGGATGGTGTGGGATTCGGCGCTGGACCGCGCCGAGATCGGCCATGGGGTCGAATCCCGGTTCGAGGGAACGGTGATCTATTACGACCGCCCCGAGCAGCGGCCCGGCTGGCGGTTCTGGCGACGGGGGCGGCGTCCACTGGAGACAAAAGTGGTGCTGGACTGGGATGCCCTGCCGCCGGTTCAGCGGATCGAGCTGATGACGACCCACGACCTGGCGAAGCGGGAAAAGCAGAAGCTGGAGCTGTTACGCAGCGTGCTGACGTATTTTCACTACGCAAGCAAGGAAACGCGACCCGACGTTTTCCGCAGCGAGATCGACCGGATCAACCGCGCCGTCCAGGAGACTCAGGACAGGTGGCGAACCCGCCAACTCGACGAGCCCACCGACGTCAGCCTGCGCTGGGGTGATGCGGAAAACGAGTTGGGCAAGCATCGCAGTCAGCGGGTCTGAGGTCGCGCCGCGACCGGGCAAGAGATGCGCCGCGGTGGTGATCTGATTCAATCGACGTCCCTACCGAAGGAGTAAACCGATGAGCGGCCCGGTCACCTATACCCACGACGAAACCATCGCGGTGATCCGCATGGATGACGGCAAGGTCAACGTGATCGGCCCCGCCATGCAGCAGGCCCTCAACGAGGCGATTGACCAAGCGGACCGGGACAACGTCGGTGCGCTGGTCATCGCCGGCAACCACCGGGTGTTCAGCGGCGGTTTCGACCTCAAGGTCCTGACCTCCGGCGAGGTGCAGCCCGCGATCGACATGCTGCGCGGCGGCTTCGAGTTGGCCTACCGGCTGTTGTCCTATCCCAAGCCGGTGGTGATGGCCTGCACCGGTCATGCGATCGCGATGGGCGCGTTCCTGTTGACCTCCGGCGACCACCGCGTGGCTGCGCATGCCTACAACATCCAGGCCAACGAAGTCGCCATCGGCATGACCATCCCCTACGCCGCCCTGGAAATCATGAAACTGCGGCTGACTCCGTCGGCCTACCAGCAAGCCGCCGGGCTGGCCAAGACATTCTTCGGCGAAACCGCGCTGGTGGCCGGCTTTATCGACGAGATCGCGTTGCCCGAAGTGGTGCTCAGCCGCGCCGAGGAAGCCGCGCGTGAATTCGCCGGTCTCAATCAGCAAGCCCACGCCGCGACCAAATTACGCGCCCGAGCCGACGCCCTGAAATCAATGCGTGCCGCGATTGACGGAATAGAAGCGGAATTCGGGGTGTAACGGCGGCGTAAAGCCGGTAACCATCGCGGCGGCGTTTCGAATTCTCACCGCCGGGTAACTATCGCCCATGGTTACGCCGGACCGGATCGCCCAGCCCTGGGGAACCAGGACCCCCTACGGAACCGGCCGGGAGTGGCCGCAGCGCATCGATCAATATCTGGTCGACGGCCTGAATCCGGAATCGGTGGATCGGTGGGTGCAGTCGGCCGCGGTGTTGCACTCCAACGGCGACGGCCTGGACATCGCCGTCAAGGATGGGCGTATCGTCGGCGTCCGCGGCCGCGCCGTCGACCGGGTGAATCACGGGCGGGTGGACCCCAAAGACCTGTTCGGCTGGCAGGCCAACGCGTCGCCGGACCGCCTCAGCACGCCGCTGATCCGCCGCGACGGCCAATTGCGACCGTGCGACTGGGACACCGCCATGGACACGATCGTGCAGCGCAGCCGGGAACTGCTGGATAGCCACGGCCCCAGCGCAATCGGGTTCTATACCTCCGGACAGCTGTTCCTTGAGGAGTACTACACCCAGGCCGTCATCGCGCACGGCGCGATCGGCACCAACCACGTCGACGGCAACACCCGGCTGTGCACCGCGACGGCTGCCGAGGCGTTGAAGGAGTCGTTCGGTTGCGACGGCCAGCCCGGTTCCTACACCGATGTCGACCACGCCGACGTCATCGCGCTGTTCGGGCACAACGTGGCCGAGACGCAGACCGTGCTGTGGGCGCGGATGCTCGACCGGTTAGCCGGCGACACGCCGCCCGCCATCGTGTGCGTTGACCCCCGGCTTACCCCGGTGGCCCGGCATGCCACGGTTCACCTGGCGCCGTTGCCGGGGACGAATGTGGCGCTGATGAACGGGTTGCTGCACGAGATCATCGCGCACGACTGGGTCGACCACGACTACATCGACGCACACAC
This sequence comes from Mycobacterium persicum, assembly GCF_002086675.1. Classification (GTDB taxonomy): domain Bacteria; phylum Actinomycetota; class Actinomycetes; order Mycobacteriales; family Mycobacteriaceae; genus Mycobacterium; species Mycobacterium persicum. Next base: position 248,044 of record NZ_MVIF01000001.1, read on the forward strand.
CGTCGGCTTCGGCGAGCTGCGCAACCGGGTGGCAGAGTTCCCGCCGCAGCACACCGCCGAGATCTGCGGAGTCGCAGCCGACGACATCCGCCGCGCGGCAAGGCTTCTCGGCACAGCAGAGCGGCTGCTGTCCACTGTGTTGCAGGGTTTCTACCAATCCCATCAAGCCACCGCGGCAGCGGTCCAGGTCAACAACGTTCACTTGGTGCGCGGCATGCTCGGAAAGCCGGGCTGCGGAATCTTGCAGATGAACGGGCAGCCGACGGCCGAGAACACTCGCGAGTGCGGCGCCGACGGAGACCTGCCCGGCTTCCGCAACTGGTCCAACGACGACCACATTGCCGACTTGGCGCGGGTATGGAACCTTGAACCACAACAGATCCCGCACTATGCGCCGCCCACGCACGCGATGCAGATGTTCCGCTATGCCGAAGAGGGCACGCTTCGGATGTTGTGGGTTACCGCCACCAATCCGGCGGTATCGCTGCCGGAGCTCTCGCGGATCCGCGACATCTTGACCCAGAAGCGACTGTTCCTCGTCGTCGAGGACATCTTCATGACGGAGACGGCCGAGCTGGCCGACGTGGTATTGCCGGCCGCCGCGTGGGGCGAGAAGACGGGGACGTTCACCAACGCCGATCGCACCGTACATCTGTCCGAAAAAGCAGTCGATCCACCTGGTTTCGCGCGCAGCGACCTGGACATCTTTCTCGACTACGCGCGGCGCATGGACTTCCGCGACAAGGACGGCCGGCCGCTGGTGTGGTGGACCGATCCCGAGTCGGCGTTCGAGGCGTGGAAAAAGTGCAGTGCCGGGCGGCCCTGCGACTACACCGGTCTGAGCTACGACAAGCTGCGCGGCGGGAGCGGCATCCAATGGCCTTGTAACACAACGCATCCCGACGGCACCGAACGGCTATACACCGACGCCGGATTCTGGGCGGATCCCGACTACTGCGAGGCCTACGGCAAGGACCTGATCACCGGCGCTCCGCTGGAGCCCACCGAATACCGCGCGATGAACGCCTACGGCAAAGCCATTATCAAAGCGGCCGAATATATTCCGCCGCACGAGCCGACCACCGCCGAGTTCCCGTTCGCGTTGATCACCGGCCGCACCCTCTACCACTTCCACACCCGCACCAAAACGGCTCGGGCGCCGCAACTTCAAGACGCCGCACCCGAGGTGTGGGTGGAAGTCTCGCAGCGCGACGCGGGCCGTCTCGGTATCGCGGAGGGCGATACCGTCGATGTGAGCACCCCGCGCGGCACCGTCCGCTGCGCCGCCCGGATCAGCGGCATCCGCGACGGCGTATTGTTCGTGCCGTTCCATTACGGCTATTGGGATGCCGATAGGGACACCGCCGGCCATGGCCATCACCGCGCCGCCAATGAGCTCACGCTCACCGATTGGGATCCGGTGTCCAAGCAACCGATCTACAAGACGGCGGCGGCGCGGCTGCGGCGGCTGCGCGCCGGAACCGGTGGGGCGGCATATGCGCCGACCACGGCGGCCTCGGCACCGGTCGACGGCGCGGTGCCCGATACGGTGGGCGGAGCGGCGGCCCGCGCAGCCGAAGCTCTGGTGAGTGGCGGTGCGTCGTGAAGCTCAAGCTCGCCATCCGCGAATTGCATCGCTCCGAGCGGAAACTCGCTCACCGCCTCAACGTGATGGCCGCACGCCACCGCGGCGACCAGGACATCTATCACCTGGCCCACGACCAGGCCGGCTGGTCGCAGCATCACCTCGAAGAGCTGGCCGAGCATGGCCGCCACTATGGGTTGCGGCTGTCCGCCGACCCGCATACCCGCGCGTTGACCGGCTTTGCGCAGACTCGGATGAGTCGCATGCTGCGACACCGCCCCGAACCGGCCCTGTTGCTGCTCGCCGACCTGCGGCGAATACACCGGATCGCCGCGGGCGCATCGCTGGACTGGGAGCTGCTAGGCCAGGCCGCGCAGGCGGCGAAGGATCTCGAACTGCTGCAGCTGACGTCGCGCTGCCATCCGCAGACACTGCGCCAGATGCGCTGGGCCAACGCGATGCTCAAAGAACTCTCGCCGCAGGTACTCACCAGCTGAACCGCCGGGCGCGTCAGCTTTGCGCCGAGACCCATTGATAGGGAAGGAATTTCCCGTCGAAGGTCACCACCACCCGGTCTCCCGAGGAATGTGTCTGCCGCTGCACGTCGACGCTGAAGTTGATCGCGCTCATGATGCCGTCGCCGAACTTCTCGTGAATCAGCTCCTTGATGGCGCCGCCGTAGACCTGCAGCGCCTCGTAAAAGCGGTAGATGGTGGGGTCGGTGGGCACCGCGGTGGGCAGGCCGCCGCGCATCGGCGGGGCGGCCAGCACCGGCACCACCGACCTGTCGAGACCCAGCATCTCCACCAGGACGTTGCTGAGTTCGGCGGGAACGGGATGCTGTCCGAGGAGCGCCGCCGTCGTCCACGCCACCGGCCTGCCGATGGCGTCGGCCAACTGCTGCCAGGTAAGCCCCTTCGCCAGGCGGGCCAGCACGATCTGTTCGGTGATCTGGTTTCTGTTCATGGCCTCAGCATGCCCGCCACCATCAGTCGCGGGTCGCCGCGGGGTTGCCGGCAGAATGTCTTGGGCGTCGCTCACCACCGTGGCGCCGGCCGCTATGGTGGCCCGCGATGGCACTTCATCTCCACCGTGCCGAGCGCACCGACCTCCTTGCCGACGGACTCGGCGCCCTGCTGGCCGACCCGCTGCCCGACCCGTTCGCATCGGAGCTGGTGCTGGTCGCCGCCCGCGGCATGGAACGCTGGCTGAGCCAGCACCTGTCCCAGGTGTTGGGCAGCCGCGGCGCCCACGGCGACGGCGTGTGCGCCGGCGTCGCATTCCGCAGCCCGCAATCGCTCATCGCCGAGATTACCGGGACCGCCGACACCGACCCGTGGTCGCCGGAGGCCATGACGTGGCCGCTGCTGGAGGTGATCGACACCGTACTCGACGAACCGTGGTGCCGCTCACTGGCAACGCATCTGGGCCACTTCGACACCGACGCCGTCGAGGCCGAGTTGCGCCGCGGTCGCCGCTATTCGGTGGCGCGCCGCCTGGCCGGGCTGTTCGCCTCCTACGCGCGGCAGCGTCCTGCGTTGCTGGCCGGCTGGCTGGACGGGCACGACGACGTGGACGCGGACCTGGCGTGGCAACCCGAATTGTGGCGGGCATTGGTAGCCGCGGTCCCGGCCGATCCGCCGCACGTCCGGCACGAACAGACCGTGGCCCGGCTGACCGCGGGCCCGGCCGACCTGCCGGCGCGGCTGTCGCTTTTCGGGCACACCCGGCTGGCGTGCACCGACGTGCAACTGCTCGGCGCGCTGGCCACGCATCACGATCTGCACCTGTGGCTGCCCCACCCCAGTGACGATCTGTGGCAAGCGCTCGCCGGTGTCTACGGCGCGGCGCCACGACGTCAGGACACCAGCGGGCACGCTGCCCGGCACCCGTTGCTGCACACCCTCGGGCGCGACCTGCGGGAGCTGCAACGGGCGCTGCCGGCCGCTGCGGCGAGCGACGAATTCCTCGGCGGGACAACCAAACCCGACACGTTGCTGGGCTGGCTGCAAACCGACATCGCCGCCAACGCGACGCGTCCGGACGGACGGCGGCTGGCCGTCGGCGACCGCTCGGTGCAGGTCCACGCCTGTCACGGGCCGGCCCGGCAGGTCGACGTGCTGCGCGAGGTGCTGCTGGGTCTGCTGGCGGACGACCCAACCCTGGAACCGCGCGACGTGGTGGTGATGTGTCCCGATATCGAGACCTACGCGCCGCTGATCGTGGCCGCCTTCGGCCTGGGTGAGGTCGCCGGTACCGGGCATCCGGCGCACCGGCTTCGGGTCCGGCTCGCCGACCGCGCGCTCACCCAGACCAATCCGCTGCTCGGCGTCGCCGCCGAACTGCTCGGTATTGCGGGCGGTCGGGCCACCGCCAGCCAGGTGCTCAACCTCGCGCAGGCCACCCCGGTGCGCGCCCGCTTCGGTTTCAGCGACGACGATCTCGACGTGATCACCGACTGGGTGCGCCAATCCAACATCCGGTGGGGATTCGATCGGCACCATCGCCGGCCCTACGGGCTGGAGCGTTTCCTGCACAACACCTGGCGGTTCGGCATCGACCGCATCCTGACCGGCGTGGCCATGTCGGACGACTCGCGGGCGTGGCTGGACACCGCGCTGCCGCTCGACGATGTCGGCAGCAACCGGGTGGACTTGGCGGGACGCCTGGCCGAGTATGTCGCGCGGTTGCAACACGTGGTCGAACGACTTGGTGGCGCAATGCCGTTGACCGACTGGCTGGATGCGTTGACGGACGGGGTGGGCCTACTGACCCGCTGCGACGAGGATTGGCAGCAGGCGCAGCTGCAGCGGGAATTCGCCGACGTGCGCGCCCAAGCCGGCGCCCGCATGTCCACGCTGCTGCGGCTGCCCGACGTGTCGGCGTTACTGGATGCATCGCTGGGCGGGCGTCCCACCCGGGCCAACTTTCGCACCGGCACCCTGACCGTGTGCACCATGGTGCCGATGCGCTCGGTGCCGCATCGGGTGGTGTGCCTGGTCGGGCTCGACGACGGCATCTTCCCGCGACACAGCGCGCCGGACGGTGACGACCTGCTGGCGCGGGCACCGATGACCGGTGAGCGTGACGTCCGCTCCGAGGATCGCCAGTTGCTGCTTGACGCGATCGGTTCGGCCACCGAGACATTGGTGATCACCTACACCGGCGCCGACGAGCACACCGGGCAGCCGCGTCCGCCGGCCGTGCCGCTGGCCGAGGTGCTCGACGCGCTGGATCGCACGACGGGAGCGCCGGTGCGGCGGCAGGTTCTCACCAGACATCCGTTGCAGCCCTTCGACCGCAAGAACGTCACACCCGGGGCACTGGTGCCCGCCACACCGTTCACCTTCGACCCTGCTGCGCTCGCGGCCGCCGAAGCGGCCACCGGAACACGCCGTGCGCCTGTGGGTTTCATTGGCGACCGGCTGCCTGAGCCGCCCGCCGTCGACGTGACGCTGGCCGATCTGCTGGACTTCTTCAAGAACCCGGTCAAAGGATTCTTCCGGGCGCTCGATGTCACCCTGCCCTGGGACGTCGACACCGTCGAGGACGAGATGCCCGTCGAGATCGACGCCCTGCAGGCGTGGACGGTCGGCGACCGGATACTGCACGACATCCTGCGCGGCATGCATCCGGATGCGGCCGCCAACGCCGAATGGCGCCGCGGAACCCTGCCGCCCGGGCGCATCGGGGTGCGCAAGACGAAGGAAATCCTCGACGGTGCATGCCGGCTGGCCCGGGCCGCGCTGCCGCACATGGCGGCCGACGGCGACGCCTACGACATTGACGTCGATCTCGGTGCCGGCCGCCGGCTCAGCGGGACCGTCACGCCCGTCTACGGCGAGCATCTGGTGTCGGTGACGTACTCGAAGCTGGCGCCCAAGCATGTGCTGACGTCCTGGATCGGGCTGGTCGCGTTGGCCGCTCAACTTCCGGCCCGCGAGTGGGCGGCGCTGTGCATCGGCCGCGGAGCCGGCAGGAACCGCACCGCCAGAAGGCAATTCGCACCGCCTCCGGACCCGGTGGCGGTGCTGCGCGATCTGGTGTCGCTGTACGACGCGGGCCGCCGTGAGCCGTTGCCGCTGCCACTGAAAACGTCGTACGCGTGGGCGCAGGCGCGCCGGGACGGCGACGAGCCCGCAGCGGTCGCGCGAGAACGCTGGGAGTCGAACAGGTTTCGCGACGGAGACGACCGGGAGCCCGCGCACCTACGGGTCTGGGGCGACAAGCCCGCCTTCGGTGTGCTGCTTGACGCGCCCCGCCCGGGCGAGGAGGTGGCCGGCGAGGACACCCGCCTAGGTGCGCTGGCGGCCCGGTTGTGGCTGCCGCTGCTGCACGCCGAGAGGACCGGCTGATGGAGCGCTTCGACCTGCTGGGGCCGCTGCCCGCGCACGGCACCACCATTGTGCTGGAGGCCAGCGCGGGCACCGGCAAGACGTTCGCGCTGGCCGGTCTGGTGACTCGCTACCTCGCCGAGACCGACGTCACCCTCGACGAGATGCTGCTGATCACGTTCAACCGCGCGGCCAGCCGCGAGCTTCGCGAACGCGTCCGCGACCAGATCGTGGCGGCGGTGGCCGCTCTGGACGGCCGAATGCCGCCCGACACTGATCTGGTCAGGCACCTGGTGGGTAGCGAGGCCCAGCGCGCGGTACGGCTGGCCCGGCTGCGTGACGCGCTGGCCCACTTCGATGCGGCCACCATCGCCACCACCCACGAGTTCTGCGGCTCGGTGCTGAGATCCCTTGGCGTGGCGGGCGACAGCGATTCCGGCTTCGTCTTGCAGGAGAGCCTCGACGACCTGGTGGCCGAGATCGTCGACGACTGCTACCTCGCGCGCTTCGCCAACAGCGACACCGATCCGGTGCTGACGTATGCGCAGGCGCTCGATCTGGCCCGCTGCGTCGTCGCCGATCCGTACGCGCAGCGGCGCCCGCTGGATCCGGATCCGGACAGCGCGGCCGGTGTCCGGATGGACTTCGCCGAGCAGGTGCTCGACGAGCTGGAACGGCGGAAGCGCCGGCTACGGATTCTCGGCTACGACGACCTGCTGCTGCGGTTGTCGAAAGCCCTTGCGGCAGCGGACTCGCCGGCTCGTGACCGGATGCGGCGCCGGTGGCGAATCGTGTTGGTGGACGAATTCCAGGACACCGATCCGATCCAGTGGCAGGTGCTGGAACGTGCTTTCCGGGGCGTGTCGACGCTGATAATGATCGGCGACCCGAAGCAGGCCATTTACGGCTTTCGCGGCGGCGACATCTACACCTACCTCAAGGCGGCCCGCACCGCCGACGCCCGCTACACGTTGGGAGTCAACTGGCGCAGTGACGGGGTGCTCGTCGAGAGCCTGCAGACGGTGCTGCGGGGTGCCGCACTGGGTCATCCGGAGATCGTGGTGCACGACATCGAGGCGCACCACGGCGGACATCGTCTGGCGGGGGCGCCGCGCGGCGCGCCGTTTCGGCTGCGGGTCGTCAGGCGGCCGACCGTCGGCTACGACGGTACCGCCAACGTGCCAATCAGCTTGTTGCGCGAGCATATTCCCGCCGACCTGGCCGGGGATATCGCGTCCCTGCTGTCCAGCGGCGCCAGGTTCGCCGGACGGCCGGTGGCGGCCGGCGACATCGCGGTGATCGTCGAACATCACCGAGACGCGAGGGCCTGCCGGGATGCCTTGGCGACGGCGGGTATCCCGGCGGTCTACACCGGCGACACCGATGTGTTCGCGTCGCGGGCGGCCAAGGACTGGCTGTGCCTGCTGGAGGCCTTCGACGCGCCGCAGCGCACCGGCCTGGTCCGCGCCGCCGCCTGCACCATGTTTTTCGGCGAGACCGCGGAGACGCTGGCCGCTGAAGGTGATGCGCTGACCGATCGGGTGGCCGCGATGCTGCGTGAGTGGACCGACCAGGCTCGGCTACGGGGGGTGGCGGCGGTGTTCGAGGCCGCGCAGCTGGCCGGCATGGGTCGCCGGGTGTTGGGCCAGCGCGGCGGCGAGCGACACATGACCGACCTGGCGCATCTCGCTCAGCTGCTGCACGAGACGGCTCATCGGCAGCGCTATGGCCTTCCGGCTCTTCGTGATTGGCTGCGCAGGCAGTGCGACGACAGCACCCGTGCCGCCGAGCAGAACCGCCGCCTGGACAGTGACGCCGCGGCGGTGCAGATCATGACGGTGTTCGTGGCCAAGGGTCTGCAGTTTCCGATCGTGTACGTGCCATTCATGTTCAACCGGAACGTCCGCCGCGACGACATCCTGCTGTATCACGACGACACCGATACCCGCTGCCTCTATCTCGGTGGCGACGCCAACCGATCGGTTGAGGAGTTGAACCGTGCCGAGGCGGCCCGTGACAACATCCGGCTCACCTATGTCGCGCTCACTCGGGCCCAGTCTCAGGTGGTGGCGTGGTGGGCGCCGACCGTCGACGAAGTCAACGGCGGGCTGTCGCGGCTCCTGCGCGGTCGTGGCAGCGGTGACCCGGCGGTGCCGGATAGGTGCACACCGCGGGTCTGCGACGACGACGCGTGGGCGGTGTTCACGCGCTGGCAGCAAGCCGGCGGACCGTCGGTCGAAGAATCGACGATCGTCTCCCCCGCCGCCATCGAAACCGGCTCGCCGACTGGCGGTTTGGCGGTCCGGCATTTCCACCGCCAGATCGACACCAGCTGGCGGCGTACGTCGTACTCGGCGCTGGTGCGCGGCGCGGAAGGGGTTGCGCAGTCCGGTGTGACCAGCGAGCCCGAGGTCGACGTGCGCGCCGACGAGGTGGATGCCGTGGTCGTTTCTGAGCCGGGTTCGGGTGCCGACCTCGACTCGCCGCTGGCCGCCATGCCGTCCGGTGCGGCCTTCGGGTCGCTGGTGCATGCGGTGCTGGAAACGGCCGACCCGCAGGCCGTCGACTTGGCCGGCGAGCTCGAGGAGCAGCTGCGACGGCACGCGCCGTGGTGGCCGGTCGACGCCGACGCTGCCGAACTGGCGACGGCGCTGGTGCCGATGCACGATTCGCCGCTGGGGCCGCTGGCCGGCGACTTGACATTGCGCGATATCGGAGTGCGGGATCGGCTGCGAGAGCTGGACTTCGAGATACCGCTGGCGGGTGGTGATCTGCGGGCCCGGGCGCCGCGGGTGTCTCTGGTGTCACTGTCGGATGTGGGCGAGCTGCTGCGGGCACACCTGCCGCGCAGTGATCCGTTCTGGTCCTATGCCGATCGGTTGACGTCGCCCGGTTTGGGCGATCAGTCGCTGCGGGGGTATCTGTCCGGGTCGATAGATGTGGTGTTGCGGTTGCCGCAGCAGCGATACCTGGTGGTGGACTACAAGACCAACCACTTGGGCGCCACCGCCGCCGACTACGGTTTCGCCCGCTTGACCGAGGCTATGCTGCATTCCGACTATCCGTTGCAGGCCCTGCTGTATGTGGTTGTGCTGCATAGGTTTCTGCGGTGGCGGCAGCCCGGATACGATCCAGAGCGGCATGTGGGCGGGGTGCTGTATCTGTTCGTGCGGGGAATGTGTGGTGCCGAAACGCCGATCCGGGACGGGCACCCGGCCGGGGTGTTCGGCTGGGCCGCGCCCGCCGACTTGGTGGTGGCGCTGTCGGATCTTCTCGATGACGGGAGACGTGTCGGGTGAGCGTTGTCGAGACCGCCGTTACCGCAACGGGCCTGCTGCACGCCTTCAACGAAGCCGGGGTGCTCGATCTCGCGGACGTCCATGTGGCACAGCGTCTGTGCGCCCTGGGCAAGGAGACAGATGACCGGGTGGCGCTGGCCGCGGCGCTGGCGGTGCGGGCGCTGCGCGGTGGCTCGGTGTGCGTGGACTTGTCGACGATCGCGGGGGCCGCTGACGGCCTACCGTGGCCGGACCCCGAGCAGTTGCTGGCCGCGGTGCGGGTCAGCACGCTGCTCGCGGATCCGCCGGTGCTGCATCTCTATGACGACCGGCTGCTGTACCTCGACCGGTACTGGCGCGAGGAACAGCAGGTGTGTGACGACGTGGTGGCCATGCTGGTTCCCAGACCGTCCGGTCTTACCTTTGAGCGACTTTTCCCATCCGGCTACCACGAACAGCGAGCCGCCGCGGAAATCGCTGTCTCGCAAGGCCTCACGGTACTGACCGGCGGGCCGGGAACCGGAAAGACCACCACGGTCGCGCGCCTGCTGGCGGCACTGGCCGAACAGGCCGAACTGGCCGGCCGGTCGCGGCCCCGGATCGCGCTGGCAGCGCCTACCGGTAAGGCGGCGGCGCGGCTGGCCGAGGCGGTACGACACGAGGTGACCCGTCTCGATGCGGCCGATCGCATGAGACTCGGCCAGTTGCAGGCGGTTACGCTGCATCGTCTGCTCGGCAGCAGGCCGGACACGTCGTCGCGGTTTCGGCACGATCGCGGTAATCGGTTGCCGCACGACGTGATCGTGGTCGACGAGACATCGATGGTGTCGCTGACGCTGATGGCGCGGCTGCTGGAAGCGATTCGTCCGGGCGCCCGGCTGATTCTGGTGGGCGATGCCGATCAGCTGGCGTCGGTCGAAGCCGGTGCGGTGCTGGCGGATCTGGTGGACGGGCTCGCGGCGCGAGACGACGTGCGGGTGGCCGCGCTGCGCACCTCGCATCGGTTCGGAAAATCGATTGGGACCCTGGCCGATGCGATTCGTGGCGGCGACGCGGACCGGGTACTTGCGCTGCTGCGATCGGGTGACGAGCACATCGAGTTCATCGACGACATCGACCCGACACCACGGTTGCGCGCGGTGTTGGTGCCGCACGCGTTGCGGCTGCGCGAGGCGGCGCTGCTGGGAGCCGTGGACGTCGCGTTGGGCACCCTCGACGAGCACCGGATGCTGTGCGCGCACCGGCGCGGGCCTTTCGGTGTCGGGCACTGGAACCGACAGGTGGAGACCTGGCTGGGTGAAGAGACGGGCCAGCCGCCCTGGTCGCAGTGGTATGCCGGGCGCCCGCTGCTGGTGACCGCGAACGACTACGGGTTGCGGGTGTACAACGGCGACACCGGGGTGGCCGTGGCCGGCCCGGACGGTCTGCGCGCCGTCTTGGCCGGTGCGGCCGGCCCGCTCGACTTCGCCACGGGCCGGCTGTCCGACGTCGAAACCATGCACGCCATGACCATCCACAAGAGCCAGGGCAGCCAGGCCGATGCGGTGACAGTCTTACTGCCGGAACAGGATTCACGATTGCTGACGCGTGAGCTCTTCTATACCGCGGTCACTCGGGCCAAGGAGAAGGTGCGGGTGGTGGGTTCCGAGGCGTCGGTGCGGGCCGCGGTCGAGCGACGCGCGGTGCGGGCATCCGGGCTACGAATGCGGTTGCAGCGTCAGTGATTTCGGCGTTGGATGGCCGGGGCGGTCTGGCGTCGTCTGTTCTCGAGCGTCTCATCGTGGCGCCGACCTGTGCACCACGAATTCGTAGTACCTTTCACATCGACATCACCGAACGCGGAACCGTCATAGCTCATTTGGTTCCGGCCCAGGAGAGTCCCCTAGCCGAGATGATTAGCTCCGGAAAGCTTCATCCCGCCACCATCAGCGGACCGGCGCCACGTTTGAGCGGGCCTATCAAGACTGAGCAAGAGGCCGGCCAGGTGCTGCGCGAGTTGCGCGACAACGAGCGTTACTGAGCTCTACCTCACACGTCGGCCCTAATCAAACTGATTCGGCGGGAAGCGGAAAGCGATGCTCTGACGGAGCGGCTTGACACTCAGGCGCCCGCGGCATGAGTGTCGTCGACGCTGACGGAAGTGGAGCCGCTCCGCGCCCTGCGGTGCGTCGAACCCGGACTGCTCACAAATGTCCTGGATTGATGGCCCGCGTAGCACGCTACGAGGTCGACGAGGTGGTACGGGCGGCGGCGGCCACATATCCCGACGCGGCACTTCGCTTCCTCGATGCGATCCACCTTGCCACCGCACACGCGGCTTTTAGTTCATGGCTCGTTACATTCGTTGCCTATGACGAACGCCTGCTCGCCGCTGCGGCTGCAGTCGGTTTGCCGACGGCCGCTCCCGGCCGCCATCAGCCATAGCGGCTCGGGTCATGTCGGTCAGTGAATTCACTTGAGCAAGGTTTCGCGACGGCTTTGGCTGCGTATGTCGGGCAGGAACCGCTTGAATCCCAGCCCCAGTCCCGCGCCGATCTGCGCACTGCGCGTCAGGCCTGGTCCGGGATGGCCAATCGCCCAGACACGACACTGGCGAAGCCTTACCAGGAATATCGGCGTGAACATCAATGGAATCTCGCCGTGCCCCTCGGTACGCCGCCAGCCTGGGGATTATCCCGACACCATCCATCGGCGAGGTGATCAACGCGAGCGGCTCCGGGCGCGCCCGTCAGACAGTGATAGCTGCCCGGGAAATACGGCTGAATGAAGTCCCGCCGGTTGTCAATTGAACCCCGGCGGTAGGCGAATCCGCTGTCTTCGTTTGACGGCAAGGGCCATATTCGGCTGTCCGGCGCGCGTTTCGGTGCACCAGCGCTCTTGGTCAAAATGGTGGTGGCTTGTTGCGTTCGGCGACGTGGGCATCGTTGAGGGCCCGTTCGGATTTGATGCGGCGGGCGACCTCGGCGGCTCGGGTGCGTTGCCGGTGGGGCATCATCGCGCCGCGGTCACCGATAGTAGTTGCGGGGGTTGGTGTTGGGGGCAAGTCGCTGGTGGTGGTGTTCCAGGCGGGAAAGAAGATCCAGCTGCCGGGGCGGGTGGTGTAGGTCGCTCCGTTGGGCGCGGTCCAGATCACCGTGCCGTCGGGCAGCTGCTCATCCTTCCAGGCCGTCCAGAACGTTTTCAACAGGTGGTGTTTTCGACACGCACACTTAAGGTTTGACGGATGTGTGGGCCCCAACGGCCAGGGCACCGTATGGTCGATGTCACAAAATTCGGCGGGCACGTCACATCCGGGGAACCGGCATGTCAAATCGCGGATTCGGATGAACTCCGCCAGCTTGGCCGACGGTCGGTGGTGCGGCTCTAACCCAAGGCCGGCGGGTTGGCGCACGGGGCTGATGATGGCCCCGCCGCGGATCAACTCGGCCAGCACCGGCGCAGGCACCACACCCCCGCTGGTAATCAACGCGGCCGGCGGCTTGACCGATGACGCGGCGGGCTGATCGGGTTCGGGGTCCGGCGCCAACGCCTCGGCCAGCGTCATCTCCGGAGTGATTGGCCGCGATGGGGGCACCTCACCCGACATGTGCGGGTCAGCTGCAGCATCCAGCGCGCAGGACTCGGCGACGACGTGGATGACCACACCGCTGGCCCGCTCGTTGGTGTCGCCGGCACCGCAGGGGCAGTCGGCGTTACCGCACCCGCAAACCAGCTGTTCGGCGCCTGCCGCCAATGCGCCCAGCGCATCGGCGCGGCGCTGAGCCAGGGTGCGCGGGTCGTCGTCGCACACCCCGTGGGCCATCTGTTTCAGCCGCCGATCCAGCATCGCGGCGTCGGTGGCATATAGCCGGCCCCACAACGCGGCGGTGCCCACGTCGTCGTCGGGTTCGCCGAAGCACACGTCGCGGCCGCGGGCCGCCGCACGGGTGCGCCGCAACGCACCGGGGTCGTAGCGATCAACCCACCCGTCGATGGCTTGCTCCAATTTGGACGCCGACAACGGCCCCCACGCACCGGCGTGTTCGGCCACCGCGGCATCGACGAGTCGCTGCGCCTCGGGGTCGCGGACCAGATAGGTCCGCCACGCGATGACCGACATCAACCGCGCGCTAAGCCCTCCGGCCAAAAACAGCGCCGCCACCTTGGGCAGCCGATTTAACGCCAGGCTCAGATGCATCTGCCCAGACGCCCTGCCCTGACTCAGACCCAGCGCGGCAGCCACCTCGGCAGCAGCGCTGTCCCATTCGTCGCAAGCCCAGTCTGCGCGCTGGTCACTGGCGGTGCGCCGACAGGTCAGCGCGGCGATCGCCGACAACCGCCGAGCACTCGCGGCCGCCTCCGCGCGAGCGCAGTCCTCGATCGCTGCCACCAGCGCAGAGTCGTCGCATCGGCGCAGTTCAGCCGGATCCGGCAACGAGACTTCGAACATATGAGCGATACTAGACGACGGCACCGACAACACGATCTGAACCGACCACCCGCCCGACAACGACGCGTGAAGCCGATGCGGTAACCGCGGTGCTGGCAAGAACGCGAGCATCAGGCAGCGCGGCGAGATCGCGTTGCCCGGTCCGGCGGAAGACAGCGGCGAAAACGCTGACCAGGTTATCCACGCGCGCCGACGCCGACGGAACCAGTGGCGAGGTCTCGTCGCACAGTGCCACTTGCCACAGGCTCAGACCGTGGGCTCGCCCCAGTCGCGCAGCCCTATCCCGGTATTGAACGTCGAAGAATTGGGCGGCCAGGGCCAGGCCGCGGACGAACGCGGCCTTGGTGGACTGCAGCGTAGAACGGCGCGCGATCGCCGCTGATGACTGTGAGCCGTTTGAGTCGTAGCCGCCCTGGAACAGCGCGAGTATCAACAGCAGATGGTAGGTGCGGCTGTTCTATCAGCTTGGGTGCCGTAAGCCGCCGTCCCCCAGGCCAGTTCAAGAACGACTTGTTCCTATCTTGCACGTGTTCGCGCGCAATCTCGCTTGCACTTGGTCACGGAAGCACCCTCCCGGGTACCCGGCAGCGCTTTGTGGAGGTAACACTATGGCTGTGGATCCGGTCGACGAGTTCGGCGCATTGCGCCGAGCGCGTGATGCCACGCTGGCCGCCGAAACAGGCGACGAACTCGTCGACGCCTACGAGCAGGGTGCGATCGTGATGGCCTGGTCGCAGGTCGTCGGGCAGGTGCCAACCCTCACCGACACTTTGCGGGTGACCATACTCGGGGCCGACGACATCGACTCCTACACCGTCGGAACGGTCTCTCGGGCCTTCCAAAACGCGGTGGCGCGAGTCGACAAGGCAACCCGCCGTCCCACCTCCACAG
>NZ_MVIF01000200.1 GCF_002086675.1 Mycobacterium persicum
TTCCCCGGCTACCACCCGGCGGGGAACCCGTACGCGCCTTATGGGCACGATGCCGCCAGCGGCGTGCCTTTGTCCGACAAGTCAGCGGTGACCGCCGGACTCTTGCAGCTGTTCTTCGGCTTCCTCGGCATCGGCCGTTTCTACATCGGATCGATTCCGATAGCCGTCACACAGCTGAGCCTTGGACTGCTCGGCATTGTCCTAACCATGTTCTGCCTCGTCGGTTTCCCGATCTTGGTTGGTGTTGTGGTCTGGACCTCTGTCGACGCGATCATGATGTTCACCGGCAGTGTGACCGACGAATACGGCCGAAAGCTGCGCTGAAGCGCCAGGCGCGGCGGCGAAACGGTACCCTGCACCGGAGGCCAGACCAGCGCTCGGTTCGGCAGGAAGGTTGTGCGGTGCTCGTTGTCACTACCAATGACATTCCGGGTTGGGAGATCCAACGTGTCTGCGGCGAAGTCTTCGGGCTCACCGTGCGATCACGAAATGCCTTCTCGCAGATAGGTGCCGGCTTCAAGTCGATGTTCGGTGGCGAGCTTCAGGGCATGACCAAGAATCTGGCCGAGAGCCGCAACGAGGCGATGGTCCGGCTGATGAACGAGGCGCGGAACAAGGGCGGTAACGCGATCATCGGGATGCGATTCGACACCACCGAACTCGGCGACGTGTGGACCGAGATCTGCGCCTACGGCACCGCGGTGCAAGCCGTGCCGGTGACCGAGGCCGCCCGTTACACCGCCTCACAGCTCGGTTACGGCGGGGCGCCGCAGCCGCAACAGCCGGCGCAGCAGCCGGTGCCGCAGCAGCCCTACGGCGCGGGCTGAGACCGGCCGAGAAAGCGCTAGGTTCGGCGGGATGATTGTGGGGGCCTTCCTGGCCGAGGCGGCTTCGGCGGTGGACAACAAGCTCAATGTGTCGGGCGGAGTCTTGTTCCGCTACGCCCTCGACGCCGACCGGTTGGCACAGTTTCTGCTCGTGGTGCTGACGCAGACCGAGACCGGTAACCCGGACCGGCGGGTGGATGTCGAGATCTGGCCTCCCACCGACGACGAGCCGCTGCACATGCATTTCGAGCTGCCGGAAGCCGCCACCGCCGCCGAAGTCGGGTTCGCGATCTTCGGCATCGAGGTGACGCTGCCGGTCGACGGCCGCTGGGTGATCGTGGTGACCGGCGGCGCCGGAGCGATCTCGCTTCCGCTGCTGGTAAGCGGCTAGTCGCGGTGGCCCGGCCTGTGGCCGCGGCCAGGGCCGTCGGGCCTTGCCTACACAGTGCCATGCATGTATACATGCACCGTGGCAACCAAGACGATCTCGATTGATCTCGAGGCATACGAGCGTCTTCGGGCTGCCCGGCGTTCGCCGACCGAATCGTTCTCGCACGTCATCAAGCGTGCGCACTGGCGCAACGAGGCTCCCACCGCCGCGGCGCTTCTGGATGCACTCGCTGAATTGCCGACGGTGCGTGATGATGTTCTCGCGCGCCTCGACGAAGCACAGCACACCGACACACCGCCCGAGGACTTGTGGCGCTCCGGGTGAGCATCGACACGACGTTTCTCATCGATCTGCAACGCGAGCGGTCCACGGGTGACGACGACGGCGCCGCGCACCGGTTCCTCAAACGCTCACCGGATGCCGAACTGTTCCTTTCGACGATCGCGCTGGGCGAGTTCGCCGAAGGATTCGACCGGGCCGACCACCCGGTGGTTGCTGCCATGCGCGAGGGACACACCCTCGTCCCGGTGGATGATCAGATCGCGTTCGTCTACGCAAGGGTGGTGCGGGAGCTACGTCGCCGGGCTGAGCTGATCGGTACCAACGACCTCTGGATCGGTTGCGCCAGTTTGCAATTGGGCATACCCATCGCGACCGCCAACGTCGCCGATTTTCGGCGCATCGATGGGCTCGGCATCGTGCGGTACCGCTGATGTCTTGTGGTGCACTCGTCGCGATGCCTCGTTGCTGCGGTCAGAGCCGGTGGCTTCGGCGCTTATCGAGATAGCGTCCCGCAGCCGATAAATCCCTTCGTCGACCAGCCGCAGCAGAAAATCGACCAGCGGAAAGGGAACGAGCACGCAAGCGTCCAACACCACCGGGAACGCCGACATTGCTCGTTTAATCCCTTACTGCGCCTTCAGAATTGCCTCGATTTCGCCAGCTGCGTCTTGGGTCAGCTCGTCTAGCGCTGCGCGCCGGTTGGCCCGTGTCTGGCGCTGATACTCCAACAGAACATCCGGGCTGACCTTGTGGTGCCGTCCAGCCATTTCGAACAGGATACGTCCGTATTCGAGAAGCTTCACCAGCGTCGGGCGGGAGATGTCCACCAGGTCGGCCGCCTCCTGCGTGGTGAGCTTGCGCTGGCGGGGAATGAGCGAGATGCCCTTGCCTTGCGACAGCGCCAGCACAGGTTGTAGAGCGCGTCGCGCACAGAATCGGGAAGGGTAATCGCCCGCCCGTTGCCGCCACGCACGGAAACCTCCGGAGAGCCGAGCGCTTCCAGCAGCGGCGCGAGGCCTTCCGGTTCTTGAGGTGGTGGAACGGTCCGTTCTTCAACGGCTACGGCAGCTGTTATTGGCTGTTACTGACGCCAAGTAACTGCGGCCGCAGGTCGGTCCACCGCGCGTCCGATTCACGCCCGGACGGGGCCTGGCACCCCCAGCAATTTAGTGTTGACCGGCTGAATCCCTAGCCGATAACCGGCCCAGCATCAGCGTTAAAGACATAGAAAGTCTCGGTCCACTCGTCACGGGTCTCGTGATCAATCTTTATGCGCCACCTGTAGCGCTTGTTGGGTTCCAATGGAAGTCCACTAGCGAAGTACATGACGAATTGCTTCGATGAGCGCACGGTGTTTGGGGGAACGTTCACGCCCGGAACCACCAACCCGCGAATATCAGACTGACAACGCGTCGACACCGACACGCTCGTCACCACGTGAAGATCGAACGGCAACCGAAGCGGCCGACCCGCCCCACGTGCGTGGCGGCGCGTAGACGTGGCCGAGGACCATATAGATAT
>NZ_MVIF01000201.1 GCF_002086675.1 Mycobacterium persicum
CTCATCTTCGGAAGACCTCGACCCCTATCCCGGCAACGACGCGCCGACCACCTCTACACCCTCATCTGCGAAGAGCCGGCAAAGTTCTCGACAGCTGTCTTGCTGGTCAATTCAATTCACCACCGCCCCACGGTCTCGGTCTTCACAGCTGCGAATAGTAATACGGTTGCACTCGGCGCAGTGCGGCGTCCGCGTGGTGCTGTTTATAAGTCACCGGTTGCCGCCGGAATTGCTGATGTACGCGTGTGAGACTTCCGCGGTCGGACTGGCGCCGCTGGCTGCTCCATAGCGGCGCACCCTAACTGGCCAAGAGCGCTGAATCGCAAAGATTCACTGGCGGTTTCGCGCCATGAGTACGCGTTGTCCACGCAAATCCGCCCATGGATGGAGGGACTTCGGGCCCTTACCTAGCCGTGATCAGGCGGGCATCTTGTTGGACGAGAAGCGGATTGATGAGGTCGACCACGATCCAGTGCCTTGTCTCGTCGACGCCGGTGATCACGCCGAGGTTGTAGATGGTGCCATCGAGGTCCACGGTGACCGGAGAACCGAGCACCCACTGCTCGATGGGCTTGGTGGTGTCGTCTGCAGCCACGACGACGCGAGCCACGCCAGCGGGCAGGTCCTTCAGATCCGGCGTGGAGGCCGGGTCGAGCACGTGTCCCGTGACGACGACTCCGTCGACGTTGCTCCACCTTGCAGGCGCCTTGCGCTGTTCGACCGGCTGTACAGCCTGAACGGTTGCGCCGGTCGGCATCTGGTCGTTGACTTTGACGTCCACCGGAACCGCCCACTCTGGCTGACCGGAACTGAATATCGCCAGGGGGGAAGTCGGGATCGTCCACGGTTCGTTGGCAACTGCTGGTGGTACATCGCCCGGGGCGACGTAGGTGATTTCGCCGACTTTGATTCGACGGGGTGGTTCGCCGGCGGCCTGCATCTTCATCACCGACACCGGCGCATGCGCAGCACCTTGAGCACATTGCGCCGCGGTGATGAAGCCGCGCAGCCGCTGACCGCCATGATTCGCATCGGGGTAGTCGATATAGAAGCCGGCTTTGCACACCATGGTGGCGGCCAAGTCACCAACCATGATTGGAGACCCTGGTTGCAGCGCGGTCACTGGCCCCGACGTCAACGTCGGCGCGTTGATCGACGGCGGAGGTGGGGCAAATGAGGCGGAGGACTTAACGCTCGATGACGTTGTGCCCGACGACTTGTCGCTGGCATTCGACGCGCACCCGGTCGCACCCAGAGCCAGGGCGGCGGTCAGGATTATCGGCGCCGCTGCGTACAAAGTCCTACCTCGCCGAGTGATCTGCGGTATCTGCATGTGGGCTCAGCGGGTTGGGCCTGGGGTCGGCGTGGGGGTCGGAGTCGGACTCGTTGACCCGTCGGGCCACTGTATATGACCGTCGACAATCTTCGCGCCGCACTCCGTCACTTGCCGAATAAGGATTCTCTGATCATACAATAGCCTGTCTTTCTTAGCCTGCAACTCTTGTCCACGCCGGATATAGTCTTCCGCCTTTCTGCGCTCCTCTGGGTCGTTAATATTGAAATCATGTTTTTCACGATTGTAGGCATTGATTTCATCAGTAAGTTCCGCGTCCCTCTTGTTCCATTCGTCGATTTTCCTCATAAGTTTTGCAATGTCTTCAGGATCACATTTCGGAGGGGATGGAGGGGTTGTTGTAGTAGTTGTTGTCGGATTATCCGCTGGGAAGATGTTGCCGACGCCGGCCATTGCGGTCGTAACTCTGGCAGCGATTTGCTGATCCAGCCCAACCAGTTGCATGGCGCGCTGGCGGATGTCGGCAGCAAATGCTTGAGCCTGGGCTTGCCTGGCAGCTCGCACCGCAGATGAGCCGCCCGCCGAGCGATCAGTGACGCAGAGATTTTCACCGATATCGAATCCCGCGTCGCGGGCGTCTTCAACCGCGTACCGCACCCGCGACCTGGCCGCATACAAATCGGACGCCGCGCCGCGCGCGACCTTGGCCGCCTCATGCAATTGGTCGGCTAACTCGCCGACCGCTTTATGGTCGGCGTAGGTCCGAGTGCGCAGCGCCTCCGCTCCATTGCCCTTCCAGTCGACCGAAAGACTGTCCCGCCAGTTCTGGCTGAAGACCTCATACCAACGATTGCCGGTAGTCACCCAATAGTCAGCCGCCCGGGTGAGATGCTCTATGGGCCAGGACAAAAGCTGCGACAAACTCGGAAAAGACCCACTTGCGGCCGCCATTGCTACCAGCCCCTTAGCGGATCTGCTACCGCAGCTAGCTCGGCCGCCGAGGTGGCCTCATTGTTGATATAGCTAGCGTCGCCAGCGGCGACCTTAGCTGCACTGGCCTGCACCCGACCCGTGAGCGACTCCGCAGCAGTCGCCACAGCAGCATGCCCGGCGTTTACCGCCGCTACGGACGGGTGACACGACGACTCAATCGGCGGCGGCGTGCTGGCGCCCAGCTCACCAGCACGCACGTGCAACCGGAGAGCCATCGCCCGCACGCTTCCCGGATCAACCCTCAGCATCTCCATGTGGGGAGCATAGGGCGTATCCGAAATTTACGTGTGCAACCACTTCTGCCGCGGAGTCCGGACGATTCTGCGATGAACCTCGCATCGGGATCGACCGCCATCGGAGCCACTTGCGAATGCTGCCCGATGGAGCGGGGTGTCGCCATCAGCCGATACTCCTTTAGAGCGGACGCCGCAAGCATCGGCGTATAGCCCACCCGGGCTGGCGTGGCTGTTACCGAGCTGTCATCGACATCGCCGCAGCCCAATAGGCACTGGAGTGCGCGCAGACGGCAGCAGGACGGAAGTTGTCAACCTGAATGAGGCACCGTCGAGCGGTATTTACTGAGTGGCCTCCTCGGTGTCGTCGGGCTTGTTAATCCAC
>NZ_MVIF01000202.1 GCF_002086675.1 Mycobacterium persicum
CCGCTGTTGCCGATGCCCCAGTTCGCGGTGCCCGAGTTGGCGATACCGATGTTTGCAGTGCCGGAGTTGAACAGGCCGACGTTTCCGGTGCCGGAGTTGAACGGGCCGAAGTTGTCGCTGCCCGAGTTGAGCGCGCCGATCCCGACTTTGCCGTCGCCGGTGAGCCCAATTCCGATGTTGCTGCTGCCGGTGTTCGCAAAGCCGATATTGAAGGTGCCGGTGTTCGCGACGCCGGTATTTCCGTCGCCCGCATTGGCCACGCCCAGATTGTGATCGCTCACGTTGGCCGGGCCCACGTTGTCGTTGCCTAGATTTCCGGAGCCGAAGTTGTGCAGGCCGTGGCTGCCGAAGCCGACATTGAAGCTGCCGATGTTTGCTCCGCCGACGTTGTGGTCGCCCACGTTTCCGCTGCCGATGTTGAGGGTGCCGATGTTGCCGTTGCCCACGTTGAGGCTGCCGTCGTTGGCGAAGCCCAGGTTGGAGATAGCGAAGTTGCCGAAGAAACCCGAGAGGTCGGCGCCGACATTGGCGACGCCGGAGACATTGGCCGGCGTCGCGAGGTCCAGCGTGCCGGTATTGAGCAAACCCGACACCGTGTCGCCGAAGTTCGCCATGCCCGATACCAGGTCGCCGACATTCTTGTAGCCCGAGATCCCCGAGCTGCCGGAGGCGTTGAAGAAGCCGGAGTTATTGGGGCCGCCGTTGGCCAATCCCGATGAGCTGCCGGCGCCGGAGTTGAAGAACCCCGACGACGGGATGGTGGTCGAGTTCCCGAAGCCCGGGGCCGCCGGAATGTCGATGACCGGGATCGCGATGGGGCCGATGCCGCCGGTACCGGCGATATCGATCGCGGTGGTCGGACCGCCGATGGTGGCATTGAGCGGCGGCAGGGAAATGACGATATCGGAGACCGTAAGGGGACCGATGCTGATGGCTTGGGTGGTTCCGGTGTCCAGCACGTTGATGTCGGCGGTGTATTTGGGAATGGTAAAACCCTCAATGGTCAGGAGGCCGAATGTCGCGCTGATCGGAATATCGATCGGGATTTCCACGTCAAGGTTCACCGGAATGGCGGTGTCGGGAATATAGATCGTGTAGTTGTAGCCGACCAGGCCTTGGTAATCGCCCCGCCACAGGACGCCGTTATCGTAACTTCCGGAATTGAAGAACCCGGTGTCGACGTTGCCCGAGTTGGCGAATCCCGTGTTGTAGCTACCAGTGTTCGAGTAACCCGTGTTGTAGGAGCCCGGGTTGAAGCCGCCGGTGTTGAAGCTGCCGGCGTCGAAGCTGCCCGAGTTGTAGTCGCCCGTGTTGCCGATACCCGAGTTGACGTTGCCGGCATTCCAGAGCCCGGTGTTGACCATTCCAGCGTTAGCCAGGCCTGTGTTGGTGCTGCCGCTGTTGCCGATGCCCCAGTTCGCGGTGCCCGAGTTTGCGATGCCGACGTTTCCGGTGCCGGAGTTGAACAGGCCCACATTGTCGGTGCCGGAGTTGAACAAGCCGGTGTTGCCGCTGCCCGAGTTGAGCGCGCCGACCCCGACTTTGCCGTTGCCGGTGAGCCCGATGCCGATGTTGTTGCTGCCGGTGTTGGCAAGGCCGATATTGCCGTCGCCGGTGTTGGCAAAACCGGTATTGGCGTTGCCCGCGTTCGCGAAGCCGCGGTTGTCGTCACCGAAGTTTGCGGGACCGATGTTGTCGTTGCCGAGGTTTGCCGAGCCGATGTTATGAAGGCCATGGCTGCCGAGGCCGACATTGAAGCTGCCGACGTTTGCGCCACCGAAGTTGTGGCTGCCGACGTTTGCGCTGCCTACGTTGTTGTCGCCGACGTTTCCGCTGCCGACGTTGTAGTCGCCGACGTTGCCGAAACCCACGTTCAACGTGCCGTTATTGCCCAGCCCCATGTTGAACGTCGTCATCCCGGCCGTGCTGTCACGGTAGAGCCCGGCGAGGTTGGTGCCGATATTGGCCAAGCCCGAGACATGAGCCGCGGTCGCGAGGTCCAGGGTGCTTGTGTTCAGGAAGCCAGACACGGTGTTGCCCAAGTTCGCCATGCCCGAGACCAGGTCGCCGACGTTCTTGTACCCCGAGGTGCCCGAGGAGGCGTTCAGCAGACCCGAGTTGTTGGCGCCGAAGTTGGCGAAGCCCGATGCGGTGCCCGTGCCGGCATTGAAGAACCCCGATGACGGGTTGGTTGTCGAGTTCCCGAATCCCGGGGCGCCGCCGATGTCGATGATCGTCAAGTCGGCGGGGCCGAGGCTGGCAAACGCGGGGATGACGATCGCCGTCGAACCGTCAGACTTACCAATCTGAATTGACGGTGAGGGGCCGGTGGCCGAAATCGGCGGAATGGTCAGCGAATTGATCGTGCCCCGCAAGACCGGGATGGGACCGAGCGTGACGGTGGTGCCGAACGGGATGTCCTCGATCGTTATCCCGTGGTAGACGGTGGTGGTGAAGCTCGCGTTGATGGGGATATCGATCGGAATGGTTGCGACGACGTTCAACGGGATTTCCGGAATATGAATCGTGTAGTGGAAGCCGATCAGGCCCTGGCTGTCGCCGCGCCACCACCAGCCGTTGTCCATGTTGCCGGTGTTGAAGGCGCCGGTGTTGATGTTGCCGGTGTTGGCTAAGCCGGTGTTGTAGCTGCCGAGGTTGAATAGGCCGGTGTTGGTGTTGCCGGGGTTGAAGCTGCCGGTGTTGGTGTTGCCGGTGTTGTAGGTGCCGGTGTTGTAGTTGCCGGTGTTGGCGATGCCGGTGTTGGCCAGGCCGGTGTTGAAGGCGCCGGTGTTGGTGTTGCCGGCGTTGGCCAGGACGGTGTTGTTGTAGCAGGAGATGGAGATGCCGACGTTG
>NZ_MVIF01000203.1 GCF_002086675.1 Mycobacterium persicum
CCACCTACCCCTTCCAACACCGCCGTTTCTGGCTAACCCCCAGCACCGCCTCGAGCGCCGATGTCAGCGCTGCGGGGCTGCAGCGTCCCGACCATCCCCTGTTAGGGGCATTGACCCAACTGGCTGATCAAGACCAGATGGTGTTCAGCAGTAGGTTAAGCGTTCACACCTGCGGCTGGCTCGCCGGCCACAGGGTGCATCAGGAAGTGGTGTTTCCCGCGACCGGATTTATCGAGGTGCTTTTAGAAGCTGGCCTGTATGCCGATTGCTCCGTCATCGATGAACTGGTCTTGCATACCCCCTTAGTGTTGGTCCGCGATCATCCCAGCGATGTGCAAATCACGATCGGCCCCGTCGGCGATGACCTGCGGCGCGCTTTTAGCGTGCATGCCCGAACCGCTGAACACCACAACGTCAGCGCCTGGGTATTGCATGCCACCGGCATTTTAAGCACCGACCAACCTGGCCCCTGGGAAACACCTCTGACACCGCCGCAGACTTTAGATTTCATCGACCACGACAGCTTCTATGACCAGCTAGACGTCCACGGCCTGCACTATGACCCCCCATTTCGGGGATTAACCCGCATCGGTGAGCACCCGGGATCCCCCGGCACCATCTATGCCGAGGCGACGCTTCCCCCCGACATCGACACCAACGGCTACAACATTCATCCCGCCCTGCTCGATAGCGCACTTCAAGCAGTGTTTTTCGCTACCGCCGATACCGAGAACACCGTGCGGCTCCCGTTTGTCCTCACCGGGATCAGCCTGCACGCCACCGCAGCCACCTGCTTGCAGATCCGACTCATCTGCACCGGCACTGACACCTTCCAACTGCACGCCACCGACCCCACCGGCGCCCCAGTCATCACCATCAACGCGCTAACCCGGCGGGGACTACCCGCTGGCACCGGAGAGCTGACCCCAACCACTGCTGGGTTAAGCCAGGGCTTATTCGAACTGACCTGGCCGGTCCTGCCGCGTGAAGGTTCTCCCACCACCGAACTCTCACCACTGTGGGCGTTGGTTGGCAGCGATTGCCCCCGCCTGGCCGCTCTGTTCGCCCGTGATCGAATATATCCCGACCTGGCAAACATCGATTTGGCTCACACCGATCTTGTGGTGTGGGCATTGCCGCTATCTACCCTTGGTAGCGACGATGCCACGCCGCCCACCATGGCAGTTGGTCTAGATGTTGATTGCTTGTCGCGGGTGCATGCACTAACTAGTGACGTCTTGAATGAGCTGCAGCAATGGTTGGCCCGCGCCGCCACAGGCGATACCACGCTGGCGATCCTGACCCGACATGCGGTGAGCACCAGCATCTATGATCGATCCCCCGAGCTGTCCCACGCCGCGGTGTGGGGGTTCATCCACAGCACCCAAAACGAGCACCCTGGCCGTATACACCTAATCGACGTCGATCTCACCCCCGCAAGCGAACACACCCTGCTCGCGATCCTGTCCACACTGCACTGCCCTATCCGACAATCCGACGTCGAGCCACAACTGGCAATCCGTCACGGCAACCTCCACATCCCCCGGCTGACCGCCACTCGCCAACTGGCCCTGCCCCCGACTGCTTGTTGGCAGTTAACAACAACGGGCAAAGGGGATTTGGCGAACCTGACTTTGGTTCCTGTCGCAGCGACCCCGGTGTTGGCTGCCGGACAGATCCGCGTTGACATCCGAGCATCCGGGCTGAACTTTCACGACGTGGTAGTGGCGCTAGGCGCCATCGCCGATGAGGGATTGGGCGTGGAGGCCGCCGGCGTGGTCATCGATGTTGCTGACGATGTGAGGACTGTGCGGCCCGGTGACGCAGTCATGGGATTATTCCCAAACAATTCTTTTGCGCCCATTGCAGTCACCGACCATCGCATGGTTGTCGCGATCCCGCCTGGATGGTCGTTTGCCCAAGCAGCCTCAGTTCCAGCGGCGTTTCTGACCGCCTACACCGCTCTCGTCGAGCTAGCTGGTCTCAGCGCAGCACACAGGGTGCTCATCCACGCCGGCGCTGGCGGGGTCGGTCAAGCCGCTATCGCCATCGCCAATCATGTCGGTGCAGAGATCTATGCCACCGCCCATCCCAGCAAACACCATATCCTTGAGGATCTGGGTGTGGCCCGTGAGCGTATCGCCTCGTCGCGCACCCTAGATTTCCTTGACCTTTTCACCCAGACAACTGGTGGGCGCGGCATGGACGTGGTGCTCGACTGTCTTCGCGGGGACTTCGTCGACGCATCACTGTCACTTCTGCCCCACGGGGGGCACTTCATCGAGATCGGCAAAACCGATATTCGGGATCCTAGTGAGGTTGCGGCTTCCCACCCGGGCGTGACCTACCATGCCTACGATCTCAGCTCCGCCCCGCCTGAACACATTGCTCGCGTACTTGCCACTCTGTCCTTGCTATTCACCGCCGGCATCCTAAAACCACTGCCCACCACGAGCTACGCCCTGAGTCGGGCTACCCAAGCGTTCCGGGACATGAGCCAAGCCCGTCACACCGGCAAACTCGTGCTATTGCCGCCGATGGCCTTTGATGCTGAGCGGACGGTGTTGATC
>NZ_MVIF01000204.1 GCF_002086675.1 Mycobacterium persicum
AGCACGCAACTCCAACCGGGGCACCTCCATCACAACCGCCTCGGCCCTACCCTCCATACCAAGCCTCCGACACCTCCACCCAACAACCCCAAACCACTCACCACCCCAGGGCGACAATCTTTAGGCGCGCGTGCGAATACCGGCCCGGAGTTGCGGCCGCAGCAGCCCTAGTTGCAGTACCAGGTCCCGATCCACCCTGAGGTACCGAGGTTCTTCGCGGCGTCTTGCTCTGCGGCCAGCAGCGTAGGCCCGTAACCGCCCGCATGATCACCGCGGCTGTTCTCGGCGATGGCGCCGCAATCGGTGAAGGTGACGAGCACCTTGCAGTCGGAGTAACCGCATGCACCCAACGCGGCGCTCTCCGCGGCGGCCTTCGACGGGGCATGTTTGGTGCGGCCGAACACTTTTCCGGACGGCGAGTAGGCGATCGCGCCGACGTACCCGTCGGCCTCGGCTGCCGGCGCCAGCGTGAAGATCATCGCCGTCACCGCTACGAAGTTGGTCACTGAAACCGCAGCTCGGCGTTGAAAAGCGGTCAATGCCATGGTGGTTCCTTTCCAGGTTCGGTGGTCCGGCAATGCTGAAACGCGAGGGGGCTCGATGTCGGATTGGGCGGTTATGCCGGTTTGGTCGCGGTGACCTGCTTGCCCCAGTCGGACATGGTCATGGTCACGGTCCCGTTCTGGACCGGGCTGATTTCGATCTTGACGAGGTGATGAGACCCGTCCGAGGCAATCCAGACCGTGGTGGGTGTGCCCTGCGCGTCCTTCGGGCTCAGGCGCGCCCCGGCCAGTGTGGTGATGTCGTCGGCGGACGACGTGCCGCTGATCTTGGTGGTCGGGATCCCGTTGATCTGTTCGCTGCCAACCACTTTCGGGTTTTGCAGGTCGGAAAGCAGTTTGGCCAGACCGCGATTCGGGTCGAGCAGGGTCGACACGTCATAGATCGACGCGCCGTTGCCGTAGTCGGCGTATGTGCCGGGGTCGGCGACGTCGGAATAAAGATGCCCGTCGACAAAGACGAACTTCGAATCAACCGGGTTCTTGCCGACGACCAGGGTCGCGGTACCGGTGGCGACCGTTTGCGGCGTGTTGGAGACGTCGCCGTCGAGTTTGGTCACGGCGAGGTTAGGCACCGAGCCTTGCACCGTGAGGCTCACGTGCATCCCGGTGACCTTGGCCATGACGTCGGCAGCCTGTTTGACGGTGCTGGCGGCGTCACCATTGGCAGGGCTGCTCGACCCGCCAGCGCCCTTGTTTGAGCTGGAACATCCGGTGAGCACGAGTGCCGTCGCGGCGACGGCGGACACGGCCGCCGCAGCGGCGCGAGACCAGCGCTTCATAGACATCTCCTTCGTCGAGGCAACGGCACGTTGCCGCGGGCAAACTCAGCTGGAGGCAGCGCCAAAGCCGGCGACTTAGCGTAAACCCGCCGATATCGGCTTGACTAGCCTTTCGTCGGTCTCGGTAGCGCGAGGGTGACCGCCATTGGAGCAAAGCGGCAAGCCGCCGGCGTCGCACCGTGGCCGGCCCGCAGCCAGGACCGGTCAGCAACACCGCCAAGCGCGCCGCGCCGATCGCGTGGGCTACTTGCGGCCCTTTCGCTGGGGGTCGAGCCGCTTGAGCCGCACCGCCAGCAAAAGCACCAGGACCACCGCCAGCGCCGCGCACATACCGGCGGCGGTGAGCCAGTTACTGCGGTCGTGATCCCATAGCGGGTCTTCCGCGCCCGGGTGCAGGAAGTTCACCCCCACGGTGGCGGCGGCCATGGCGTAGGCCCATCGGGATGGGGATAGCCAGGCCAGTTGCTCGAGCGGGGGCCGGCCGTTGACCGCGAACATGCCGCCGCACAGCACCAGTTGGGCCATGACCACCAGGACCAGCAGCGGCATGCCCCGATCGGCGTTGCCGATCAGCGCCGAGATCAGCAGGCCGATGATCATCGAGACCACGGTGACCGCAACGACGGCCACCGCCACCTCGACCGCGCCCACCAGATGCTGTTGTGTTTCGTCGGCTTGCTGGGACAACAGCACGGAGCTATCGGGCGGAGGCAGGAACACCGTCCCCAGGAATCCGAGGATGAGTCCTTGGATGGTGGTGAGTGCGGTCAGGACGACGAGTTTGGAGGCTAGGTAGGCGCTGGTGGATAGGCCGATGCCGTGTTCGCGGCGGTAGATGGCTTGTTCTTTGACGATTTCGCGGATGGAGGCTGCGCAGCCCATCAGGGCGCCGCCGATGATCAGCAGTACCAGCAGTTGGGAGGGTTGGGTGGAGCGTTCTTCGATGGCTTTGGCCAGGGAGAGTCCGGCGTTGCCGGGCACGGCGTGGGCGAACAGGCTCAGCAGCAGCGGCAGGGCCAGCAGGAACACCGAGTATTGGCGGTCGGCGGCGATGACGGCCAGGTAGCGTCGGCACAAGATGGCGAATTGGGCCAGGGCGCTTTGTTGGGCCAGGGCTTTGGTGGTGGGCGCTGGTGGGGGT
>NZ_MVIF01000205.1 GCF_002086675.1 Mycobacterium persicum
CATTGGCGCCCGCTGCGTTGATCCCGGTACCCGTGCTGGTGCCGCCGGCGCCGCCGACGCCGCCGTTGCCACCGACCCCGCCGTTGCCTCCTTGACCACCGCCGACCCCACCGACGCCGGCGCCGCCGACACCGCCCTGGCCGCCGGCCCCGCCGCCACCGCCCTGGCCACCGGCAGTCGGAACGCTGCCCGATGTGCCGGCCTGACCGGTGCCGCCGTTACCGCCCGCGCCGCCTTGACCGCCCTTGCCGCCGGTGCCGATCGCCCCGTTGGCGCCGTTACCGCTGCCAACGCCGCCGGCCCCCGCGGCGCCGCCCGCACCGCCTTGACCGCCGTCGGCCCCATGGCCGCCGGCGGCTCCGGTGTTCGTGCCGCCGGCGCCGCCCGCGCCGCCTTGGCCGCCAGCGCCACCTTGGCCACCTTGGCCGCCGAAGAGGTTGCCGGGAGCCGCGCCACCGTCGCCGCCCTGCCCGCCGGCGCCACCCTTACCGCCCGTCGCGCCGGCGGTCGGAATGCTGCCCGACGTACCGGCCTGACCGGTGCCGCCGTTGCCGCCGGCGCCCCCGGTGCCGCCCTTGCCGCCGACACCATCCGCACCCATCAGACCACCGTCGGTCCCGGCGCCACCGCTGCCGGAGAGGCCCCCGGTTCCCCCCTTGCCGCCATCGGCGCCAGCACCGCCGCTGGTCCCGGTGTTGGTGCCGCCGGCGCCACCGATGCCCCCTTGGCCACCACCGCCGCCCTGGCCACCTTGGCCGCCACCGACCCCGCCGATGCCCGCACCGCCGGCGCCGCCTTGACCACCGACCCCGCCGGTGCCGCCCTGGCCGCCGGCGGTGGGCGAAGCGCCCGAGGTGCCGGCTTGGCCGACGCCACCGGTACCGCCGGGGCCACCGGCGCCACCTTTGCCGCCGGCACCGTTCGGCCCGGCGACGCCGCTATCGGTGGCAGAGCCGCCCGCGCCGGCGGCCCCGCCGACGCCGCCTTGGCCGCCGTCAGCGCCATTGCCGCCGCTGGTTCCGGTGTTGGTACCGCCGGCACCGCCGACACCCCCTTGACCGCCGACGCCGCCGCGGCCACCATCACCACCACCGACCCCGCCAATGCCCGCACCGCCGGCGCCGCCTTGACCACCGGCGCCGCCTTGGCCACCCGGACCGCCGTCGGTAGGCGAGGCGCCGGAGGTGCCGGCTTGGCCAGCGCCGCCGTTGCCGCCGGCGCCCCCATTCCCGCCGTCGCCGGCGGTGCCGTTCGCGCCGGCGGCGCCGCCGTCGGTGCCGGAGCCGCCGGCACCCGCGGCGCCACCGGTACCTCCTTGACCGCCCGCGCCGCCGGTGCCGCTGCTGGTTCCGGTGTTGTTGCCGCCGGCGCCGCCGGCGCCACCGTGTCCACCGACGCCGCCCTGGCCACCTTGACCACCACCGACACCGCCCACGCCCGCGCCACCGGCACCGCCTTGCCCGCCGGCGCCGCCCGCCGCGCCCCAGGCACCATCAAAGGGCGAAGCGCTGGCTCTGGCCGCCTTGCCGGTTCCGCCATCACCGCCGGTGCCGCCGGTGCCACCGGTGCCCGCGGCGCCCGCCGCGCCACCGTTGCCGCCCGTGCCCGCGGCGCCACCGGCGCCGCCCTGGCCGCCGGTGCCTCCAGCGCCGCCGTCGGTGGCGTTGTAGCCACCGTCGTCGTTGTAGCCGGCGCCTCCGGTGCCGCCGCGACCGCCCTGACCACCCTGGCCGCCGCTGCCATTGGTCGCTCCGGTGACGGCGCTGCCGCCGTCACCGCCCTGGCCGCCGGCGCCGCCTTGACCGCCTTGGCCGCCGGTGTTGGCGACGTTGGGCCGCACACCATTGGCCCCATCGCCGCCTTGGCCGCCCTGTCCGCCCTGCCCGCCGTCGCCGGCGGTGTGACCGCTGATGGTGGTAGCCCCTCCCTGGCCGCCTTGGCCGCCGGCACCGCCGTGGCCGCCCTGGCCCACATTCTGTCCCGGGAACCCGCCGGTGCCCGTCGTGCCGCCGGCACCGCCTTGACCCCCTGCCCCTCCGGTGCCGCCGGCGCCGGCGTTGTTGGCGCCGTCGTCGGTGTAACCCGACCCGCCGGCCCCGCCGGCGCCACCGTCGCCGCCGCGGCCGCCGGCGCCGTTGTTCGCGCCATTGGCGGCGTTACCGCCTTGACCACCTTGACCGCCCTGACCACCCTGACCACCGGCGTGTCCGATTCCCGACGCCGGGCCGACGGCACCTTGGCCGCCCTGGCCTCCCTGACCACCTTGGCCCCCTTGGCCGGCGGTGTCGCCGAGGGTGGTGCTGACGCCGCCCTGACCACCCCGGCCGCCGTCGCCGCCGTCGCCGGCCGCGCCGGCGGTGCCGCCTGTGCGTGGCGGGTTTCCCGGGCTGCCGGTGGCGGGGAGGCTCGGTGGGTGGAGGGCGGGGGTGG
>NZ_MVIF01000206.1 GCF_002086675.1 Mycobacterium persicum
CAGCGTTTCCCCGGTGGACGTGCGCCGGGGGCGATGCCCAGCCCCTTGACGGGCGGCAACGGCGGCAGCGCCGGACTGATCGGCAACGGCGGCGTCGGCGGCGTCGGCGGTGTGGGCAGCGCAGGGTTGCAGTTCGGCGGTGGGAACGGCGGCCAGGGCGGAGCCGGCGGCTGGCTCCTGGGCAATGGCGGCGGTGGCGGCGCCGGCGGGCTGGGTGGCGCCGCAGCCGGTGGGTCCGGGGGCAACGGCGGCAACGCCGGGTTGTTCGGCGGCACCGGTGGCACCGGGGGGGCCGGCGGAAGCTCCGTGGAGAGCATCGGCGGGTCCGGCGGTACGGGTGGCCACGCCGGGTTGTTCGGCTCGGGCGGTACCGGTGGCGTCGGCGGGGTGGGATCTGCCGGAGGTGGATTCGGCGGGTCCGGCGGCGCCGGCGGTCGCGGCGGCCTGATCTTTGGTGCCGGCGGTGACGGCGGAGCCGGCGGAGCAGGCAGCCTTACCAACTCGCCGTTGTTCATCAGCGGAGGTCAGGGTGGTAACGGCGGGGACGCCGGCCTGTTCGGCATCGGCGGCGCCGGCGGCACCGGTGGGCTCGGCTACGTCGATACGACCGGCGCCACCGCCACGGGCGGCGCCGGCGGTGCCGGCGGGAGCGGCGGCACGCTATTCGGCATCGGCGGAGTCGGTGGCATCGGTGGTGCCGCCTTCGCCGACACCGTCGCCGGTGCCACCGCCACGGGCGGCAACGGCGGCGCCGGCGGGACCGGTGGGAGGCTGTTCGGTAACGGCGGGGCCGGCGGCACCGGCGGTGCCGGCTTCGAAAGCTTCGGCGGCGGCGGCGAGGGCGGTAACGGCGGCAACGGCGGTCAGGCCGCGCTGATCGGCAACGGCGGCAGCGGTGGCAACGTCGGGGTCCCCGGACCGAACGGCGTCGGCATCGGTATCGGCGGTAACGGCGGCAATGCGCAGCTGATCGGCAACGGCGGCAACGGCGGCAACGCCGCGACACTGCTCTCCGGCACCCCAGGCAACCCCGGCTCCGGCGGGCTGCTGTTCGGCGAGCCTGGGCAACCCGGGCTCTAGCCCGATAGGCCGGCCCAGCTGCGGCGTTGGCCGCGGCTAAGGATAATTTCGCTACCGCCTGGCCACCCAAGGCGCTGAATCATGTTGGCAGGCAATTGCTCTGGGCGTGATAGGGGCTTATGACGTCTGCGCCCGTCCCACCATCTCGCGGCTACCACGGAACCGCTCGGCAATTTGCCGGCACTAACCGCCTCACTCGGAAATTCATCGTGACCACGCTCCGTTTTCGGCACACCTCGGCATTGTTTTCCGCGCGCCGATACCGCACCGTCGCTCAAACCGCTTGTGATGGTGGGTGATCGGGGGATGTTTCACGTGCTCACCGAATCGGCTGTCATGCCGTCGCATCGAGTGTGCAGTGACGGCTTTGACTGTGTATGTAGGGCGGTAACCGCCGCGATCGGCCACCCTGATGGCACGCTCGGCGCCACCAGCACACACTCGGCGCCACCAGCGCGCACTCGGCGGCGCCGACCACCGACCCAACCGCACCAGCACGCGATTTCCATCTCCCCATACCGGGGCATAGCCCCACGACCGCTCTCGTAGTGGCGGTGGTGTTGTTGTGCGCGGCCCGGCCGGCCCGCGAAACGGTGGCGAAAGCCGGGCCCACTGTCGCACAAACAGAGGTCGAAATGCCCTAACAGGCACGATCGACTGCGCGCGACGCTGTTGTCTTCCGACACGTGCTGGCGATGGCCGGGTAGGAGGACAGCGATGTCGTATGTGGTGGTGGCACCGGAGATCGTGGGCGCGGCGGCGACAGATCTGACGAATATCGGTTCGGCACTCAGCGAGGCCAGCGCCGTCGCGGCGGCCCCGACTACAGCGATACTGGCGGCCGGTGCCGACGAGGTGTCGGCGGCCATCGCGGCGTTGTTTGGGGCGCACGCGCAGGTCTATCAGGCGCTGAGCGCCCAGGCGGAGGTCTTTCACGCCCAGTTCGTGCAGGCGCTGACCGCGGGCGCGGGCGCGTATGCCAGCGTCGAGGCCGCCAGCGCGTCGCCGCTGCAGTCGCTCCTGGACCTGCTCAACGCACCCACTCAGGCGGTTTTCGGGCGCCCGCTGATCGGCAACGGCGCCAACGGCGCCCCGGGCACCGGGGCAAACGGCGGAGACGGCGGCATCCTGTTCGGCAACGGCGGGGCCGGCGGATCCGGCGGCCCCAACCAAGCCGGCGGTAACGGCGGGGCCGGTGGCATCCTGTTCGGCAACGGCGGAACCGGTGGTGCCGGCGGAGCCTCATCGACCGGGGTTGGCGCGGGCGGCGGGGCCGGCGGGATCGGCGGACTGTGGGGCACCGGTGGCACCGGTGGCGTCGGCGGGCCATCAACGG
>NZ_MVIF01000207.1 GCF_002086675.1 Mycobacterium persicum
GCCGGGGGCGCCGGTGGGGTCGGCGGGAACGGCGGCGCCGCCACGGGCAACGACGGATTCGGTGGCGGTGAGGCTACCGGCGGCGATGGCGGTGCCGGCGGCAACGGTGGCGCCGGCGGTGACGGCGGCAACGGCGGTGCCGCTGGGCTGAGCGGCGGCGGCGGCAAGGGCGGACTGATAGGAAGTGCGGGCAGCAACGGTCCGGCTGCTGACGGCGGCGAGGCCGGGGCCGCCGGGACCGGTGGTGCGGCGGGAGCCGGCGGCTCGGGTGGCACCGGCACCGCCCCGTTTGCCGGCCGAGATGGTCGCGACGGGGCGGATGGCCTTCGCGGCACCGACGGCAGACCCGGACAACACGGCTGACGAGAACGTGCTAATACGGCGGCCGTAACGGAGCATGCAGGACTTCAAACATCCGACACGCGGATCTGATCCACCAGCTCGACGGGTTCTGCCGCTGGCAAGACTTATAGCGCGAAGCTGCCCAATCCGTATGTTCAGGACACCGGATGGGACGAAACCCTGCAGTGCGACCAATGCGTAGCGTCGCTTACCTACATGGCTGCGCTGCCATCAACCTCGCACGCTACGAGGAACCCGTTGGTGTCGTCGGCCCAGTTGGGGCCGCCGTCAAGCGTGGAGCCGACCATAAGACCCGGCCTGGCCGGGCTGGTGGCTATGACGTGTGGAAGAGACGCAGCCACAAGGCTGCCGAACAATCCCAAGACGGGGTGCAAGTCGCGTGACCACTAAAGATCACTGACGTGCAATGGTCACGACGTCGTGAAGATAGTCGTCGAGATCGTTGCACAGCAGCACTTCTGACGATATGGCGGGGGTGGCTTTTCAGCCGCACACCGGTTGGTATTCGACAGCAACGTGAGCGTTCGGCGGTATTGGAAGAAAATCGAACGATTTACGACGGACCTGATCCTTGTGCTACGGCGCAGCATTTGTTCGCAACCTTCTGCTGGACCGTTTAGTGCCGGCTGCATATCGTTGCCTCAACATACCGCATTGGGTCGCAACTTCCAGGTGATCTACGAACAAGCTAACGCCCACGGCCAAAAGGTCCAAGCCGCCGGCGCCAACATGGCCCAAACCGATTCGGCAGTGGGCTCCAGCTGGGCCAAGTTTCAAATCTGCCGGTGGCGCGGATAACAGGGCAGTGTTATCCGCGCCGCGCCATGCCAAAGCTAAGCGCGAAACGCCCCAAACGCCCGCGCCGAGCCTGATCGACGCCAGCCGTTTGGTGTGAATTATCCTGCGGCTAGCAGGGTTTCTCGGCGATCAACTCACGGTGATGAGGATCCGTGAGACCCGCGAAGTCACACAGGCGCGACACCTGCATACGCCCACGCGGTTGGTCGCGGCGTGCCGCAACTCGCAGCCGGCGCCGGTCACAAGTCAGGCAGGCCGGATTCCAGTAGCTTGGGAGTCACCCGTTTACGGCTACCTTCGTCGGCCCCGTCGGGTAGATCACGCCGCCCGGCGGCATAGGCAGCTTGGTGGGTGGCGGCGGTGACGACGGTGGTGTCGGTGTCTGCGGTACCGCCGGCGGTGTCTGTGGAGTGGCAGGCGTAGCGGGCACCGACACCGCAGGTGTCGCCGGCGCCGTTGGCGCCGTGGGTGCTAGACCGGGCAGGAATCCGAGTAGCTGCCGAATGGGGCCCAATTGCGACAATGCGCACGAGGCGCCCACGTGGTAGCCGAACATCGCGGTCACATCCTGGGCCCACATCTGCTCGTACTCGGCTTCCATGGCGGCGATCGCGGGGATGTTGAACCCGAAGAGATTCGCGTTGATTAATGCGGTGATCATGGCCCGGTTAGCCGCGATGACCGCCGGGCATACCGTCGCGGCCCGGGCCGACTCAAAGGCGGCGGCTACCACGGAGGCTTGGCTGGCCGCGCCTTCGGAGTGGTCGGCCGCAGTCGCAAGCCACGCGGCATAGGGTGCGGCCGCTTCAGTCATCTTGGCGGCCGCTCGGCCCTGCCAGAACCCGCTGGCCAGGCCCGAGATCGCCGATACGAATGAGTCCGCCGCTGACTGTAATTTGTCGGCCAGGGCGCCCCAGGCTGCTGCCGCTTCGAGTATGGGGCCCGAGCCGGCGCCGGCATTCATGAGCGCTGAATTGATCTCCGGAGGAAATACGGGATAGCCCATTGCCAAATCCTTTCTCTTGGTGCTATTGAACTCGCTCGTTCGGACGCAAATGCCTGTGGAGTGCCGACTCTCGCAACGTTTATAGGAGCTCGAGTCGATCGGCAACGACGGTGGGAACGTTAGTGGCTCTTCGCAGATGAGGGTGTAGAGGTGGTCGGCGCGTCGTTGCCGGGATAGGGGTCGAGGTCTTCCGAAGATGAG
>NZ_MVIF01000208.1 GCF_002086675.1 Mycobacterium persicum
GGCGCGGGCGGCGTCACCGGTGGCGGTGCCCAACCGACGCCCGGCGCCGCCGGCCTCAACGGCGGCGACGGTGGCGCCGGCGGGGCCGGCGGTCACGGTGGAGCCGGTGGGGCCGGCGGTGAAATCCGGTTCGGCCCGTTCGGCAGTCACCAAGGGGCTGGCGGGACCGGTGGTGCCGGTGGTGTCGGCGGGGCTGCTGGTGACGGCAGCGCCGGTGGAGTCGGCACGTGGAGCGTGAATAGCGGGATCGGCGGCGCCGGCGGTAATGGCGGTAGCCCCGGAGCCGGCGGAGCCGGCGGACAGGGCGGCAGCGGGTACGCCACGGGTCCGGCCGGGGCGGCCGGCGCCGCCGGGGCGACCCCCACCAGCGGTGGCAACGGCGGCGCCGGTGGGGCCGGCGCTGCCGGAAACATCGGCGAAAACGGCGGCACCGGTGGCGCCGGCGGCAACGGCGGGTTGGTGGGCAACGGCGGTAACGGCGGGGCAGGAGGTGCCGGCGGGATCGGCACCACCGGGGGCGCCGGTGTCAACCTGGGTGACAGCGGCGGCCCGGGCGGGACCGGCGGCGCCGGCGGCACCGGCGGGGTCGGCGGTAATGGTGGAGCCCACGCCGGTAGCGGCGGCCAAGGCGGCGCCGGCGGCGCCGGAGGCATCGGCGGGTCTGGCGGGACAGGCATGGATGGCGCCCCCGCGCCGCACCACGGCTATGCCGGTGGCCCTGGGGGCGATGGCGGTGCTGGCGGGGGCGGCGGCACCGGCGGCACCGGCGGCGCCGGCGGGAAGGCGCTCGCATCCACCGGCCACGAGGGCAGCCAGGGAGTTGGCGGCGACGGCGGCAACGGCGGTTCCGGCGGCAAGCCAGGCAACGGCGCCGACGGCGGGGCCGGCGACGACGGCGGCGGCGGCCCCGGCGGAAACGGCGGCAATGCCGGCGCCAGCGGCGCCGGCGGGATCGGCGGCACCGGCTCGACTCACGGCGCCAACGGGCTGACCGGCGACACCACCTGGGCCGGCGGCAACGGCGGCAACGGCGGCGCCGCTGCCGCCTTTTCCGCTGCAACCGGCGGCGACGGCGGCAACGGCGGCACCGGTGGTAGCGGAGTCAACGGTGCGGCCGGCGGCGCCGGCGGGTCCGGCGGCGCCGGCGGGACCGGTTTTCCCGGGTTCGGCGCCACCGGCGGCGGCCCGGGCGGGGCCGGCGGTAGCGGCGGCAACGGAGGCCAGGGTTCCCAAACCGGTGGCGTCGGCGGGGCCGGCGGCACCGGTGGGCCCGGCGGGTATGGCTACGTCGACTCCGGCGGGACTGGCGGGGTAGGAGGCGCCGGCGGCCATGGCGGCGCCGGTGGCCAAACCGGCGGTGTCGGCGGGCTCGGCGGAGCCGGCGGAGTCGGCGGGAACGACCTAGTTCACGGCGGCGTGGCCGGCGCGGGAGGCGCGGGTGGCGCCGGCGGGACCGGCGTCAACGGCGGGCAGGGCGGCGATGGCGGTGCCGGCGGCGGCGGTGGCAATTCCCAAGATTCCGGCTGGGGCGGCGCCGGCGGTAACGGCGGCAACGGCGGGGCCGGCGGCGATGGCACCAGCACCGGCGGCGGCGGCGGGACCGGCGGCAACGGCGGGACCGGTGGGACAGCTACGGATCCAAGCTATCCCGGCAACCTAGGCGGTACCGGCGGCACGGGAGGTTCCGGTGGCACCGGCGGCAGCGGTAGCGGCGGACCCGGTGGTGCTCCCGAAGGCGGACAAAGCGGCCAAGTCGGTGTGCTCGCCGGGCCTGGTGGCGTCGGGGGAGACGGCGGCCCCGGCGGCGCCGGCGGCCCGGCCGCGTAGTCCGGCGCATACCGGTGGCGTCGCCAGTCAGGCGCGAACTGCAGCCGATCGGGCTCGCGCAAACGTCTTGGCCGCGGACCCGGTGGCCCACCGCGTCGTTGCAGGCTTCGACGAAGCTGTTTGCATGGCCGCCTGGCCGGATTCGAAATGCCGAACCTATCCGAATTGTCGGCGAGTCCGGACTACCCGTCGCCAATTGCACGCAAAATCGAACACATTCTCCAAAAATATGTGCGGTTCTATTTCGCGCGAACCGCTGAAATCGCAGTTGGATAACGCTAAGTTGGTGATCGGCCACACGTTAAATTTCGCGGAGGCGCCACGCGGCATGTATGGATATGAAAATTCTGAAAGTTATTCGCGACGGCCGTCCTGTAGCGGAACTAACGTGGCTCTTCACAATCGAGGGTGTAGTTGGGGTCTGAATCCACCGGTTTCCAGTAGCGATCTGGCAATGTAGTTGGTGA
>NZ_MVIF01000209.1 GCF_002086675.1 Mycobacterium persicum
TTGCGCGCAGCTAGCTCCGGCTGGCATATGGAGGTTTCCGAACTTCACGCCGCACTGCCGTCGTTGCAACCGCCCGCGCCCCGAGGCCCGGTATGGCGCCCACTGCTGTTGGTGGTGGCAACGACGATGCTGCCGCCGCTGCTGCCGAGGGTGAGATATGCCTTAGCAGCGGACCGGCACCGGACAAGGCATCGATCACCGACTGCGCTGACCGGGCTGGCGGTGATGGGGGCACCGCCGCGTTCGGCGCGGGGCTGGTGATTGCCGCGGCTTGTTGGATGTGGCCGCGCAGCGCGCCCTGCCCGCCCAGCTCACCCGCGCAGCGCACCACCTCGGTGGCCGTCTGCACCTCCTGCCCGGTGAAACGGGTCACCTGGCTTCTCAGGTCGACGGCGATCGCGTGGGCGGTGGCCTGTCGCGCATACCACCCCATCGAGCCCGGCGCATACATCGCGTCGGTGACCGACCAGTCCTCGCCCACCGCGAACCCCGATTGATGCGCCTGCCCGACCGTGGCCAGGATGGAGCGC
This sequence comes from Mycobacterium persicum, assembly GCF_002086675.1. Lineage (GTDB taxonomy): Bacteria > Actinomycetota > Actinomycetes > Mycobacteriales > Mycobacteriaceae > Mycobacterium > Mycobacterium persicum. Next base: position 531 of record NZ_MVIF01000209.1, read on the forward strand.
CGCTGGTGGTGCAGCACGCCGGCACCGCCCTCGGCGGTCGCCGCGGCGGCATCCAGCAGCTCGGCCTCGTCGTCGGCGGTTACGACGTGGCGGGCCATCGCCGCTTTCATCGCCTCATCGCCCTGGCCGTGCCAGTCCAGCGAGTCGGCCTGGCTCTTGATGGTGCCCACCACCGAGCGTCGGCGCGTCGCCAGGTCACGCCAGTGGGCGGCGTGCTCGGTCAGATGCGACACGGTGTAAGCGCGCAACGCCGACTGGGTGGGGATCACGTGTTACGGACTGTCCCGGTGATCGTGGCGGCGACGTTTGTCAGCAAGTCCGCGGCATCGGAGTCGGTGGCTTCATAGCCGGTAGCCGCGACCTGGGTCATCCCTGCGGTGGCAGCGATCTAGGTGTGCAGGTCGGCGGTGGCGACCTGGGCTGCGCCGGTCACACCTGCGGCGGCGAGCATCGTGGGCCAGGGTGCGGGCGGTTGCAACGACGGCAGTGCGGCGTGAAGTTCGGAAACCTCCATATGCCAGCCGGAGCTAGCTGCGCGCAATCCGTCGGGGTTGACGTGCACTTCATCACCCATGCATGGCATCGTAAGCCACGCCCCGCACCGTGGCGCGACGGCTTGACCGCAGCGTTCCCGGCAAGTCCGACGGCCTTGGGCGCGCGTGCTGGAGCCTCGCAAGCCCAGGGGGCACCCCTAAGAACTTGTCACGAAGCTGACCCTACTTTGCAGAGCCGACAGTGAGAGGGATTGTCACGCTGCCGATTGGCCAGTCACGACGAACATTGATTCTTGGCCAGTCAAATCACCAGCCGCCGCAGTATTGTGTGCTTAATCGTATCTATTTGATACGATTAAGCACATGACTATCTGGGATCGGCTTGTTGAACTTGCCGCCGAGCAACATGGCTACGTCACGACTCGTGACGCGCGGGATATCGGTGTGGACCCCGTGCAGCTCCGTCTTCTGGCCGCACGCGGGCGTCTTGAGCGTGCTGGTCGTGGTGTGTACCGGGTGCCCGTCTTGCCGCGCGGTGAGCACGACGATCTCGCAGCAGCGGTCTCGTGGACTTTGGGCCGTGGTGTCATCTCGCATGAGTCGGCCTTGGGGCTTCACGCCCTCTCGGATGTCAACCCTTCGCGGATCCATCTCACGGTCCCACGCGAGAACCATCCGCGCGCAGCGGGGGGCGAGTTGTACCGACTTCACCGCCGCGACCTCCAGGCAACCGACATCACCTTGGTCGACGGCATACCCGTCACGACGGCTGTGCGCACCATCAGAGACTGCCTGAAGGCGGGCACTGATCCTTATCAGCTTCGGGTGGCGATCGAGCGAGCCGAAGCCGAGGGCACGCTACGTCGTGCGCCGGCAGCTGAGCTACGCGCTGCGCTCGATCAACCCGCCGCCGGAGTACGCGCTCGGACGAAGCGAGCATCGGCGTGACCAAGCCCTATTCTTCGCCGCCGACGAACTTGCGCTCGCTGCGAGATCGACTCACCCAGGCAGCGCAGCGGCAAGGTGTCGTGTTCGGTCGACTACAGCGGCACATCGCGATGATCGTCGTCGCACAGTTCGCAGCCATGCTCACCGACGACAGCGGTGCTCCGCTGCTCTTGGTTAAAGGCGGATCGTCGCTGGAATTGCGCCGAGGGATCCCCGATTCACGGACCTCCAAAGACTTCGACACGGTCGCACGCCGCGACATCGCAACGGTCCATGAGCAGCTGGCCGATACGGGGGAGACTGGGTGGGAG
>NZ_MVIF01000020.1 GCF_002086675.1 Mycobacterium persicum
ATGGTGGGGCCGGCGGAACAGGCAGCATCACCGGTGGTGCTGGGGGTGCCGGGGGCACCGGAGAGGGCTTGATCTTTGGCGCGGGTGGCAGTGGTGGCGCCGGCGGAACTGGCGGCATCACCGGTGGTTCCGGAGGTGCCGGGGGCGCCGCAGAGGGCTTCTACTTTGGTCAGGGCGGTAATGGCGGCGTCGGGGGCAGCAGCGTCGGGGGCTCTGGTACCGCCGGGGCCGGAGGCACCGGTGGTAGTAGCGCCGCGATAATTGGCTTCGCAAATGCCGGAAGCGGCGGCATGGGTGGCTACGCCGTCGGTTCCGGCACCGGCGGTGCAGGCGGCCAGGGCGGCACAGGTGCAGCGTTTATCGGCGTGGGCGTGGGCGGCTTCGGCGGCTTTGGTGGTGGTTCCTTCAGCGGCACCGGCGGTGCGGGCGGCCAGGGCGGCGCAGGTGCAGCGTTGATCGGCGTGGGACAGGGCGGACTGGGGGGCTACGGTGGCTTTTCCTACAGCGGCACCGGCGGCGCGGGCGGCCTGGGCGGTGAAGGCGTCACGCTCATTGGCCTGGGCCAAGGCGGAAGCGGCGGCCAAGGTGGCACCAGTTTCTCCGGCAGTGGCGGCAACGGCGGTAACGGCGGCGACGGCGGCGGCCTGTTTACCCTCGGGATTGGTGGGGACGGCGGCAATGCCGGCGCCGGAGTCGGGCCCGCCCACGGCGGCAACGGCGGCAACGTCGGGATAATCGGCACCAACGGCTCCTTCACGCCGGCGCTCTTCGGCTTTGGTGGTAACGGCGGTAATGGCGTCAACGGTGGCGGTGGCGGCACCGGTGGCAGTGGCGGCACGATTATCGGCGCTAACGGGATGAACGGAGCTTCCTAACCGCAGAGTGCCGGCGCGGGAGGAAACCGGACACGCTCATATCCTAAGCCGCTACAGGGGCGGCCAGCAGGACGGCGGCGGGCTGTCTCGGCGCACGGTCCAAACACCTTGGATAACGCCTGCTTTGACTGAAGTCGAGTTTCCTAGAGCCATCTGCGCAGCCGCTCCAGACGGACCATCTGCCGTGCCGCCTGTGTTGGCGAGGCTCGATTAGTTCGAAATCGACCACGTCATCCGCCGGTGTCGCGACCGGGATGAGCCCTTAAAACTAATGCAGTACAAGGCGATTCGGGAGGTTACGAGAGAACAGCGTTGGGCGGTTTACGGTTTATGTGTACTACAACTGCGGTGATTGGTGCGGCTAACGACTGTAGACGTCGATATCGCTTGCAGCTCTCAATAATTCAACATATACGAACAGTGCATCGAAGCTTGGGGTTTAGCTGAATGATTCCGTCGCGGGGTTGTTCTGCGGAGTGATTTTTGGTGTCATTCGTTAGGCGCTCGGCTGCGGTGCATGACCGCGGGCGTGATGGTTGTCCGGGAATGTGATTGTCGGAGCCGTTGATTCGGCTGGTTGGTCGGAGGTTTGGATGGTGATCAATTTTTCGTGGTTGCCGCCGGAGATTAACTCCGGGCGGATGTACTCGGGTGCGGGTTCGGGGTCGCTGTACGGAGCAGCGACGGCTTGGCAGCGGTTAGCTCAGGACCTGCAGGCCTCGGCGTCGTCGTTTGATTCGGTGGTCACAGGATTAGTTAACGGATCGTGGTCGGGGCCGGCGTCGGTGGCGATGGCAGCGGCGGCTACTCCGTTTGTGGCGTGGTTGAACGCGGCCGCTGAGCAGGCACAGTTAGCGTCGGGCCAAGTTCAGGCAGCCGCGGCGGCGTTTGAAGCGGCGTTATCGGCGACGGTGCACCCCGCGGTGGTGACAGCCAACCGGACGTCATTTCTGTCGTTAGTGGCAACGAATTTCTTAGGTCAAAACACTCCCGCGATCGCTGCTAACGAGGGCGCATATGCCGAGATGTGGGCCCAAGATGTCGCCGCAATGATCGCCTATCACTCCAATTCGGTCTCTATGGCGGCGTCGTTCACACCGTTCAGCGCGCCTCCGGTGCAGTTAACGGGATTAGCCACCCAAGTCGGTGCGGCGGTGCAACCGTGGTTGCCGACCAATATCTTGACCGTCTTCGCGCCGTTGGCGGGGCTGTTTTCGGTGGCCGACGATGTGCCCGTTTCTTCGATGTTGTCGCTGGCTCAGTTTGCTTTGTATCCAGCCAGCATGATGATGTCCCCGTTGATGATGGCGTTGCAAGGCGCCCGTGGTGCCACGGCCGGATTCGGTGGCGCAGCAGCGGGTTTGACCGGGACCGAGATAGCCATGGGAGGACCTCAATTCGCTACTCCGGCCTTGGCTGGGGCAGGTAGTGGCGGCATCGCCGGTGGCGCGATGTCAGCTAGCTTGGGTCAAGCGAATTTGGTGGGTCCGATGTCGGTGCCGCAAAGCTGGCAAGGATCGCTTCCTGCTGGGTTGGCCAGCTCGGGGGTATCCGGGCTGGCGTCGAGCGTGGCACCTGTTGGTCAGGCTACGGCGGCTGCTGAGGGTATGCCGATGATTCCGCCAATGCCGATGGGCTCAAGTGCTGCTAGTACCACGCCGCAGGCGGCGGTGGGCACTCGTGGTGGTGCGGGAACCGCCCCACCGGCGGTGGCCCAGCCCAGTGTGATTCCGCGGGCTGGAGTCGGATAGAGCAGGAGGTGGTCGGCCGGGCTTTGGGGTATGTCGGTCACATCAGATCTGTGGTGTGGCGCGCCAAGGTGATTGAAATGGGTTGTTTTGATGTGATCCTGAGGAAAGGATTAATGTGATGGCTTCTCGGTTTATGACTGACCCGCATGCCATGCGGGACATGGCGGGTCGTTTCGAAATTCACGCTCAGACAGTGGAGGACGAAGCTCGCCGGATGTGGGCGTCTTCGCAGAATATTTCGGGAGCTGGCTGGAGCGGGACTGCTGAAGCGACGTCCTTAGACACGATGAGTCAAATGAATCAAGCGTTCCGCAATATTGTGAACATGCTCCATGGAGTGCGAGATGGGTTGGCCCGCGACGCGAACAACTACGAGCAGCAAGAACAAGCATCGCAGCAGGCTTTGGCTAACTAGCGCTTTTGTCAACCAGAGGAGGAAATAGTGACGATTAATTACCAGTTCGGTGATGTCGATGCCCATGGCGCTACGATCCGGGCTCAGGCTGCAGCTTTAGAAGCCGAGCACCAAGCGATCGTGCGTGACGTATTGGCCGCTGGTGACTTCTGGGGCGGTTCGGGATCGGTAGCCTGCCAAGAGTTTATCGGCCAACTCGGTCGTAACTTCCAGGTCATCTACGAACAGGCCAACACCCACGGACAAAAGGTGCAAGCCGCAGGCAACAACATGGCCAACACCGACTCGGCGGTCAGCAGCAGCTGGGTCTAACCCCACAACAGTGCTGTGGTGGCGGCCGGACCCCATCCGCCACCACAGCACTAACGTAGTTCTGGGTGAACCGTCCCCGGTTTTGTGCACACCTCGTTACGTGTCACCGGTGTGCTCCCCGGCCTGGAGTCGAGCGTAGTACTCAGCCTCGGCTTCCGCGGGTGGGATGCGGCCCAGACGGTGCATCAGCCGGTTGGTGTTGTACCAGCTAACCCACGCTGAGGTCATGTGCTCCAGGTCGGCCAGGGTCCGGATCGGACCAGGACGAAACGGCGAGCCGTAATATATTGCAGTGTATTGACTTCCGGCATCACTATGATGAATCGTCTCGTCGAACGGATGGCCCTGGCGGCTCCGGAAAGTCGCGGCATGGCGCAGCGCACGCTCAACGAAACCGGTATCTTTGACCATCGAACATTCCCAGCCCGGGATCAGTCCGGCGTAAGCGTCGACGACGAACGCGGTGTAGCCGAACCCGCCGGTGTCGAGCGCGACATAGGTGAAGTCAGCTACCTCCAACAGGTTGGGCGCACCAACGCGCCAGCGCCGACCGACCAGGTCAGGTGCGCGGGCCGCGGCCGGGTCGCGCTCGGTGGTGCGTGGTGGGCGGCGAGCACGCATAACGCCTTGCCAGCTGTTGTGCCGCATGATCCGTTCCACCGTGCGCCGCGCCACGGGGATGCCTTGTCGTTGCAGGTGTGCCCACATCTTCAGGCTGCCGTAGAGGCTCTCCGGTGGGCGTTTCCCGTCGGCATCGGGTTGGTAGTAGCCGGCCAGGATCTCGGCGATCGTGGTGTCCCACACGGCACGTTTCGAAGGCGCGGAGGCGCGGTGCGCCCAGTAGGTGCGCGGGGCGATCGCCGTGCCCTGGATAGCAAGGGCACGGCAGATCGGTACGACCCCGAACCGCTCCTTGTGTTCGTCGATGAACGCACATATCAGCGGTGTAGCGGGTCGCACTCCCGCGCGAAGAAAGTCGTTGCGGCCTTGAGGATTTCGATAGTTTGCTCAGGCTCCCGGTTCTTCTTTCGCAGTTCCCGCAGGTCTCGACTCTCCTCGGTGGAGACTCCCGCCGCCTCACCGGCGTCGATCTCGGCTTGGCGCACCCACTTGCGCAGCGTCTCCGCGGTCATCCCCAGCCGGCCGGCGATCGCCTTCATCGCCGCGCACTCCGAGTCGTAATCATCGCGGTGTTCCCGGACCAGTCGCACCGCCCTGGCCTTGGTGTTCTCGTCGTACTTGCTCGGCATCGCGCCATCCTTGCCAACAAAGGAAGTGCGCATAAAACCGGGGACGGTTCCTCTTTCTTACGCAGTCGTTGGTGGCCAAGCGCTGACTAGCTTGGATTGGGCTCGGGTGTTGTACGTGACGGAGTGCTCCTGGGCCAGCGAGTTGGTGGGCGCGGGATTGGACTTTGCGACCGTTAGCGGATTCTCCGAGACGGAGGCGGTGAGCTTACCGCGCGGCTTGCAGCGCAAGATCGGCCGCGTCACCACGGCTGAGTTGCTGTTTCCTGGGAGCGGTCGGCTGTCGCCCGCCGATGGAGGCTGGCGTCGTGCTCCTAGTCGAAGTCTCGGACTCATCTGCGGAGTCATGCTGGGCCGGGGCGACGGGGCACAGCCCTCCGGAGCATCCTCTTGCTAACCGTTGCTCATCGTCAAACTTGTGATTCTGGCGGACTGGATCTGGAATCGGGCTACCGGCAAGGGGTCACCGGTTCGACTCAACGAAGAATTAGTCGCTGCGGTTAGCATCAGGGTTGCTTGCTGGGTAGGGGACACCGCGCATTTCCGTGCCACGTCGAGGGTCGGATTGCCCCCCGTCCGCGGGCATTACGGGGCCGCCCGGTACGACTGGTGGTGCGGGCGGACCGGCCGAGGAAGCGCCCACGTCTTGAGATGGTTCTGTCTGCTGTGTAGGCACGTCGTAACCCATCGCCCTGCGCACCTGAAGCACATCGCGAAGCGGCGGGTTAGCTGGGTCATGCCCCAGCAGCACCAACGTTCCGGTGCCGAGGCGTTCAACTGTTGCGCCAGCCGGCAACAACGCCATGTCGAATTTTACCGAATCGGAATCGCTGAGGAAATTAGCCCATCCCGCCGGATGTCCAATCAATTTCCCGAGCACATATCCGCGGCCGTCTTTGGTAGGGCGATCCGGCTCTTTTTGCTTGTTGCGAAGATTGCTGTTCGTCCAAACACCCCAGTCGGGGTCGAAGATATCCAGTAGCGCCTGCAGAATACGGTGCGCGGTCTCTGCTCTGTACAAGTATGGCGCCGATTCTTGATGGGGAAGCTCGAGCGTAACGTTGTTTAACCCGATAGCTGATGTCCCAGCGATACGGATCGACAATTTAGCAGGTGGCCGGTTGTCGTCGGAGCCGCCATTCCACCAGTGCGCCGCGTACCCGTACGGTTCGATGACTTCGTTGTTGTCCGGGCGGCGATTGCGCCCTGCCAGCAGTCGCTGCACCAAGTCGGTGTGTTCGTTGGTTACCAGCGGCTGGGCTAACGCGTCCCTTTTTGATCGGCCCCCGTCACGCCAGCCTGAAAGCACGGGATCGAGCGCGGCCAGCGCCGTCACGAGCCGCGCAACCCGATAAGCGCATTCATCCAGCGATTCAGCACGGGGTCCCCAATACACCCCCACATCCGCTTTAGGCATGCGACCCTCTCTACTTGGGCGGAACCACTATGACACTAATGGCGTATCCGTTTCTTGTCAGAAGATCTTCCACGAGCGCCGCGGTTTCCGGCTGAGCGAATACCCATTCTATCGGTGTTGTCCCTGCGACCCGTATTTGATTGTACGCCTGGTTGAGTATTCCCTGCTCTCCGGTAAACCAGGGCTTCCACTGGCCGTTTTCGGTAAACTGATCGTAATAGCTTTTGACTTCGATGAGCGTTCCGTCTGTGAATCCGTCGAATTTGACTCCGTCGACGATGTATCCCTCGGTGACGGGGTGTCCGGTGATTTGCATCTGGTATTGGGCGGCGCGATCAGACATGGATTCGGTGACCGGTTGCCAGGCGCCGGGGCCATGCGGGACCGGTGTTGGCGAGTGTGCCGGCGGTTGCCATGGCTGTGCCCAATCGGGCACCAGCCGCGATAGCTGCGCCGGCGCGGTCTCCGAAATACCCAACTTCGCCTCTAGGGCGGCCTTTCTGGCGTTGAGCGCATCAGCTTCTCGATCGTAGGCGCTGACCGCGCCAGCATCGTTGAGTGGGGGCCGCCACGAATTGTGCTTGCGGATCTCCTCCTTGAGTTGGTCATAGGCGGTCCGTGCCTGCTCAGCTGTCATACCCGACGGATCACCCGGCTGCGGTTGCTGTGGGCTGTCTTTGAAGGTGTGGTGGTCGACGGCCTGAATGTGCGGTCTGTGGTCGTGGGGTGTTTCCGGAAAGGTAGTAGTCGCGATTCCGGCGGTTGCGGCGGTGATCTTGCCGGCCACTACATGTTCGACCGCCAGCAGTTGGGTGGCGCGCTGGCGGATGTCGGCAGCGAATGCCTCGGCTTGGGCTTGGCGCGCCGCTCGCTCGGCGGCGTTGCCGCTGGCTCGGGTATCGGTCACCGAGAAGTCTTCCGCGACAGCGAAACCCGCGTTGTGAGCGTCCTCGACGGCATAGAGGACCCGGCGTTGGGCGGTGCCGATGGTTCCGGCGCCGTCCCGGGCGATCTTGCTGGCTTGGCGTAGTTGGTCGGCTTTGGCGCTTACGACTGTGAAGTCCGCGCCGATTCGCGCCCGCAGCGCGTCACCGCCGGCGCCTTCCCACACCAGGGTGTGGGATTGGTTGCGCATCTGCAAAAACACGTCTTCCCACTGATCGGCGGTCTTGGTCCAGTAGGTGGCCGCCTAGATCAAATGCTGGGTGCTCCAGGTTCGGACTTGGGAAAGGGTGGCCACCGATTACACCAACCTGGCTTGCACGGCTGCCATCTCGGCCACAGCCGTCGCTTCGTTGCTGGCATATCCCGTAGCACCGGCCCGCACCGTGCTGGCCGTCGCTTGGGTGCGGGCGGTCAACGCCGCCGCAGCCAGGTCAACCGCTGCGTGGGCACTGCCCACCGCTACGGCGGTGGGTTGAAACGGTTGCCCCGGCAAGGGCGGTGCTAAGACGGCAAGTTCGACGCTTCGCTGACTCCATTGACCCGCCGTAGCTTCTAGCTGACCGACATCGATCCGCAACTGACCCTGCTCCATCCCCGGGAAGTGTAGCGGCGGGCCTCCAGCAGCGCATCGGAGGCCGAATGACACTGCCCCCGTCGGTTGCCTGGCCATCCTTGCGCTTTGCGGGTGTCATCGCACAACGCGACAAAGTACTGGCCACCAACGCCTTACGGAACAGCCGAATGCGCATTCCCTGCTTTCCGGTCAGCAATAGCGTCGCGCCGTACAGAACTTGCGTGGAACTGGGTCGCAATCCGAGCTGCCCGCGAATCCGACCAGGGCACCGTCCGTTTCGGGTAGGGTTGCACCCACCCGCAAGTGGAAGGCTCGGCAAATGCCTGAACAGCCGCCTATGCCCCCGCCCTCCGGCTATCCACCGCCGGCACCCGCGGGATATCCACCGGCCCCGAGCCAACCCGTGCATGACTTGCCGATGGCGGCCTACGCCTCGTGGTTCCGGCGGGTAGGCGCCTATCTCATCGACCACCTGCTGGGGTTGGCGATCGGCGTGGCTCTCGGGATCGTCGGCGGGTTGATCATCGCCCGGGCCGGCGCGGGCTCACGCTTCCAGGGCGTCGTGGCGTTGATCGTCAATCTGGCGATGCTGGCGTACTGGGTCTGGAATTGGGTTTTGCGCCAAGGGATTACCGGCTCGACCGTGGGCAAGTCGGTGCTGAAGTTCAAGGTGCTCAGCGAACGGACCGGCGCGCCCATTGGCGTCGGATCGTCGATCGCGCGCTACTTCGCCCACTTTCTGGACGCGATCACCTTCGGCATCGGTTACCTGCTGCCGTTGTTCACCGCCAAGCGGCAGACGATCGCCGACATGCTCATGGATACGGTTTGCATACTCGACGAACCCCCTCGGGTGCCGAGTAGCCGCCAACCAAGACCGAGACTGCGAACGGCGCTCGGTGTCGTGGTGCTCGCTATCGCGGCCGCGCTCACCGTGCTGGCTTGTTTGAACACCACCAGCGGCTGGGTCTGCATGGGCGGCGCCCGGTATCCGCACTGCGGGCCGCAGGTATCGGTCGGCCCGATATCTTACGGCGCCCCAAAGATTTTCGATCCCTATGTCCAGGCGGCGCTGGTAACCCCGCTGTGGACCGCGGGAATCTTCATCCTGCGCCGGTACTACCGGGCGACCTACGTGCTGGTCCCGATCGCGGGCATCGTCGCGATGGTGATCTTCGCGCAGGGTCGTTACGAATGGGGTTGGCACCACAATTGGTTCGCGTTCCTGGCATGCGTTGCCGGGACCACGGCGACGTGCGTGCTGATCGCGCGAGGCATCACCCGTTCCGTTGCGGCACGCCGGGTTTAGCCAGGGATGGCCCGGCGATCAACCTGCCGGCGGATACACACTCGTCACCTCCAGCAGCCGCATCACCGGCGGGGGATCGAACTGCAGCGCGTCGGACATGTGCAAGCTGCCGGCCGAGGCAATCATGTTGTCCAGGATCGCCTGCAGGTCAGCGCCTTCGATCTCGTAGAGCGCCACGTATGGCCCGTCATCGTTGACCGGTCTGAGGCGCCGCGCCGAGACGAATCCGTCGAGCGCCACCAATTCGGGAAGGTGGACGTCGTCGTACCAGCTGTGATATTCCGGTTCGCGTTCGGGTGAGCAGGGGCGAGTCTCGACATAGATGATTCCCTTGGCCATGGTCGGTGCCTCTCTGCTGACTACTCGTAGCGCACCGTGATCGATGCGGTTTCGGGAACGCCCTGACAGGTCAGAATGTAGCCCTCGGCCACCTCGTCTTCCTCGAGCGCGTCGTTGACCCGCATGGTCGCGCTGCCCTCGACGAGCCTGGCCATGCAGGTTCCGCAGTTGCCGGCCTCGCAGCTGAACGGAGGGTCCAGGCCCGCCCGGCGGGCGCTTTCCAACAGCGTCTCGCCGGGTACCAGGGGCACCGATACCTTCTTGCGGTCGAGCTGGATCGTCACCATGCCGGACTCCGTCATGACCGCCTTCTCGAACCGACCAGCACTTGCATTCTTCATTACAGAGAATACTATTCTCATTGCGCGATAGTATCTTCTCAAGACAGTCAGTGCCCCGGGGAAGGAACCAGAAGTGACCGAGCCGGCCGCGCTCGTGGTCGAGGATCGGTGCTTCAGCCTGCGCGCGCTCGACGCAATGACCGACGATCTGGGTGCGGGCCTGCGGAAACGCGGTGTCGTCGCCGGCGAACGGGTCGCGATGATGGCGTCCAACCGGCCGGAGTTCGTCGCGGCGTTGCGCGCGATCTGGCGGTTGGGGGCGGCGGCGGTGTTGATCAGCCCCGCCTGGAAGCGCGACGAGGTCGACCACGCCCTTGCCCAGACCCAACCGACCCACGCCGTCGGCGACCAGCCGGTGCTGTCCGACCTGATGCCGATGCTGGACCTGGACGACCCGATAGCGCCCGCAGCGCCGATGACGGGATCTCCGCGGCCCGGGGACGATGCGGTGCTGGTGTTCAGCTCGGGCACCACGGGTATGCCAAAAGCCGTGCGGCACACCCATGCATCGCTCGACGCCGCCGTTCGCCAGTGGCGCGATGCGCTGCAGCTGACCGCGCACGACCGCATTCAGGTCGCCACGCCGCCGTCGCACATCCTCGGCCTGCTCAACATCGTCACCGCCGTACGCACCGGCTCGTGGGTGCGGCTGCATCCGCGCTTCGACGTCGACCGGATATTGCAACACATCGAAAACGACCGCATCACAATCGAAATGGCGGTCGCGCCGATCGCACAGGCCTTCGCGTCGCATCCGCGGCTCGACTCCTACGATCTGTCGTCGCTGCGGTTCATCATGTGGGGTGCCACACCGGTCACCGCCAGCATCGCGGAGACGGTGACCCGACGGACCGGTGTCGGCTGGGTGCCCGCCTATGGCACCACCGAGTTACCGGTCATCGCCTGCAACCCCGTCCACCAGGCCCGCCTGGATTCGGTGGGGCGACCGGTTGCCGGTGTGGACGTGCGGATCGTGTCGCCGGACACCGGCGAACCGGTCGGCTCTGGGGACGTCGGTGAGATTCAGGCCCGCTCGGCGTCGCTGATGGCCGGCTATCTGCCGGCCGCGGCCGGTGCTGAGGTGTGGTGCGACAGCTGGTATCGCACCGGGGACGTCGGCTGGCTCGACGACGAGGGTTGGCTCCGAATTACCGACCGGCTCAAGGAGATGATCAAAGTGCGCGGGTTCCAGGTCGCGCCGGCCGAAGTCGAGACCGTGTTGCACGGTCATCCGGCGGTCCGCGATTGCGCGGTATTCGGTGTTCCCGACGGCATCAACGGGGAAGCGGTCGTCGCCGCGGTCGCCACGCATACGCCCGGCAACGCCGGGGTCGCCGCCGAGCTCACCGAGCGGGTAGCGGCGAGGCTGGCGCCCTACAAACGGCTGAGCCGGGTCGTGTTTGTGCCCGACATTCCCCGCTTGCCGTCGGGCAAGGTGCTGCGCCGAGTGCTCAAGGAGCTTCATGGATGTCCGTCTGACCGCTGAACAACAGCAATTGCGCGACGCCGCAACAAAATTGGCTGACGACCTGGGGCCCGGGTCGGTATCGGACCTGGCTGGTGAGGACCGGATTGCCCGGCTGGACCGCCAGATTGCCGCGACGGGCTGGCGATCGCTACGTTCCGACGGGGCTTCAGGCGTCGAAGTCGCCATCATCGCGGAGGAATTCGGCCGCCGACTGGTCGATGCCCCGTTTCTCGGGCCGGTGCTGGCCGACGACCTGGCCCGCCACCTGGACACCGAGCGTGGCGACTCGACCATCGCCGTCGACGGCCTGGCATTCGATACCCGCGGCTATCGGCGGGCCCTGCTGCTATCGGGCACCACAGTGCTTGCGGCTGAACTAGATACGGGCCACGCCGGTGCGGACCTGACCAGGGTGACGACGGGCATTGTCGAACCGCCGCTGCCCGTCGGCGAGTTATCTGCCGACGCCGCCGGACGATGGCGAGCGCTCGCGCTGGTAGCCACCGCGGCGGATCTGGTCGGTGACGCCCGCGGCGTGCACACGCTGGCCTGCGACTACGCGAAAATCCGCGAACAGTACGGCAAGCCGATCGGTTCGTATCAGGCCGTCGCGCACCTGCTGGCCGAAAGCCTGGCCCTGATCGAAGGTTCCATCAGCATCCTGCGGCACGCCGCCTGGGCGGTCGACGAACTGGAACCGCCGGAAGCTGTTCGCGCTGCCCGGGTCGCCAAGGTGTACTGCGCGCGTGCCACCCAAACGGTCTGCGAGACCGCGGTGCAGGTACACGGCGGCATCGGCAATACCTGGGATTGTCTGGCGCATGTGTATCTACGCCGGGCCTTGACGTCGACCAACCTGTGGCCGGTGAGCCTGAAGGAGGTCGGTCGTGGACTTTCGTGATTCTCCACAGGAGGCCGCTTTCCGGGAACGACTGCGAGCCTGGCTTACCTTGCATGCCAAGGAGTTCTGCGCTACCGGCGACGAATACTGGACCCGGCAGGCCGATTGGCATCGGGCGCTCTACCGAGCCGGGTTCTTCGGGTTGTCCTGGCCGCGCGAGTACGGCGGCCAGGAGTTGCCGCCGGTCTACGACGTCATCGTCGACGAAGAGCTGGCGCGTGCCGGCGCGCCGCCGCGCCCCAGCGTGGGCTACCTGGTCTTCGGGATCGGCAGGCACGGCAACGACGCACTGCGGCAACGCTTCCTGCCCGGCATCATCGACGGCACCCAGCGCTGGTGTCAGGGCTTCAGCGAGCCGGGTGCGGGCTCGGATCTGGCGTCGCTGACCACCACCGCCACCCGCGAGGGCGACCGCTATGTGGTGCACGGACACAAGATCTGGACCAGCTACTCCGACGTCGCCGACTGGTGTCTGCTGCTGGCCCGCACCGATCGGGAAGCGCAGCGCCATCGCGGCCTGTCGGCGTTCGTCATCGAGATGAAACAGCCTGGCGTGCAACAACGTACGCTGCGCATGATGAACGGCGTCAGCAACGAATTCGGTCAGGTGTTCTTCGACGGTGCCACCGTTCCCGCGAACCGGATGGTGGGCGATCCCGGTGACGGCTGGGCGGTTGCCATGACGGTGGTCGGGCACGAACGCGAGCCGTCGACGCTGGGCTATGCGGCCCGCTACGCCAAGCTGGTACGAGAGCTGCTGGCGCACAACGATGACCCGGTACCCGACGAACTCGCATGGGCGGCGGTCCAGGCGGAGATGTTGACCCACCACGTCCGCCGAAGGCTGTCCGAACAGCTCGACGGGATCTCGCACGGACCCGAAGGATCGCTGGACAAGCTGCTGATGACGTGGGTGGAGCAATCCGTCGGACACGCCGCACTGGCCGTCGGCGGAACGCGCGACCCGGACCTGCTCAGCGCCTACCTGTACAGCCGCGCGCAAAGCGTGATGGGCGGCACGTCACAGATACAGAAGAACATCATCGCGTCGCGAATCCTGGGATTGGGAGTCTGAATGTACGACATGCCAGCAGAAATCGACGTTCGAGCCGACGGGGCGTTACGGATCATCACCCTCAACCGCCCCGATTCCCTCAACGCCGTCAACGACAATCTGCACGTCGGGCTGGCGCAGCTGTGGCCGCGTTTGAGCGACGATCGCACTGCCCGCGCCGCGGTGCTCACCGGCGCCGGCCGGGCGTTCTCGGCGGGCGGCGATTTCACGTATCTGGCCGAGTTGGCCCACGACGCCGATCTGCGCGCCAAGACCATCGCGCACGGGCGCGACATCGTGCTGGGTATGGCACGCTGCCGAGTGCCGGTGGTGGCAGCGGTCAACGGCCCGGCCGTCGGGCTGGGCTGCAGCCTGGTCGCGCTGAGTGACATCGTCTACATCGCCGAAGACGCCTACCTTGCCGACCCGCATGTGCAGGTGGGATTGGTGGCCGCGGACGGCGGTCCGCTGACCTGGCCGTTGCACATCAGCCTGATGCTGGCCAAGGAATACGCGTTGACCGGCACCCGAATTCGCGCTCAGCGAGCCGTCGAACTCGGGCTGGCCAACCATGTCGTCGCCGACCCGGTCGCCGAGGCGGTGGCCTGCGCCCAGCGAATCATGGAGTTGCCCCAGCAGGCCGTCGAGAGCACCAAGCGGGTGCTCAACATCCACCTCGAACGTGCGGTGCTGGCCAGCCTGGACTATGCCCTGTCGGCCGAACAGCAGTCGTTCGTCACGGAGGATTTCCGGTCGATCATCGGCAAGCTGACGGCGGGCAAGAACTGACGAGCGCGGCGACATTTCGGGCCGGTTTCGGCCGCGGCGTTACGCCCGCACGGGGCCGCCACGGTCATGTTCCCGCAGGAAGTCCCGCAGCAGCGCGTCGAACCGGTCCGGTTCTTCGATGAAGGGCAGGTGAGCACTTCGCTCGAAGAGCTCGAACCGCGAGCCGGCGATACGGTGGTGCATGTCGCGCATGTGTTCCGGCGAACATTCGTCATACCTGCCGGCGATCAGCAGCGTTGGCAAGCTGATCTCAGCCAACCGATCGACAATGTCCCAGGATCGGATGGTGCCGACAATGTGAAAGTCGCTGGGGCCGAACATCGTTTCGAAAATCTCGGCGCCCATGTTGCGGAATGCTTCGTAGAGTTCGACGGGCCAGGGTCGGGTGCGGCACAGATACGTCTCGTTCCAGGTGGTGATCGCGGCCTGGTATTCGGCGGAATGCGTGGTGCCGGCGGCTTCGTGGCGGTCGATGGCGGCTTGGGTCGCCGGGTCCAACGTTGACTTCAGTCGGATCACGTGGTCGGCGAACTGTGGTATGGACGCGGTGCTGTTCGAGATGATCAGGCTGACGGCACCGGACGGCACGTCAAGGACATACTGCTGGGCGAGCATCCCGCCCCAGGAGTTGCCGAAGATGTGAAAGTCATTGAGGCCCAGCGCGGTTACCACGTCATCCATTTCGGCCACCGAGCGTTGCATCGTCCACAGATCCGGATTCGGCGGGCAGTCGGAGTTCCCGCAGCCGAGCTGATCCCAGAAGATGACTTCGCGCTCGGTTGCCAGACGTTCTAGCGAGGTCAAGTAGTAGTGCGGCAGACCCGGGCCGCCGTGCACCACCAGCAGCGGAAGACCAGGTCCGCCGCCGACCCGCTTGAACCACACGTTTCCGCCCGGGACCGCGATTGTCGCCTCTGGTCGAGTCATGCCACCAGCCAACCACCGGCCCCGACGAAGGCTGTATTGCGCAGGTCCGCCGCCCGCCGGCGTGGGCCGACTCCAGCTTGCACCGGCGGTGATTCCGACTTGACACCGATCTTGCTCAAGCGGAAGGTCGATCCGACTGTACAAGTCGAGTCCGAGAGAAAGACCCGGGAATGGGAGTTTGCTCGTCGAGCAACGGTATGGGGGTGGACCTGTGAAGACCTTCACCATGATTCCGCGTGCGGTGTTTGTAGTCCTGGCATCATTTCTCTCGGTGTCGTCGATGACGCCCCCGCTGGCACGGGCCGAGGGCACTGCATGCGAAAGCCGTGGTTTCGACTTAGCAACCTGCGATCAGTACTTCCTCGATGACCTGAGAAAGCGCGGTGTCCCGTTTACGGACCCTGGGGCGGCGATCAGGATCGGTCATGGCACCGCTGACTACCTGACCCAGCACCCCACGATGAAGGGGATCACAGCCATAGCCAACAGGCTCATCAAGGATAATTCGAATGTGAATTTCACCGTCCAAAATGCGGTCAACTTCATCAAAGTCTCGGCGCATTACTACGGACCGCCGGGTTTGGAGGAGCAACTCGAGGCGGCGGCATCATAAGCCTTAAGGTGGCAGATTACTGCTGGCCTCGGTCCGCGTGAAGATCAGAGAAATCGCTCGGACCAGAAAAACCGTTCTTGATCGCCGTGGTTAGCTGTTGCGGGTTCGCAGTCGGTGCATTGCCGAGACTGTCGGGCGGGCAAGCAGTGTCGTCGGCACAGTTGAGTGCGACGGAGCCGATGCCATCGGTGGGGTCCGTGGCGGGGTCGGCCATGGCGGGCGCTGCCGCCCCGACGGCGGCGCCGAGGACGATGGCCGCGCCAACCAGTACTTTCGTCAACATAGGGTTTCTCCTAAATCGGTTGCTTGGCATCGTACGCTCCGCCGGTCTTGGCTGGCGTCGGTCGCAGGTTCCAGTCGCCCTCCGCAGCCATTGCCGGTGTGCTTTTCCGAGTCATTTCGGGTACTTGTGTGGTCCGCGCGGTCGACAGTCATTAGCCGAAGGTCGCGGGGCCGCCCAGCGAGGATCCGAACGCCATTGCCAGCCCGGCCAGATAGGTCACGATGACAATCGCGAGACCCAGCGCGGGCCAAGTCCACCTCGCAGTGGCCCTGCGGCGCGCCACGATGAGCCCGGCGATGGCGACGACGACACCGACCAGGATTCCGGCGAGGGTGACTACACCGCCCGTGGCCAAGAGGTCCGGGTTGCAGGTCCCTTCGGGCGAGACTTTGTACGAGCAGCGGGCCGCATTGTTGAAGGCGTAGGTGCCCAAGTAGGAGCCGATCGCCCCCAGCGGCACCAGGACCGTCAGGATCGGCGTTAACACGACGTCGGCGGTGCTTGGCGGGCGTACTTCATCAGGGGGCATTTGCTTGCTCCTGTGTGCAGGGGTGGTGGGTGTTGCCGGCGTTGCGCAGCCCGGGGTCGGTTCCATAGTGAACTAGCGAATGTCGCCGGGGACAATGCCTATCCCCAGGTCGCGGCATCCGTCCTTCTTGCAACTCGCACTCTCAGAATGAGAGAATAGTGTTCTCGCCAATCTGTGGATGGAGAAGACTGTGCCAGAAGCCGTCATCGTGTCCGCCCTGCGTACGCCCATCGGCACTGCCCGCAAAGGAACCCTGCGCGACACCAGCGCATTCGATCTGGCCCATCACGTGGTCAGCGAAGCCGCCGCCGGTCTCGACCCGGCACTGGTCGACGACGTGATCCTGGGCGAGGGTCTCTACGGCGGCGGCGTGATCGCCCGGCACGCGGCCATCACCGCCGGCCTGAGCCACGTGCCCGGCCTGGCGAACAATCGGCACTGTGCGGCCGGGCAGGCGGCCGTGCAGAGCGCTGCGGCCGGTGTGCGCGCGGGAATGGATCAGCTCGTCATCGCCGGCGGAGTGAACTCGGCGTCCACGTCGCCGCGGTCTCGGATGCAGATCGACGGCGAATGGGTCGACTGGTTCCCGCCGACCCACCCCGACCGGACCGACGCGCCCAACCTGGACATGTCCATAACGGTGGGGTGGAACGCCGCGGTCAAAGCGGGCATCAGCCGCGAGGAGATGGACGCGTGGGCGCTGCGGTCACACCGCAACGCGATCGCCGCGATCGACGAAGGCCGGTTCAAGGAAGAGATTGTGGCCATCGAGACGCCGCACGGGCTGTTCTCGGTCGACGAACATCCACGGCGCGACACCACCATGGCGAAGCTGGCCGCGCTCAAGCCGTTGCATCCCGAGATAGCGGGCTTCTCGATCACCGCCGGTAATGCCTGCGGCGCCAACGACGGCGCCGCCGTGCTGACCATCGCGAGCGACCGGCTGAGTGACCGGTTGGGACTTCCCGCGCTGGCCCGCATCGTGTCCTGGGCATCCGTCGGGGTGGACCCGGCGGCCACCGGCTTGGCGCCCGTCGAGGTGATCCCGAAAGTCGTTGCCCGCGCTGGACTTTCGATCTCCGACGTGGACCTGTTCGAAATCAACGAAGCATTCGCGTCGATGTGTGTGGCCACCGTGAAAATGCTCGACCTCGACCCGGACCGGGTCAACGTCAGCGGCAGCGGCTGCTCGCTGGGCCATCCCGTGGCGGCCACCGGTGCCAGGATGTTGACGACGCTGGTGCACGAACTACGCCGCCGCGGCGGCGGTATCGGCATCGCGGCGATGTGTGCCGGCGGCGGCATGGGCTCGGCAACGGTCATCGAGGTTGCGGCGGCATAGCGAGCCATAACGAGCCATAGCGAGCCGTAACGCCCATGGACATTGCCGATCTGATTGCCCGGGCGCGCAACGGATCTCCCCGCGCGACAGGTCGGCTGCTAAGCCTCGTCGAGGGAGACCGACGCGACGAGGTACTGGCCGCCATCAATGCTGCGTCGGTGTCGCAGAT
The DNA here is from genome assembly GCF_002086675.1 of Mycobacterium persicum. GTDB lineage: Bacteria > Actinomycetota > Actinomycetes > Mycobacteriales > Mycobacteriaceae > Mycobacterium > Mycobacterium persicum. Next base: position 17,601 of record NZ_MVIF01000020.1, read on the forward strand.
CCGCGTCGTCGGCATCACCGGGCCGCCGGGCGCCGGAAAGTCGACGACGATCGCGGCGCTGGTCGGCGCCTACCGGGAGCGCGGCTGCCGAGTGGGGGTATTGGCCGTGGACCCGTCGTCGCCGTTCAGTGGGGGTGCGCTGCTCGGCGATCGGATCCGGATGACCGCACACGTCGACGACTCCGACGTACTGATCCGCTCGGTGGCCAGTCGCGGCCACCTCGGCGGTCTGGCCGCCGCCGTTCCCGCCGCCATCCGGCTGCTGCAAGCCATCTGCTACGACGTCGTCCTGTTGGAAACCGTCGGGGTGGGCCAGTCGGAGATCGAGATTGCCGCCGTCGCCGACCCGACCGTCGTCATCCTCAACCCCGGCACGGGTGATGCGGTGCAGGCCGCCAAAGCGGGTCTGCTCGAGGTCGCCGACATTGTGGCGGTCAACAAGGCCGACCGAGACGGCGCCGAGCAGACCGTGCGGGATCTGCGGGCCGAAACCGATGCTCCCATCGTCAAACTCGCGGCCGCGCGCGGTGATGGCGTTGCGGAGTTGGTGGCCGCCATCGACGCACATCATCGCAGCGACAGCCGCGACCGCCGGCTCGCCCGCGCCCGCGCACTGATCCTGTCGTTGGCACACACCCGGCTGCGGGCCCGCGCGGACCTCGATCGGCTCGCCGAGTCGGTGGCCGACGGCCGCGACGATCCGTATACGGCTGCCGAGCGGTTGCTGTCCCCGCACCCGCGACCGAACTGAAACCCTGACCCAAGCGCGGCCGATCGCGCCGGCCGGAGGACACCAACTCCGTCGATCGGTGGACAGCATGATTCCGCCGGCAAAGTGCCCGCTCGCCCGACAGACATCGGAGGGGAACCACGGCACTGTTGTGTCATGTCTTTCGTGACCAATGAACCCGAGGCGCTGATCTCGGCAGCGGGGAACCTGCAGTCGATCGGTAGCGCCATGAACGCGAGTAATGCGGCCGCGATAGCTCCCATCACCGGCGTCGTACCGGCGGCCGCAGACGAGGTGTCGGCGTTGACCGCGGCTCACTTCGCTGCCCACGGCTCTCTCTATCAAGCGGTCAGCGCACAGGCCGCGGCGATTCACGAACTCTTTGTGACCACCCTCGGAGCCAGCGGCGGTTCCTATGCGGCGACCGAGGCGGCCAACGCGATCGCAGCCCGCTAAGGACCGATTCCGCAGCGATGGTGTACGGGGCGCTGCCGCCCGAGATCAATCGCGGCGTTGCCGGGCGCCGTCTCCAACGGCGCTTCCTCGCTCGTCTCCGGCGCGGCCCCCGATCTGCTGGGTGGGTTGCCGCTGGCTGGCGCGTCCGCACGGGCGGCCGCGGCCGGCAATGCCGCGCAGGACGGCATCGAGCCGCTTCGGGTGCTGCCGCAACTGATGATCGGATAGTCGGATAGCGACTCGGGTAAATACGCGCCGCTGGCGGGTCTGGGCAGCGCAGCCTGATCCGTTTTTATCCATTCCCATCCATCCGGACCATGTCCTCCGATCGGTGGACCGAGATCGCGGCGGTTTTTCGCCCGATCGGCGGAGTCGTCGCAACGCGATCATCTCTACCGTTCAATTGGTGACGAAAACCGCGGCCATCGCCGGCAGCCAACCGGTGCTGACCTCTGGTCCGGACGTCGATCTCGCTACTGCTTTGCTGCGGCTGCGAACGCTGGCCGCCAGTCATCCGCGCCGATGTGCCCGTGCCGGCCCCGGCCTGGGTCGCCGGATGTCTGATCCGAACACCTCATCCCACTCGTCCTGCCGGCACGGGCTGCCGCGCGTCATTTGGCTGCTGTTGGGCGGCAACCTGGTGGTGCGCGCGGCCGGGTTCGCCTATCCGTTCATGGCCTTTCACGTCGCCGGGCGAGGGCACGCCGCCGGCGCTGTCGGCGCGGTCCTGGCCGCCTTCGGGGTCGGTTGGGCGGTGGGTCAACTGGCATGTGGCTGGTTGGTGGACCGCACCGGCCCGCGCGCGACGCTGGCGTCCACCATGCTGGTGGCCGCCACGGTGCTGGTGCTGATGGCCCAGGCCCGCAGCGTGCCCGCATTGCTGATCGGCGCTCTGGTCACCGGCGTGGTCTACGACGCGCCGCGTCCAGTGTTGGGCGCCGCGATCGCCGAGATGGTGCCCGATCCCGCGCGGCGGGCGAAGATCGACGCCTGGCGCTTCGGCTGGATCGTCAGCATCGGCCGTGCGATCACCGGAGGTGTGGGCGGTCTGCTCGCCGGCTGGTCGGGTGTGCCCGTGCTGTTCTGGATCAATGCCATTGCGTGCGCGATGCTGGCGCTGCTGGCGGCCTGCTGCATCCCGGCCAGGGAGCATCGCCGGTCCCCGGCGGTCAGCGAGCCGGTTGCTCAGACGGCTCACATCGGTTACCGCGGAGCATTTTCGGATGCCCGGCTGGTCCTGCTGCTCGGGTCCAGCCTCGCGACACTGACGGCGGTCCGTGGTCTCTATGCCGCGGTACCCATGCTGATGGCCGACAGCGGTCTGAGCGCAGGCGAATTCGGCTGGGCGCAACTGGCCAATGCCGTTGCCGGGATTGGCCTGACCCCGGTGATGACACCGTGGCTGGGCCGAAAAGCGGCGGCCCGCCTTCGTCCGAGGCTCGACATCCTGGCCGTCGCCGGCGTGTGGACGGCGGTGAGCATGTCGGGCGCCGCGCTCGCACACACCACCCTCGGCTTCACGGTCGCCACGGCGGTCTGCACCCCGGGCGAGATCGCCTGGTTCGTGATCGCCGCCGGCATCGTGCACCGAATCGCTCCGCCCGCCAATGGCGGCCGTTACCATGGCATCTGGTCCATGACGCTGGCTATCGCTTCAGTGGTAGCTCCAATCATCGCCTCCTACAGCCTGATTCATGGCGGTCATCGCCTGGTGGCGATCGTCACCGTGGCGGTCGGGCTGACCGGCGCCGCGCTGTGTCTGCCGCTGGCCCGCGCGCTGCGCCGGTCAGCTTCAGTCCCGGCACTGAGTCACCCTGAGGCGGCGCCACTTTGCCGCACACGGCACGTCACCGGCCACGAGCAGCCGGGTCATCAACCCGCGTCGAGGTGACGGCATGGGTGCACGCGTTCCTCACGGCCGGTGTCAGTGCGGCCGCGGCGGCGTGCTCACCGGGTGAGATCGTCTGGTTCGTGGTCAGCGCCGGCATCGCCCACTGGATCACTGCGCCCGCCAGCAATGGCCGTTACCAAGGTGTTTGGTCGATGACGGCGGCCGCGGCGGTGACGGCGCCAATTCTGGCTTCCTGGAGTCTCGCACACGGCGGGCGACTGCTGATGGTCGCCACCACCGTGACCGCCGGCCTGCTCGGCACGGCACTGTGCGCACCCCTGGCACGTGTTTTGGCCGGGGCCGACATCGATGGGGCGCCGCGCAACCAGGGCCGCAAATGCTACTGAGCAGTCCGCGGGTGAAGCCGGCCCGGAGGGACCGGCCGGCTCCGCACCCGGCGGTGACACGCCGCCGTGAGTACGGTGTTCCCGTGGCAATCACCAGCGACGTGGAGCTGGAGCGGGTACGAAACCTGCATCAGCTGCGCTCGTACCGGATCGTCTCGGTACTTCGCATCGGGGTCCTGGTGTTCCTGATTGCCGCGATGATCGTCGGCACCCCAGAGCGCGAATGGGCCCAGCAAACTGGCGTGGTCGCTTTGTATGGCGTTGCCGCCGTGTGTGCCCTGGCATTGGCCTTTTCTCCGGCGCGACGACAGCTCGGAGCGGGGGAATCGTCGGGCGTGCGCCGGTGGGAACCTCTGGTGTTCACCGCCGTCGACATCGTGGCGTTGACCGGCTTCCAGCTGCTGTCTGCCCACGGCGTGTATCCACTGCTGATCATGACGTTGCTGCCGGTGCTGGCGGGCGTCGATATCTCGTCACGGCGAGCCATGACGGTGCTGGCGTTCAGCCTGCTCGGGTTCGTGCTGGCCGGGGTTCACGACGGCGTGCTCCTCGGCCCGAGAGGCTGGCCGCATACCGGTTTTCTCTTCTCGCTGTATGCATTTCTGTGCGCCACCGCGTTGGTGGTGGTGCGCATCGAGGAGCGCCATATTCGCTCGGTGGCCGGGTTGAGCGCGTTGCGCGAGGAGCTGCTGGCTCAGACCATGACGGCCTCTGAGGAGTTGCAGCGCCGGATCTCGGAGTCCATTCATGACGGGCCGCTGCAAGATGTGCTGGCCGCGCGTCAGGAACTCGTCGAGCTGCAGATCGCATGGCCAGGCGACGAGCGGGTGGATCGAGCGCTGGCCGCTCTGCAGAGCGCCTCAGAACGTCTGCGGCAGGCCACCTTTGAGCTGCATCCGGCCGTCCTGGAACAGGTTGGCCTCGGCGCGGCGGTCGAACAGCTGGCCGCCTCCACCGCGCAGCGTTCGGGCATCAAGGTCAGCACCGACATCGACTATCCGGTGCGCAACGAGATCGACCCGATCATGTTCGGCGTGGCCCGCGAGCTGCTGTCGAACGTGGTGCGTCATTCCCGGGCCCGCACCGCGTCGGTCACCCTCGGGATCAGCGACGACACCTGCGTTTTGGATGTCGCCGACGACGGGGTGGGAATCAGCGGCGACACCATGGCGCGTCGCCTCGGCGAGGGACACATCGGCCTGGCCTCGCATCGGACGCGGGTCGACGCCGCGCAGGGCATATTCATTTTTCTGGATACCCGGGCGGGCACCCACGTCCGCGTGGAAGTACCGCTGAAATCTTGATTGCGGCACGCGATTGCTGGCCCAGAGGCAGTCAGTCGAGCGGCAGTCAGTCGAGCAGCCCCTGCCTCATCGCTTCGGCGACTGCGGCCGCACGGTCGCTGACACCGAGCTTTTCGTAGAGCCGCTGCACATGAGTCTTGACCGTGGACGGCGCCACATACAGTTCGCCGGCGATCGCGGGAATGCTCTGGCCGCGGGCAATGCGATTGAGCACCTCTCGCTCGCGGGCGCTGAGCACCGGAGCCGTCGGGGCCGCACGCTGGCGGATCTCGCCGGCAAGGCCGCCGACCAAGGAGGGCGCGACGACGTCGCGTCCCTTAGCGCAATCGAGTACGGCTTTGACGATCTCGGTGCGTGTCGAATCCTTCAGCAGAAATCCGGCGGCGCCCTGCTGCAATGCCTGGTAGACGATCGCCGATTCGTCGTGCGCCGAAATCAGCAGCACGCGGGTCGGCAAGTCGTAGCTGCGCACCGCGGCCGCCACCTGGGCGCCGTCCATTCCCGGCATCCGGTAGTCGAGCAGGGCAACGTCGGGCAGCTCGGCCTTGATCAACTCCAGCGCAGTCGTGCCATCATCGGCCTCACCGACCACGTTGACCGAGCCGCTCAAGGAAAGCGCGCGCACCACACCCTCACGAAACAGCGGGTGGTCATCGCCGACCACCACGCGGACTTTTTCGGGCGCCGTCATGTCCGCGTCAATTCCCTGTCATGTCCGGGTCATGTCCGGGTCATGTCCGTGTCGGCCGACCATGGCGATGAGTGTAGCCCTTCGCCGCGACCATCTGTCGGCAATTCCCGGACAACTCGCGGGCCTGCTCGGCAGTTTGCTCTGGCGGATCGGCGATATTGCCGCGCAACACTCAATCGCATCTCCGGTCATGACTACGGTGTTCTTGTGGTAGAGACCAGCGACGCAGAATTGAAACGGGTGCGCATGCTGCACCAGATGCGCTCCTACCGAATCGCTTCGGTGCTTCGAATCGGAGTTGTGCTGCTGATGGTCACCGCCATGCTGGTCGGCACCAACCACGCGGAATGGCCGCAGCAATGTGCCTTGATCGTCGCCTACGCGTTGGCCGCGCTGTGGGCCCTGGCCTTGGCGTATTCGCCGTCCCGACGCGTCGTTTTATTGCGCCGATTCGTCCGGATGGCCAGATACGAGCCCTTTGCGTTCACCGCTGTCGACGTATTCGCGTTGACCGGTTTTCAGTTGCTGTCCACCGACGGGATCTACCCGTTGCTGATCATGACCTTGCTGCCGGTGCTGGTGGGCTTGGACGTGTCGTCGCGGCGGGCGGCGGTGGTGCTGGCCTTCACGCTCATCGGATTTGCCCTCGCGGTGGTCCAGGATCCGGCGATGGTGCGGGCGATCGGATGGCCGGAGGCGATATTCCGATTCGTTCTCTATGCCTTTCTGTGTGCCACCGCATTGATCGTCGTTCGAATCGAGGAGCGCCACGCCCGCTCGGTCGCGGGTCTGAGCGCGTTGCGTGAGGAGCTGCTGGCGCAAACCATGACCGCATCCGAGGTATTGCAGCGCCGGATCTCGGAGTCCATTCACGACGGGCCGCTGCAAGATGTGCTGGCCGCCCGTCAGGAGCTTATCGAGTTAAAGACGGCTGCGCCCGACGACGAGCGCGTCAACCGGGCTTTGGCCGGTCTGCAGAGCGCGTCGGAACGTCTGCGGCAGGCCACCTTTGAGCTGCATCCGGCCGTCCTGGAACAGGTTGGCCTCGGCGCGGCGGTCGAACAGCTGGCCGCCTCCACCGCGCAGCGTTCGGGCATCAAGGTCAGCACCGACATCGACTATCCGGTGCGCAACGAGATCGACCCGATCATGTTCGGCGTGGCCCGCGAGCTGCTGTCGAACGTGGTGCGTCATTCCCGGGCCCGCACCGCGTCGGTCACCCTCGGAATCACCGACGGCATCTGCGTTTTGGATGTCGCCGACGACGGGGTGGGAATCAGCGGCGACACCATGGCGCGTCGCCTCGGCGAGGGACATATCGGCCTGGCCTCGCATCGGGCCCGGGTCGACGCCGCCGGCGGGACTTTCGTCTTCCTGGACACCCCGGCGGGCACCCACGTCTGCGTGGAGGTCCCGCTGAAGTCCTGAAACGACCGCTACCGCGGGTCGACGGATGCGCCGGTAGCGGCAGCGAATCCGGCGCGATACCCGAAAACCATTGCGGGGCCGATGGTTCCGCCCGCGCCGCCGTAGGCTCGGCCGGTGACTCCGGCCATCGTGTTGCCCGCGGCGAACAGACCGGTTATGGGGTTGCCGCTGACGTGGAGCACGCGTCCGTCGCGGTCGGTGCGCGGTCCGCCCTTGGTGCCCATCGCACCCACCCAGATCGGTACCGCATAGTAGGGGCCGGTGTCGATCGGGCCAAGGGTCTTGCCGGCAAGCGTGGTGGCGCTCTGATCGCCCCAATAGCCGTCGTAGGCACTGGAACCGCGGCCGAAGTCGGGGTCGCCGCCGGCCGCGACATTGCGGTTCCACCGCTCGATGGTGCCCGTCAGCCCGTCGACGTCGATGCCGGCCTTGGCGCCCAATTCGGCCAGGTCGGCCGACTCGCAGAACCAGCCGGGAACCGGTTGCGCGGGAGCGACACCCAGAAACCCGTAGCGCTGCAGGTGAATCGAGTCGAACACGATCCAGCCGCGATCGTTGACGTAGCCGTCTCGAGGATCGAGGTAGTGGAAGGCGCCGGCCATCGAGTTGTAATCGCATGCCTCGTTGACGAACCGCCGCCCCGCCCGGTTGACGATGATGCTGCGCGGGCGGGTGCGCTCCAGGCGCACGCTGCGGCTGCGTTGCCTGCCGCCGATGGTGTCGCCGGGGATTTGCACGATCGGAACCCACCACGCTTCACCCATGTTCGCCAGCTCGGCGCCGCGCGCCATCGCCATGCGCAGTCCGTCACCGGCGTTGTTGGGCGGCGAGACCGCGCCGTGCATGGGTCCGCGCAGGAACGCCCGCACCAGAACCGGATCCCATTCGAACCCGCCCGTAGCCAGGATGACCCCGCGACGGGCCCCAACGCTGATGCTGTGTTCGTGGCGCGTGATTCGCACTCCGGTGACGGTTGAGCCGTCGGCGATCAATTCCTCGGCGGGCGCATTCGGGCACGGTTGTACTCCGGTGTCCAGCAGGCCCTGCAACAGCCCGGCGATCAGGGCGGTGCCGGCCACGCACACGTTGCCCGGCCCGGCGTCGACGCCGGCATGCAACCGGGCCCGGGTCTCGGCGTCGAAACCGACGTTGGACCAATCGGCAGGGAATGAGGTGATCCGCCCGGCCCAGTTGCCGATTCGGTCGAGATCGAACGGCCCCGCGCTGAGGGAGCGCCCGCCGGCGGGCTGTCCTCCGGGCAGCTCGGGCCGGTAATCCGGAAATCCGGCGGCGACCTCGAAGCGCAGGCCGCTGTGTTTCTCGACGAAGTCGAGCATGGCCGGGCCGGTGCGCACGAACGTTTCCACCAAGGCGTCGTCCATCGATCCCCAGGATTGCGCGCGCAGGTATCGCAGGGCGTCAGCCACCGTCAGCTCGCGGTCGGGACAGCGGTGATGAGCCGGAATCCAGGCGATGCCGCCCGAGACGGCGGTGGTCCCGCCGATGGTCGGCGCCTTCTCGAACACCGCTACCGATGCGCCGGCGACCGCCGCGGTTAATGCGGCGGTGAGCCCGGCGCCGCCGCTGCCCAGCACGACGACATCGAATTCCTGATCCCACTGCATGCCCGGTATCCCTTCAGCTCAGCAGCGTGGACAACTGCTCGGCGGCCTTGATGACTGCGTCCTTTCCCCGGAGCACCACGTCTTCGCGGTGGGAGATGAGGTTGATGCAGGTCGGCGGGGACGGCGCGACGCGGCGCACGGGCACGGCCAGGCCGTAGGTATTGGGTTCGATCTCCCCGTAGGTCATGACCCAGCCACGCTCCCGGGTGGCGACGACCAGGTCTCGTTCACCCGGACGCGGCCGCATGCCCGCCAGCAGGGCTATTCCGGCGGCGCCGCGGTCCAGCGGATACCTGCTGCCCTCGTGGAATGCGAGCTGGTAGGCGACCTGGGTCGGCACGATGACCGCGATCGCCACTTGCTCGTCGCCCTCGGCGACCAGCAATGACACGGTGGTTCCCAGTTCGTCGGCCAACGCTCGCAGCGTCGGCAGACTCAGCTGGCGCAGGTTGTGGTCGAAGGACGAGCCGAGGACGGCCAGGCCCGCCGCCGGCCGATAGCGCCCGTCTTCGCCCTTGGAGATCAGCCGGAACTGGGTCAGCGTGGCCAGCAGTCGGTAGGCGATGGTCCGGTGTACGCCAACCTGGTCGGCCACCTGCTGCATGGTGAGCCCGTTGGGTGAACCCGCCACCAGTTGCAGCGCAGTCAGCCCCCTGGCCAGGGTCTGCGAGCCGGTCACAGTCTTGACAGGGCCCCGGACGAGAGCAAAGCTCTATATATAGCGCACATTAGTGTGCGATAATAGCACAATCCGTATCCGTAACCGAGAACCAGACTTCCATCCGGGAAGGAGCCGTGGCGGAGTTCGAGAGCGTGTGGAGCGATCTGCAGGGTGTGCCGTTCGAGCAGGGTTACCTCAACGCCGCGGGGATCCGGACGCGCTATCTGCGCGCCGGCGATCCCGGCAAGCCGGTGCTGGTGCTGTTGCACGGGTCCGGCGGTCACGCCGAGGCCTACGTCCGCAACCTGGGGGCGCACGGCGAACATTTCTGGACCTGGTCGATCGACATGCTGGGTCACGGCTACACCGACAAACCGGGGCATCCACTCGAAATCCGGCACTACGTCGAGCACCTGATCGCGGTGGTGCGCAGCATCGGGGCCGACCGCATCAAGCTAAGCGGTGAATCGCTGGGTGGCTGGGTGGCCGCCCGGGCCGCCATCGACCACCCGGACGTCGTCGACCGCCTGGTGCTCAACACCGCCGGCGGCTCGCAGGCCGACCCGGAAGTCATGGCGCGCATCGTCGCGCTATCCATGGCAGCCGCGGAGAACCCGACCTGGGAGACCGTGCAGGCGCGGATCAAGTGGCTGATGGCCGACAAATCCAAGCGCTACGACGACCTGGTCGCCGCCCGACAGCGCATCTACCGTCAGCCCGGGTTCGTCGCGGCCATGCGCGACATCATGGCTTTGCAGGATCCGCAGATCCGGGCCCGCAACCTGCTGGGTCCCGACGAGTACGGGGCCATCACCGCGCCGACGCTGGTGCTCTGGACAACCCACGACCCGACGGCCGACGTGTCGGAGGGCACCCGGATCGCGTCGATGATTCCCGGCGCGCGCTTCGAGGTGATGTCGGGCTGTGGCCACTGGCCCCAGTACGAGGACGCCAAGACGTTCAATCGCCTGCACCTCGACTTCCTGCTGGGCCGCTGATGACCGGCAGCGGAAACGAGGTAGCCGTGTTGCTGGTCGGCGCCGGTCCGGTCGGGCTGACGTTGGCAAATATCCTTGGGCTGCAAGGTATTCGCACGCTGGTGGCCGAGGAGCGAGGCAGCCTGATCGACTATCCCCGCGGGGTCGGACTGGACGACGAGGCGTTGCGCACCTTTCAGTCGATCGGCCTGGTCGACCAGATCCTCCCGCACACGGTGCCCAACCAGATTCTGCGGTTCGTCGACGCCAAGCGCCGGATACTGGCCGAAATCGCACCGGCCGACGCGCGTTTCGGCTGGCCCAGACGCAACGGTTTCGTGCAGCCGCTGGTCGATGCCGAATTGTTGGGGGGGCTGGACAGATTCGACCACGTCGAAGTGTGGTGGAACCGTCCGGTGATCTCCTGCGCGCAAACCGGCGACACGGTGACGGTCGAGTGCGGTGGCGAGGGCGGCGTGTCGCGGGTGCGCGCCGGCTATGTCGTCGGCTGCGACGGTGGCCGCAGCATCATCCGCCGGACAATGGGTGTGTCGTTCGACGGCACCACCTCGCCCACCCGGTGGCTGGTCGTCGATATCGCCAATGACCCACTCGGCCACCCCAACAGCGAGGTCGGCGCCGATCCGGAGCGCCCGTACGCCTCGATCTCCATCGCACACGGGATCCGCCGGTTCGAGTTCATGATCCACGCCGACGAATCCGACGAGCAGGCGGAGGATCCGGTGTTCTTGACCCGGATGCTGGCACGGGTGGTCCCATACCCCGAACGGGTCGAGGTGATCCGCCGGCGCGTCTACACCCATCACTCGCGAATCGCCGGGGCCTTCCGGAGTGGTCGCCTGCTGCTGGCCGGTGACGCCGCACACCTCATGCCGGTATGGCAGGGGCAGGGCTACAACAGCGGCATCCGCGACGCGGCGAACCTGGGATGGAAGCTTGCCGCGGTGGTCACCGGGCAGGCCGGCGAGTGTCTGCTCGATACCTACGACATGGAACGCCGCAAACACGCCCGGGCGATGATCGACCTGTCCACCATGGTGGGCAGGGTGATCTCGCCGACCGACCGCCGGATCGCGGCCGGCCGGGACCTGATCGTGCGTGCCGCCTCAATTGTGCCGTCGCTCAAGCGCTATGTGCTCGAGATGCGGTTCAAGCCAATGCCGCGCTACGAGCGCGGCGCAGTGGTGCACGCCGAGCCGCGCAAGCCGGGGTCCCCGGTGGGCACCTTGTTCGTCCAACCCCGGGTCACCACCCGCAGCTGCCGCAACGTCTTGCTGGACGACGTGCTGGGCGCCTGGTTCGCCGTATTGTGCTGGAACAACAACCCACGGAAGATCCTTGGCGAGAACGCATTTGCGACATGGCAGGCGTTGGGTGCCCGGTTCGTCGCCGCGCGTCCGCAGGTGCAACTGCACTGGACCGGACACGACGATCCCGATGTCGTGGTGGTCGGTGACCACACCGGAGACCTCAAGTCCTGGTTCGACGCCCACGACGAGTCGGTGGTGTTCCTGCGTCCCGACCGGTGTATCGCCGGCGCGTGTATCGCCCAACTCGCTCCCGAGTTGAGCGCATCACTAGTCAAGGCCCTCACCCTGAATCCGAGAGGCGGTGATTTCCAAAGTGCCACTGGCTCTGTGCTGTATATCCCACAGCCCGCTGCTGAATCTACCGGGGCCGCCGCGGGACCTGCTTGACGATGTCAATGCCGCGATCGGAAAGGCACGGGAATTCGCCGGCGAGTACGATCCCGAGCTGGTGGTCATCTTCTCGCCCGACCACTACAACGGATTCTTCTACAAGGTGATGCCGTCATTCTGTATCGGCTTGCGCGCCAACGGAGTCGGCGACTACGACAGTTACGCCGGCCCACTCGACATTCCCGAGCAGATCGCGCGGCAGTGCGCCAACGCCGTGCTCAGCGCCGACGTCGACATCGCCGTCTCGGCCAGCATGGACGTCGATCACGGAACGGTCCAGCCGCTGGAGAAGCTTTTCGGCACGGCGACGTCGCGCCCGGTGATTCCGATCTTCATCAATGCGATCGCCACGCCGCTGGGACCACTGCGCCGTTGCCGGGCACTGGGTACCGCGGTGGGCGAATTCCTTGCCTCACTGGACAAGCGGGTGCTGGTGATCGGGTCGGGTGGGCTGTCGCACAGCCCGCCGGTGCCCACGCTGGACAACCCCGGCCCGGCCGGTCTGGAGCGGATCGTGCACGGTAAGCCGATGAGTTCCGAGCAACGACAAGCCCGGCAGACGGCGGTGATCGACGCCGCCAAGAACTTCGCCGCGGGAGACAGCAACCTGCGGCCCCTCAACCCGGCCTGGGATCAGCGATTCCTGGAGATCGTCGACGGGGGACACCTGGACGACCTGGATCAGTGGTCGAACTCGTTCGTGATGCACGAGGGCGGTGGCTCCGCGCATGAAATCCGCACGTGGATAGCCGCTTTCGCTGCCCTGGCGACCGCGGGACCGTACCGGACCGCACTGCGCTACTACAAACAGGCTCCCGACCTGATCACCGCGTTCGCCATCAGGACGGCGGCGCCGAGCCCATGACCTATACCGGCGGCGATGGGTTCGACCACGTGGTCGACGTGCTCGTGGTGGGGTCCGGCGCGGGAGGTATGACGGCCGCACTGGCCGCCGATGCGGCCGGCCTACAAACGCTGGTGGTGGAAAAGTCCCGACACTTCGGCGGTTCCACCGCCTTGTCCGGTGGCGGTATCTGGGTACCCGGCGCACCGGCGCAGCGCCGAGCGGGCTACACCCCGGCACCCGCCGATGTGATCGAATACCTGCGCCGGGTTACCGACGGCCTGGTCAGTGCGGCGCGGATACGCCAGTACGTTGAGTCGGCCCCGAAGATGCTGCAGTTCCTGGAAGGGCTCTCACCGTGGCTGGAATTCGTCTGGAAGCCCGGCTACTCCGACTACTACCCGGACTTACCCGGCGGCTCCGAGCTGGGCAGCACCATCAACGTGCCGCCGATCGATCTGCGCTCGTTGGGCGTCGATGAGGAGAAGCTACTCGCGCCGCTGTCGCTGGCGCCGAAGGGAATCTGGCTGGGGCCAAACGAATTGCGGTCGTTCTACCGGATTCGCCTATCGTGGAGCGGTAAGGTGGTGCTGCTGAAGCTGATAGCCCGCATGGTCAGGGCCAGGATGCTCGGTGAGCGGATCGCGGCGATCGGCCAGTCATTGGCAGCGCGGCTGCGACTGGCGATGAAGGAGCGCGACGTTGCGCTGTGGCTGGACTCGCCGATGACCGAATTGCTCACCGACACCGACGGATCAGTGATCGGTGCGCTGGTGGACAGAGCCGGCGTACCGGCACGGATAGGCGCGCGGCACGCGGTGGTTTTGGCTTGCGGAGGATTCGACCACGACCTGGCCTGGCGTAAGCAACACCAACCGATCGTGGACCGGGACTGGAGCTTCGGCAATCCCGCGGCCACCGGCGACGGGATCCGGGCCGGCCAGCGGCTGGGTGCGGCCACCGACCTGCTCGACGAAGCCTGGTGGTTTCCGGCCATGCAATGGCCGGACGGCCGAATGCAATTCATGCTCAACGAGCGGATGATGCCGTCGCAGTTCATCGTCAACGCCGACGGCAAGCGTTTCATCAACGAGGCCGCGCCCTACCTGGACTTCGGTCACGCCATGATCGAGGGCCAGAAATCCGGGGTCACCCACATCCCGTGCTGGCTCGTCACCGATCACCGGTCCTGGAACCGCTACGTCATCGCCGGGCATCTGCCGATACCGAAAATTCCCGGAGCGCCGGTACCCACCGGGCGGAAGGTCCCCGCGGCGTGGCTGGAGACCGGCGTCGTCAAAGCCGCGCGGACCTGGGAGGAGCTGGCAGCCAAGATCGGCGTCCCGGGCGCCCAACTCCGGGCAACGGCAGCACGTTTCAACGAACTCGCCCGCAACGGCCACGACGACGACTTTCACCGCGGCGACAGCGCCTACGACAACTACTACGGCGACCCGACGCTGCCCAACCCCAACCTGTACCCGCTGGGTGATCCGCCCTACTACGCGTTCCGCATCGTTCTCGGCGACCTCGGCACGTCGGGAGGCCTGCGCACCGATGAACACGCGCGGGTGCTGCGTCGCGACGACACCGTGGTTCGTGGACTCTACGCGGTGGGCAACACCTCCGCACCGGTGATGGGCCGCAGCTATGCCGGTGCCGGGGCGACCATCGGACCCGCCATGACCTTTGGCTATGTCGCGGCAAAACACGTGGCGGCACAAGCACGTAATGCTCATAGGAGGTAAGCATGAAAATCTCGTTGTTCTACGAATTCGCTCTGCCGCGTCCCTGGGCCGCCGACGACGAACGCATCCTGCTGCAGGATTGCCTCGACGAGGTCGAGGCTGCCGACAAGGCAGGCTTTTCCACCGTCTGGCTCACCGAGCACCACTTTCTCGAGGAATATTGTCACTCCACCGCACCCGAAATATTTCTGGCCGCGGCCAGCCAGCGGACCAAGAACATCCGGTTGGGATTCGGCATCATGCACCTGCCGCCCGCGGTCAACCACCCGGCGCGGGTGGCCGAACGCATCGCCACCCTGGACCTGCTGTCCAACGGGCGGGTCGAGTTCGGCACCGGCGAATCATCCTCGGTGGGCGAACTGGGGGGATTCAACATCGATCCCGCCGACAAGCGGGCCCAATGGGAGGAGGCTCTCGAGGTCGCGATTCGGTGCATGATCGAGGAACCGTTCACCGGTTTCCACGGCGAGCACATCCAGATGCCGGCCCGCAACGTCATTCCCAAGCCGATGCAAAAGCCGCACCCGCCGGTGTGGGTCGCCTGCACCCGGCCCGCCACCGTCCAGATGGCCGCTCAGAAGTGCATCGGCGCACTGAGTTTCGCCTACACCGGCCCGGGTCCGCTGACCGAGCGGGTAAACGGCTACTACAAGGAATTCGAGGAGAACGGCATCGCGGTGACGCCGCGGATCAACCCGAACATCCTGGCCATCGGCGGTGACCTGTCGATGATGGTGGCGCGCACAGACGACGAGGCGCTGCTGCGCCTCGGGCAGGGCGGCGGCTTCTTCTCGTTCGGCATCATGCACTACTACATGACCGGTGTGCACACACCCGGGCGCACGGGTGTGTGGACCCGCTATCTCGAAGAGGTGCAGAAGGATCCGATGCTGGCCTACGGGCCGGGACGCGGCGCCATCGGGTCGCCGGCTACTGTGCGTGAGTTCCTGCGCGGCTACGAGGAGAGTGGTGTGGACGAGATCATCCTGCTGCTCAACCCGCGAAGTCATGAGGGCACCATGGAGTCCATCGAAATCATGGGCTCCGAGGTGCTGCCGGAGTTCATCGAACGCGACGCCAAGGCGGTCGCGGACAAGGCCGCCAGGCTGGCTCCCGTCATCGAGCGAATCGAGGCACGCCGGCCGGAAACACGACCCTTCGGCGCACCGCAATTCGACGAGAGTTACTCGTTCGGCGGCCTGCCGACCGGGCGCGGCGGTAAGTTCACGGCCAGCGAGATTCCCGAAGCCATGGCGGAGATCAACGAGGGCCGCGTGTTGGCGGCGCGCCGCGCAACGGAGCCGCGTCCATGACACCGGAAGTTGGGTAGGCGTTGGGGCTGAACGACCTGTGGCGCTACGACGGCCGCCGTGCGGTGGTGACCGGATGTTCCTCGGGCATCGGCGCGCAGGTGGTACATCAACTCAGCGAACTTGGCGCGCACGTGGTCGGCTTGGACAAACAGCGACCGGGTTATGAGATCAACGAATTCCACGAGGTTGACCTCGCCGATCCGGATTCCATCGATCGGATCGTCGCGGCTCTCGGCGGACGCGTCGACACGCTGTTCAACGTCGCCGGCGTCTCCTCGGGGATCGGCGACCCGCTACTGGTGGTCACCATCAATTTCCTTGGGCTGCGCCATCTCACCGAGGCACTGATCCCGACGATGGCCGCGGGTGCGTCGATTGTCAGCGTGTCATCACTTGCCGCGGCGGCCTACCGGGAACATCGCTGGTTAGTGGCTCCGCTGCTGAATACCACAACGATGCACGAAGGCATCGAATGGTGCGATTGCCACCCCGAGGCGGTGGGCAGCGGCTACCCATTGTCCAAGGAAGCAGTCATCCTCTACACCATGCGGCGTACGGCCGATCTCGGTGCGCGCGGTATCCGGATCAACTGCACCGGGCCCGCGGTGACCGAGACACCGATGCTCGAGCAGCTGAGGCGTGCCTACGGCCCGGAATTCTTCGACGACATCGCCAAGCCACTGGGCCGGGTGGCCGATCCGGCCGAACAGGCCGCGGTGCTGCTGTTCTTAAATAGCTGTGCCGCCAGTTATATTTCGGGTCAGGTCGTCTGGGTGGACGGCGGAAACCTGGGCGCCGCAATCGCGGGTGAACTCGAGAAGGGACGGGCGTCATGGCCAGCCTAACCGAATTCAGGCGGGTGGCAAGCGATCTCAGCAACTGGGGCCGGTGGGGTGATACGGACGAACTCGGGACGCTGAACTTCATCACCGCCGACACCGTCCGGCACGCCGCCAGCCTGGTCCGGCACGGGAAGGTGTTTCCGCTCGGCGTGGATTTCGGGTCGTCGGGCCCGCAGGGTGCTTTCGGGTTCCGGCACAACCCGATACACGTGATGACCGTGGACGGTGGCGATGCGAACACCCTGGGCAGGTACGGGCCGGGATGGGCACAGAATCCGACGGCCGAACAGATGGGCAACTACCTGGTCGACAATCCGTTCCGGTTCAACGACGACATGGTCATCATGCCGTTGCAGGCGGCCACCCAGTGGGATGCGCTGTCGCACGTCTACTACGACGACCAGCTCTACAACGGCTTCCCGGCCGGTTCGGTGACCAGTCTGGGGGCCTTCCATTGCGGCATCGACAAGGTCGACGTCAAGGGCATCACCTCGCGTGGTGTGCTACTGGACCTGGTGCGTCATCGCGGCGCGGAAGTCTTTCTCGAGCATGGCAACCCGATCACTCCGGAGGAACTGGACGACGTCGTCCGTGCCCAAGGAGTCACGGTCGGCCGCGGCGACATCGTGCTGATCCGAACCGGTTGGTGGGCACGGTTTCTGATGACCGGCAGCAAGACCGAGCGGTACTCCGGGCTGGACTGGCGCTGCGCCCAGTGGCTGCACGATCACGAGGTCGCCGCGGTGGCCTCGGACAATATCCAGGTGGAAGACCCTATTTCGGGAGTCGAAGGCCTGTTCTTGCCGTTTCATCTGCTGTGCCTGCGTGACATGGGGTTGATGCTGGGCGAATATTGGGACCTCACGGCGCTGGCAGCCGACTGCGCCACCGACGGCGTCTACGAGTTTCAGCTGATCGCGCCGCCGCTGAGATTCATTGGCGCGGTGGGCTCGCCGGTGAATCCCATCGCGATCAAGTGATGCCGATACACCGCCGCACCGAGGTGGTCGACGGTCTGGTCACCAGTTATCTGGAGTCGGGCGCGGGTGACCCGGTGGTGTTGCTGCACGGCGGCGAATTCGGGGCCAGCGCCGAATTGGGCTGGGAGCACACCATCGTCGCGCTAGCCGCACGCTACCGGGTGCTGGCGCCCGACCTGCTCGGGTTCGGGCAGTCGGCCAAGGTCGTGGACTTCGTCGACGGCCGCGGGATGCGCATCCGGCACGTGGCACGGTTCTGCGACGTTGTCGGCGTCGACTCCGCGCACTTCGCCGGTAATTCCATGGGCGCCATCATGCTGCTGACCGACACCACCTCGGATGCACCCCGGCTGCCGGTCCGAAGCATGGCGATCATCTGCGGCGGGGGACAGATTCAGCAGAACCGGCACTTCGACGCCCTGCAGCGTTACGACGCCACGCTGCCGGGCATGCGCCGCATCGTCGAGGCGCTATTCCACAACGCCCGCTATCCGGCCGACGAGGACTATGTGCGGCGCCGCTACCAGTCGAGCATCGCTCCGGGAGCGTGGGAAGCCTTGGCGGCGGCGCGTTTTCGTCGCCCCGGCGCTGAGCCGGCCGCTAACCCGTCGAGTGTGCGCCGGTATGAGCGCATCGCGGTGCCCACACTCGTCGTCGAAGGTCGCGACGACAAGCTGCTGCCCGCCGGGTGGGCCGCGCAGCTCGCCGAGCAGGTCGGGGATGGACGCGCGGTGGTGATCGACGACGCGGGCCACTGTCCGCAAATCGAGCAATCCGCGGCGGTCAACGAACTCCTGCTGAACTTCTTCAGCGGTCAGAAGACGTAATCCAGGCGCGTCATCATGCCGGCCGCCAGGTGATACATGTTGTGGCAGTGCATCACCCAGGTACCCGGATTATCTGCGACGAGCACTGCCTGGACCTTCTGCTTGGGCAGGACGATCACGGTGTCCTTGCGGGCGCCGAGGGAACCGTCGGCCCTGATGATCTGATAGGTGTGGCCATGCAGGTGCATGGGGTGCCACATCATGGTGGTGTTGTCGAACACCAGAAGTTGGCGCTGGCCCTGGTGCACCTGCAGCGGCTTGGTCCTGCTGTAGGGCTCACCGTTGATCGTCCAGTCATATTTGGCCATGGTGCCGCCCAATACGACAGGAAGTTCGAGGCCGGGCTCGGGCCGGCCCAGATTGGCCGACGTTGTGGCGGTGAACATCTCGATGGTGCCAACCCTCTTGGTGAGTTCCGCCGGCCGAAACTGCGGATCGGGCGCGCTGCCCGCGCCGGTGGACAGCAGCGAGCGGGCCACAGCGTTCTTGCCTTCGGCCAGTGCGACGAGCGGGAAGACACCCGATGCCGCCGTCACGATGACGTCGTAACGTTCGCCCATGCCGATCAGCAGTGCGTCGACCGGTGTCGGAAGGACCGGGTAACCGTCGGTGTGGGTGACCGTCATCGAATGTCCGGCCAGCGCGACACGGAACGCGGTGTCGGCGGCGGCATTGATGATCCGGATCCGGATTCGCTGTCCCGGTTTGGCATTGAAGGTCGTGGGGGCCGCGGGGATACGGCCGTTGATCAGATAGTAGGGGTAGGCGACGTCGCCCGCGTCGCCACCGAGCAGCTCGCTGCTCGCCACGTCGCCGCCCGGCATGCCCGGCGTCGGGGATGGCGGCGGCGTCTCGGTCGTGCTCGTCGTGCTCGTCGTACTTGTCGTGCTCGTCGTGGTTGGCGGGGTCGGCTGGGTCGTCGTGGGCATGGGCATTGCGGTGGGCTTGTTCGGGTCGACCAGGGCGTCGTAAATCTGTTGCGGACTCTGGCCGACGCCGTCGGTCCAATCATCAAGCACCACAATCCATTCCGCGTCGTAGCGCCCCGGCTCGGTCGGATCGTCAATAATGACCGGCAGATAGAGCCCCATGTCCTCCTCGAGGCCGACGTGCGGATGAGCCCAGTAGGTGCCCGGATCAGGGACGGAGAATCGGTAGGTGAAGTCGTGGCCGGCCTCGATGTTCGGGGTGGCGGGCACGACGCCGTCCATGTCGTTGCGCAGCGCGATGCCGTGCCAGTGCACAGACGTCGGGCGGTCGAGCCGATTGTCCACCGCGACCACAATCTCATCGCCGACGGCGGCCCGGATCAGCGGTCCCGGGACCGTATTTCCGTAGGCCAGCGTACGGGCGATCGGCCCGCCGAGGTCGATCTCCACCTGCTGAGGGACCAGGCTGGCCGTTACGGTTCGACCGCTGTGCGGCCGGGCCCGCTCGGCCGCGTCGATTGCGGCAGCCATGGCAGTCTCGTCTGCCGAGTGTGTCTGTGAGTGGCCGCAACCGGCGAGCGCCAACCCACTGGCGATTCCGGCGCCGATAAAGCCGCGCCTGCTGAGCTGAACTCCGCCCAGGGGATGACCGCTCGTTGGCTGTAGCGGCATGGACAGCTCCTCGTCTTCGTTGATTCGGGCCCGCGCTACTACCCTGCTAGGACATCGACCGCCGCGCAAGCCGCAATACCGCACTTTACGTGATACCCACTGGGGGTATATAGTGGCCGACGTGAACCTTCGGCAGGCGGTGTGGACGCGGTTCGCGTGGATCGCGATCGTCCTGGTCGTGGTCGTCGCCGCGGTAGCCGCTCAATGCTGGCTGCCGCAGTTGGATCGCCAACCGGCGCATCCGAGCCACCCGCTGTCGACGGCTGTGGGTAGCGAATTCGCGGTGAACATCGGTCACGCACATCTCACCGACGACTCGGCGCCACCGTGCCCTCCGCTACATGCCGGCGCGGTGATGCCGCAGTCGGACACACCAGCGTTCGCGGCTGCCGTGGTGGTGGTCGCCAACGGCGTCGCGGGTGTGCTCATCGCAGCCGTGGTGACCGCCGGGCGCGGACCGCCGACCTTGCCGGTTGACGTGCGCACCGGTCAAGACTTGTTGACTCGGTTCTGCCTGTCTCGTTGCTGACCGGTCAGTGTCAGGCCCTGGTGACCATTTCGCCATGGCCGATGACTGCTGACCCTTATCACCTTGCCGCACTTGATCGGCGGCTCGAGACCGAAGCGACGACACCATGAACCTCAACATGCCCGTGGAAAATCCCGCCCACCTGAACAACTCACGCGTTGTGCGACCCAACCGCTCGCATCTCACCTCCGTACGGCGACAGAACCGGGATCGTTACCGTGCCATCCCGCGGCGTTACCAGCTCCCGCCAAGCCGTAACCGTCAGCCCGGCACCATGGTCGGCAACACTCCGGTGCTGTGGATAGCGGGAAGCGACGGGCCGGTCGGCAGCGCCGACCGTGGATTCTGGGCCAAGCTCGAAGGATTCAACCCCGGCGGCATGAAAGACCGGCCCGCCATGCACATGGTGGAACGCGCCCGCGCTCGCGGCGACCTCGCGCCAGGTGCCGCGATCATCGAATCAACCAGCGGCACATTGGGATTGGGTCTAGCGCTGGCCGGCAACGCATACCGGCACCCGGTCACCCTGGTCACCGACCCGGGCCTGGAACCGATTATCGCGCGCATGCTCACCGCCTACGGTGCCCGCGTCGACATGGTCGCCGAGCCGCACCCGGTCGGCGGATGGCAGCAGGCCCGCAAAGATCGGGTCGCGCAGCTGCTGGCCGCCGACCCCGCCGCCTGGAATCCGAACCAGTACAGCAACCCCGACAACGTCGCCGCCTACCGGCCCCTGGCGCTGGAGTTGATCGCCCAGCTGGGGCGGGTCGACGTGCTGGTGTGCTCGGTGGGCACCGGAGGCCATTCTGCCGGCGTGGCAAGGGTATTGCGAGAGTTCAATCCGGATATGCGGTTGATCGGCGTCGACACCATCGGGTCGACGATCTTCGGCCAGCCCGCCACCAGCAGGCTGATGCGCGGCCTGGGTTCGAGCATCTATCCGCGCAACGTCGACTACGCCGCATTCAACGAGATCCACTGGGTTGCGCCGGCCGAAGCCGTCTGGGCCTGCCGCAATCTGGCCGCCACCCACTACGCCAGCGGCGGTTGGAGTGTCGGGGCTGTTGGTCTGGTCGCCGGATGGGCCGCGCGCACCTTGCCGTCGGGCACCACGATCGCCGCGGTGTTTCCCGACGGCCCCAACCGTTATTTCGACACGATCTACAACGACGACTATTGCGACGAGCACGGGCTGCTCGGTGACCGGCCCGCCGCCGATCCCGACGAGATCGCCTCGCCGTCGGCTGCGGTCGTGACCCGCTGGACCCGCACCACCTCGGTGGTGGACCCGAACCGGGTGCCGGCGTGATGGGATTTCTCACCCAATTCCGCAGCTTCAACCGGCCCAGCCAGCTGCTGATGATCAACCAGTTCGGCATCAACGTCGGCTTCTACATGCTGATGCCGTACCTGGCTGACTACCTTGCCGGTCCGCTGGGGCTGGCCGCGTGGGCGGTCGGTTTGGTGATGGGGGTGCGCAACTTCTCCCAGCAGGGCATGTTCTTCGTGGGCGGCACCCTGGCGGACCGATTCGGCTATAAGCCGCTGATCGTGGCCGGCTGTCTGATCCGTACCGGCGGGTTCGCCATGCTGGTGTTCGCGCAGTCCCTGCCCACCGTGCTGATCGCCTCGGCCGCAACCGGTTTCGCCGGGGCACTGTTCAACCCGGCGGTGCGCGCCTACCTCGCCGTCGACTCCGGCGACCGGAAGATCGAAGCCTTCGCGATGTTCAACATCTTCTACCAGGCGGGCATCCTGCTCGGCCCGCTGGTGGGATTGGCGTTGCTGGCATTGGACTTCCGGATGACCGTGCTGGGTGCCGCGGTAGTGTTCGCCGCGCTGACGGTGGCCCAGCTGCTGGCGCTGCCGCGGCCGTCGGCCGACCCCGAATACGAGAAGACCTCAATTCGGCAGGGCTGGCGGACGGTTGTCCGCAACCGAGCGTTCTGGTGCTTCGCCGCGGCCATGACCGGCGCCTATCTGCTGTCATTCCAGATCTACCTGGCCCTCCCCATGCAAGCGTCGGTGCTGGCGCCACGCCACCAATCTCTGCTGGTGGCGACAATGTTCGCGGTGTCGGGGGTGGTCGCGGTCGCCGGGCAGCTGCGCATCACCCGATGGTTCGCCGCACGCTGGAGTGCCGGACGCAGCCTGGTTATCGGGGCCATCATCCTGGGTGCGGCGTTCGTACCGCTCGCGGTGGTCCCGGACGTCGAACGGTTCGGTACCGTCGCAGCGGTCACGGCATTCTTGCTGTCGGCGAGTCTGCTCGCGGTCGCCTCGGCGGCGTTGTTTCCGTTCGAAATGCGGACCGTGGTGGCATTGTCGGATGACCGGTTGGTGGCGACTCACTACGGGTTCTACAGCACCATCGTGGGAGTCGGCATCCTGCTGGGAAACCTGGGCGTCGGCTCGCTGTGGAGCGCGCTGCACCGGGTGAACGCCGATGCCGTGTGGGGCGGTTTGATTCTCGTCGGACTCGCGACCGTCGCCGGGCTCTACGCGCTGGACAGATCTTCGCAACGGCGCCCCACCCCGCCTTCCTTTCGGGCGCTGCCGGGCTCTGACATCACGATTGACAGTAGGTCCGATAACGATCCCGGCCGAACCTCGCGCCAGCTCGTCGACACCGCGCGGCCGGCGGTTATGAAGAGCGCCAAGGTAACTGACGTTGGTTCGGAAATCGGCCATTCCGAAGCCAGGCGGCGACCCGGAGGTGCGGCGAGGTGGATTTTGGAGCACTACCACCCGAGATCACGTCAGCGAGAATGTATGCGGGTCCTCGGTCGGAGCCGCTGCTACGCGCCGCGGCGGCCTGGGACAAACTGGCTGACGACCTATACGGCACTGCCGCGTCCGTCGGTTCGATCACTTCGGCATTGACCGACGACGGGTGGCGGGGCGCGGCGTCGGACTCGATGGCTGCCGCGGTTGCGCCCTACCTGCGTTGGTTGACCGGTACAGCCGCAGCGGCCGAACAGATCGCGGGCCAGGCCCGGGCGGCTGCCTGCGCCTTCGAAAACGCCTTCGCCGCCACGGTGCCGCCGCCGGTGATAGCCGCCAACCGCGCTCGGCTGGCATCGCTGATCGGCGCAAACGCGACCGCTCAGGACACACCCGGCATCGCGGCTCTCGAGGCCGACTACGGCGAAATGTGGGCCCAGGACGCCTGTGCGATGTATCGCTATGCCAACGCTTCGGCATCGGCGGTGACCCTGACGCCGTTGGCGCCGCCCACACTGGGTGAGAGCGCGCCCGGCTTCCTGGCGTGGGACGACGACGCAGGCACGCCCGGTATGTTGGCCCAAACGATGGCCCAAGTGCCTGCTGCGCTACGCAGCCTCGGGCGGCCGGCGCAGTCGGTGTCGGCCGCTTCGACGATCGCGAACATGCTGCGGCTCAAGCCTTTCCCGTCGCCGGTGAGCGCTTTCGTGGCGGCGATCAGTGGCCCGCTGGCCATGACGTCGAGCGGGCCGCCGGCGCCGATGGCTACCAACATGTCCGGCTCATCTCGGCCGGTGGTGTCGGCGGCCTGGAGTCGCGCCGCTTTGATCGGCAGGTTGTCGGTGCCGCGCAGTTGGGGTGCGGCCGCGTTCGGCACAACCGGGCTGAGCTTCACCGCTAAATCAACTGCTTGACTTAAGGCGGCGCGCGCCGATTAACTCGTCGTGTGGTCAACGAACTGGCCGGCAAGGTAGCCGTCGTCACCGGTGGGGCATCCGGTATCGGCCGTGCCACGGTGGAGCGTTTTGTGGACGAGGGCGCGCGGGTGGTCATCGCCGACGTCCAAGCGGACCTGGGCCAGGAGCTGGCGGCCCGCCTGGGGTCGGAAACCATGTTCCGGCGCACCGACGTCTCCGATCCCGGACAGGTCGCGGCGGTGGTGGCAGCCGCCGTCGACACCTTCGGCGGCGTGCACATCATGGTGAACAACGCCGGTGTCTCCGGAACCATGCACCGCCGATTCCTCGACGACGACCTGGCCGATTTCCACCGGGTCATGGCCGTCAATGTCCTGGGGGTCATGGCGGGCACCCGCGATGCCGCCCGGCACATGGCCGCTCACGGCGGCGGATCCATCGTCAACCTCACCTCGATTGGCGGCATCCAGGCCGGCGGCGGCGTGATGACCTACCGCGCGTCCAAGGCGGCCGTCATCCAGTTCACCAAATCAGCGGCAATCGAGTTGGCGCACTACGAAATTCGAGTCAACGCCATCGCGCCCGGCAACATACCCACGCCGTTATTGGCGTCGTCGGCGGCGGGGATGAGTCGAGACGAAACCGAGCGGTACGAGGCGGCGATTCGCCAGACCATGCGGGACGACCGGCCGCTGAAGCGCGAGGGCACGCCCGAGGACATCGCGGAGGCGGTGTTGTATTTCGCCGGCGAGCGGTCCCGCTATGTCACCGGCACCGTGCTCCCGGTGGACGGCGGGACGGTGGCGGGCAAGGTGATTCGATCCGCGCGCCGAACGTGAAGCCACTGCGAATATTTCGCGGAATTGTCGCAGTCAGTACACGTTGGGCGAAGGTGTGGCGGGTGCATGGCTATGGCGGGCCGCTTCTTGGGCGAGCTGCACCCCGGAGGTCAGCCGCAGCGGGGCCAGCGGGGCGCGCTGCAGCGCCAGCGCACATCCGAGTGCATCGCTGGCACGGTTGAACGCGATCACGAAGCTGTCGCCCTCGCCCTGCTCGACCGGACGTACCGCGTCGTGATCGGCGATGAGTCCGGCGAGGGTGCGATCGAGTTGGACGATCGCCGCCGCCGTCTGCTCCGGCTGGGTTTCCCACAGGTGGGTCGATCCCTCGACATCGGCCAACAGCAACGTCACCGTTCCGGTCGGCAAGGTGCTCATACCCGGCTCACTCCAGTCCGCCAGGGCGAATCCCCGGTGCGGATTTCGCGGGCTCAGATGGCGACCAAACCTGTGGTATCAATCAGGTATCATGCCGTCATGGGGATGACGCTACGCACCAGTGCTGAGCAGGCTGAAGCGCTGCGCCGGCAGGCGGCCGCGGAAGGACGGTCGATGCAGGCCGTGGCACTGTCGGCCATCGACGAATACATTGCGCGGCGCACGCACAAGGCGAAGGTTGCTGCGGCTCTGCAGCGCGTGGTGCGGGAGGAGGCCGAGGTCCTGCGGCGCCTTAAGGACGCATGACCGAGTACCTGGACCTCGACGATCTGCTCGACATTGCCCACGAGGCTGTCGGCGCGGATGTCGTGGTCGGGGATTACGGCTTGCTTGAATCGGCTCTGGCGCGCCCCCGCGCGTCGGTGTTCGGTCAAGATGCCTACCCGAGTCTGCATCTCAAGGCCGCCGCGCTGCTGCACTCCCTGGCGCGGAACCACGCGCTGGTGGATGGAAACAAGCGACTGGCGTGGACGGCCTGCCGGACTTTGCTCGCCATCAACGGCCAGTGGATCAGCGCCCCCGAGGATGACCGCTTCGAATTCGTCATCCAGGTCGCGACGGGCGCATTGCCCGACCTTCCCAAGATGGCCGAACAACTACGCGCATGGAGCTACGAGGAGGGCTGAGTCAACCGCGGCGGGCTGCCTGCCGAGACAGCTGCACGCGAGAAGTCAGGCCGAGTTTGGTGTAGACGTGAGTGAGGTGGGCCTGCACGGTGCGCGACCAGCCGCACGAACGTCGAGTTCCGGGGGTGTCAGCGATTCCCACCCGTTGGCCGGCCGCGGCCGCTCACCACGACCCCGCTGCGCATAGGCGATCGCCTCCTCCTTGGACAATGCCGCACTCTCGGCCGCCAGCATCAAAGGCGTTGTCGCCCAACGCCGTATGCCACCGAATCCTGGTAGCCGGCGTCGTAGACCTTGGATCGCGCCACTCCCATGCGATGGCGCAGCGCCTTTGCTGCTCCGAAAAGGAGGTAGGTCCGGTAACCGATCGCTTTGGTGCGCGGCCAATCGTGACCCGGCGGTCTACGCCGACCCTGAGCGGCTCGACGTCACCCGGCAGGGCCCGGCGCCGACGCTGACCTTCGGCGGTGGCATGCACTGTTGCCTCGGTGCGCAGCTGGCCAGAATCGAACTGGCCGAGGCATTGACAGTCATCACCCGTCGCATACCGCAGGCACACCGTTGCGGACCACGCGATACTCCCGCTAGCGACCGAGGACCTCGATCCGGCAACACGGCCCGTGCGCACGGGCGAGTCGAGCGTCGAGCGTGAGCAGCGTCGCGTCGAACGCCTCCGCCAGTGCCACGTAGAACGCGTCCCATCCGCGTACCGAGTTCCGCAGTTGCCACGCCCGCTCCAGCAACCAGCGGTGCCCGAATCGTTCGCCGGGCCAGTCACGCAGATCAGCGAGGGCCTGCGCGGCGGCCGTTCCGTCCATGCGCCCCCGCAGGTGTTGAGCGCGGATCACTGCCATCACCTCGACGTCGATCACGTGCGGCGCTACCTGGTCGGTGTCGGACGCCAGGCGGGTCGAGATCTCACTCGCCCGCGGTGTGTCCGCGACGACCTCGAACAGGCAGGAAGCGTCAACGACCAGCATCGGGCCACTCGCCGCGCCACTCGTCCAGCGTCGCCAGCACCTCGGCCGTGGATATCTCCGAGGGCCGCCGCCCGGTGCGTGCCAGCCACTGGGTGACCGACGGCCGGGCCGCCAGCCGAGCGGCCTCGCGGCGCAGTAGCTCGGGCACCGTGATGCCCTCTGCCGCGGCACGCCGCACCAAGGCTGCGTACACCTCGTCGTCGATGTCGCGTATTTGAACCGTCTTAGGCACAGCTGCATTATGTCATGCGATATCGCATGATCTGATGCAAATCCACAGCTAAATCAATCGCTTGACTTAACTGCCGGCCGAGCGGTTGACTGGGCGATGTGACCACCGTCGGGAGGGCCGTTCGCGGCGAGCGGGCGAGTTCCACACAGGAGGCGATCCTGGCGGCCGCCGAGCGGCTGTTCGCCGAGCACGGCGTGTTCGCGGTGTCCAACCGGCAGGTCAGCGAGGCCGCCGGGCAGGGCAACAACGCCGCGGTCGGCTATCACTTCGGGACCAAGGCCGACTTGGTGCGTGCCATCGAGCAGAAGCATCGCCTGCCGGTCGAACGGCTTCGCGAGCAGATGGTGGCCGAGTTGGACGAGACTGCCGACATGCGCGATTGGGTCGCCTGCCTGGTATGCCCGCTCACCGAACACCTTGAGGCTCTGGGCAATCCCACGTGGTATGCCCGGTTCGCCGCGCAGGCGATGACCGATCCGGCCTACCACAACATCGTCGTCAAGAACGCGCTGAGCTCGCCGTCGCTGGTTCGGGTGATCGACGGCATCAACGGCTGCTTGCCCGAGCTGCCGGTCGACATCCGCTACCAGCGCAACCTGATGGCCCGAAACCTGTTGATGCACACCTGCGCTGATCTCGAACGTGCGTTGGCGACGGGCACTTCGACGCCCCGGCCCTCCTGGCGGGCCGCGGCTAGCGCACTCATCGACGCGATCGTGGGCCTGTGGCTGGCCCCGGTGACATCGCCCGAGTGGGGGGCCGGCAGATGAAAGTGAGCGTGGACCAAAATTTTTGCGCCTCGTCCGGGAACTGCGTCATGCATGCGCCCGAGGTGTTCGACCAGTGCGACGAGGACGGCGTCGTCGTCCTGCTCACCGCGCACCCGCCCGCCGAGCGCGCCGAAGCCGCCCGCAAAGCCGCCGCCGCCTGCCCGGCAATGGCCATCCGCATTGAGGAGTGACCGTGTCGCACCCACTCGCCAGTAGCCCCCCCGAGGCGGCCGCGGAGATCCCTGACTATCCGATGCCCCGCGCCCCACGGTGCCCATTCGCGCCGCCGCCGGACGTGATGGCGCTGGCCAAAGCCGGGCCGCTGTCGCGGGTCCGGATCTGGGACCGCAGCACGCCGTGGCTCATCACCGGCTACGAGCAAGTGCGCGAACTTTTTTCGGATTCACGGGTCAGCGTCGACGACCGGCTTCCCGGCTTTCCGCACTGGAACGCCGGCATGCTGTCGACGGTCCACAAACGCCCCAGATCGGTGTTCACTTCCGACGGCGAAGAACACACCCGGTTTCGGCGGATGTTGTCAAAACCGTTCACCTTCAAGCGGGTTGAGGGGCTGCGCCCGACCATCCAGCAGATCACCGACGACCACCTCGACGCGATGCTGGCCGGTCCCAAGCCGGCCGATCTCGTGGCGGCCCTCGCGTTGCCGGTGCCGTCGCTGGTGATCAGCCAGCTGCTGGGGGTGCCCTACGAGGACGCGGAGATGTTCCAGCATCACGCGACGGTCGGCCTGGCGCGCTATGCCACCGGCGAGGACACCGCCAAAGGGGCGATGAGCCTGCACACGTACCTGGCCCGGCTGGTCGAAGCCAAAATAGACGACCCAGCCCAAGACGCGGTTACCGATCTGGCCGAGCGGGTCAAGGCCGGCGAGCTCAGCGTCAAAGAAGCCGCTCAGTTGAGTACCGGGTTGCTGATCGCCGGGCACGAGACCACCGCGAACATGATCGGCCTCGGTGTGCTTGCGCTGCTGGAACATCCCGACCAGGCGGCCATCCTGCGCGACGCCGACGACCCGCAGGTCGTCTCCAACGCGGTCGAGGAATTGCTGCGCTATCTCAGCATCATCCAGAACGGCCAGCGTCGGGTTGCGCTCGCAGACATCCACATTGCCGGAGAAACCATCCGCGCCGGTGAGGGCATCATCATCGACCTGGCGCCCGCGAACTGGGATCGGCACACATTCACCGAACCGGACCGGCTGTACCTGCACCGCTCCGGAGCCGACCGCAACGTGGCGTTCGGGTACGGCCGGCACCAGTGCGTGGGTCAGCAGCTGGCCCGCGCCGAACTGCAGATCGTGTACCGAACCTTGTTGCGGCGCATCCCCACACTCGCGCTAGCCATCCCCGTCGAAGACGTCCCGTTCAAACACGACCGGCTCGCCTACGGCGTCTACGAACTGCCGGTCACCTGGTGACCACTACCGCAATCCGAACGGAGGGCCAATGATGTCGGCTCGAACCAGCACACTGTCGCTCTACCCGCCCGAAGGCTTTGGGGCACCCAAAGATCGGCGTGGGCATGTCGTGGACACCGACCCTGGTCTACCTGAAGGCACCGTGGTATTTTCCGCGGACAACCACATCTCGTTGGCCGCGGACATCTTCTACGAGCGCTTCCCGGATGACCTGAAGGACAAGGCGCCGCGCATCTGGTACGAGGACGGCGCATATCAGGTGGGGCGCAATGGCCAGTCGTTCCTGCCGGGCGACTTCAGCGCGGTACTCATGCAGTACGACGACCTGCCCGGGGCGGCCAGCACAAACATCGAGGCCCGGATCGAAGAGCTACACGACGACGGCGTCGACAAGGAGCTGGCGTTCCCCAACGCCGTCCTGGCGCTGTTTCACTACCCGGACAAGAAACTTCGCGAGCTGGCGTTCCGCATCTACAACGAGTACATCGCGGATCTGCAAGAGCGCTCGGGTGGGCATTTCTACGGCGCCGGGCTGATCAACTGGTGGGATCCGGAGGGAACGCGGCGCACCCTGGCCGAGCTGAAGTCGTTGGGGCTCAGGACGTTTCTGATGCCGCTCAACCCGGGCAAGGACGACGACGGCAATCCGATCGACTATGCCAGCACCGCCATGAGCGCGGTGTGGGACGAGATCGAGGAATCCGGAGTTCCGATCAGCCACCATATCGGCGAGACGCCGCCGAAGAGTCCGTGCGAGTTCAACAGCGTGGTCGTCGGGATGATGATCAACATCGACGGCTTCCGGGAAACGTTCGCCAAGTACATCTTCGGCGGCATCCTGGACCGGCATCCGGGGTTGCGGATCGGCTGGTTCGAAGGCGGCATCGCCTGGGTGCCCTGGGCACTGCAGGACGCTGAGCACCTGGTCGCGTCCTACCGGCACATGTTCAACCGGCCGCTGGAGCACGACATCGGCTACTACTGGGACCGGCACATGAGCGCCTCGTTCATGGTCGACCCGCTGGGGCTGGAGTTGATCGACCGGATCGGCATCGACAAGGTCATGTGGTCGTCGGACTACCCGCACAACGAAAGCACCTACGGCTATTCCGAGAAATCACTGGCGGCCGTGGTGCAAGCCGTCGGGCCGGCCAACGCGGCGCGGATCGTCAGCGGCAATATCAGCGAATTCCTGGGCCTGTAACGGTGACGACGCTCGCGCAGTTGCAGATTCCCGACACCCCGGATCTGGCCCGGATGCGCCGGGAAACCGGTGCCCGGCTGCGCACGGCGATGGCCGAACGCGGAATTGACGCGCTGATCCTGCTCGGCAACAGCGCCGTCGGCTACGCCACCGGCACCAGTTGGCCCCTCGGGGACGCCGGGCTGTCCTACGTCGAGCGGCCGGTGGCGGTGGTGCTCGGCGACGACGAGTGGCCGCATCTTTTTCTGCCGTACCGTGCCGGCGCTTCCCAGGAGTCGGAGTTGCCGGCCGATCATTTGCACGGGCCGGTCTATCTCGAATTCGACGAAGGCGTCCAGATTTTCGCCCGCGTGCTGGCCGGCATGATCCACAGCGGCGCGACGATAGCGGTCGACGAACTGACCGGCGCCATGTCACGAGCCCGGGGAACATTGTTCCCCAATGGGTTTCCTGAGGATGCCAGCGCCGTCGTCGGCGCCGCGAAGGTGGTCAAGACTCGCGACGAATTGGCGTGCATCCGCACCGCCGTCCGGATCACCGACGAGGCGATGGTCGAAGTCCACCACGCACTGGCGCCCGGCGTACGCCAAATCGATTTGTCCGCACGGTTTCTGCGCCGGGCTTTCGAGTTGGGTGCCACCGCCAGCATGCTCGAACCGATCTGGCAGGTGATGCCGCCGAGCAGGGCCGAGGGAGTCTGGACCACCCACGGCGACTTGGCGCTGCCGCTGCTCACCACCGAGCGGGAACTGCGCGCCGGTGATGTGCTGTGGACCGACGTCAGCATCACCTACCGGGGTTATTGCTCGGACTTCGGGCGGACCTGGATCGTCGGGCGTGACCCGGCGCCGCGGCAGCAGGCACAGTTCGACCGATGGCGCGACATCATGGCCGCGGTGGTGGGCGTGGCCCGCGCCGGAGCCACCGCCGCCGAGCTGGGCCGAGCCGCAACGGAAGCCAACGGCGGCGCCCGGCCCTGGCTGCCGCACTTTTACCTGGGCCATGGGATTGGCGTCAATGCCGCCGAAATGCCGATGATCGGAACCGATCTCGGCGACGCATTCGACGAAAGCTTCGTCCTGCAACCCGGCATGGTGCTGGTTCTGGAGCCGGTGGTGTGGGAGGACGGCACCGGCGGCTACCGTAGCGAAGAGGTGCTGGTGATCACCGAGGAAGGCTCGACCCGGTTGACCGACTACCCCTACGACCCGTATGCCGGCTGAAGTCCTGCCCGACGACCGGGCGCTGCGTTCGGGACGCCGGCAACGGGCGCTGGAGCAGATGGCCGCGCACGAC
Organism: Mycobacterium persicum; assembly: GCF_002086675.1. Lineage (GTDB taxonomy): Bacteria > Actinomycetota > Actinomycetes > Mycobacteriales > Mycobacteriaceae > Mycobacterium > Mycobacterium persicum. The sequence continues at coordinate 49,580 of NZ_MVIF01000020.1, forward strand.
CTCGATGTGCTGGTTCTCGGGCGCCAGGCCAATGTCCGGTATGTCTCGGGCACACCGCAACTGTGGGTCGCCGGGACCCGCCCGTTCGGCCCGACCTGTGTGCTGGTGCGCGCCACCGGTGCCGTTCATCTGCTCAGCACCTGGGACGAAGGCGTCCCCGACGACATCCCGCACGAGAACCTGTATGGCATCTCCTGGAATCCGGCCAACACCATTGCGGCGTTACAGCGCATCGGGGGTGCCGCGACCGCGCGTCGTGTCGGAACCGATGCGCTGTCACCGGTTTTCGCCCGCCTGTTGCCGGCGGCCTTTCCCCAGGCTGAGCTGGTGGACGGCGAACTGGCCATGCGCGCGGCCCGGCGGATCAAGACCGGCGAGGAAGTGGCCGCGCTGCGTCAAGCCATCGCGGTGGCCGAATCGGGCCTGGCCGCAGCGGTCGCCGAGCTGCGACCCGGGGTGAGCGAACAGCTCCTGGCCGGGGTGCTGCTGGAAGCCCTGGCCGCCGGCGGTGTGAGCACTCCGTCGAATCAGGATGTGGTGTGGGTGACTTCGCGCGATCACCCGTGGCGCCTGGTGAGTCGCGACGGCCACGTGCACGACGGCGACCTGGTCGCCTTCGCGGCCGGGGTGCTGGCCGGCGGCTACATCGGCGAGGTGGGCCGAACCTGGCCGGCCGGCGGTGCTGCCCCCTCCGCCGCTCTGTACCGACGCTGGGAATCCCTGTGGCAGAAGCTGATTGCGGCATGCCAGCCGGATGCCGGAGCCGGCGAACTGCTGGCGGCCTACGCCGCATCCGGGGAGCCGGACCCGCCGATGCCCGTCGCCCGGGGCCTGGGCATGGGCTTCGACCCGCCGGTCATCTCCGCACAGCTACCGCAGACAGCAGCCGACGAGCGATTGGAGCCGGGAATGGTTCTTGCCGTGACGGGGTACGTGTGGGAACCGGGGATCGGCGCGGTGTTCGGCCGCGAGGCCGTGCTGATCACCGCCGACGGATCCGAAGTGCTGACCTCCAGCCCGATGTGGCGGGCATAGCCATGGCCGAATCGGATCCACCGGTGGAAAAGGTCATCCGCTACGACAAGGACCCCAAGACCCGCATCGCCACCATCACGTTCGACCGGCCTGGCCACCTCAACGCACCGACGATCGCCGCCCGGTTGCGCTACGCCGACCTGCTGCACCGCGCCAGCATCGACGACGACGTCAAGGTGCTGGTGATCCGCGGTGCCGGGGAAGATCTCGGTTCGGGCGCCGATCTCGAGGAATTCATGGACGTCATGAATTCGGCCGATCAGGGGCCGCGGCTTGCCGAATTCCGCATCGGGGCAGACGAAGTCCGGTATCCGCCACCGGGATCATTTCGCCACGGCGCGTCGGTCAGCCAGTGGTATGCCAACCCGAACTCGGGGATCCGTGGTCTGCAGGATTTCAAGAAGATCAGCATCCTGGAGGTCAAGGGTTATTGCTACGGCTGGCACTTCTATCAGGCGGCCGACGCTGATTTGGTGATCTCCAGCGACGACGCGCTCTTCGGGCATCCGTCGTTTCGCTACTACGGGTGGGGTCCGCGGATGTGGTGGTGGGCGCAGACCATGGGCATCCGGAAGTTTCAGGAGATGGTTTTCACCGGACGGGCTTTCACCGCCGCGGAGATGTATGACTGCAACTTCCTCAACAGCGTGGTGCCCCGCGACCAACTCGAAGCCGAGGTGGCGAAGTACGCGCTGGCGTGCGCGCGCAACCGGCCCAACGACACCGTTTTCATGCAGAAGGTGTTCTTCGAGATCATGAAGCAGTTTCAGGGGGAGTATATGGGCAGCCTGCTCAGCGGTTTCTTCGAATCGATGGGCAGCGGTGTGCGGGCCGACACCGACGACCTGATGCTCGACGATGCCATCGAGCAGGGGATCGGTACTGCGGTCAAGGACAACGACAGCAGGTTCCCCCCGGAATGGCGGCTGAGCAAGAAGGATCGCCCCAACCGCAAGAAGAAGAAGGATTAGTGGCGGGCTACACCGTGGTGGAGCTGTCCACCGGTATCGCGGGCGCCTACTGCACCAAACTGTTGGCCGACGGCGGCGCGGATGTCATCAAAGTCGAACCACCAGAAGGTGATTCGCTGCGTTGCTGGTCGGCTTCGGGAGCCGTCGTCGAGCCGGGCGCCGACGGGGCGTTGTTCAGTTTCCTGAACGGCGCCAAGCACAGCGTGGTAGCCGATCCCGCCAGCGAGGCCGACGTCGACTTGGTCGAGACGCTGTTGGCCTCGGCTGACGCGGTGGTGTGGTCAGCCGGTTCGGGGGTCGCCGCGCGTTTCAGACCCGAGGAGATGCATCGCCGCCATCCCCACCTCGTCGTCACCTCGATCACCCCCTTCGGATTGCAGGGCCCCTGGCGCGACCGTCCCGCAACCGAATTCACACTGCAGGCGTGGTCGGGCGGCATAGTCGGTTTGGGACGCGGGGTCCCGGACCGGGCGCCGGTGTTCGTCGCTGGTCAGGTCGGCGAATACCTCGCCGGGGCTTACGCGGGCGCTGCCACCCTCGCGTTCCGTGTTCGGCAGATCGGCAGTGGGGCAGGCGAACTGATCGACTTGTCGATGCTGGAAGCCCAGATCCTCGGTCTGACCTACTATCCCGTGACCTACTTCGAGATGCTGGGGCGGCCCTGGCGCGACTCCCGCATGCTCACCGTGCCGGGGGTGGCGCCGGCGCGAGACGGGTTGGTGGACCTTGGATGTGGGACCGCCCAGCAGTGGTTCGACCTGTGCGCTATGGTCGGTCACCCCGAATGGATCGACGAAGAGTCGCCGCTGTCGATCACCGAACAGGCCAACGTCCACGCCGACGAGATCTACGCGTGGGTACGCAGTCACCCGGTCGACGAAATCCGGGAACTCGCCACGGCGTTCCGGATTCCCAACGCACCTGTGGCCAATGGCGCAAACATCGCGTCACTCGACCACTTCCGGGAACGCGGTTCCTTCGTGAGCAATCCCCGCGACGGATTCCTGCAGCCGGGTCATCCGTATCGGATGTGGCCCGCGCAACTTCGCCGGCCCGAACCGGCACCGCGGTTGGACCAACACGGCGACCATTACCGGTCCGGCTGCCTGACGCCCAAGCCGGTGCCTACCGATACACCAACGGCGTTGCCGCTCAGCGGTCTTCGCGTCCTCGACATGACGACCTTCTGGGCCGGCCCGTGCTGTACCCATTTCCTTGCCATGCTCGGCGCCGAGGTCATCCACATCGAGTCCACCCGTCACCCGGACGGCACCCGGCTCATCGCCGGCATCCCGGTGACCGAGGATCAGTGGTGGGAGAAGTCGCCGATCTTCGCGGCACTGAACACCAACAAGAAGGACCTCACCCTGGACCTGGGCAGCCCGCGCGGCCGAGAGGTGCTGCATCGGCTTATCGCGACCTGTGACGTGATTGCGGAGAATTTCACGCCCCGGGTAATAGACCAGATGGGCCTGGATTTCGCGACCGTCCAATCGATTCGTCCCGATGCGGTGCTGCTGCGCATGCCCGGGTTCGGCCTCGACGGACCGTGGCGGAACAATCCGGCATTCGCCTATGTCATCGAATCCGCGGCCGGAATCAGCTGGCTGACCGGATATCCCGATCTTCCGCCGTTCGAGCCGTATTCCGTCGGTGACCCCAATTCGGGTGTGCACGCGGTCATTGGGTTGCTGCTAGCGCTCGAGCACCGCCGTCGCACCGGCCAGGGTGTGCTGGTGGAGGCGGCGATGGTGGATGCGGCACTGAGCATCGCCGCCGAGCAGATCATCGAATACACCGCCTACGGCGCGGTGCTGCAGCGAGCAGGCAACCACGGCCCGACTGCGGCGCCGCAGAACCTGTACCGCACCGCAGACATCGACGAGTTCGGCCGCCCCGACAGCTGGGTGGCCATCGCGGTGGCTACCGACGACCAGTGGAAACACCTGTGCAATGCACTTGAATCACCTTCCTGGGCAACGGACCCCGCGCTGGCGACCACCGGGGGCCGGCGTGCCCGCGAGGATGTGATCGACGCTCATCTGGTGGCATGGTGCGGGCAGCGCAGCAGCGCGGCGATCGTCGCGGCGTTGTGGGATGCCGGTGTGCCGGTGGCCAAGGTGATGCAGCCACACCGCCAGCCGGAGCTGGCGCAGCTGGTCGCGCGCGGTTTTTTCGAGGTTATCGATCACCCGGTGAATGGCGCGATTAGGCTCAGCAGCATGCCGATGCGGTTCTCCGGCGGGCCTTGCCGGTTCCATACCGTGCCGGCGCCGTTGCTGGGACAGCACAATCGCGAATTGCTGACCGAACTGGGCCTGTCGGCCGCCGAGATCGCCGAATTGGAAGCCGACGGCGTGATCGGCCAGGCGCCGGCCATGTACTCGGCAACCTGACGTGTGCCATGGCGATTGACCCGTCGGACATCCTGCTCAACGGCCGCGTCGCGGTGGTCACCGGCGGCGGGTCGGGGATCGGGCGCGGTATCGCCGCCGGTCTGTCGGCCTTCGGCGCTTCGGTGGCCATCTGGGAACGCGGCCCGGAAACATGCGCGCAGACCGCAGGATCTCTCGGAGTGCTGGGCATCATCACCGATGTCCGGGACAGCGGCCAGGTCGACGCCGCACTGCGGCGCACCGAAGCCGAATTGGGGCCGGCGAGCATCGTGGTCAACAACGCCGGCGGCGTGTTCTCGTCGCCGCTGCTGGAGACCAGCGAAAACGGCTGGGATGCGCTCTACCGCGCCAACTTACGCCACGCATCGTCAACGTGACCTCGATCGAAGGCGTGCGTGCCGCACCCGGTTATGCGGTATACGCCGCGGCCAAAGCAGGTGTGATCAGCTACACCAAGACCGCGGCTGTGGAACTGGCGCCGCACGGCATCCGAGTCAACGCGATCGCACCGGATATCACGCTGACCGAAGTCCTGGAGCGCCTCGGCGGTGGCGCGGCGATGGCCGGCATCGGCACCGTGGTGCCGTTGGGGCGTCCCGGAGGTGTCGACGAAATCGCCGGTGTAGCAGTGTTTCTCGCCTCTGACATGTCGAGCTACCTGACCGGCGAAACGCTGCACGTGGACGGCGGTACGCACGCCGCGGGCGGCTGGTATCGAGACCCGCAGACCGGTGAGTACTGGCTGGGATCGTGACGCCAGTTGGGTCACTGGGGGTTTGGGGTATCCGATGTGATTTGTGGTGTCATTGCCGGGCATGAGTCGGGTAGCTCGGTGGTGGGGCAGCACCGAGAGGGCTCGTGCTCACCGGGTGGTGTGTCATGCCTCCAATCAAGTGTGCGCCGACGGCGTTGGGTGTGCGCGTAAGGCGGGAATATCACGCTTGGCCCGCCCTGACGGCACAGTCGACGCCGTCAGCGCACGGCGCAAACGGACAGCAGTGACTGTGGTGGCCGATGTGATCCACGCGGTGCTAAAGCTAAAAACGCCAACCCTCGGCGGCCTGCTCGTCGAAGGTTCGATCGATACGCTCGAACCTGCGGCGGACGGAGGCCCGGGCGGCCTGGTGCGGCAGCACATACAGCCGGTTGGCCGCAATCGCGTCGGCCGTCAACCGCGCGACGTCGTCGACGGTGAGGCTGTCATCCTGCGCCGGCAACGAACCGGTTGTCCCCGTCACTTCCGGCGCCGCCGCCAGCCCGTAATCGGCACCGCGGATTCGTTCGGAGTTGGAGACCAGTTTGGTGTCAACCACCATGGGGCACAGCACCGAAACGCCGACTCCGCGGTCCTTGACCTCGCGCGCCAGGGTTTCGGCCAGGCTGACGACGCCATACTTGGCAACGCCATACGCCCCGAGGCCGGCATTGGGCACCAGCCCGGCAAAGGATGCGGTGAACACGATGTGACCGCCATGTTCGAGCAGCCCCGGCAGGAATGCCTCGACGGCATGAATCGAGCCCCACAGGTCGATATCGATCACCCAGCGCCAGTCGTCGTGCGTCATGTCGGCGATCGGACCCGCGACCACAATGCCGGCGTTGCTGAAGACGATGTCGACGCGGTCCAGTAGGCGGGACGCTTCGTCGGCGAGATGGGTGACTTCGCGCAGATGGCGGACGTCGCACATCACACCGTGCGCCTCGAAGCCACCGGCACGCAGGTGCGCGACGGCCTGTTCGAGCCCGGGTTTGTCGATGTCGGACAGCACGACAGCCGCGCCGCGACGGGCGAACTCGGTGGCCGTGGCCAAACCGATGCCGCTAGCCCCGCCGGTGATGACCGCCCCGCGCCCGGCAAATCCGGTAGATCCGTCCATACGACGCAACCCTATTTGAGGCAACCACCCGCGTCGACGGGCAGGGTGACACCGGTGATGTACCGGGATTCGTCGGAGGCCAGGAACAGCACGGCATTGCTGATGTCCTCGGCCTCAACCCACGGAATCGGCAGCGTGTGGAACATCTGACAGATCGGCGCCATGTCGTCGGGACCCGGATTCTCCAGGTCCGGACGGAACAGCTTGAAGGTGCCCTCGTTATGTAGCATCGGGGTGCGCACATGCGTCGGATGCACCGAGTTGACCCGGATCATGTGCTTTCCCAACTCGACTGCGAAGGACCGCATCAGGCCTACCACGCCATGTTTGGCCGCCACATAGTTCCCGCAATGGGGGTAGGCCTTCAGCCCGCCCACCGAACTGGTCAGGATGATCGAACCGCCGTTGCCGCCGGCAATCAGATGGGGCACACCGGCTTTGACCGTCTTCCAGACACCCGACAGGTTGACGTCGATCATCTCCTGCCAGTCGTGTTCGGTGGTCTGGTCCAGGGTGTCGCCGCCGTTACCGATCCCGGCGTTGGCCACGATGACGTCCAGCCGGCCCAACTGTTCCACGCCGGTATCCACCGCGGCCTTGAGTGCGTCGTAGTCGCGCACGTCGACCTCGGCGGTGAAGATTCTGCGGTTGTGACCCTTGACGAGATCGGCTGTCTCGGCGAGGTCCTCAGGAGTCGAGGCCGGGATGGTGGTGTTGGCGACGATCGGTTTGCACACGTCGACGGCGATGATGTCGGCGCCTTCCTGTGCCAATCGCACCGCGTGGCTGCGGCCCTGGCCCCGCGCCGCCCCGGTGATGAAGGCGACCTTCCCGTCGACACGTCCAGCCATGATTACCCCATTTCTCAAGCAGCTCAGGCGATGATCGCCGGCATGGTCTCCCAGCCCCGCACTGTCGACGTGGGGGACAGTTTCGCGCTGGCGAGGTCCACATCCCATTCGGGGAAGCGCTTCAGGATCTCCTCGAGGGCGATCCGTCCCTCCAGCCGCGCCAGCGCCGAGCCCAGACAGTAGTGGGTCCCGACACTGAACGTCAGGTGCTGACGCGGCTCGCGCCGGATATCGAAAACATCGCCGTCGGGCGGGAATTGACGGTGGTCGCGGTTGGCCGACCCGATGAGCATCATCATTACGCTGCCCTTGGGCACCTGCCGACCGTAGTATTCGACGTCTCGGGTCACATATCTGGCCACGTGCGGAGCGGGCGGCTCGTATCGCAGCAACTCCTCGACGGCCTGCGGAATCAACGACGGATCGTCGACGAGCGCGCGGCGCTGATCCGGATGCTCGGCCAGCACTTTGCCCGCCCAGCCGATCAGCCGGGTGGTGGTTTCGTTGCCCGCACCGGACACGACGCTGACATAGGTGAGAAGTTCGTCGCGTCTGAGCCGGCGCACCGTTGCGGTCTCGTCCTCGAATTCGACGTTGAGTAGTTCGGTCATGATGTCGTTGGCGGGATGCTCGGCGCGCCAATCGAGGTAGCGGGCGAAGAAGTCGCCGCTGGCCATGCCGTCGGTGGAAGCCTTCATCGGTTGGCCGGCTTCGGTCCGCAGTTGGGCGTTGGCGAAATCGCGTGCGGCTTCTTGGTCTTCCTCGGGCACGCCCAGCAGCATGCCGATGACCCGCATCGGCATCTGCGCCCCGAGGTCGGCGACGAAGTCGAATTTGCCGGTTCCGACCAGCGGATCCAGACTGCGCGAACAGAATTCGCGGATCTGCGGTTCCAGATCGCTGATCTTGCGCGGGGTGAACATGCGCGACAACAACTTACGGTGAACGTCGTGAATGGGCGGGTCCTCGAATACCAGCACGCCCGGCGGGATCTCGATATTGGCCTTGATGATTTCCAGGATCGCGCCCTTGGCCGAGCTGAACGTCTGATAGTCGACGATCGCCGGTTCGACGTCGGCGAACCTGCTCAGGGCATAGAAGTCGTGTTGCGCGTTGTAGTACAGCGGTGCCTCGTCCCGTAGCCGGCGGAACATCGGATAGGGGTCGGCGTTGAGCGCTACGTCATACGGATCGAAATGCACGTCGCTAGCTGCGGTGACTGTCACGGGTTATCGCCTCTCGCCAGAACTCGTGCCGCATCTGAACTCTGTCATCATTCACCGACCGGTGTCAACGCCGAATTCGTTTCTGCTATTTCTAATTCTTAATTAGAGAGAATCAGGTTCTCAACAGCTTGGCGCGATACGACCGGTGCGATATTCGGAACCGCTACGCGCCGGCGAAGCCGCGTGAGCAGAAGTCCCATACCTCCTCGGCGGTGATGGGATGGGCCGTTGCCTCGTCTTTGCCGCCGCTGGACTGCGCAATGAACATCACGGTCTGCATGGTCATCGCGGCCATCCGCCGCGGATTGACATCTACCCGCAGCTGACCGGCTTTACCGGCGTCTTCCATGAGCTCGGTCAGCAACGCCAGCAGGGGCGCATGAGCGATCTTGACCTCGGCCGGATGCGTAACGAGTAGGCGTGGCGCGAAGTCGGTGAACAGGGGTCGCTGGGCCGTTGGGTCGGGTCGGGAGGCCTCGTACAACAGCTCGATGGCGACTTTCAGCCGCTCCAGTGGGTCGGTGTGTCCGTCCGTAGCGGCCCGGATCTGGTCGGCCGAACGGCTCAGCGCATCCTCGAACAACGCAAGCAGCAGCTCGTGCTTGCCGTCGAACTGTAGATAGAAGCTCCGCAACGACTGACGCGAGCGGTCCACGACTTCCTGGACGGTGAAATCCGTGCTGCCCTTTTCGATGATGATCGCCTGCGCGGCGTCCAGGAAACGCTGAACCCGCTGTGCCGCCCGCAATTTCGCCGTCTTGATGGACCGCTCGACGGCGCGCTGCTTCCAAGCTGGCTCTTCGCTGGGATTGGTCACGGGCGGCTCAGGCGGCTGCCGCGGGGACAAAACATGGTTGGACTGTACCGGAGAACGCCGTGGCATCGCTGCGCTCGACCTCCTCACGGGCTCGTCGACGATGTCTTGGAGATTGTAACTTCCTCGTGACGAGAATACTATTCTCTTACCCGCGTGTTTGGGAACCGCGATCAAGAGAGCGGGCGTTCAGGAGTGCCGTGCAGCTGACCTTTGATGCCGATGTCGAAGCATTCCGCCGCGAATTCGTCGCGTTCCTCGACCATCATCTGCCCGACGAGGCCGCGGGCACGCAGCGGCCGCGTTCGTGCGCGCACCTTCCGGAGTGGGCGCGCCGGTGGCAGCGGCTGCTGTTCGACAACGGATGGCTGCTGCCGGGCAATCCGCCGGAGTTCGGCGGCCGCAACGCCTCGCTCTTGCAGCAGTACGTGTACTTGGAGGAATTGGCCCGGCGGCGCATCTATCGCAGCTTCAACCCGCAGGGCGTGGGCATCATCGCGGAATCGTTGCTGTCGTTCGGGACCCCGGAGCAGAAGCGGCGCTGGGCCGTGCCGATCCTGCGCGCCGAGATGACCGCGTCGCTGGGCATGAGCGAACCCGGCGCCGGTTCGGATCTGGCGTCATTGACAACGCGGGCGGTGTCCGATGGTGACCACTTCGTCGTCAACGGACAAAAGGTGTGGACTTCGGGCGCCCATGACGCCGACGTGTTGCTGACGTTCGTGCGCACCAATACCCACGCCCCGAAGCACCAGGGCATCAGTGTCTTGCTGATTCCCACGGATACCCCAGGTGTGGTGCGGCGACCGTTTCCGTCGGTGTGCGGCCACGACGACGTCGAATTCAACGAGGTGTTCTTCACCGATGTGCGGGTACCGGCCGAGAATCTGGTGGGACAGCTCAACGAAGGCTGGCGAGTGGCAACCGGATCACTGGGGCACGAACGCGTCATGCTGTGGCTGGGATACGCAAACCTGTTGGGCGAGTTGGCAATCGACTTCGCTCCAACGGACGTCCAGCAGCGCGATCGCTACGCCACCCTGGTGATGGACACCCACGCGATGCGGCTGCTGGGGTCCGCGGCGCTGGCCCGGGCCGCGCGCGGGGACGACGATGTGCCCGCCCAATCCGTGCTCAAGCTGCTCGGTTCGGAGGCCTTGCAGCGTGCTTCGGAAGATGCGCTGAACGCCGCCGGAGCCGACGGGCTGGTGCACCCCTCGGTGACGGCCCCGTTCGCGCCGCTGAACCTCGACGCCCACTACGGCAGCTGGTTCGACCGGTACGCGCGCAGCTTCGCCGGCACCATCGCGGGCGGCACTTCGGAAATCCAACGAAACATCATCGCCGAGCGCATCCTCGGACTCCCGCGCGGATAGATACCCTAGAGGGGTTGTGTATATCCAGATCAGGCTTGTGTTGCTGGCAATCTAAACGAATGCGTGCCACTAGGGCCTAAAGACCATACCCGTGTAGGGTACGTATGTGGCATCATTACCGCCATGACGCAAACACCAGAACCTGCCGAACCGACCACCGATGCGGAGCGGCGCCGATATGACGATCGCGCTGGCCGGCCCGGTTGGCCGGATCGACTGCTGACCTGGGTGGGGATCGTCGCCGGTGTCGTATTCATCGTTGCTCTGATCTTCTTCTCCGGGTTCTTCTTGGGTCGAGCTACCCACGGCCCCTACGGCGGGCGTGACGGCGGCTGCTCGATGATGGATTCCGGCGGACGGATGGGACCCGGAATGGGTCCGGGCGGAATGATGGGCCCGCAGCAAATGCCCAGCGCCACAACACCGGCGCCGCACCCGTAGTCGAAGACCTAGGGCCGCGCCAGAACCAGCCGCGCCATCTGTCGACACAGTTGCTGTCGTAGTCATCTGGACCTACTCACACCGCTGGATTGCAGACCGCAGAAAGGGGTCGGGAAAATGATGACAACACGACGTCGGATCGCGCTTGCAGCAGCCACCGTGGGGGCCACCGTTTTGCTGATGGTCCTAGCGCTCCCGCTGATTCCACAGTTGGATGCCCATATCGATAGCGCTGTGCTGTCGGAGATGGGCATGGTGCCCGAAGTGCCTGTCCCGCCGCGGATCCACTATGGCTCCATCGCCTATGCCCCGACCGGCGAGTGGGGCAAATCGCGGAATTACTTGACACTGGCAAAAGCGGAGCAAGTCGCCTTGGACCAGTGCGGCCTCGACACCTGCAAGGTCCTGATCAGCTTCAAACGGTGCGGCGCGGTCGCCTATGACGGCTCGACCTACCACGGCGGAAGCGGCCTCACGCTCAGCGAGGCTATGTCGGATGCGATCAACAGGCTCGGCGCCGGGCGGATCGTCAATTGGCTGTGTAACGGGTTGTGATTGCGCGCGGTCAGCCCCGTCGCGACTGACGACCGAAAATCGGTTGTCCAGCGGCCCTTCCGGGTGCGATTCTGCTCGCGGTTGACCCCGCGCTGGCGCTGGCCGAATGGATCGAAGAGCACGAGCCCGTGTGCGAGATCGGCCCGGGTGAGTGCACCCATCCCCCCAAGTGGACCCACACCGAGATCGGTGGGCGGCGCTACCGCCACCCACTCTGTGTGAGTGTGCACTTCCCCGCCGGGACGCTGCTGGATGAAACCGGATGCGTGATTCGGATCGAAACTCGCGAAACCGTCATGCACGCGGCCGAAGTGAGCGCATACGTGACGCCCGACAACCAGGCCCACGCGCGGGCGGTGCTGGACCGCCTCGCCGATTGCGCGAACGAGCTCAACCCCTACCGGGGACGGGCGGTGCTGGCCGCGACCGCGACACTCCAGGGAAGTCGTCGGGGAATTCAGGGTCAGCTACGTCGAGGCCAAGGCCGGTGCGCAGCTGCTGACCGTCCGTGGAGGAAGCTCAGCGTTTCGGCGGTCCGGTGCTGCTGGTGCTCCACCCTGGACAAGGCGGCCATCCGCACCGGGCGGTACCGGGCTCAGCCGCCGGCCGGGATGTATCTCTGAGGTCAAGCACCTCAAAGATGAGTGAGCCGGGGAGCAAATCCGTTGGCTCGCAAGGTAACTCCTGCTTCCCGCGTGAGCTCATGAGCGCTGCCCAGCAGCGCGTCGAGCACCAGCGACCGCTTGACGTGGCGGTGCAACTGGTGTTCGGCGGTGAAGCCGATGCCGCCGAGCACCTGCTGGCAATGTCTGGAGACGGTCAGTGCGGCCTGCCCGGCAGCGGCCTTGGCCAGCGAGCACGCGAGCTCGTCGGGTTCGTCAGTGGCGGCCTGCACCGCGGCTTCGGCGCCGTCGAGGGCGACGAGCGCCTCAGCCAGGCGGTGTCGGACCGCCTGGAAAGACGCGATCGGCCTGCCGAACTGGACCCGGTCCAGCGCATGCCGGCGTGCCAGCGCCAGCATCGCCCGGCCGGTGCCCACCAGCCACCAGGCCACCGCGCGCCGGCCCGCGGCCAGGGCCGCCGCGGGCACCGAATCAGCCTGGGCCACCCGGTATATCGGTAACTCGTCGTCCACCATCGACGTGGACCGCTCGGTTCGTTCCCAGAGCACCCAGGGACCGCCGGCGAACGGCAGCGGCACGGTGCCGCCGCCGGTGCGTCCGGCGGTGTGCAGCACGACGTCGTTGAGGACCGGTGCGTGCGTGCCGGTCTCCCCGAGCAGCCGAAACACCAACGGTATTGCAATATCGGGGATTTCGGCGAGCATGTCGAGCCAGCCGAGACCCGCCAACCCAGCGTCGAGCTTGCCGCCGGACGCGCCGGCCATCATCGTTCGCATCGAGTCGCCCAGTAGCCGTAGCGACTCCGAGTCGGTCGGCTCCACCGTCATTCCCCCCCGAGGTCGAGCAACCGGCGGGCGATGATGTTGCGCTGAATCTCGGCGGTACCGCCGTAGATGGTCGCCGCCCGCGAGTACAGGTACTCCGAGCGCCACGGTGAGTCGTCGAGCTCCAGCGTCCCGGGCAGCAGGTCACGGACCGTGTCATAGAGGCGCTGCTCGGCGGTTGCCAACAGCACCTTGTCAATCGAGGTCTCCGGCCCGAGGCGGGCGCCGCCGGCAAGTCGGTGCTGGGTGGCGCGGGATCGGCAGCGCAGCGTGTGCAACGCGAGATAGGCTGCGCCAAGCTCGGATTCGTCAGGGTCGTCAGCCTCGGCGATCAGTGCGTCGAATCGGGAATACAGATAGGCGATCCGCTGCCAAAAGCACGTCGAGCGCTCATAGGGCAACAGGTCCATCGCGAGCCGCCAGCCGTCGCCGGGACGGCCGAGCATCCGGCTGGCCGGGATCACCACGTCGTCGTAGTAGACCTCGCAGAATTCGTCGACGCCGTGCATGGTGCGCAGCGGGCGAATGGTGATGCCCGGCGTGTCCAAGTCGACCAGGAACGCGGTGAGTCCGTCATGCCCCGGCGCGGTCCGGGTGAGCAGGATGCACCGGGTGGCGAACTGCGCGAAGCTGGTCCAGACCTTCTGCCCGTGGACAATCCAGTCGTCCCCGTGGCGGGCGGCGCGGGTGGACAACGACGCCAGGTCGCTGCCCGACCCGGGTTCCGAAAAGCCCTGACACCAGTGCTCGCGACCGCTGAGCAGCCGCGGCACCAGCTGCGAAGCGAGTTCTGCTGGTGCGTAGTCGATCATCGTGGGCGCGAGCACCTCGACCATCGAGTAGGGGCCCGGTTCGGCGAGACGGCGGCCGACCACCTCCTCGCCGACGATCGCGCGCAGCAGCGCGGGCCCGCCCAATCCGCCGACGTCGACCGGCCAGCCGTAGCGCATCCAGCCGGCGTCGTACAACGCCCGGTGGACGCGGGCGAGTTGCCGCATCTGCGCTTGCAGCGAGTGGTCGGGCCCGGGTGTCAGATCATGGTTGTCGAGCCATGCGCGCAGGTCGGCCCGGAACTGCGTGACATTCACGGGGCGGGACGCCCGACGGCGTGCGGACGTCCGGAGTCGTGCACGCCGCTACGCCGAATGAACGTCATCGCCCGGGTTTTCAGCCGCCAGCCGTCGGACGTGCGCACGTAGCTGTCGCGGTAGTAGCCGATTCGCATGTCGTGGGTGGCGTGTTCGATGAAGCACAGCGGCTGGGTACCGGTCGCCGAATCACCATCGAGTTCCACCAGCGCGGTTCCGGTGAGGAACAGGCCCTTTGGCGCTGCAGCCACCAATTCCGGAAACCTGTTGAGGTGGTAGGTGTCGCCGAAGGCGCTGTAGGTCCCGTCGGGCGTGAAGACGCTCAGCAGTCCGTCGATGTCTTCCTGGGTGATGGTGACGGCGTAGCGTGCCAGCAACTGCTGGATCTCGACCAGATCGTCAGTTCTGCTGGGCATAAACCTTGCCGCCTTTCATGACAAAGCTGACGTTGCGGGTAACGGTGATGTCCTCCAACGGGTTTCCCGGCACCGCAATGATGTCGGCCAGCTGCCCAGCGGTGAGCCTGCCCCGATCGGAGACGTTGATCAGCTCGGCGGCGGTCACCGTGGCCGCCCGCAGCACGTCCGGCGGCGGGATACCCCACTCGACGAGGGTGACCAGCTCGTCGGCGTTGCGGCCGTGCGGTATCGCGGGTGCGTCGGTGCCGACGGCGATCTTCACGCCGGCCCGGTAAGCGGCCAGCATCGAGGTGCGCGCCCGTGGGAACATCTCGGCGGCCTTGGCCTGCAACTCGGGCGCGGCATGGGAGACGTCCATCGCGTTGCCGTCGGCCAGGCGCCGCGTCGATACCAGAAAAGTGCCGTGCGCCACCATCGTCGCGATCGCCTCGTCGTCGACGAGGAAGCCGTGCTCGATGCAGTCGATGCCGGCTGCGACGGCGTGCCTGACCGCGTCGGCGCCGTGTGTGTGCGCGGCGACCCGCAGCCCGCGGCGGTGCGCCTCGTCGACGATGGCGCGCAGCTCTTCGTCGGAATAGTGTTGCGCGCCTGGCGGTCCTGTCAATGACATCACTCCGCCGGAGCAACAGACCTTGATCAGCTGAGCGCCGTGCTTGATCTGGTAGCGCACCGCCTTGCGGATCTCGTCGATGCCGTTGGCAATGCCTTCCTCGACGGTCAGGTCCAGCACGTGCGGCGCGAAGGCCGCGAACATAGTGGGGTCGAGATGGCCCCCGGTCGGTGTAATGGCATGTCCGGCAGGCACAATCCGTGGTCCGTCGATCCAGCCCGCGTCGATGGCCCTGCCCAGCGCGACATCGAGCAGGTACCCGCCGGTCTTGACGAACAAGCCCAGGTTGCGCACCGTGGTGAAGCCGGCGCGCAGTGTCCGGCGGGCGTTGCCGACCGCGCGCAACACCCGCGTCGGCGGGTCATCCTGCACCTGCGACAAACCGGGCTTCTCACCGCGCCCGCCCATCAGCAGATTGACTTCCATGTCCATCAGCCCGGGCAGCAGGATCTGGTCTCCCAGGTCGATCACTTCACCTTCGGCGGCGCCGCCGATGCCGACGATCCGGTCGCCGTCGACCCGCACCACGCCAGGCCGGACGATCTCGCCCGCATCAATGTCGAGCAGCCCGGCGGCCTTGACCGTAATCACCTGTCAGATCACCGGCTCCTTGATCAGCTCCACCCAGGCCGCGCCGCTGTCGGGTACCCGCGGCTGCTTCCATGCCTCCACCGGAAACGACACCATGATCAGCGACTGCATCACGTGCATCAGCGTCCGTGCGTCCTCGGGCAGATCGTCGAGCGGATAGGTGTCACAGTAGGCGATCGCGTCGCTCAGGCGGGGGAATGTCGCGTCGTAAAAGTCTTGCATCTTCGACATGGAAGAGGCCAACCGCTTGGCGTAGCGCTCGGGCTCGGTGGCCAGGTCCCACTCCAGATATGGCTCGAGGTCGGCGAATTCAGCGGGCAGCTTGCTTGGCGTGGCCATTGTTGCGGTACTCCTTAACGTAATCCCCGGTCATCTTGTGCAGGTGGCGCAGCAGGATTTCCTGGTCGCACAACGGGAATTCGGTGACCATCTTGGTGCCGATCATGGTCTGGGTGGCTTCCAGGGTGTTGGCGTCCTGCAGCGCGTATTCCTTGAAGGTGACGGCGGCCAGCTCCTGGGCCAGCCGCTCCCGCGCGTTTCGCGGTGGCACGAAGTACAGGCTGGTCTCGAAGATGTGTTTGTCCACCGCGGTCGGCCAGTAGTGGTAGCTGAGATACCAGCCGGGCGCCCAGATCAGCAGCATGAAGTTCGGGAAGAACAGAAACGAGTCGATGCCCCACTGCTTTGCCTTGCACGGGTTGATGCCCGGCGGTAGCTCATCGAGCTGATTGATCACGTCGGGACGGTCCCAGGGGCCGAACAGTCCACTGCGCAGCACCCGGTCCATCGGCTTGACCATGCTCAGGTCGGCGGGTGGCGACTGACCGCCCCAGACCGAGATCATCGCGTGCGGCCCGGTCAGCTCATAGTGCAACGCCTCGAAGCCGTACTTCATCATCTTGGCGGCTTCTTCCTTGGTGTACTGGCCCTGGTGCAGTACCGGCGCGTGATAGAACTCCGCGAACGCGTCGATGAACAGCTTCCAGTTGCTGCCCACTTCGGCCTTGTAGGAATACACCTCGGTCATCTCGTGGAAGGGGTAGCCCTCGAGGCCCTTGGCCATCGAGCCCAGATATTCGGCGAGCGGCGCCGCGTTTGGGTCGAGGTTGACGAAGACGAAGCCCTCCCACACCTCGCAGCGCACCGGCTTGAGGCCGTACTGGCTCTTGTCGACGTCGAAGAACTCGTTCTCCTGTTGGATGAAGGTCAGCTCGCCGTCGAGGCTGTAACGCCAGGCATGGTATTTGCAGGTGAACTGCCGACAGGTGCCCGCGGTCTCTTCGTGCGGAAAGTCGTTCCATACGAGCTTGTTTCCGCGGTGGCGGCAGATGTTGTGGAAGGCCCGGATTACGCCGTCCCTGCCTTTGACGACGATCACCGAGATACCGGCGCCGGCCGACGGCAGCTCCTTGGTGAAGTAACTGCCGGTGCGGGGCAGACGTTCGACGCGGCCGACGTTGAGCCAGGTGCGCCGGAAGATTGCCCGCTGTTCGTCGGCGAAGTACTGCGGGTCGATCGAATCGGTGTAATCGACCGGTGCGGTGCCCAATTCGGGATAGTTTTCCGTCCAGCTACCCACGGCTGGTTTGGGGAAGTGGGGCAAGGTACTACCTCTCTTGTTTCGAGTCTTGTTTCGAGTCTCGTTCCAGCTCGACACCAAAAGTGTTGAAAGCCATGGCCAGTAGCGCGTAGCAGCCGACGGTGAAGACGTAGTCCATTCGTTGCCGGTCGTCGAGCCGTTCGCCGAGAGCGGCCCAGGTGTCGTCGGATAACTCCGACTGCTCGTCGAGTTCGTCGACCCCGGCGAGCACCGCGCGTTCGAAGGAGTCCGCGGCTTCACCCCGGCGGACCGCCGCTACCTCGACTTCGGTGATTCCGGCCTTTCGGGCGAGCGCCACGTGGTGGGCCCACTCGTAGGCGCAACCGCGACGATGCGCAATCCGCAAGATGGCCAGTTCGCGGACGCGCGGCGGCAATGTGGAGGCGAACAACAGGTGGATGTTGAACCGCAGGAAGGCCTTGGCCAGGTCAGGGTGACGGGCGAACGTCGACAGCGCGTTGCCGGCGTCACCCGGGTTGCGGCGTTCGGGAGGCAGCATGCCCGAGAACGACTCCCGGACAGCCTCGTCCCATTGGTCGGCCGGCAGCGGCGGCAGACGCATCCGACGGCCTCCTCTCGGAACGTTGCGCCAGTCCTCTCTTGTCCGGAGAATCATATTCTCATTTCTAACTAACAGACTTGCATGATTCGTGTCCCCGGTCAATGCCGGGGCGCTGAGTTCCGCGCGCCGGCCCTGAATGTTGATTCTCACTGCGCGAGAAGATAGTTTCCAACTAGAGAGCCTGGAGGCAGTGGCGGCTCGCCGATGCCGGCTCGGTGGCCGCGCGGGGAAATACTCGATGCACCCAAGGGAGAGGGGTACGGCCATGAACAAAGAGGACATGATCCTGATCAGCGTCGACGACCACACCGTTGAGCCGCCGAACATGTTCAAGAACCACCTCGCGTCGAAGTACCTCGACGACGCGCCGCGGCTGGTGCACAACCCCGACGGCTCGGACATGTGGAAGTTTCGCGACACCGTCATCCCCAACGTGGCGCTCAACGCGGTGGCCGGCCGTCCCAAGGAGGAGTACGGGATCGAGCCCACCGGTCTGGATGAGATCCGGCCGGGTTGCTACAACGTCGACGAACGCATCAAGGACATGAACGCCGGAGGCGTCCTGGCTTCGATCTGCTTCCCGTCGTTTCCGGGTTTTGCCGCGCGCCTATTCGCCACCGACGATCCCGATTTCTCGATCGCGCTGGTGCAGGCCTACAACGACTGGCACATCGACGAGTGGTGCGGCGCGTATCCGGCGCGTTTCATCCCGATGGCGATCCCGGTGATCTGGGACGCCGAGGCGTGTGCGGCGGAGGTGCGGCGGGTGTCCAAGAAGGGGGTGCATGCGCTGACCTTCACCGAGAATCCGGCGGCGATGGGTTACCCCAGCTTCCACAACGAGTATTGGAATCCGCTGTGGAAAGCGTTGTGTGACACCAACACGGTGATGAACATCCATATCGGATCCTCGGGCAGGCTGGCCATCACCGCGCCCGACGCGCCGATGGACGTGATGATCACGCTGCAGCCGATGAACATCGTGCAGGCAGCCGCGGACCTGCTGTGGTCGCGACCGATCAAGGAGTTCCCGGATCTGAAGATCGCGCTCTCGGAGGGCGGCACCGGGTGGATCCCGTATTTCCTGGAGCGCGCCGACCGTACCTTCGAGATGCATTCCACCTGGACGCACCAGAACTTCGGCGGCAAGCTGCCCAGCGAGGTGTTCCGCGAGCACTTCTTGACCTGCTTCATCAGCGACAAGGTTGGTGTGGCGCTGCGCAACATGATCGGCATCGACAACATTGCCTGGGAGGCCGACTACCCGCACAGCGACTCGATGTGGCCGGGCGCGCCCGAGGAGCTGTGGGATGTTCTGTCGCTTAACAATGTTCCCGATGACGAGATCAACAAGATCACCCACCAGAACGCGATGCGGTGGTACTCGTTCGACCCGTTCACGCATGTCCCACGGGAGCAGGCGACGGTCGGGGCGCTGCGCAAGGCGGCCGAGGGACACGACGTGTCCATTCGCGCGCTCAGCCACCACAAGGACACCCGGGCGGGTTCGTCGTTCGCGGACTTTGCCGCCAGCGCGAAAGAACTCACCGGAAACAAGGACTGAGCCACCGCCGGTGGCCGGCGAGCAGACACAGAATCGCATGATTGCCGCACGAATCATGCGATTCTGTGTCTGCTCGCGCTGAACGAAGGTGGGTGGGATGGACTTCGAGCTGACCGGTGACCAGGAGTTGATCCGCCGGTCGGTCGCGGAGTTGGCGCGCAAGTTCGACGACCACTACTGGATGGAAAAGGACCAGGCGCACGAGTTTCCGACCGAGTTTTATCAGGCCATAGCTCAGGGCGGTTGGCTGGGCATGACGATTCCGGCCGAGTACGGTGGGCATGGCCTCGGAATCACCGAAGCCACGCTATTGCTTGAGGAAGTCGCCAGATCCGGCGGGGGCATGAACGCCGCCAGCTCGATCCATTTGTCGATCTTCGGTATGCAACCCGTGGTGGTGCACGGCTCGGAGGAACTCAAGGCGACCACGTTGCCGAGGGTCGCGACCGGTGAGGTGCACGTCTGCTTCGGGGTGACCGAACCGGGTGCCGGGCTGGACACCGCACGCATCACCACGTTCGCCAAACGGGACGGCGACCGCTACGTCGTCAACGGCCGCAAGGTGTGGATCTCCAAAGCGATGGAATCGGACAAGATCCTGTTGCTGACCCGCACGGAGTCGCTCGACGACGTCCAAAGACGAGGCGCCAAGAAGACTGACGGGATGACGCTGTTTCTCACCGATCTCGACCGCAGTCGGGTCGACATCCGGCCCATCCACAAGATGGGCCGCAACGCCGTCAGCTCCAACGAATTGTTCATCGACAATCTCGAAGTACCGGTCGAACACCGAGTTGGCGAGGAAGGCAAGGGGTTTCAGTACATCTTGGACGGCCTGAACCCGGAGCGGATGCTGATTGCCGCCGAAGCGCTGGGTATCGGAAGGGTGGCCCTGGACAAGGCGGTCAAGTACGCCACCGACCGCGAGGTGTTCGGCCGGCCGATCGGCATGAACCAGGGCATCCAGTTTCCGCTGGCGGATTCGCTGGCCCGCCTGGACGCCGCCGAGCTGATGTTACGCAAGGCAACGTGGCTCTACGACAACGGCAAACCGTGTGGGCGCGAAGCGAATACCGCCAAGTACCTGTGCGCCGACGCCGGTTTCGCCGCCGCCGACCGAGCATTGCAAACCCATGGCGGCATGGGATATGCGGAGGAGTATCACGTCGCGCGCTACTTCCGTGAGGCCCGCCTGATGAAGATCGCACCGATCAGCCAGGAGATGATTCTGAATTTCCTTGGCGAGCATGCCTTGAAGCTGCCCAGGAGCTATTGAGCCGAAGTCGGCCGGCCGTTAGAAGGGTGGGGG
>NZ_MVIF01000210.1 GCF_002086675.1 Mycobacterium persicum
CATGCCTGACGACGGTCACCGTTTCGCGGGCATTCTTATGTGAGGCACCGAGGGTGTTTCGCGGGCACTTTTCGTGAGTCAAGCCGGCGGCTTTCCCGCCGCGCAAGTTAGCCGTAGCCTGGTGTGAATCGGGTCACTACCGGCGGGAGGCCTCAATGCGGATCGCGGACGTCTTGCGGAACAAGGGGGCAGCGGTGGTGACGATCAATCCCGACGCGACAGTGCGGGAACTGCTTGCCGGTCTGGCTGAGCAGAACATCGGCGCGATGGTGGTGGTCGGCGCGGAAGGGGTGGTCGGCATCGTGTCGGAACGCGACGTGGTACGCGAGTTGCACACCCACGGCGCCAGCGTGTTGTCTCGTCCGGTCTCCAAGATCATGACCAGCGACGTCGCCACCTGTACGAAATCGGACACGGTAGACAGCCTGAGCGTGCTGATGACCAATAACCGGGTGCGTCACGTACCGGTGCTCGACGGCAAGAAGCTCATCGGCATCGTCAGCATCGGTGATGTGGTGAAGACCCGGATGCAGGAACTCGAGGCCGAACAGCAGCAGCTGCAGTCCTACATCACGCAGGGCTAGCCAGGCCCGGCCTCAGCACGTGTTTGGGAAGGTGTCGGCGCGCCTTCGTGACCGCATCGGTTGCGCGTAGCGTCAACTGCCGCATGACTTTCCGCCGTGGAAGACGGTGTCCTGATACGTCAAGGCCTGGATTGATGAACGGCGTCACCGACCGAATCCACGACGCGCTGCGCGAGGCGGGGCGCGACGGCGCCTGGGGCCACCCGATGGCCAGCGCCGGGATCGTCGATGCCCAATCGGTAAGGGCGCCGACACCGCCGGGAAGGGCAGCCGCAGTGGCCGCATTGTGCGGTAAATCGTGCGGAAAGACAAGGGGCAGTGCACCTTTGAGGTGTTGTCCCGCCGCTGCGCAGTGGAGCGCGCACGTTGTCTTGGTTGGTGCGCTGGCGCCGCCCCGTGACTACCAGCGCCTGGGGCCAGCCTTCCCAGCGGAACGCCACGGCGAAAAATCGTGTGGAATTTCACCGTGGGGTTACAGTCGCGATGGTTGGTCGCCCTCACGCCAGGAGTATTCGGTACGCAACCCGGCGGCGGGGCCACCGAGCCGACCGAGCCGAGCGGAGCGAGCTTAGCGCCGAGCGCCAAAACCGACTGCGCCGATTGCCGCCACCGGCGAGCCTGAGCGAGAATTGGCTCTCGCTTTTGGGATTGGCCGATCGACTGACTAACGGTATTTGTCGGTTGGATGAGTTTCGCCAATGAGCCGCTTGCACCCGCGACAAAAGTCAGGACGCCATGTTCGGCCACCCAATTCCTGATCAGATGTTCTCGAACGCTATTGTCGAGACCACCTTGGTGGCGGGGGCAGAGCCCTACAGGATGAGTTGTGTCATTTGTGACCATTGTGCCGCAAGCATTGGAATGCGCCGCA
The DNA here is from genome assembly GCF_002086675.1 of Mycobacterium persicum. Classification (GTDB taxonomy): domain Bacteria; phylum Actinomycetota; class Actinomycetes; order Mycobacteriales; family Mycobacteriaceae; genus Mycobacterium; species Mycobacterium persicum. The sequence continues at coordinate 1,456 of NZ_MVIF01000210.1, forward strand.
ACCGATTTAGCTGCAATCGGTTCGGTGTTCAGCGAGGCAGCCGCTGCCGCGGCCATCCCCACCACCGGGCTACTGCGCGCCGGTGCCGACGAGGTGTCGGCGGGATTGACAGCCATATTGACGAGCCACGGCCAGGCTTGGCAGACATTGAGCAAACACTACGAATGGCTTCACCAACAATTCGTTGACCTGCTCAACGGAAGCACCGAGAAATACTGGGCCACCGAGATCGACAACGCCGCGCAGAATGCAATCAACACCGCCAACGCCGACAGCGAGTGGCTGCTGGGGCGTCCGATGATCGGTAATGGCGTCAACGGGCTCAATGGGACCGGCCAAAACGGCGGGGCCGGCGGATGGCTGTGGGGCAATGGCGGCAACGGCGGATCCGGGGCAGCAGGCCAAAACGGCGGCAACGGCGGCGCGGCCGGACTCTTCGGCCACGGCGGAGCCGGCGGAACCGGCGGAACCGGCGCGAACGGCGGCACCGGCGGCCATGGCGGACTACTGGTTGGCGGCGGCGGCGTCGGCGGCGCAGCGGGTGCAGGCGGCGGTACCGCAGGCAGTGGCGGAAACGGCGGAAATGGCGGAGCAGCCGGACTCATCGGCGACGGCGGCGCAGGCGGCGCCGGGGGTAACGGCTTGTTCGGCGGAAACGGCGGTGCCGGCGGCCAGGGGGGCTTAGGGCTCGCGCAGTAATTAGGTAGGTGGTGTCGGGCGTGTCGGGGTGTGGTGGGCGGTGAGTGTGTAGTTCCAGTCG
>NZ_MVIF01000211.1 GCF_002086675.1 Mycobacterium persicum
CACCCCCGATCCCGCCATTGCCGATCAGCCCGGCCGCCCCGCCGGCGCCGCCGTCTTGCCCCGCAGCGCCTGACCCACCGGCTCCGCCGTTACCGAACAACAACCCACCCGCACCGCCGTTAGCCCCGGTTCCCGGCGTCCCGTCAACACCGTTGCCGATCAACGGGCGCCCCAATAGCGCCTGGGTGGGCGCGTTCACCATGTTGAAAAGTCCCTGCAGCGGGTCAGCATTGATCGACTCAGCACTGGCATACATCAGCGCGCCGGTACTCAACGCGTGCACAAACTGGTCATGAAACAGTGCCGCCTGCCGGCTGACCGCCTGAAACTCCCGAGCGTGGCCGGAGAACAGCGTCGCGATGGCTGCGGAGACCTCGTCGGCACCAGCGGCGGCCAGTAGGGTGGTCGGCCCTGCTGCCGCCAGATTGGCGTCTCCGATCAACGAGCCCATTCGCGCCACATCTGAGGCCACCGCCGCGACCACCTCGGGCGCCACGCTTACCAACGACATCGCCATACCTCCGACCAATGCGGGACCGAAGGCGCACTCCTGTACATGGCCAAAGCCGTTGCAAACAAAGCCAATAACGCACCAGCCAGGCCAGGGTGACCTCGGTCACACACGACGCTAAGCAGCACGGCCGCCGTGGTCTAGCAAAAGATTGCGAACACACCGTTGCGTCTCACGCATGCTTGGGTAATGCACAGCGCCGCAACCCTTCCCGTGCGTCAGATTCGATACCAGGATCGGGCGTTGTCGCTGAGCCGTTGCGAGGCGTCATCTCCCAGAGTGTCGCTGATCACGTCGAGGTCTTCTGCAGTGAACGCGCGAGGCGCCCGGGTGCCGGGCAGGTCGGTGCCGAACATCAGGGCCTGAGGGTTGACGGCGTCGATGCGGCGCAGCGCATCGGCAACGTTGAGGCTCAAACGCCCGAATCCCGTTGCTTTGACTCGTATTCCGCGATCGACCGCATCAAGCAGCCGAGGCAGCCCGGCCGCCGACAAGCCTAGATGATCAATGCTGATCCGGGAGCAGGCGGGCCAACTGCGGGACAAGTTCGGGCAATCGCGCAGCGTCGACGTAGAGCTCGGTGTGCCAGCCAGCGACGTCATGGGCCCACGGCTTGCGCTTGTGGGCCCCACCCCGCAGCGCGTCGGCGCTGGCATACGGCCCGGCGCCGCGGCTACCTCGGGTGCCACACCTGTGGGGCAGCTAACCGAGGCTACATGCGCAACACCGTTGCCATGAAAGGTAATCCGCAGCTGCCCGGTCCCTCGGCCAAATGCTTGAAGCCACATGGGCCGACTACCGGCGCCTTGCGGTAGTTTGCGAACGGACCGTTGCGCCGCGCACAAGCGACGAAGATCAGCCGTGTTGTCCCGCTGCGCCGTCGTTGCCGACGCTGCCATTGGCGCCCGCACTGCCCGACAGGAATCCCGTACCGCCCGCGCCGCCGGGACCGTAGGCACCACCGGGACCGCCTGGGCCGCCGGCCCCGCCTACGCCGCGGTCGCCCGCGCTGCCGGCCATCCCGATCAATCCCCCGGACCCGCCGGTGCCTGCGGTGGTCCCAGCCGTGCCACCGTTACCGCCGGTGCCACCGTCCCCGCCGTTACCGCCGTCGCCGCCGTTACCGCCCAGGACGTCGGGGGTCCCGCCTTCAGCGTTGCCGCCTTGGCCACCCGCGCCGCCGGCCCCGCCGGTACCGCCGCTACCACCGGCGCCGCCGCTGCCGCTGCCGCCACCGGCGCCACCGACGCCGACGAGGCGGCCGCCATTACCGCCGTTGCCGCCGGCGCCGCCGGCACCGCCGGTGCCGCCGTTGGACAGTGAATCGCCGCCGTCACCGCCATGACCACCGGAGACAGTGTCCTGGCTGTCCTGCGGGTAACCATGAGCTGCCCAGTCTCCGTTGGCGGTGCCACCGGCCCCGCCGGTCCCGCCGTTGGGGCCGCCACCGCCGGCGCCGCCGGCCCCGCCGGTAGCGAACAGACCGCCGGTTCCGCCGACCCCACCGGTACCGCCGGTGTCGCCCAACCCGCCGGTACCGCCGACGCCGCCATTGCCGAACAGCATTCCGCCTTGGCCGCCGATGCCGCCGGTACCCGCGCCGAAGCCGCCGGCACCGCCGGCGCCGCCGGCGCCGAGGAGCAGCCCGCCGGCCCCGCCGGTACCGCCGCTGCCG
>NZ_MVIF01000212.1 GCF_002086675.1 Mycobacterium persicum
CCACCTACCCCTTCCAACACCGCCGTTTCTGGCTAACCCCCAGCACCGCCTCGAGCGCCGATGTCAGCGCTGCGGGGGAAGATTTGCTGTGGAAAGCCGTTGATGAGCAGGCCATCGACACGGTGGCGCAGATGTTGGCTCTTGGTGATGGGGATGCGGCGGCGCTGCCTGCGGTGGTGGGGGCTTTGCGGCGATGGCGTGCAGATCGTCAGGCTCGTGTGGTGGTGGACTCGTTACGGTATCGGGTCGGTTGGCAAAGTGTGGTGTTAAATGAGTTAGGGCCGACCCGGCAACGATGGCTTGTTGTGGCGTTTCCCGAGCAGGCCGATAGTGATTCCTGGGTGACTGGTTTGTCTGAGCATTATGGTTCGGATATCGAAATTTTGGTTGTCAATCCCAGCGACGTCGGTAGTAATTCGTTGACGGGTTTATTATCGACGGCTGTTGCGGGTGCTCACTGCGATGGAATTGTATCTTTTTTAGCGCTTGATGAACGGCCTCATCCGGATTTTCCGGGGATATCACGCGGGCTGATTTCTACGTTGCTGGTCGGGCAGGCCTACGCCAACAGCAGCCTGAGTGTCCCTTTGTGGCTCGTGACTCAAGGCGCGGTCGAGGTAGCTGGCGGCGGTGAGCCCGCCAGCTGCGCCCAGGCCGCTGTGTGGGGTCTAGGACAATCGCTGTGTCTAGAACACCCCGACCGGTGGGGAGGGCTTATCGACCTTCCCGAATTGCCCACGCCGCAACACTTAAGGCAGCTTTACACCCTTTTGAGTTGTCCGCAATCTGAAGATCAACTTGCCATAGGCGCGCACAAGATCAGCGCTCGACGTCTTTATCCGGCACCGCTGCCGGCCCATGTGGAGCCCGGCTGGACCTCGTCGGGAACAGCATTAATCACCGGGGCGACAGGGCGGCTAGGCAAACACATCGCCCACTGGCTTGCCCGGGCTGGAGCCAGTCACCTCATCTTGGTCAGCCGTACCGCTGCGCACAGCTCTTCAGGGACACAACTGCAAAAAGAACTTCACGCTGCCGGGGTGAGCACCACATTAGCCTCAGTCGATGTCACCGACCGCCATGCTTTAGCAGCCTTTCTCACCCAAGCCCGTCGCCAACATGGACCCATACGTACCGTCGTTCACGCGGCAGCAACGATCACAGACCACCTCATCTCCGAGGTCACCACCGCCCAATTCTGCGCTGATTACAGCAAAGCCATCGGAGCCGACAACCTTGCGGAACTGCTCAGCGAGGACCCACCTGACACCTTCATCCTGTTCTCCTCAGCCGCAGCGACCTGGGGCGGCGCCCACCAAGGCTGCTACGCCGCCGCCAACGCCCACCTTGACGCCCTGGCCTGCCAACTACGCGCCCACACCGGCACCCAGGCACTATCGATAGCCTGGGGCCTGTGGGCAGACCAACAACCCACCCACGCCAGTTTGGCTCCTCACATCCTGGAGCACTTCCACCGCATCGGCATCAACGCCATCCCCCCCCAAACCGCCCTTAACGCACTGCAGCACAGCCTCAACACCAACGACACCCACATCACCGTGGCCGATGTCAATTGGAACCAATTCCTCGACATCTTCACCGCCAGGCGCGCCCACCCGCTGCTCACCGAAATAACCGCCCTAACCACCGTGCGCCCTCAGGCCCATTCGCCGGCCAGCACCGTCATGGCGCAGCTGGCCGGTCAAAGCGCTGCCCAGCAACGCCAAACCGTGATCTCGATGGTTACCGCGATCACGGCCACGGTGCTCGCTCACCCTGATCCGGCCGCTTTAGATCCCGACCGCCCGTTTAAAGACCTCGGTATCGATTCTTTGACCGCGTTAGAACTACGCAACAGTTTGACCCAACACACCGGGCTGACACTGCCGGCCACCGTGGTTTTCGACCACCCCAGCCCCAACGCGCTGGCCCAACACCTCATCGAACTGATCATCTGATCGCACTCACGAGGAATTGTAAATATCCACTGTTGTTGTCACGCTGGCGACGACAACACGGGTAAGTCCCCTGGCATGGCCCCCAGTGAATGAGTCCGCCTTGTTTTAGACCGAAGTTACGACGGGTTCTGACTGGGGATTAGTGTTCTGAGCTGGCGATATGGGCTGCTGTCTCGTGCTGATGTGT
>NZ_MVIF01000213.1 GCF_002086675.1 Mycobacterium persicum
GTCGGGGTCGTTACGTCGACGGTTGCGGTCACCGTGTCCGTGCCCTCGGTAGCCGTGATTGTTGCCGGGGCTTGTTTGAAGTTGGTGTCGGCAGTCGAGGTACCGGTCATCCCATAGCTCATGAGAGCGGCGGCTGCGATGCCGATGCCAGCCATGCCGAGGCCGGCGCCGATCGGCTTGAGTCGGATTTTGCGATCTGTCACGGGAAACTCCTGTCTTCTCATTTGCTAACCGTCGTTGCCGATCCGGGAAGGCTACGAGACGAGCTCTTTCTCGGATAGGTCACTTCCAGTAGTTCGGCCTGCCAGCTGCGGGCGTTACACGTCGCTCGCACCACGTCCCGGTAGGCGTGTGAAGGGTTTGCCAGCTTGCGTAGCCAACCCGAGTTTTGGAGCGCTGTACCTCCTGTCGGTCGGGTTGAGTCGATGATCCGTAATGCGATCCACTATAAACCGCAATACGGATCTTTGGGAAGCCGGTAGTGGCTGCCGCGTTGACGCGGGGAGGCTCGGTGAATCCGCGACAAGCCGTGGTTTCGCTTGGTGTGCGATGCCGCTATATGGTCAGCTCAGAGGTATCGAGGATGCTGAGCATCCGCTGATCATTGATCTGGATGCCACCCTGGTGACTGCCCACAGCGATAAGGAATCTGCGGCCCCGACATTCAAGCGTGGCTAGGGGTTCACCCCTTGTGCGCATTCGTCGACCACGGATGCGAGGGCACCGGTGAGCCGTTGGCGATCTTGTTGCGCCCCGGCAATGCCGGGGCCACACCGCCGATGACCACATGTGGGTGCTCGCCGACGCGCTGGCTCAGGTGCCCAATGTCGAGGGGTATCGGGATCGGCAAGAAGGTGTTGGTCCGCGTCGATGCCGGCGGCGGGACTCATGAGTTCCTCGACTATCTGACCCCGGCGCCTGGCATATACGGTCGGGTTCGGGCTGACCGAGGCGATGGCCGGTGCGATCGCGGCAATCCCGGCCTCGGCGTGGACCCCGGTCTACGACGCCAACGGCGGTATCCGCGACGGCACCTGGTAGCTGAAGCCACCGGGGTGTGCGACCTGTCGACCTGGCCGCCCGGGATGCGTCTGATCGTGCGCAAAGAACGCCCGGTGCGCCGTGAGGCGCTATTGATTCGAACGGAGGTGAAAGACCTACGTCGCCGATCCCGTCGCGGCGGGACGGTGGAGCTGAGGGCAGCCCGACCCGGGAGGGCGGCAAGCGGCCCTGACAAAGCCGGGACGTACCAGCACTGCCAGATGGTGCGGGTCCGGCGAGCGGGACGGAAAAGGAGTACGCAAGGAACCGACGTTTACGTCCCTTCATCTTGCACCGGCTCGAATCTGGCGGATATGGGCCGTGGGCGGTGCGCATCTCATCGAGTGTTGGTGGGGACCTCCTGGGTCGGATAGGACGGTCGGCCGGGAGTCCACGGTTAAGTGCTGCGGGTTAGCCCTGGTGATGCCGCAGGGGCAGAGTCGGGCTCCTTCTTCGTCGAGCGAATCACAGTGAACACGGGAACCATCCCGGTCCCGCCGATCCTCTGGGCATCCGGCCAGAGGATTCGGCTGGGCGCACCGACCGCCGATCGGGTCGGGATGGGGCGCAGCCGTCGTAGTACTCCGAGCCGGGAAAGCCCGGCACTTGGGGAAGGACGGCTGCGGTATCGAGAAGGGAAGGAGACTGTAATGCCGAAAGACGCGAAGATGAACATCGCCGCTCCGGACGACGCGTCCATGCTAGTCCGCGTGCTCGGGTATCGGGGATGCAGACCACCCTGTCCGTGGTCATGTGAAAGTCCCCATTTATGGACCAGTTGTAGGTCCCCACTGATGGCCAGGTGGATGTCCTATTGGTGGCCAGGTAGAAGTCCCCACTCCCTTGCGTGTTGTCAATGGCGTATGAAGAGTGACGCCCTGACGACATTTGAAAATTGACCCGCTAGCGGGAGTTTCCACCGTCGATGGTTGGTCAGCGCTGTTTGTGCTGGTAGGTGGCGGTTTTTGGGGTTGGTGGGTGTATTACCCACCGTCGTGTTTGTGCTGGTCAGCGGGTGGGTGCGTAGCGGTGGATGTCGAAGAGGTTTGCGAGGCGGTCTTGGGTGGGGGTGGTGTC
>NZ_MVIF01000214.1 GCF_002086675.1 Mycobacterium persicum
GCGGTGGTTCATCCGTTGGCGGTGGCGGCTAATCGCAATGTGTTTGTGCAGTTGGTGATGTCGAATCTGTTTGGTCAGAATGCGCCGGCGATTGCGGCTGCCGAGGGTGTGTATGAGGAGATGTGGGCGGCCGATGTGGCGGCCATGGTGGGTTATCACGGTGGGGTTTCGGCGGCGGCTGCTCAGTTGGCGTCGTGGTCGGGTTCGGTGGCGGGGCTGCCCGGGTTGTCGGGTCTGATCGGTGGCGCGACGGCCGGCGCACCGGCGGCGCAGGCGGCCAGCGTAGTCCCGGCACCTCTTCAGGGCATCAACTTCGGTTTCGGCAACATCGGCTCCCTCAACCTCGGTAGCGGCAACATCGGTGACGCGAACATCGGCAGCGGCAACGTCGGCTCGTTCAACCTGGGCAGCGGCAATATCGGCAGCACCAACGTCGGTAGCGGCAACCAGGGCGACATCAACCTGGGCAGCGGCAACGTCGGCAACCTCAACTTCGGTAGCGGAAACTTCGGCAGCCAGAATCTGGGCGGCGGCAATATCGGTAGCACCAATCTGGGTGGCGGAAATATCGGCAACACCAACGTGGGCAGCGGCAATATCGGCGACACGAATTTCGGCAACGGTAATGGTGGTAACTTCAATTTCGGCAGCGGAAATTCCGGGAGTAACAACGTCGGCTTCGGCAATGCCGGCAATGGCAATTTCGGCTTCGGCAACACCGGGAACAACAATATCGGCATCGGGCTCACCGGCAACGGCCAAATCGGCTTCGGCGCGTTGAACTCCGGCAGTAACAATATCGGTTTGTTCAACTCAGGCAGCGGTAACGTGGGCTTTTTCAACTCCGGGACCGACAACGTGGGCTTCGGCAATTCTGGCGTGAGAAATACCGGCTTCGGTAACGCGGGCAGCGTCAACACCGGGTTCTGGAACGCCGGCAGCACAAACACCGGCGCCGTAAATGCGGGGGCCGGCAACTTCGGCTTCTTCGATTCCGGCAACTTCAATGCCGGCAGCTTCAATGCTGGCAACTCGAACACCAGCTTCGGTAACTCGGGCAACGTCAACACCGGCTTTTTCAACGCAGGCGACATCAATTCCGGGTTCGGGAACGCGGGCGACGTCAATACCGGTTTCGCAAACGCGGGCAACACCAATACCGGCGGCTTCAACGGTGGCGCGCTCAACACCGGGTTCTTCAGCGCTATAGCCCATCCCGGACCTAACTCCGGCTTCTTCAATGTCGGCACCGGTAACTCAGGCTTCGGTCAGAACGACCCAAATGGTAGCGGCAACTCGGGTATTCAAAATTCGGGATTCGGCAACTCGGGCTACGTCAACACCAGTACCACGAGCATCTTCGGCGGCAACTCTGGCGCGCTCGACACCGGTTACGGGAACGCGGGTTTCTATAATGCGGCTGTCCAGAACGCGGGCATCGCCATCGCGGGCGTCACGACGTCGGGCATCCTGAACTCCGGGACGGGAAGCTCGGGACTGTTGGTCTTCGGCAACGGGCTTTCGGGCTTCTTCAAGAACCTTTTCTAGCGGGGCCCGAACGCCAATTTTCCGCTGATAAACCCGTCGCCGGGTATTGGCGTCTCCGGCAATCGCCGGGTGCTGAGCGTGCTGATCTCAAACCGCCGGGCAACACATTCGGCCTCGCAGCCGGTCGCCACGGGCTGACCAGGAAGTTCTTGCTATACGCCGCGCAGTTGGCCGGCGTCGGTGCGCATCAACGATCAGGCCCCGACCGCAGGGGGCAGGGCATTGCCTTCCCGGCGTGGCGGCGATAGGGAAATCACTCGCCGAACCAATCAAGCGGATCATTGTTTGTCCACGTCATTGACATTACGCGGGCATGGCTGCCTGGCCCCGCCGAGATAGTTCCGAGATCTGGCGCGCTGGTGGACCGGCTCTTATCCAATACGGCTCTTCACAATCGAGGGTGTAGTTGGGGTCTGAATCCACCGGTTTCCAGTAGCGATCTGGCAATGTAGTTGGTGA
>NZ_MVIF01000215.1 GCF_002086675.1 Mycobacterium persicum
CTCATCTTCGGAAGACCTCGACCCCTATCCCGGCAACGACGCGCCGACCACCTCTACACCCTCATCTGCGAAGAGCCGGATATGGGAGCACAACCATATCTATAAACCTTTTATTGAGTCACTGCCTCCCAGCGATCCACGAAGAGCTGATTTCCATGTCGAAACCCTACGGCTTAACGCCGAAAAGCAACAATACCTAGACGTCTTACCGCAGCAGCACCCGCCCACGAATGTTATCGGCCCGGGCGGAGTTAACCTCCCCGGTATTCCGCCTGGAGTTATCTCAGACACCCCGGCGAACTCTGGACAAGGTTGGATCTATTCGATAACTCCAAATCAACCAGGCATTGATCCACGCGTCGTATCGATCCGAGTGATGGAACCAACAGCACAGTACCCCCACGGGTATTTGAATTACCTCAATATTATGGGTCAAGAAGTGGACCCGTTCACTGGTCGGACGGTGTCATCTTCAGATCCCTATGCGCATATACCCGTGCCAAACTGATGTTAGGATCTTTCATATGAACGCTTATTCGATTCGCGAACTTTATGAGTTCGCGCCCGAGGTCATGCTGACTACAGCTTCTAGGGCGAACCCATTAATCGAGCAGGGCGCTCTAAATGAAGCCGAGTTTATTGATATGCGCCTTTCGCCGCAGCGCTCGCGCGCCGGCGTTATCTTCGATATCCGATGGAGCGGTTTCGAGGATTCAAATACCGCTCTCGTCGTGGTAACGGGCGTCGGGAAGGTCGCTTGGTCGAACGATGCCAGTCGCCAGTATCCGTGGTACTCCACACGAGGCTATTGGACACCGACAACGTCTAATAGCCCTCCGCTGATCGCACCGAATGGTGGTGACATATGGGCAAGGGACGCGGATCGTCCCGGCACAGTCGCTGATCCAAGGGCGATGCCCGCCATTGAAAAATTGACCGAGTACGTCTTGAACTTCGATTGGTTGTCCCTGTCGGGACTAACCGCTCGGATCTACATCGGACACGTCGATGGCCTAGGCGGCGCGCCACCGGACATGACGGAGTTCTCCGATGCGGAAATAATCGCCGGATTCCCCCAGTGGGAATCAGTGATGGAGGTGCGCGAGCAGTACACGTATTCGCCATGAACGACGCTCGTACGGCAAAACCCGATGGCTGCCGCCCTCTGGCGATGGTCTCACGAATCGCCCACGTAGCCAAGGCAATCCGACCGTGCCCGGCGGCGGACAGAAGGGGGTGATCACCATGTATCTCCTGGCAGGGGGTAGTGGAGTGGTAGAAATTGGGCCGAACTGGATCTGGACACCGCCAAGGGTAAACAGCTATCGCCCCATCAACTGATCCGCCGGAATCGAGGCGGCAGTTCGCCGCCGATGTGCTGCAAAAGTTGTTGCGGCACATCGTAATTAAGAACGCTGACAATGCCGGGAGAGAAGTGCCGGGATGCTACGTGTTTTTGGTTTCCCATGCGTGGACCGAAGGTCCCATGATGTACCTGGTGTACCAGGCGGCACCGTCAGAAATTACCTGGGGCCTTGTCCGTGACACCAGGAAGTCCCTCATAGATCCTGGGCCGTGGACCGACTTTGATGACCCGGCGTTGTATTACTACTTCCTCGACTTTGAAGAGGGCTGGTCGGGTCCGGTTTGCGGTGAGCCACAGGATGATCTAGACACCATCCACTGGCGAGGTGATCAAACCGAAGGCCTCCCAGAGCGTGTGTCAGACATTCCCAACGAGTGTCGGTATACGCCGCCGACGATGCCTGCCCCGGAAACATCGCGCAATGCAGCCCTGCCGGTGGCCGATGAACCCCGGCGTTACGTGAATCCGCTCTAGGCGTGTCGACAACAAGGTCGTCTGCTCACCGCTCCACCAGCCCGCCGCACTAGCAGCCGGACGACTTAGCCTCGGGCTTTCGCGCCGGTTGATCTTGATGGTGTGTCTTGAACGAAGAATGGTGCTCTGAGCAGGGATAATCCGGT
>NZ_MVIF01000216.1 GCF_002086675.1 Mycobacterium persicum
CCCCGGCGTGCAGAACGGCCGTGATCCCCCCGCCGGGTCGAGGCCCTCGAGTCGCGACACCGCCGCACTGCGCGAACACACCTGGGTCAGCAGACTGGGCCGGAAACCGGCCTCGGCCGGACTGGCGCCGGCCGCCAGCTTCGCCGGGTCGGCGGGAATATCCACGATGCTCTCCGGCCCCAGATTGCTGGCGCCGCTGGACAACGGGTCATATCCGGCGCCTGCCGCCGAGGGCCGTCCCTGGAAGTACTGCGGCAACGGGCGCCCGGCGGCATCGAGGTACAACTGTCCGATCAGGCTGCTGCCGACCGGTTTACCGCCGGCATCGACGAGGGAACCCTGCGCCTTGTCGTGCAGCCCGGGAAGCCACGCCACCAACCAGACGAGTAGCGGGTAGCCGAAGCCGAGGATGACCGTGAAAACCAGCAGGGCCCGCAGTGCGGCCCAATATTGGCGAACCATTTACGACATCCCGGGCAGTAGTTGGACGACCAGGTCGATGACCTTGATCCCGATGAACGGCGCGACCAGCCCGCCTACTCCATAGCGGTAGAGGTTGCGGCTGAGCAGTTTCGAGGCACGACTGGGCGTATAGCGCACCCCGCGCAATGCCAGCGGAATCAGCGCGACGATGACGACGGCGTTGAAGATGACCGCGGACAGGATGGCCGATTGCGGGCTGTGTAGCCGCATCACGTTGAGCAGATCCAAGCCGGGAAACAGCGCCACGAACATCGCCGGGATGATCGCGAAATACTTGGCGATGTCGTTGGCGATCGAAAATGTGGTCAATGCGCCGCGGGTGATCAGCAGTTGCTTACCGATTTCCACGATCTCGATGAGCTTGGTGGGATCGGAGTCCAGGTCCACCATGTTGCCGGCCTCCTTGGCGGCGGCGGTGCCGGTGTTCATCGCCACCCCCACATCAGCCTGCGCCAGCGCCGGCGCGTCGTTGGTGCCGTCGCCGGTCATCGCGACCAGGCGGCCGCCGTGCTGCTCCCTTTTGATCAGCATCAGCTTGTCCTCGGGTGTGGCCTCGGCCAGAAAGTCGTCGACCCCGGCTTCGTCCGCGATTGCCTTGGCGGTCAACGGGTTGTCGCCGGTGATCATCACGGTGCGAATTCCCATCTGGCGCATCGCGTCGAACCGGGTCCGCATTCCCTGCTTGACCACGTCCTTGAGGTGGATGACGCCGAGCACCTGCGCCTTTCGGTGATCCACCCGGCCCACCACCAGCGGGGTCCCCCCGGCAGCGGAGATGCCGTCGACAATGTGCCCCAGTTCGGCCGGAACCTCGCCGCCGTTGCCGCGTACCCATTCGGCGACCGAGCTGGCCGCTCCCTTACGCAGCTTGCGCCCGTCCAGGTCCACACCCGACATCCGGGTCACCGCAGTGAATTCCACCCAGCAGGCGTCGTCGAGATCCCCCGGTGTGTGGGCGCGCAATCCGTAGGCCTGTTTGGCGTAGACGACGATGGAGCGGCCCTCCGGCGTTTCGTCGGCCAGGCTGGCCAGCTGTGCGGCGTCGGCGAGCTCGGCGGCGCTGATCCCATGCACCGGAATGAATTCCGATGCCTCCCGATTGCCGAGGGTGATGGTTCCGGTCTTGTCCAGCAGCAGCGTGTTGACGTCACCGGCGGCTTCGACGGCTCGCCCGGACATCGCCAGCACGTTGCGTTGCACCAGCCGGTCCATGCCCGCGATGCCGATCGCCGACAGCAGCGCCCCAATTGTGGTGGGAATCAAGCACACCAGCAGCGCGACCAGCACGATGCCGCTGATCCCGTCGGCGCCGAGCGCCGA
>NZ_MVIF01000217.1 GCF_002086675.1 Mycobacterium persicum
GTACCCTGAGGGGGTGGGTCACCGGCGCGCATAGGGTAGGGGGGTACCCATCCATGCGACCATTCTCCGCCCTCAGTGACGCCATTCTTTCGCCAAATTTATGCCAAGCAATTCGCGCGATTAATGCAATTCGCCATTCTTTAATTACGTGAAGAAGCCCAGCGCCGGAGCCCTGGGGGGCAAACGCCGCCGAAGTGTTCCAGACGCCAGACCCGTACACGCCGCGACCCGGCGATTGCGCGTCTCCCCTTGGCCGTTTGCTCAAAAACCCATAACCGTAGAGCTCATCATTTCGGGGTGGTGCCGGGCGCAGGGCCGTCCGCTGCCCGACCGCCTTGGGTCCAAGTGTGCCAGGCCGCCGGGGAAGGGGTTGCAGCGATGTGACGATCTCCCTTGCAGTCCGCATGGTCGCGGTGAGTTTGACGCCCGGACACCACCAGCCCGTTGGGGGCCGGTCGCGTGGGTCCGCCGTGTCAGAGTTGCCCCACGCGACCGGCGGCTCATCCCCCGATCCAGCCGTCTGGAACCTGGCGCCACCCTGTCGGCGGTTCACCGTCGAGGGGGTCCCAGCGTTGGATGACGCGGTGCTCATCGACGCACGTCACGTGGGCTGGCAGCTCGGGCGCAGCGCGCAGCGGGTCGGTGGCGGCACGCAGCCCGGCGCCGAGCTTGAGTAGCGCGTTCCATCTGCCGGTGCCGTATTCGCGTTGAGCCTCGCCGGGCACGACGAACGCGGTGACCAACTTGCGCAGGTGCGCCCGGCGCGGATCGACGCACAAGGTGAACTGCAGACGGTCGGTAGCCCACTTGGCCGCGTTCCGTTCAGCCCCACACAACCGGGCAGCGGCAACAAGGGCGATAGCCGCGTGGTCCAGCTCGGTTTCGTCGCTGCCGCTGAACGCCCTCACCGCGGCGTCGAACGCCTTGGCCGCGGCCGTGTATGCCTTTTCCGCCGGCCACAAGCGGGTCAGCTCGTGGCACACCCGGACGGCCAACTGCTGCCGTAACTCGGCGTCGGCGGCCCCGGTAGCGGCCAGCTCGGCCAGCGCCGCGGCCCGCAGACCAGGCAGGTCTCCGGCCCCGGATGTGATGTGCTGCAGCAGCTGATCGACATGTGGCGTGCTCGTGTCGATGAAGGCGGCCCAGCGCTGGCGGACAGCTAGCCATTGCGCGGGCGGGGTGAATACCGCCTCCACGGCCGCGGCGTCGGCCAGGTGGGCGGGCAGCGGATCGCGGAGTCGGCCCTCCAAGTCGTGGTGCCCGATCCAGCCGGGGATTTTGCTCATTCGCGTTGCCCTTCCAAGTGTTCCGTGACGGCGCTCTCTGGGATGAGCCACCGGCCACCTTCGCGCCTGCCGTCGAGCTGGCTTGCCCGACGTCGGGCGTATCTCTCGGTCCATCCCGTTCGATCTGCGACTTCTCGTGTGCTAAGCCAAGTCTCATTGACAGACTGCGCAGCGGCGTCCGACTGCGGACCCGCGGACATGGCCTGAGCCAGAGCGACTTCCAGCGCCGACCACTCCGGGGGCACGGGCAGGTGCTCGCGGCGGCGCCGGCCGATGATGTGCCGAACCGCCAACAGCATGTGCCGGATGTCATCGCCGTGTAGCACGACGACGCCACCGACCACTACCGGGCCGCGCCGGTCGCCGGCCACGGGATTCACTCGTGCTCCCGCAGGCGGACGTACCGCAGGAAATTTTCGCGATTCCACTCGCGGCCCGACCGTTCAACCTTCGCTTTGACCCTTTCAAGCCAGCGGTTGTGCGCTTCCATGACTTCGGTGTCCAACCGCTGCAGGGCCAGGAGATGGACGGCGGTCTCGTGAGCAATAGTCAATACCTGTGGATCGAATTTTCAGGCAGCCTCCTTCTCGGTCCCGTCGACGGTCTGCTCGTCGGGG
>NZ_MVIF01000218.1 GCF_002086675.1 Mycobacterium persicum
CGACTGGAACTACACACTCACCGCCCACCACACCCCGACACGCCCGACACCACCTACCTAATTACTGCGCGAGCCCTTAGACCCAAGGCTCCCAACAGATCTCGCTCGCCACAGCAATCTTGCCCAAGCCTGGCGGCAGCTTGACAAAACCCTGAATCAATTCACAAACGCAGCACTCACCGCAGCTTGAACCCCAACTTGGTCTGATCGTAAACTTCGCCCTCACCAAGCGAAGTTCGCCCTCACCAAGCGAAGCTAGTATGGCGGCGGCCAGGAGCACCAGAGGGAAGGTACGCGAACGCGGAGTTGGGTAGGCGGGATACGGTGGTCTCCACTGTTCTGACGCTAGGTAATTACTCGTCACCTCAGTAGGGCTATTCGGACCCGCCGATAAAACCGACCGCTTGCCGGGGAGCAGATCAGCTGACACCGCACAGGGCCTTCATGCGGGCATCCTTAGCATTGACATCATCAAGTGCCGCGCGCCACGTCGGATCATCACGCCCGCTGGCAATGCTACTCGTTGCTGTGGTGTTGCTGTATGCCTCGGCAAGTGCCAGCGCCGCGGCGCGATCGCCTGAAGCGAGCGCCGGGGCTGTATTTATCGTGGTCTCCAACATTAAGGCGCCATTCACGGCGGCTACCCCTGCGAGTGCAGGACTTGCGCCGTTGGTTTCTACCTGGACCGCACGTGCGGCCAGCTTGTACACTTCACACAATTTCTGGTGCGCTGCGGCGATGTCAGCAGCGGTATACGTCGGCGGGGCGGACGTTTTCGGGGAAGCGGTTGGATTGCTAGTCGTCGGGCCTGTTAGCGCCACGATCAAAGCTGCGGCGCCCAGCAGAATGGCGATGGCCAAGCCCAATGCTTGCCAAACGCGAGTGCCTGTTCCCGGCTGCGTGGGATGGGTCGGTGTCCATTGGCCTGTCGTGGGCGGAAGGGTCGTCACCTGAGTAAGGCTATTCCTGCTGACGCCGGCATGCACTCCAGTGTCTGTTTGGCTGCGTCGATGTCGATGAACCCTGTGGTGCCGAGACGCCCCCCGAAAGGGCGAGACGGTCGATGCTCAGGCTTCTTCGAAGGAGTATCGCGTGAATAGCGACGAACCACGTTGTAGGGCAGAGTTCGCGCCAGGCTCACTTGGCCTTTGTTGATCGCATCTGCGGCTCTGTCGCTTTGTTCACTTTTCACTTGACACTGATGGGCGATAGTAGTCATACGCTGCTCACCCCGCCAATACCACTCCAGCAAATCTTCGGCGGTTTGGCCCTTGTTTACGGCCAACTGCGTCCGTGCGTTTTGCAGATCGCTAGCCTCTTGGCGCTTAACTTGCCCCGCCTGGCCCCAATACGAGACCCCGGCCGCGGGAGCATTCTGCCGAGCCGGCCACCACCCACCAACCAGCAATATCGACCACTTGCCGGGTGGGAGATCGGCCGCCACCGCACACGGCTTTCATCCGGGCGTCCTTCGCATTGGCATCATTTATTGCTGCCTGGAGGCGGGATCGTCTCTCGGTGCAAAGCTACCCACGGCGTTAACGTTGGTAAAGGCTTCTGCCGGCGCCAACGCGGCGGCGCGATCGGTGGGTGACAGTGCTTGGGTCGCATTGACTGCCTGTTCCAGCATCAGCGCCCCGTTGACCAGGGCAACGCCTGCGAGGGCTTGGTTGCCACCATGCTAAGAGGTCTTCAACATTGGCATCGTGACGTCGTGGTGCTGGCTCCAGCAGCGTCACATGGGCGGGCAGCCGGACATGGGGTGGAATCCAGCCTCCGGCGAGATCGGTGACCAGTAGTGTGGTCC
>NZ_MVIF01000219.1 GCF_002086675.1 Mycobacterium persicum
CGTCGGTGATACGACCGGGGTCGGAGCTGCGGCCGCGCTCATGTCGGGAACATGAGGGACGGCGGCGGCGCCGGTCGCGATTGCTGGAGCGGCGGCAATCGGCGCAGTCGCGGGTGGCGTAGTTGGTGCCAAAGGCTCTGTGGCCGCGTGGATTGTGCCCTCGGACAACGACTGTGCACCGGCAGCCGCCGGCGCTCCGGTCATCATGCCGGTGGTAAACGACTGGCTTAGGGACTGCGGTGATAAAGGTGCGCTGGCCGCTGCTGGTATGCCGGTCGCCCCGGGTGTCGAAATGCCTCGCAACGACGTCCCACCGAGACCAACGGGAGGCAGACTGGGAGGGAGGTTGGGTTCGACGGTGTTCGGAAGCGACGGTCCTTTGGGCGCCGACTGATCACCGCCGAACGCGAGCGCTGTCGACGGCATAGGCGTGACCTCTTGCTGCTGCTGCGGCGCCCCTGGGCCCGGTCGATTACCGCCAAACGCTGACCCTGGCGGCGACGCGTCCGCGCCCGGTACGGATGTACCGGGCGCGGGCCGATCAGCGCCGAATGCGGACGTCTCTGGCGACGTTGGAGCGTGCGAGGCATTCAAGTCGGCGGCAGTGACCGGACGCGACGGCGGGGGACCATCGAGGTTCACACCGTGATCACGTAGCCACTTCCGCGCGTCGCCGCCGATGGTTGCGTCGAGCACCCGCTGCGTGGCGTCGATAACGTTCGCCATCGCATTTACTCCGGCATTGGCGGCGTCCGCGTTTTTCTCGGTAATAACCGCATTGACTGCGGCGACTTTCGCTTCCGTAGAGCTGTTGCCGGAAAGAATATCGTCGATCTGCTTATTACCGGATTGGGCGATCTCGGTTAAACGGTCACGCAAATGATTTACGGCATCAGCGACACGATCGCATTGGTTACTTTTGGCCTCGCATTGCTGAATGATAGTGGCCAGTCGTTGTTCGCTCCGCCAATAACGTTCTATCAAGTCTTCGGCGGTTCTTCCCTGATTTACCGTTAGCTGCGATCTTTGGGTTTGCAGATCACCCATCTCTTGTCCCTTCACCTCTCCTGCGTGGTGCCAATACGCAATGCCGGCGGTCACCGCGTCGGGTCGTGCCGACCACCACCCGCCTACCAGCAATGCGGACCACTTGCCGGGCGGCAGGTCAGCCGGCACCACACGCGGCCTTCATGTGCGAGTCTTTGGCGTTGACGTCGTCCACCACCGCTTGCCACTCTGGGTCGTCGCGATGCAAAGAGCTGGCTTTGGCATTGGCGCTGGTGTATGCCTCAGCCAGTGTCAGTGCGGCGGTGCGGTCGGCGGACGTAAGCGCTGGAGCGGTATTAACCGCTTGCTCAAGCATCACCGCCCCGTTAACTGTCGAAATGCCGGCGAGCGCCTGGTTGCCGCTATTGGTGTCTATTTGGACGGAACGCGCCGCCAGCCTGTAGATCTCGCACAACTTCTGATGCGCGGCGGCGATTTCTGCGGCGGTGTACGTCGGCGGCGCCGAGGTTGCCCGGCTTGCGGTTGGTCCGCTTGTCGTAGGGCGGGTCAATGCCACGATCAAAGCTGCAGCGCCGAGTAAGGCGGCAACTGCCGACAGCGCTACTGCTGGCCAGGTGCGGGAGCGTGCTGGGGGGTAGGTGGGATATGGCGGTGTCCACTGTTCCGCAGGCGGGTGGTTGGTCGTCACCTTAAGAAGGTTATTCCCCCTCTCTGCCAACCTTGGGTGAGGCACTCGCCCCCTGATAATTAGTGACCCGAGGGCGGGGATGGAGAGTTTCCCCGA
>NZ_MVIF01000021.1 GCF_002086675.1 Mycobacterium persicum
GCCGGTGCCGCCGGCGCCGCCGTGCCCGCCGGTGCCGCCGGTGCCGCCACTGCCGCCACTGCCGCCGGACCCGCCGGCGGCGACGGCTAAGGTCGACGCGGCGCCGTTACCGCCGGGAACACCGTTGAAGCCGCCGGTGCCGCCGGTGCCGCCGATGTCGCCGTTGCCGCCGATCGCGCCGTTGCCGCCGGCGCCGCCGGCGCCGCCGTTGCCGACCAGCCAACCGCCGTTGCCGCCGGCGCCTCCAGCGCCGCCGGCGCCGCCGGCCTGGCCGTTGGTGCCGGCGCCGCCGTCGCCGCCGTTACCGCCGTTACCGCCGACCGCGGTACCGAGTTCGGATGCGGCGGGACCTCCGGCGCCGCCGTTGCCGCCGGTGGCGCCGCCGTAACCGCCCGTGGCGCCATTGCCGCCGTTGGCTCCCTGGGCGAAGTTATTGGTCCCGGCGTTGACAAATGCACTGCCGCCGTCGCCGCCGTTGCCGCCGTTGACGCCGGCACCACCGGGTGTGCCGTCATGGCCAGCTGTTCCGGAGACATTGCCGGTGGTCTTGTCGACGATATTGCTGTCACCGGCCTTGCCGTTGAGTCCCGGGTCGGTGGTCGGTGTTGGATTGACGCCGTTGTTGCCGGCCAGGCCGGCGCCGCCGTGACCGCCGGTGCCCCCGTCGCCCCACAGTCCGGCGGCGCCGCCGGCCCCGCCGTTGCCGCCGCTGCCGCCGGCGAGCGCGGCATTGCCGCCGGCGCCGCCGTTGCCGCCGTTGCCGGTCAACCAGCCGCCGTGACCGCCGGCGCCGCCGCCCGCACCGGCGCCGCCGGCCCCGCCGGCCCCGCCGTTGCCGATCAGTCCGGCGCTGCCGCCGTTGCCGCCGGCCATTCCGGAGCCGGCCGGTTGGGAGTAGCCGGCGCCGCCGTTGCCGAACAGCAGTCCGCCGTCTGCTCCGTTGGGGTTGGTCGCGGTGCCGGCCGCGCCGTCGCCGATCAGCGGGCGCCCCAACAAGGTCTGGGTGGGGGCGTTGATGGCGCCGAGCAGGTCTTGCTCGAGGGTCTGCAGCGGGGAGGCGTTGGCCGCCTCGGCGTGGGCATAGGCGCCGGCACCGGCGGTCAGTGCCTGCACGAAGCGGTCGTGAAAGGCCGTCATCTGCGCGGCCACCTGTTGGTAGGCCTGCCCGTGGGCGGAAAACAGCGACGCGATGGCCGCCGAGACCTCGTCGCTGCCGGCGGCCAGCAACCCGGTGGTGGCGAGTGCCGCCGACGAATTGGCGTCGCTGAGGGCCGCGCCGAAGCCGGCCACTTGCGTCGCTGCCGCGCTGACCGCTTCGGGGACCGCCACCAGGTAAGACATCGCTGTCCTTTCGGGCTATCACGCGAAAACCGCGATTCCCGTAACGTATGGCGGCCCGGCGGGCCCGATCCGGCGTTTGCCCGGTAACCCCAGCTGATTCACAGCCGACGGGCATCTAGCTCCCAGGAAACCGGGGCCCTAGAGGGCCCCGGAATAGCCGTGCTGCCGCCAGGCCTCATACACGGCCACCGCCGCGGCGTTGGACAGGTTCAGCGAACGCCGGCCCGCCAGCATGGGAATGCGCACCTGTTCGGTGATGTGCTCATCGGCCAGAGTCACCGCGTCCAGCCCGGTGGGTTCCGGCCCGAACATCAGCACATCGCCGCGGACGTAGCGGACGTCGGAAAACGGCACGGCGGCCTGGGCGGTGAACGCGAACACCCGCGCCGGCAACAGCGCGTCCCACGCCGCCGTCAGCGACGCATGGACGGTGACCGACGCCAAGTCGTGGTAGTCCAGACCGGCCCGCCGCAGCTTGGGCTCGGACAGGTCGAAACCCAGCGGTTCCACCAGATGCAGTTCGCAACCGGTGGCGGCGGCGGTGCGGATGGCGTTTCCGGTATTGGGCGCAATACGTGGGGAAACAAACATCAGCTTGAACACCACGCCATCCTCTCAGCGCAGGCGTCGCGCCACATCGCGACGAAGCGCACCCAGGTGACCAACGCCGGTACGGTTGAGTAAGGCGCTGCGTGGACCGGATCAGCGGCCCGCGCCACATCGGGAATTCGGGGGCCCCGGACCGCGCGGGCGGCGTTGCCGCCGTAACGGCGACCGGACGTTGCGGCGAAAGGGCGAGAAGTGCGGTGCGAGATCTCGATTTCGACGGCGCCGGCCGCCCGGTCCAAGCCACGCGATGTCGATTTCGACAGCAGCGATCTCGCTGAGACCGAAGATTTCCTCGTCCGGACCTACACCAAGATGCGGATCAGCGCCGAGGGCCGCACGTGCCGCGCCCGTATCCGGCGTCGTTGCCTGGGCTCGCTCAGCGTCGACGAACTCTCGTTCAGTTACGACATGAGCTACGACGCAAACCCGCTGGGGACGATCCTGCTCTGCCGGGTCCGTAGTGGCCGGATCGAGGAGAACTTCATCGGCGAACCGCAGCACGTGTGCGCCCCCGGTGAGCTCGCCGTGATCGGCCCGCCGGAGCTGCCTCATTCCGGGCGGGTCCGCCATGCCGGCTACCAGCTGACCGGGTTTGACCCCACGTTGCTGGATCGCGTGGCAGCCAACGCCCCGGACCGGGCCCACGAGCCGGTTCGCTTGACCGGCCATCGACCGGTGTCGGTTGCGGCCGGCAACAGGCTCAGCGCCTTGATCGACTATTTGCGGGACCACATTCTGGCTGATCCGAGCGCCGCGTCGGCGCCGCTGGTGACCGACACCGCGGCGGCGCACCTGGCCGTCGCCACCCTCAACGCCTTCCCGCACAGTGCGTTGCTCGATCCCACCCCGACCGACCGGCGTGATTCGGCCCGGCCGGTGCTGCTGCGCCGGGCCATGGCCTTCATCGAGGAAAACGCTCACCGAGACATCGCGTTGGCGGACATCGCCGCCCACGTCTACGTGACCCCGCGCGCCCTGCAGTACATGTTCCGCCAGCGCCTGGACTGCACGCCGATGCAGTATCTTCGCCGAGTCCGGCTGGACCGGGCGCACCGCGAGCTGCTGAATTCCTCTCGGGCCCACGCCACGGTCAAGCAGATCGCCAATCGATGGGGCTTTACCCACATCGGCAGGTTCGCCATTTACTACCGAGAGACCTACGGCCGCTCGCCCCACGCAACGTTGCGGGGTTGACGCGGGGCGGTAGGACGCTCTGGCGCGCTACCGGCTAGCGGTGCTTGAGCTCGATCAGCTTCTCGGCGATCTCGACGATCTTGGTGTTGGATTCCTGCGACAGCCGGCGCAACAATTCGAAGGCGGCGACTCCGTTGATGTCGAACCGTTCCATGAGAATGCCCTTGGCCTGGCCGATCAGGTCGCGGCTGGCCAACGCACTGCGGAATTGCTGTTGACGGCGGATCAGGTTCCAGACCACGGTGGTGTGTGCGGCAAAGACCAGGCCCAGCTCGACGGACTCGTCGTCGAAGGCCCGGGCGGACTCCGCGTAGAAGTTCAGGGCGGCCAGCGCCTTGTCGGCGCCGAAGAGCCGGAACGACATGATCGAGCGCACCGGGGTGCGGTCCAGCGCGGCGGTGCGATAGCGGGGCCAGCGCCCATCGACCGTCAGGTCGTCGATGCGGATGGTGTGTTGCTCCCATGCCGCCGACAGACACGGGCCCTCGCGGACATCGCGCTGGACGTCGTCGAGCAAGGCCGGGTAGCGGTGCGTGGCGGCCAACGTCTTGATGGTCCCGGCGGTGTCGACGACGGTCACGCCGAGGTACTGAGCGCCGGGGACCGACGCCACCGTGATCGCGTTGATGTCGCGCAGCGCCGATTCGAAATCCGTTTCACCCCGGCGTTGCAGCTCGTCGACCTCGCTGAGCACCGTGTACATGTGTTGTCGCTCAGGCGACAACACCGTTTCGGGCCGTCTCGCGGCGTCGCCGGGGCGCGGGAAGGCACCGTCGCCGCAGCTCATGAATCCTCACACCTCCCCACCGGCGCCGTGTGGCCCCCCATGCAGGACTATCCCATCGCCCGACCAGGCCGACAAACGCCGCCGCCGACATGCTCAACGCTACGCACGACGTCCCGGATGCGCACTAATCCGTTGCAACACAACATAATTCGGGAGCAAGGCGGAACCCCGCTTCGTATGCCGGACAGCGGCGGAACACGCGGTCTTCGCATTTCGGACCACTGCCGGCGCCCGGTGTGTTGCGGCGGACGTTATCTGCTCAGTAACAATTGGGGAGGCCTCGGCTTTGTTCACAGCGGAGCCTGTCATACTCGTCGGATTGCCAGGCGTTTGCGTTGGCTCTCAGCTGCCGGGGCGGGCGGAACAAGGCAGGAAGTTTGATGAGTCTCTGGTCTCTGCGAACGCGACGAATCAGGGGTGCGGCCGGTTGCCCGGCCGCAATAACGTGACCATGTTCGCCCGCCCGACCACCCCGGTCGCGGCGGTTCCGCCCGAGGTGCGCGGCGCCCGACCGCGACCCGCGAGGCGCCGCCCCGCGGCTTGGTCGCTGAGCAACTGGCCGGTTGGATGGAAGGTCGTCGCGATCGCCGTGGTACCGCTGCTGCTGGCGACGGTGTTCGGGGTGTTGCGGATCGACGCCGCCATGGCCAATTCCGGCAACCTGCGGCTGGCCGCCGCCCGCGCCAACGTGATACCGGCGATCACCAAGTACATGTCGGCCCTGGACGTGGCATTGCTGGCGAGTTCCACCGGACGCGACGTCGAGGGAGCCAAGAAGAACTTCACGGCCCGCAAATACGAGCTGCAGAGCCGGCTGGCCGACACCGACGTGATCCCCGACGTCCGGTCCGGGGTGAACACCCTGCTGAACGGCGGCCAGGCGTTGCTGGACAAGGTGCTGGAGAACAGCATCGGCCTGCGGGACCGGATCACCACCTATGCGCCGCTGCTGTTGACGGCCGAGAACGCGATCAACACGTCCGTGCGGGTCGACAGCGAGCAGATCCGGGCCCAGGTTCAGGGCCTGAGCCGCGCCGTCGGAGCTCGCGGGCAGATGACGATGCAGGAGATCCTGGTGACCCGCGGCGCCGATCTTCCCGAGCCCCAGCTGCGCACCTCGATGATCACCCTGGCCGGCACCGAACCGTCGACGCTGTTCGGGATGAGCGAAGTGCTCGGCGTGGGCTCGCCGGACGCCAAGAATCTGCAGCAACAGCTGCTCACCCGGATGGCGATCATGTCCGATCCGGCCAGCGAACTCGTCGACAACCCCGAACTACTGCGTTCGATCAAGGTCACCGACGGAATCGCCGAACAGGTCATCAAAGACGCCACCGCGTCGGTGACGAATTCGGTCCAGACGCAGGCGACCGCGCGGCGCGACGCCGCCATCCGCGACGCCGTGCTGGTGCTGGCCGCCATCACGATCGCACTGGTCGTCGTGTTGCTCGTGGCGCGGGCGCTGGTCCGGCCGCTACGCGTACTGCGCGACGGCGCGCTGAAGGTCGCCCACACCGACCTCGAGGGCGAAATCGCCCGGGTGCGAGCCGGCGCCGAACCGCAGCCGCAGCCGCAGCCGCTGGCCGTGTACACCACCGAGGAAATCGGCCAGGTCGCCCATGCGGTCGACGAGCTGCACACCCAGGCGCTGCTGCTGGCCGGCGATGAGGCGCGGCTGCGGCTGCTGGTCAACGACATGTTCGAAACCATGTCGCGGCGCAGCCGGTCCCTGGTCGACCAGCAGCTGTCGCTGATCGACCGGCTCGAGCGCAACGAACAGGACCCCGACCGGCTCGACAGCCTGTTCCGGCTGGATCACCTCGCCGCGCGACTCCGCCGCAACAGCGCCAACCTGCTGGTTCTGGCGGGCGCGGAGATTTCCCGGGAGCGGCGCGAACCGGTTGCGTTGCCGACGGTGGTCAGCGCCGCCGTCTCCGAAGTCGAGGATTATCGCCGTGTCGCCGTCGGCGGCGTGGCCGACTGCAAGGTGATCGGCGCGGCCGCCGGCAGTGTCATCCACCTGCTTGCCGAGCTGATCGACAATGCGCTGAGCTATTCGCCGCCCACCACGACGGTTCGGGTGTCGGCGGTTCGCGGCAGCGCGGGCGGGGTGCTGCTGCGCATCGCCGACTGCGGCTTGGGCATGACCGACTCCGATCGGCGCATCGCCAACATGCGGCTGCAGTCCGGCGGCGAGGTAACCCCCGACAATGCGCGCCACATGGGTCTTTTCGTGGTCGGCCGGCTGGCGGCGCGCCATGGCATCCGGGTGGGGTTGCGCGGCCCGTCGACCGGTGAAGCCGGTAATGGCACCACCGCCGAGGTCTACCTGCCCGTTGCCGTGCTGGCCGGCGAGGCGGCGGCGAGCCAGGCCGGTGCGCCCGCGCCCACGCCGCGGCCCTTCATCATCAACCCGCCCACCCGCGAACCGGCGCCGGACCCGGCCGCGACGGCGTCGCACCAAAACGGTGCCGACAAGCCGGTGCCGGCGGTGACCTTGCTGCCGCGCCGCAAGCCGGGCTCCAGCGGCATCACCGACATTCCCGCCCAGCCCGCCGGGCAGCAGCCACGGGCCCGGCGCGAACTGAAAACGCCCTGGTGGGAGACCCAACACGAGACCCAACACGAGGCCCAACACGAGGCCCAGCGCGACGCCCGGCACGACGCCCGGCACGAGACCCAGCGCGACGCCCGGCAGGCCCCGGCTCAGCTACCGCCCACCAAGCAGGCCACCGCGTCGGATACCTCCGCGTTTTTCGCACAGCGCTCGACCGCCGCCGGTGCCCGGCCCGCCGATTCGCCGCCCACGCCGTCGGTACCAGCCGGTCCCGTTGATGACGACGTGATCTACCAGCGGATGCTGTCGGAAATGCTGGGTGACCCACGCGAGCTGGCCGCAAGCCCCGATCTGGATTGGCGGTCGGTGTGGGACCGCGGCTGGTCAGCCGCCGCCCAGGCCCAGGACCAGCCGGTGGAGTCGCGCACCGACCACGGCCTGCCGGTGCGCACCCCCGGCGCCCGGCTGGTCCCCGGCGCCGCCGAACCCGAGCCCGGCGGCGGACCGCAGCCCGGCCGGCAACCGCCGGCTGCGGCCGCGGTGCGGGACCCCGACGCGGTTCGAGCCTCCATCGGCAGCCACTTCGGTGGTGTGCACACCGGCCGGGCGCATGCCCGCACGACCAGTCAGGAAGCCGATCAGCAATGAACACCCGTTCGTTGGACAGCCCGCTGGACTGGCTGGTGTCGAAGTTCGCCCGCGAGGTGCCCGGTGTCGCGCATGCCCTGCTGGTGTCCGTCGACGGTCTGCCGCTGGCCGCGAGCGAGTATCTGCCCCGGGAACGCGCCGACCAGCTGGCGGCCGTCGCTTCCGGCCTGGCCAGCCTGGCCACCGGGGCCGCCCAGCTGTTCGAGGGCGGTCAGGTATTGCAGTCGGTGGTCGAGATGCAGAACGGCTTTCTGCTGCTGATGCGGGTCGGCGACGGCTCGCACCTGGCGACGCTGGCGGTCACCGGATGCGACATCGGGCAGATCGGCTACGAGATGGCCATCCTGGTCGAACGGGTCGGCAGCGTCGTGCAGTCCTCCCGCCGCGCCCAACCTGAGCCGCAATGGACAGACGCGAGCCGCCGCTAGCCCGGCCGGGGGCGAACCTGGTCCGCCCGTACACCCTGACGGCCGGACGCACCGGCACCGACATCGACCTGCCACTGGAAGCGCCGGTGCAGGCGCTGCCGGCGGGCTCGGCTCACCGGTGGCCGCCGCACGACATGCGAGGCAAGATCATCCGGTTATGCGCCGACAGCCCGTCGAGCCCGTCGGTGGCCGAAATCGCTGCCCGGCTGGATTTGCCGGTCGGCGTCGCGCGCGTCCTGGTGGGTGATCTGGTCAGCTCCGACTACCTTCGGGTGCATCGGACGATGACCGACCGCTCGACCAGCGATGAGCGCCGCGAACTCATAGGAAGGACGCTGCGTGGCCTCCAAGCACTCTGAGGTGCACCCGGGGCGGGGTACCGCGGCCCATGCCTCCACGAAGATCGTGATCGCGGGCGGATTCGGCGCCGGCAAGACCACGTTCGTCGGCGCGGTGTCGGAGATCATGCCGTTGCGCACCGAAGCCATGGTCACCGATGCCTCGGTGGGAGTCGACATGCTCGAAGCCACCCCGGAGAAGCAGACCACGACGGTGGCGATGGACTTCGGTCGCATCACCCTGGCCGAGGATCTGGTGCTCTACCTGTTCGGCACCCCGGGCCAGCGCCGGTTCTGGTTCATGTGGGACGACCTGGTGCGCGGCGCCATCGGCGCGATCGTCCTGGTCGACTGCCGCCGCCTGGAGGACAGCTTCGCCGCCGTCGACTTCTTCGAGCACCGCAACCTGCCGTTCCTGGTCGCGGTCAACGAATTCGACGGCGCGCCACGGTATCCGGCCACCGAGGTGCGCCAGGCGCTGACGCTGCCCGCGCACATCCCAGTGATCAGCATCGACGCCCGCAGCCGCAGATCTGCCACCGACGCGCTGATCGCGGTCAGCGAATACGCCCTGGCCAGCCTGACGGGCAGCTGACCGCGTTGCAGTGGGTGGACTGCGAATTCGACGACCGGGATTTCCGGGACGAAGACCTCAGCCGGTTGTGCACCGAACGCGTGGTGTTCAGCGGATGCGACTTCAGCGGCGTCAACCTGGCCGAGTCGCAGCACCGCGGATCGGCGTTTCGCAACTGCACTTTTGAGCGAACAGCGCTGTGGCATAGCACTTTTCAGCAATGCAGCCTGCTCGGCTCGGTATTCGTGGGTTGCCGGCTGCGGCCGCTGACGTTCGACGAGGTCGACTTCACCCTCGCGGTGCTCGCGGGTAACGACCTGCGCGGCGCCGACCTGAGCGGTTGCCGGCTGCGCGAGAGCAGCCTGGTGGAGGCCGACCTGCGCAAGGCCGTGCTGCGCGGGGCCGACCTGCGCGGCGCCCGCACCACCGGCGCCCGGTTGGACGGCGCCGATCTGCGCGGGGCCACCCTGGACCCGTCGCTGTGGACCACGGCGTCGCTGACCGGAGCGCGCATCGACGTTCCGCAAGCTCTGGCGTTTGCGCTGGCCCACGGGTTGCGGCTGGACGCTTGAGGTCTCAGCGTTTGAGCCGGATCCGCCACAGCACGAAGCCGGCGTAGACCGTCGACAACAGGCCCAGCATCGCCATGTCGAGCAGCCAGGCTCCGCTGGTGTGATGCCAGTGGCTGTCCTTCGGGCTGAACGGGCTCGGTTGCACGGTGTTGAGGTCGATCGTCGAGGCTGAGGCGGCGAAGCCCCAACGCGCCGGGGTCAGCCAGGACAGCTGATCGAGCACCGCGCGGTTGGTGACCGGAATGATGCCGCTGGAGAACACCAGCTGCGCCATGATCGCCACCACCAGCAGCGGCAGGATCTGGTCGCTGGAGCGGGCCAGCGCGGACATGCCCATGCCGACGATCGCCGAGGCGAAGCAGGTGGCGGCGACGGCGACGAACAGCTCGAGCGTCGGATTGCCCAACAGCACGGCTCCCCGGGTCGGTGCGCCCTTGCCGATCACCGCGATGCTGGTCACGATCGCCGCCTGGGCGGTCGCGAACATCGCGAACACCGCGACCTTGGCCAGCAGGTATGCCTGTGTGGACAAGCCGAAGGCTTGCTCGCGGTGGAAGATGGGCCGCTCGCCCACCAAGTCGCGGATCGTCAGTGCGGTGCCCATGAACACGGCCCCGACGCACAGCAGGACCAGTATCTGCGCCGGCTCGGCGGGTGTCTTGCCGTTCGGGTCGGCCACGCCGAAGCCGCTATGGCCCGGGACGGTCAAGGTGAGCAGTCCCAGCATGAACGGCAGCGCGGCCAGAAACACCGTGTACCACCGATCGGAGACCACCAGCCGGACCTGCCGGCGCGCGACCGTCGAGAACTGGCGCCACACGTCGACGTGCACCGGCTCGCCCAGGTCCCGCGGCTCGGCCCGGGCCGAGAACTTCGGCTCCGACCCGCGCTGCGCCAGAAACCGGCGCTTCGCCTCGTCGGGATCGGCGCCCACCTTGATGAAGATGTGGGCCCAGTTGCTGGTGCCCATCACCGAGCCCACCTGGTCGGGCGGTCCGAAGTAGGCGGTCTTGCCGCCGGGCGCCAGCAACAGCAACTGGTCACACAGGTCGAGGTAGGACACCGAGTGAGTGACCACCACCACCGTCCGGCCGCCATCGGCGAGCTTGCGCAGCATCATCATCACCTGGGAATCCAGCGCCGGGTCCAGGCCGGTGGTCGGCTCGTCGAGAATCAGCAGCGACGGACCGGTGAGCAGCTCCAGCGCCACCGACGCGCGTTTTCGTTGCCCTCCGGACAACTTGTCCACCCGGGTATCGCCGTGCTCGGTCAGCTCCAGCTCCTCGAGCACCTGAGCGACGACCTTGGCCCGGTCGGCGTTGCTGGTGTCCGGTGGCAGGCGCAGTTCGGCGGCATACCCCAGCGCCTGGTTCACCGTCAGCTGCCGGTGCACCACGTCGTCTTGCGGAACCATCCCGATCCTGCTGCGCAGGGTCGGGTATTCGGCGTGGATGTCGTGTCCCTCGAAGGTGATCGAGCCGGCGCTGGGGCGGGTGTAGCCGGCGATGAGCCGGGCCAGCGTGGTCTTGCCCGCTCCCGAGCCGCCGATGATGGCGGTCAGGCTGCCCGGGCGGGCGGTCAGCGAGATGTTGTCGAGCAGCTGCTTGCCGTCGATCTCGAACTGCACCCGGTTGACCTCCAGGCCGCCGGCCGGCATCCCGGCATCGGCCTGGCGGGTCAGCGTGCCCGCGGAAAACACCAAGTCGACATTGCCGATGGTGACCACGTCACCTTCGCTGAGCACCGCCGACCCGATCCGCACCCCGTTGACGTAGGTTCCGTTGACGCTGCGGGCGTCGCGGATTTCAGTGCCGAGGGCCGTCTGGACCAGGAAGGCGTGCCGTCGCGACGCCAAGACGTCGGAGACGACGATGTCGTTGTCCTGCGCTCGGCCGATGGTCACCGCACCCGCCAGCCGGCGGTTTCGGCCGGACTCGGGCCACAGGGACCGGATCACCTTCGTCGCCAGGTTCGACGGGTCGCGCGGGGGAGCGGACGGGTGGCTCGGCGGGCGCGGCGGCGCCGGGTCCGGCGCCAGGTACGGCCCCATCTGGGTGGGTGGCAGGTGGAGTCCGGGATGGACCCTGCCGAGCCGGGTCGGCGGTGCGGGGTGGGCGGGCTCCATCGACGGTGTCGGGCCCGGCGGCGGCGGAACCGGTCGCGCGGCCGGATGCGGGCGGCGCTGCGCGGCCGGCATCGGCGTCGTTCGCGGCGGCCGTCCGAGCGCCCCGTGCCGTCCGACCTCGAAGGTCAGGCATGGTCCGTCGGGGCTGCCGATGTTGATCTTCTGGCCGGGCCGAATCTCGACGGCGTGTACCCGCCGATTGTCGACGAAGGTGCCCTCGTGCGATCCGTTGTCGATCGCCATCCACCTGCCATGCTCGAAGCGCAGCAGCAGGTGGGCCCGGGAGACCGAAGGGTGGGTGACGCGCATGTCGGCACGCACGTCGCTGCCGACGATGATGTCGTGACCTGCGGCGAAAGTACGTTGCGGCCCGAGCCCCGACACTGTCAGCACGGGCGGCGCCACCGTGTTCATCGAAAATAGCTGTAGCCAGTGGCGATGCTTCCGAAACCTGGCGGGCCCGCCCGGTCAGTGGCGTCTGAGGCGGATGCGCCACCACACCAGGCAGGCATAGGCCGCCGACAGCGTGGCGAGCATCGCCATGTCGAACAGCCACGCCGGGCGCGAGTGCGTCCAATGGCTGTCCTCGGGACTGTAGGAGCCGGGCACCAGCTCGCGCAGGTTGACCGTTGCCGCCGATGCGGCGTAACCCCACCGCGCGGGCACCGCCCACGACAACTGGTCCAGGAAGATCCGGTCGGTCACCGGGACCAGGCCACCGGCGAGCACCAGCTGCAGCATCAGCGACACCACCAGCAACGGCATGATCTGCTCACTGGACCGGGCGACCGACGACAGCAGCAAGCCAAGAATCGCCGAGGCCACACAGGTGGCGGCAACCGTGGTGAACAGCTCGAAGCTGGCGTTGCCGAGCAGCACCGCCCGCTGCGTCGGTACCCCCTTGCCCAGCAGCACGACCCCCGTCGTGATCGCCGCTTGAGTGATGGCGAACATGCAGAACACGGTCATCTTGGCGCCCAGGTAGGCCCTTGTCGACAACCCCACGGCCTGCTCGCGACGGAAGATGGCGCGCTCGCCGATGAGATCGCGGATGGTCAGCGCGGTACCCATGAAGACGGCGGCGATGGACAGCAGCGTCAGAATCTGTGCGGCCTCGTCGGGCGTCTGGCTGGTCGGCTGGGCCATGCCGAACCCGGTGTCACCCGGAACCGTCAGCGACAGCGCACCCAGAACAAACGGCAAGGCCGCCAGGAAGGTGAAGTAGGCCCGGTCGGCGACCACCAGCCGGACCTGTCGGCGCGCGATTGTGGAGAACTGGCGGCGCACGCTGGTGTGCGCCGGTGCGCCCAGGTCCGTGGGTGTCTCGGTCTGTGCCGGTGCGCGGGGCTGGTTGCGGGCCAGAAAGCGGCGGTTCGCCTCTTCGGGATCGGCGCCGACCTTCGCGAAAATCTGGGCCCAGTTGGTGGTGCCCATCGCCTGCCCGATCTGGTCGGGCGGCCCCAGGAACGCGGTCTTGCCCCCGGGCGCCATCAGCAGCACCTGATCACAGACGTCGAGGTAGGTCAGCGAGTGGGTGACCACCAACACCACCCGGCCGGCGTCGGCGAGTTGCCGCAGCATCGTCATGACCTGCAGGTCCAGCGCCGGGTCCAGGCCCGACGTCGGCTCGTCGAGAATCAGCAGCGACGGGCCGGTGAGCAGTTCCAGGGCCACCGAGGCCCGTTTGCGCTGGCCGCCGGACAGCTTGTCGACGCGGGTGTCGGCGTGCTCGGTGAGCCGCAGCTCCTCGAGCACGCCGGCGACCGCGTGCGCGCGATCCTGCGTGCTGGTGTCGGGCGGCAGCCGCAGCTCGGCGGCATAGCCGAGGGCCTGGTTGATGGTCAGTTGCCGGTGCACGACGTCGTCTTGGGGGACCATCCCGATCCGGCTGCGCAACGACGCGTATTCGGTGTGGATGTTGTGGCCCTCGAAGGTCACCGTTCCCGAGCTGGGGCGCAGGTAGCCGGCGATCAGCCGCGACAGCGTGGTCTTGCCGGCGCCGGAGCCGCCGATGACGGCGGTCAGCGTGCCGGGCCGCGCGGTCAGCGACACGTTGTCGAGCAGCGCGGTGCCGTCGACGCGGTAGCTGACCGCGTTGACCTCCAGGCCGCCGGTGGGGGCCGCGGCTTCGGCGCGACGGACCAGGGCGTCTCCGGTGAACGCCAGGTCGACGTTGCCGATGGTGACCACGTCGCCCTCGCGAAGGATCGCCGAGCCGACCCGGATCCCGTTGACGAACGTCCCGTTGATGCTGTGCGCGTCGTTGATCTCGGTGCCCACCGGCGTGGGGGTCAAGAATGCATGGTGGCGGGATGCCAGTACGTCGGCGACGACGATGTCGTTGTCGAGCGCCCGGCCGATCCAGGCGATGCCCCCGCGAGGCGGCGCAAGGTGCGAGTCGGCGCCCAAGACGTTGCGCGTCGTGGTGTCGCGTCCCACTCGTGGGGGAGGCGGGGAAACCGGTATGACGGTGGTGCGCTGTGCCCCGGGGTAGCCGGGTGGGCCCGGTGTCGGCGGCGCGGGGCCGGGCGGCTGCCCGGGTGGCCGGCGCTGCTGCTGCTGCTGGTCGGTGCCGACGGGTCCGCCCCCCGGCGGCGGCGAGCCGGTCGGCGGTAGCAGGCCGATGATGCCCCGGTGATGTCCGACCTCGAAGCTGATGCGTGGCCCGTCGGGCCGGCCGAGGTTGACCACCAGACCGTCCCGGATGTCCACCAGCGGCACCCGGCGGCCGTCGACGTACATCCCGGTCCGCGAATTGTCGATGGCGATCCAGTTGCCCTGCTCGAAGCGCACCACCACGTGCGTCCCGGCGACCAGCGGGTGCGCCACGCGCAGGTCGGCACGCAGGTCACTGCCCACGATCGCGTCAGCGCCCGGTGCGAAGCTGCGCTGCGACCGGTCCGACCGGACTGTCAGCACCGGCCGGTGAGCTCGGGTCATCGCTTCACCCTAGTTGTGCCCGCGTCAGCGTCGTCGGAGCCGAATCCTCCACCACACGATGGTGGTATAGGCGATCGACACCACCCCGAGCATGGCCATGTCGAACAGCCACGCGCTCGCCTTGTGGTCCCAGTGCTGGTCTTTCGGATCGGTCGGGCCGGGCACCAGCCGGTGGGTGTCGATCGTCGAGGCCGACGCCGCGTAGCCCCAGCGGGCGGGAGTGGCCCAGGACAGCTGGTCGAGCAGGATCCGGTCGGTCACCCAGATCATGCCCCCGGAGAACACCAGCTGAGACATGATCGAGAACACCAGCATCGGCATGACCTGATCCTGCGACTGGGCCAGCGCCGACAATGCCATGCCCAACAGCGCCGAAGCCACACACGTCGCGGCCACGGTGACGAACAGCTCGAATCTGACGTCTCCCAGCAACACGGCGTCGGAAAGCGGCTTACCCCAGCCGATCACACAGATGGTGGTGGCGATCGCCGCCTGAAAGATCGCGAACGCGGAGAACACCACGATCTTTGCGGCCAGGTAGGCCGCGGTCGACAAGCCGACGGCCTGTTCGCGACGGAAGATCGGACGCTCGCCGATGAGATCCCGGATGGTCAGCGCGGTGCCCATGAACACCGCGCCGACGTTGAGCATCACCAGAATCTGGTCGGGCTGGGCGGGATTGTTGCCCAACGGATCCGACATGCCGAACCCGGTCTTGCCGCGAACGGTCAGGCTCAGCACCCCGATGAGAAACGGCAGCAATGCCAGGAACACCGTGTAGCCGCGGTCGGAAACGACCAAGCGCACCTGGCGGCGGGCGACGGTGGAGAACTGGCGAAGCACGTCGGTGTGCACCGGTTCACCCAGGTCGGCAGCGGGGCTGGCCTGGGACGGAAACGCCGGCTGGGCCTGCTTGTCCGCCAGGAAACGGCGGTTGGCCTCGTCCGGGTCGGCGCCGACTTTGGCGAAAATGTCGGCCCAGTTGGTGGTTCCCATGGCGTGGCCGATCTGGTCGGGCGGGCCCAGGAACGCGGTCTTGCCGCCGGGTGCCACTAACAGCAGCTGATCGCAAACGTCCAGGTAGGACACGGAGTGGGTGACCACCAGCACCACCCGGCCGGCGTCGGCGAGTTGCCGCAGCATCATCATCACCTGCCGGTCCAACGCCGGGTCCAGACCCGTCGTCGGCTCGTCGAGGATCAGCAGCGACGGCCCGGTGAGCAGCTCCAGCGCCACCGAGGCTCGCTTGCGCTGTCCGCCGGACAGCTTGTCCACCCGCGTGTCGGCGTGTTTGGTCAGCTCCAGTTCCTCGAGGACCTGGGCGACCACTTGGTCACGGTCGGCTTTGCTGGTGTCGGGCGGCAGCCGCAGTTCGGCGGCGTAACCGAGGGCCTGGTTGACGGTCAGCTGCCGGTGCACGACGTCGTCTTGGGGGACCATCCCGATGCGGCTGCGCATGGACGCGTATTCGGTGTGGATGTTGTGGCCCTCGAAGGTCACCGTTCCCGAGCTGGGGCTGGTATACCCGGCGATCAGCCGCGACAGTGTGGTCTTGCCGGCGCCGGAGCCGCCGATGATGGCCGTCAGCGTGCCGGGCCGCGCGGTCAGCGAGATCTGGTCGAGCAGTTGCTTGCCGTCGATGGAGAAGCACACCGATTTCACTTCCAGGCCGCCGGTGCGGGTGGCCGCCTCCGTGCGGCGAATCAGCGTGCCCCCGGTGAATACCAGGTCGACGTTGCCGATCGTGACGATGTCGCCGTCGCTCAAGATCGCGGACCCGACCCGGACCCCGTTGACGAACGTCCCGTTGACGCTGTGGGCGTCGCGGATTTCGGTGCCCAGCGGTGTCATGGTCAGGAATGCGTGGTGACGCGACGCCAGAACGTCCTGGATGACGACGTCGTTGTCGGTGGCGCGGCCGATGGTGACTGAGCCGGCGGGCATGTCGTTGGACCCGGTGCGCGGTAGCAACGCATGGATCATCTTGGTCGCCAGGTTTGTCACGTCCGGCGGCTTGGCGGCGCTGGGCTGCAGCTGCGTGGGTGGCGCCGGGTGAGGCGCGGCCGGTGCATAGTTCGATGGCTGGTTCGATGGCTGGTTCGAGGGCTGCCGCGGCGGGGCCGGGGCAAACCCGGATTGCCGCGACGACGAACTGCTGGGGTACATCGGTTGCCCCGATTTCGACGGGGGCGGCGGACCGGGATGCGGTCGAGCCGACGGTGGCGCGGTCCAATTCGACTGGCGACCGGACGGCGGCGGCGGCCCCGGGTGACCGGCAGCCTGGGTGGGCGGCGGCCACGGCGACGACTGGGCGGCCAGTCGCATCGACTCGGTTTGCGGCGGCCGTCCGACCATCCCCAGGTGCCGGCCGACCTCGAAGGTCAGCAACGGGCCGTCGGGATTTCCGATGTTGACGCTCTGGCCGTCGTGGATGTCGACCATCGGCACCCGCCGGCCGTTGCAGAAGGTCCCATTCAGCGAATTGTTGTCGATCGCCAGCCACCGGCCCTGGTCAAACCGCAGCAGCAGATGTGCCCGGGAGATCAGCGGATGCGTGATACGCATGTCGGCGCGCAAGTCGCGGCCGACAACCACGTCATGACCGGGCGCGAAGGTACGTACCGACCCGTCGTAGCGAACAGTCAGCGCGGGCGGGGCAGGTTGGGGCATCGATCCAACTGTATCTAAGGCGAAGGTTAATGCTGCTCGGCGGCGCGACTGCCGCGCGTCGAGTTGCGCGCGGGCACATGACAAGGGACGCGCATTCGACGGCCATAGGTTACTATTGCCTACCGTTACAATTGCTCATGATAAGTAACGATCAGATCGAGCGAAGTCCTACCACCAGAGCGGCTGGTAACTGCTCGTCCCCGCGGAAGGAGGTGATCACATGGCCCACGAACTTCTGTTCGCCGAAGACGAGGCAACGTACCGGCTCCACTACGTTTGCTACTGGTTCAACGCGGAGAGTATCGACTGAAGAGGCATGCAGTCCGTGGAGACGGCGCTGGTGGGGGTTTGTCAGGCAATGAACCCCCACCAGCGGTCTCCAATGCTTCCCGCATGAGGCAGCGGTGTCATAGGCCGCCGACAGCTACCGCAAATCTGTGCAATCCCCGCGACTATGAGGACCTAAGCCCATGTCTGAATCTTGCGCCGCGGCCACGGCCGTGTTTGCGGGCCCGGATTGGTCGCTGTGGCCAACCCGAGTGCTGGGCCATGCCGATCCAACTTCCATCGCCCACCGTTCGGGGACCTATCGCATCATCTCTCCCGAGCAGACCTGGCAGGCCGTGCAACCGATGCTGGAATCGGCGGGCATCACCCGTGTCGCCGACCTCACCTGGCTCGATGATCTCGGCATTCCCACCGTTCAGGCAGTGCGCCCGGCCTCGCTGACACTCTCGGTCAGTCAGGGCAAGGCCGCCACCTACCGCGCCGCCCAAGTTTCTGCGGTCATGGAATCGCTGGAAACCTGGCACGCCGAAAACGTCACGCCCGATCTGTTTTCCATGACCACCAGGGACATCGCGGCCGCACTGACCTACGATCCCGCCCAGCTGCTCCTGTCGGCCCGAAGCATCTACCATCCGGGCGCCAAGCTCGACTGGATGACCGCGACGACGCTGTTGACCGGCCGCCAAACCTGGGTGCCCTGGGAGGCGGTTCTGGTGAACGCGGCGGTCGACAACCGCTGGGACCCGCCGATGTTCTCGATGGACACCACGGGGTTGGCGTCGGGCAACAGCTACTGGGAGGCCAGCCTGCATGCCCTCTACGAGGTCATGGAACGCCATGCCATGGCCGCCGGCGAGCCCGGACGCACACTGTTCGAGGTGCCTGTCGACGATGTCGCCGACTCCGGCTGCGCCGGGTTGGTCGACAAGATTTACCGGGCCGGAAGCGAACTGAAGATCGCGCGTACCGACGTCTGGGACGGTTTGCCTTGCTTCACTGCCGAGATCTGTTCGCCCATGCTGGGCGTGCCGTTCAGCGGCTTCGGTTTACACCACGATCCCAACGTGGCGCTGTCTCGTGCGATCACCGAAGCCGCGCAATCGCGGCTGACGGCGATCAGCGGAGCCCGCGAGGATCTGTCACCGGCGTTGTACCACCGCTTCGCCCGAGTGCACGCCTACGGCCCGCTGCGGCCAACCATGCGGCAGTTGCCCATCGCCGAAACCACATCGTGGCATGTTCCCGACACCGGTTCGCTGAGTGACCTGTTGGCCTCGGCCGCGACCGCGGTGGCGGCCCGGTCGGGCACCGAGCCGCTGGCGGTCGGGTGCGATCTGGCCGGCAGCTGCGTTCCGGTGGTGAAGGTCATCGCGCCCGGCCTGGCGGCAGCACATGGTTCTCCGATGCGCACCCCCTTGCAGGAGTTGGCATGACGACCGCCGGCCGGATCGTGGTAACCGCAGGGCCCACCATCGGCGTCGACGATATCCGCGCGGTCGTGCCCAATGCCGAAGTGGTGCCTCCGATTTCGTTTGGCGACGCGCTGCGCTACGGGCTGGAGCCCGGCGACACGCTGCTGATTGTCGACGGGTTGTTCTTCCAGCACCCCCCGGTGCGGCACAAAGAACTCTTGACTTTGATGGACGCCGGCGTCCGCGTGGTCGGCTCGTCCAGCATGGGCGCGCTGCGCGCCGCCGAACTTCATCCCTTCGGCATGGAAGGCTACGGCTGGGTATTCGACAGCTACCGCAATGGATACTTGGAAGCCGACGACGAAGTCGGCATGGTCCACGGCGAGCCCGAAGACGGCTATCCCGTGTTCGTCGACGCGCTGGTCAACATCCGCCAAACGCTGGACCGCGCGGTCGGGACCGGTTTGCTATCCGCGCAATTAGCGGCAGAGATCGTCGAAGCGGCCCGCCGCATGCCGTTCACCGAGCGCAGCTGGGAGCGCCTCCTCGCCGCCCTCGATGTGCCTGAAAGACGTTGCTTGGCAACGCAATTGCAGAAAGTGCGGGTCGACGTCAAACACGCCGACGCGCTACTGGCACTGCACAACATCACCGACGGACACCGTGGCGCGCCGACCCGCCCCGGCCCACCGCCAACCATCTGGTCCCAACGCTGGCAACAACGCTGGGCACCACCCGTTCCGGTGACCATTAGCACCGACAGCGGAACCGACACCACCGTCGAGGTCCGCGACACCGACGTCCTATCCCTGCTGAGCATCTGCGCCACCGACCGCTGGGCCTACCTGCCCGCCCTCGAGCAGGTCGCCGCCTGGCACTGGAGCCTGACGCATTCCGGGCACAGCGGCGACGTTCGCCACGACGCATCCCGCGCGATTGCGCAGGTTGCTGCCGACACCCGGCAACGCGCGTTGGAGACCGTCGCCCATCACCACGCCGTGGCCGTCGGACTTGCCGACGAGTCCGGCTTCCCCGAGGCGGTCAGGTCGCAGTGGTTGACCGCCGAAGAGAACGAAATCCTTTGCGACGACCCGATTGCCGTCTCCGCGCGACTGATCACCCGCACGTTGTTCGTCACCCGGGCGCTCCCGGCCATCGAGCACTTTCTCGACCTGTTACGCGCGGACGAGCGGCTGCCGGGCTGGCGCATTGCTACGGCCCACGCTCTGGCCAGGCGCGACGAATTAGCCCGTCGCAAGCCGCATTTGAACCTGCACCGACCCGACCCAAAGCAGCTCAAGAACCTCTTCGCCAGCCGATGGCGCACCGAGGTGGACCGCATCGAACTTGCCCGACGCGCCCTGATGAGCGAGGAGGCCTTCTATACCGCCGCCACTCTGTTCGCTGTCGCCGCCGCCGATGACCGGCTGCCCTCCCTCGAAGTCGGCGCCTTGGGTCCCGCCTAAAGCCCAGCGAACCACGGCATCGGTGTTTTCGACGCGAATGCATCGTCAGCGGTCGGGAGCGCCGGTCACGACGCAGCGGGTGCGGCTGTAGATCGTGGGCATGCACAGATTGCAATGCGTGCACGCCGAACGGGCCCGCTGCCCGTCGGCGGCGATCCGATTGATCAGGTCGGGCTCGGCCAGCAGCGCCCGGGCCATCGCCACGAACTCGAATCCCTCGGCCATCGCCAGGTCCATCGTCTCCCGGTTGGTGATTCCGCCCAGCAAGATCAGTGGCATCGACAACTCGGCGCGAAACAGCCGGGCGTCGCGCAACAGATAGGCATCACGGTAGGGGTATTCGCGGAAAAACTTGTGGCCGGTCATCCGGATGCCCCAACGCAGCGGCGGCTTGAAGGCGCCGGCGAATTCCTTGACCGGCGCGTCGCCGCGGAACAAGTACATCGGGTTGACCAGCGAACTGCCGGCGGTGAGCTCCAGCGCGTCCAGTCCGCCGTCGTCCTGCAGCCACTTCGCCGTGATCAGCGCCTCGTCCACCGTGATCCCGCCGCGGATGCCGTCGGCCATGTTGAGCTTGGCGGTCACCGCGATCTGTTGTCCGACGGCACGGCGAACCGCCAGCACCAATCCGCGGGCGACCTTGGCCCGGTTCTGCAGCGACCCGCCGAACTCGTCGTCGCGCCGGTTGATCAGCGGCGACAGAAACGAGCTCGCCAGATAGTTGTGGCCCAAATGGATTTCGACGGCGTCGAAGCCGGCGTCGACGGCCAGGCGGGCGGCGTCGGCGTGCGCGGCCGTCACGTCGGCGATGTCGTCGCGGGTGGCCTTCTTGGCAAACCGCATCGCGAGCGGATTGAAGAACCGCACCGGAGCCAGCGCGGTCGCCTTGTTGGACCGGGCGTCGGCCACCGGGCCGGCGTGGCCGATCTGGGCACTGACCGCCGCGCCCTCGGCGTGCACGGCCTCGGCGAGCCGGCGCAGCCCCGGCACCGCCTCGGGCCGCATCCACATCCCGTCGCCACTGGTGCGGCCGCCGGGGGAGACCGCGCAATACGCGACCGTCGTCATGCCGACCCCGCCCGCCGCCGGCAGCCGGTGGTACTCGATCAGATCGTCGGTCACCAGCGCATCGGGCGTGCGCGCCTCGAACGTCGCGGCCTTGATGACGCGGTTGCGCAGCGTCAGCGGACCCAGCTTGGCCGGGCTGAACACGTCGGGGGCATCGGCCATGTCAGGAGCGTACGCGGCGGACGTGCCACACTGTCTGCCGTGGGCGCAATCACGCTGGACGGCAAGGCCACCCGCGACGAGATCTTTGTGGACTTGAAGCGGCGGGTGGCGGCACTGACTGCGGCCGGCTCGGATCGCCCCGGGTTGGGCACCATCCTGGTCGGCGAGGACCCCGGATCGCAGGCCTACGTGCGGGGTAAGCACGCCGACTGCGCCAAGGTCGGCATCACGTCGATCCGCCGCGACCTGCCCGCCGACATCAGCACCGCCACGCTCAACGAGACCATCGACGAGCTGAACGCCAACCCCGACTGCACCGGCTACATCGTGCAGCTGCCGCTGCCCAAACATCTGGACGAGAACGCGGCGTTGGAGCGCGTCGACCCGGGCAAGGACGCCGACGGACTGCATCCGACCAACCTCGGCAGGCTGGTCCTCAACACCCCGGCGTCGCTGCCCTGCACCCCGCGCGGCATCGTGCACCTGCTGCGGCGCTACGACGTCGAACTCGCCGGGGCGCACGTGGTCGTCATCGGCCGCGGTGTGACGGTGGGCCGCCCGCTGGGGCTGTTGCTCACCCGCCGCTCCGAGAACGCCACGGTGACGTTGTGCCACACCGGAACCCGCGACCTGGCGGCCTTGACCAGGCAAGCCGACATCATCGTGGCGGCCGTCGGGGTGCCGCACATGTTGACCGCGGACATGGTGCGCCCCGGCGCCGCGGTGGTCGACGTCGGAGTCAGCCGCACCGTGGACGGACTGGTCGGCGACGTACACCCCGACGTGTGGGAGGTCGCCGGTCACGTGTCGCCGAACCCCGGTGGCGTCGGGCCGCTGACCCGGGCGTTCCTGTTGACCAACGTCGTCGAGCTGGCCGAGCAGCGATGACGGCGCGGGCCATCCTGGCGCACACGTTTCGCGCTCAGTGGCCGATCCTGCTGGTGGGGCTGATTTTCGTGGTGGCGTTCGTGCTGGTGGGGGCGAACTTCTGGCGCCGAGGTGCGTTGTTGATCGGGATCGGTGTGGGGGTGGCGGCCGCGCTGCGGCTGGTGTTGTCCGACGACCTGGCCGGCTTGCTGGTGGTGCGCAGCAAGGGAACGGACTTCACGACCATGGCGGTGGTGGGGGCCGCGATGGTCTATATCGCGTCGACGATCGACCCGCTGGGCACCGGCTAAGCCCTAGAACCCGGGAATCCCCGGTATCTGCGGCAAGCCCGGCAGGTTGCCGGTTGCCACGTCCGTCATCGCTTGCGGGCAATACGTCGAAATGGCGATGCTGGTGAAGATTTGCGCCATCGACTTGGGCATGCCGGTGCCCGCGGCGACGACGGTCGCTGCCGCCGAGTTGAACGTCCCGCCCGGTTGGGCCAGTGTCGAGCACACGGAGTGGCCCAGATCCACGGCACTCGCCGGGTCGCCGTAGTTGACGCCGGCGTCGTTGAGCGCGCCGATGAAAGCGTCGTCGATCGTGCCGGCTTCGGCCGGTGCCGCCAGTGCGGCGGCCGCGGTGAGCGCGACTGCGGATCCCGCCAATAAACGAATCGTGAGCGGCTGATGGCGCCATGTTTTCATGTCAGCTCCCATTTCGTATCGGAGCGCACCAGGCCGTTCGGGCACACTCAGGCTTCCCTAGGAACCTTGGTGCACGGCCGTCACGTTTCGAACACGACCGCGTAAAGGTTTGTCGTCGACTGTCAGCCCGCGCCCAACGACACGATCGCGTCACACTGTGCCACGACACGTCGCACCTCAGCCGGTTTCGCCGTCGCGCTGATTGACAATGCGGCCCATGATTTCTCGGCAGGCGTTCCTTCGCGGCGCGGTGGGAGCGTTGGCGACGTCGGCGGTATTCGGGCAGGTGCGGGCGGCTGCGGATCCGTCCAGCGGTTGGAGCGGTCTGGCCTCCTCGATCGGTGGCCGGGTGCTGCTGCCCGGTAGCGGGGGCTCGTTCACGTCGGGCAAGCAGGTTTTCAACTCGCTCTACAACGGCTCGAATCCGGCCGCGGTGGTCACGGTCACCTCGCAGGCCGACGTCGAGAAGGCCGTCGCGTTCGCGGCCGCCAACAAGCTCAAGATCGCTCCGCGCGGCGGCGGGCATTCCTACATCGGCGCGTCGGCAGCGGCCGGCGCCATGGTGATCGATCTGCGGGGCCTGACCGGCGGCGTGAATTTCGACAGCGCCACCGGAAACGTCACGAT
Organism: Mycobacterium persicum; assembly: GCF_002086675.1. Lineage (GTDB taxonomy): Bacteria > Actinomycetota > Actinomycetes > Mycobacteriales > Mycobacteriaceae > Mycobacterium > Mycobacterium persicum. The sequence continues at coordinate 23,381 of NZ_MVIF01000021.1, forward strand.
GCCGGCCGCGACCGAGCTGTACGCGGCGCAGCAGGCGCTGGCCGGCGCCGGCCGCGCGATTCCCACCGGCAGCTGCCCGACCGTCGGCGTGGGCGGCCTGACCCTCGGCGGTGGAATGGGCGCCGATTCCCGCCACGCCGGCCTGACCTGTGATGCGCTCAAGTCGGCGACCGTGGTGTTGCCCAGCGGGCAAACGGTCACCGCTTCCGCCGACGATCACCCAGACCTGTTCTGGGCGTTGCGGGGCGGCGGGGGTGGCAACTTCGGGGTGACGACGTCGATGACGTTTGCGACCTTCCCGACCGCCGACTCCGACGTGGTGCGCGTCGACTTCGCCCCGTCGTCGGCGGCCCGGGTGCTGACCGGCTGGCAGACCTGGCTGGCGGCGGCCGACCGCAACACCTGGGGTCTGGTCGACATGTCGGTCGGCGGGTCGCAGGCCAACTGCCACGTGCTGGCGACCTGCCCGGCGGGATCTGGTCCCGGCGTGGCCGATGCGATCAAATCCGCGGTCGGTGTACAGCCCACCGGGACCGAGCACAAGACGCTGAGTCATATGGACCTGGTGATGTATCTGGCCGGCGGCAGCTCGACGAGTTCACCACGCGGCTTCGTGGCCGGATCCGACGTCATCGGCACGGTGAATTCGGCTGCGGCACAAGCAATTGTCGCAGCGCTGGGAAAGTGGCCGCCGGCCTCGGGACGGGCGTCGGTGATCGTCGACACGCTCAGCGGCGCGGTCGGCGACATCGATCCGGCCGGCTCGGCATTTCCGTGGCGCCGGCAATCCGCCGTCGCGCAGTGGTACGTCGAGACGCCCAACAGCGGGCAAGCCGCCGTCGCCAACAACTGGCTCAGCGCCGCACATCAAGCGGTGCAACAGTTTTCGGTCGGAGCGTACGTCAACTACCTGGAACCCAACACCGCGCCGTCGCGATACTTTGGGCCAAACCTGTCGCGGCTCACCGAGATCCGGCAACGGTACGACCCCAACCGGTTGATGTACTCCGGTCTGAACTTCTAACCGCTGTTCACCAAATAGGTGGTTTCAGTAGTGATCTCAGCTCCAACCCGGCTTACGCAGTGCCCATTGAGGGTCGGGGCGTCGGTACGGCAGACGCAGCGGCTGCGGTTGGATCAAGACCACCTCGGTGATGCTGGTGTGGCCACTGTGACCAGCAGCGGGTGCCGCCAACTGCCCGCACGCCGGCGCCCTCGAACCCAACGCCGCGCCGGCGCGATACCTCGGCCCAAACCGTGCCCGGCCGCAGCGCGTGGACGCCGTGCCGGCGCCAATCCCGGCGTCGAGCACCCGCACCATCCAGGACGCGGCCCATTCGGCGACGATACGGTATCGGTTGCGTCCGAAAGTGGCTTGTTCTGGGCTGCGTAGGTTCTCCAGACGGCCTGTCTGCTCGTCCCCTATCGTTTAGCTGTGCGTGAGAACTCGATTCCCGCCATGCTGCGCGAGCGTGCCACCCTGCGGCCTGACGAGACAGCGTTCACGTTTGTCGACTACGAGCAGGATTGGGCGGGCGTTGCGGAAAGTCTGACGTGGTCGCAGCTGTATCGGCGCACGCGCAGCGTTGCGCGGGAGCTCACTGCCCGCGGGTCGACCGGCGACCGCGCGGTGATCTTGGCGCCGCAAGGACTGGAGTACGTCCTGGCGTTTCTGGGCGCACTACAGGCCGGTCAGATCGCGGTTCCGCTGTCGATGCCGCTGGGTGGCGCCAGCGATGAGCGGGTTAGTGCCGTCCTGGGCGACGCATCGCCGTCGACGATTCTGACCACATCGTCTGTCGCCGGCGACATCGCCGAGTGCATCGGATCCGAAGCCCGTGAGCGCGGCACCCCATCGCTGATCGAAGTCGACCTCCTGGACTTGGACTCCCCGGGCGGACCCACTGACGAAGCCTCGAACACACCAGACATCGCCTATCTGCAGTACACCTCCGGGTCCACCCGTACGCCGGCGGGAGTTGAGATCTCGCACAAGAACATTCACGTCAACGTCGAGCAAATTCTGTCCAGCCTGTATCGGGACCGCGGCGACGCTGCTCCGCCGGACACCACCGTCGTGTCGTGGCTGCCGTTCTTTCACGACATGGGTTTGGTCCTGGGGATTGCGATCCCGATTCTGGGCGGATTTCATGGCGTGCTCACCAGCCCGGGGTCGTTCCTGCAACGACCGGCGCGGTGGATGCAATTGACGGCAAGCCATAGTTCCGTATTTACCGGCGGGCCCAACATCGCGTTCGAATTGACGGCGGCAAAAACCTCAGATGACGATATGGCCGGGCTCGACCTCGGGGACGTGCGCAACATTGTCAGTGGTGCCGAACGCGTACAACCGGCGACGCTGCGGCGCTTCGCCAAGCGATTCGCCTCCTACAATCTCGACCCCAAGGTATTGCGGCCCTCGTATGGGCTTGCGGAAGCCACGGTGTTCGTGGCGACCCGCGAATCGGATCAACCACCGCTCACCGGCCATTTCGAATCCGAGGAACTGACCGCCGGCCACGCGAAACGGTGCCCACGCGGAGACGGCACACCGCTGGTCAGTTACGGCATGCCGCGGTCGCCCACGGTGCGCATCGTCGACCCCGAGACCGGCATCGAGTGTCCGCACGGAACGGTTGGGGAGATCTGGGCACACGGTGACAACGTCGCGACCGGCTATTGGCAGAAACCTCAGGAGACGGAACGGACCTTCGGCGCAACCATTGTCGGTCCGTCGGCCGGAACACCCGAGGGGCCGTGGCTGAGAACCGGAGATCTGGGCGTCGTCTCCGAAGGCGAGTTGTTCATCATCGGCCGTATCAAGGATCTACTGATCGTGTACGGCCGCAACCACTCTCCCGATGACATCGAGGCGGCGATCCAGGAGATCACCGGAGGCCGCTGTGTGGCCATCGCCGTTCCGGACGACGACGGCGTCGAGAAGCTGGTCACCATCGTCGAGTTCAAGGCGCGTGGCGACTCCGACGAGGCGATGCGCGCTCTGGGCCTCGTCCGGCGGGAAATCACCTCGAAGATATCGAAGTCGCAGGGGCTGAGTGTGGCGGATCTCGTTCTGGTTCCGCCTCATTCGATTCCGCTCACCACAAGTGGCAAGGTCCGGCGGCGGGATTGCCTACAACGGTATCTGCGCGATGAGTTCACCCGGTTGGACGGGAGCCAGCGGGAGAAGCGCGTGAAGCCTGATGCTACCGACACCGCGAGTGCCGGGGCCGACGTGACGTTGACACAGCGCCTGCACACGCTGCGCCAGCAGCAACACGACCTGCTGTTCGGGATGGTGTGCGAGCAGGCGGCAACCGTGCTGGGCTATCCCGGCCCTGACGACATCGACCCTGAGTGCACATTTCAGGACCTGGGGTTTGACTCGGTGAAAGCCACCGAATTGCTTGACCGCCTCAAGACGGTCACCGGGCTGCCATTGCCACCAACCCTGGCCTTCGACTACCCCACCCCGGCCGAGTTGGCCACCCATCTGGGCCAGCTGCTGAGCGGAACGGTTGCGGCGGCACCGCCGGTGCAGCCGCAGGTAAGAACGGATGAGCCGGTAGCGGTGGTGGGGATGGCGTGTCGTTTTCCCGGTGGGGTGGATTCGGCGGCGGCGCTGTGGGATCTGGTCGCCGGCGGCGCCGAGGCTGTGGGGCAGTTTCCGACCGATCGTGGCTGGGATCTGGCGGATTTGTTCGATCCCGACCCTGATGCGGTGGGTAAGACCTATACCCGCGCCGGGGCGTTTCTGACCGACGTGAGCGGGTTTGACGCCGAGTTTTTTGGGATCTCGGCCAGGGAGGCCCTGACCATGGATCCGCAGCAGCGGCTGCTGCTGGAGGTGTGCTGGGAAGCGTTGGAAACCACCCGGATCGATCCGGCCGCCTTGGTGGGTTCCGAAACCGGGGTGTTCGTCGGAGCCTGGTCACAGCAATACGGCGGGGGCGGTTCTGATGGCGCCGAGGGATACGCCATGACCGGGACGTCCACCAGTGTGGCCTCCGGGCGGGTCGCTTATGCGTTGGGTTTGCAGGGCCCGGCTATCACCGTTGACACGGCATGTTCGTCGTCACTGGTGGCCGCGCATCTGGCGGCTCAGTCGCTGCGAAACGGGGAATGCGGTTTGGCCCTGGCCGGCGGTGTCACGGTGATGACCACTCCAGCAGTGTTCACCGAGTTCTCCCGGCAACGCGGGCTGGCCGCCGATGGGCGTTGTAAAGCGTTTGCGGCCGCTGCTGATGGCACCGGCTGGGGCGAAGGGGCCGCGGTGCTGGTGCTGGAACGGCTCAGCGACGCGCATCGCAACAACCACCCGGTGTTGGCGGTCATCGCGGGATCGGCGATCAACCAGGATGGGGCCTCTAACGGGTTGACCGCCCCCAATGGGCCCGCTCAGCAGCGCGTCATCAGCCAGGCCGTCGCCAACGCCGGTATCGGGCTTGACGAGGTCGACGTCGTCGAGGCCCACGGCACCGGCACCACGCTGGGCGATCCGATCGAGGCCGGCGCCCTGATCGCCACCTACGGTGCCGCACGTGGTCCGGAGCACCCACTGTGGTTGGGATCGATCAAATCCAACATCGGCCACACCCAGGCCGCTGCCGGTGTCGCCGGCATGATCAAGATGATCGCTGCCCTCAACCACGACAGTCTGCCGCCGACCCGCAACGTCGATCGCCCCAGCCCGCACATCGACTGGTCCGCCGGCACCGTCCGGCTACTCACCGAACCGGTGCCCTGGCCGGTGCGCGATCATCCCCGCACCGCGGCGGTGTCCTCGTTCGGGATCAGCGGCACCAACGCGCATCTCATCCTGCAACAAGCCCCCACCCCGCCGCCCGACGCGACTGAGCCAACCGATCACGATGGTGCGCTCGGGCTGCCGGTATTGCCACTGTGGACGGTTTCGGCGCGCAGCCGCGCGGCGTTGTGCGCGCAGGCCGACCGGTTACACCAATTCCTGATCCGCCGTCCCGACCTGGATCTCAGCGACGTGGCCTACAGCCTGGCCGGCACCCGCACCCACCACCCACACCGGGCCGTCGTGACGGTGCCGGTCGGTAGCCCCGATCCGCGGGCTGAGCTGCTGGCGGCACTCGAAGCGTTAGCCGCTGATCAACCGCATCCGCAACTGATCCAACACCACCAACGCGCGACGTCGGCGGGAAACACCGTGTTGGTGTTCCCCGGACAGGGTGGCCAATACCCCGGTATGGCCGCCGAGCTATACGGCCGGCACCACGCATTTTCCGCCGCGCTCGACGAGTGCGATCAGGCCCTGGTTGCCCGGACGGGCTGGTCGGTGCGTGCGGTGATTCGCGGCGAGCCCGGCGCCCCCTCCCTGGATCGGGTCGATGTGGTCCAGCCGGTGTTGTTTGCGGTCATGGTGTCGTTGGCCCGCACTTTGATCAGCTACGGGATCGAACCGGACGCGGTGATCGGCCACTCCCAAGGCGAGATCGCGGCCGCCCATGTCGCCGGGGTGTTCACCCTTGAGCAGGCCGCCAAAATCGTGGCGCTGCGCAGCTCAGCCCTCGCGGATCTGGCCGGGGCCGGTGCGATGGCATCGGTGTTGCTGGCCGCTGACGAAGTGGCTGCGCGGCTGCGGCCTTACGGCGACGCATTGGCCGTTGTTGCGGTCAACGGACCCACCCAGACCATCATCAGCGGTGGTCCCGCCGCGATGCAGCGGTTCGTCGCGGCGTGCGAGGCAGATAACGTCCAGATCCGTTCCATCCCAGTCGATTACGCCTCACACTGCAGTCAGGTCGAACCATTGCGCGAGCGCCTACTCGAGGAGCTGGCTGGGCTGACCCCGAAACCGGGGCGGATCGCTCTGTATTCCACCGTGGACGGCGTCATGTCGGATCAGCCGCTGGACACCACCACCATGACCGCCGACTACTGGTATGCCAATTTGCGTCAACCGGTCCGGTTTTACGACAGCATCCGGCATCTGCTGGCCTCGGCCGAGCAGGTGTTTGTGGAGGTATCACCGCACCCGGTGCTGGCCCCGGCGATCGCTGACACCCTGGCCGGCGCTGCCGGGCGTCCTGGCTCGGCAGTCATTCCCACCCTGCATCGCGAGCGCGCCGATCTGGATGCCTTGACTACCACGCTGGCCCGGCTGCAGGTTCATGGTCGTAGCCCGGACTGGTCGGTGGTGTATCCCCACGCCCGCACGGTCGAGCTACCGACGTATCCCTTCCAGCACCATCGGTATTGGCTGACCCCCCAACCGAGCGGTGATGCCGCCGGTCTCGGACTTGATCAACCGCAGCATCCGCTACTCGGTGCGATCACCACGTTGGCTGATCGGGACGAGGTTGTGGCAACCGGTCGGTTGGCTCTCGGTTCGCAGCGCTGGCTTGCCGCCCATCGCGTGGGTGACGTGGTGGTGTTGCCCGGGACCGGGTTTGTCGATGTGGTGCTGGGGGTCGGGGATTACGTGGGGTGTCCGGTCATTGACGAGTTGGTGTTGCACACCCCGCTCGTGCTCGCCGAACACACCCCGACCGATATCCAGATCAGCGTGGCGGACCCCGACGGGGGTGGGCGACGCTCGTTCAACGTCCATTCCCGCGTAGGCGCCGACCATCGGGCCGAGCCGGGTTGGGTGTTGCACGCCAGCGGAATCCTGCGCACCGTGCAAACCGCTGCCGGTGAACCCCCTGCGGCGTTGCCGATGACGACCATCGATGTTGAGGGTTTCTATCGGGAGCTGGCCGCATGCGGTCTGCACTATGAACCCCCATTTTGCTCGGTACGCGGGATCGGCCACGATCCGGCCGACCCCGACCACATCTACGCTGAAGTGGCCCTTCCTGCCGGAACCGATGTCACCGGTTACGGGATCCATCCGGCTTTGCTGGATGCCGCGCTGCAGCCCATAGCCGCCGCCCTGGGCGTCGAGACGGACGCTGAGGCGGTGGTGCGCCTGCCGTTCGTGTTCACCGGGGTCACGCTGTATGCGACCGCGGCCACCCGGCTGCAGGTGTGGCTGACCCGCACCGGCACCGACACCTTCACCCTTCAGGCCAGCGATCCCGCCGGCGCGCCGGTAATCAGCATCGACACGGTTGTGGTGCGGGTCCTGCCCGACACGGCGACTCTCACACCAGCCACGACGGCCGCGCCGTCCGTTCAGGGTTTGTGGGAGCTGGCCTGGCCGCCCCTGTCCGCCGGTACTGCGGCAGCGGCCGAGCTGCCGCAGTGGACGGTTGTTGCCGAAGATCTCGATGCGCTGCCGACTGGCCTGCGCCGCGGCTCGGTGCGCCCCGAGTTGGACGCCGTGAAGCCATGCCCGCCGGTGGTCATCTGGTCTGTCGCCGTTCCGGACCTTCGTGGCGATAACGGTGATGCCGTATCGGGCATCCATGTGCTGACCCGACGGGTGCTGGCCGGGTTGCAGGCGTGGTTGGCCCGCCCCGACACGTCCGGCACGGTGCTGGTGGTTCTGACGTGTCGCGCGGTGACAACCAGCCCTTACGATCGAGCGCCGGACCTGGCGCAAGCCGCGGTGTGGGCGCTGATCCACAGCGCGCAAAACGAGTATCCGGGCCGGATCCGGTTGGTCGACATCGACGACGCCGCCACCAGCACCGACATCCTGCGGCAGATGCTGGCTACCTTCACCGGTACGGGTGGCGAGCCGCAACTGGCATTGCGCGACGGTATCGCTCACATGCCCCGGCTGACCCCGGCGCGGGCGTTGACCCCGCCCCCGACGCCGCACTGGCAGCTGATCACCACCGGTCGCGGGGATTTGGCGAACCTGACCCTGGTTCCCACCCCGGCGCCAACGGCGTTGGGCCCGGGTCAGATTCGGGTGCAGATCCGAGCCGCTGGCCTGAATTTCCATGACGTGGTGGTCGCCCTGGCGGCGATCAGCGATGAAGGCCTTGGCGCGGAAGCGGCCGGGGTGGTCATCGACACCGCAGACGACGTCACGGATTTCGCGCCCGGGGATGCGGTGATGGGGCTGTTCCCCAACAACGCGTTCGCCCCCACCGCCACCACCGATCACCGCGGCGTCGTGGCCGTCCCGCCGGGATGGTCCTACCCGCAAGCGGCTTCGGTCCCGGCCGCGTATATCACCGCGTACAGCGTTCTGATCGATATCGCGCAGTTGTCCGCAGGACAGCGGGTCCTCATCCACTCGGCTGCCGGCGGGGTCGGCCAGGCCGCCATCCGCCTGGCGCAACACGTGGGCGCCGAGGTGTTCGCCACCGCCCATCCCGCCAAGCACCACATCCTGCGCGGGTTGGGCATACCCGAGGATCACATCGCTTCCTCGCGCACCCTGGATTTCGGTGACACCTTCGCCGCAGCCGGTGGCGGGCGCGGGATGGACGTGGTGCTGAACAGTCTTCGTGACGAATTTGTGGACGCGTCGCTGCGGCTGGTGGTCCCGGGCGGGTGTTTCGTCGAGATCGGCAAAACCGACATCCGGGCAGCCGCCGACGTCGCGCACACTCATCCGGACCTGAGCTACCACGCCTACGACCTCAGCGCCGCCACCCCCGAACAGCTGCAACACGCCTGGGCCGGGGTGCGCGAATTGATCGAGTACGCGGTGATCCAGCCCCTGCCGGTGACGAGCTACGGGCTGTTGCGCGCCCCCCAGGCGTTCCGCGACATGAGCCAGGCCCGGCACACCGGCAAAATCGTGCTCACCCCGCCCGCAGTGCTCGATCCGAAGGGCACGGTGCTGATCACCGGCGGCACCGGCATGCTCGGCGGACTGTTCGCTGAACACCTGATCACCGGCTACGGGGTGCGCCGGCTGCTGTTGACCTCCCGGCGCGGCTCCAGCACGCCCGAAGCGGTCGAGCTGGCCCGGCGCCTGGAAAGTCTGGGAGCGCATGTCACGATCAGTGCCTGCGACTGTGCCAACCCGACCAAGCTGGCGGCCCTGATCGACTCGATTCCCGCCGAGCACCCGCTGACCGCCGTCATTCACGCTGCCGGCATCCTTGATGACGCGGTGACCAGCCAACTCACCGCACAACAGCTCGACAACGTGCTTGCCGCCAAAGCCGATAGCGCCTGGTATCTACATCAACTCACCGCCAACATCGAGCTGGCCGCGTTCGTGTTGTTCTCCTCGGCCGCCGGTGTCCTGGGTGCCCCGGGACAGGCTAACTACGCGGCCGCCAACGCCGTCCTGGACGCTCTTGCGCACAACCACCGGGCGGCTATCAGTCTGGCGTGGGGCTATTGGCAGCCCGCCTCCGGGATGACCGGCAACCTCGAGTCGCGTGATCTCACCCGCCTCGCCCGCAGCGGGACGGTCGCGATCACCACCAACCAGGGTTTGGCCCTCTTCGACGCCGCCCTTGCCCAGCAGCACCCCAATCTGATCCCGGCCCCGCTGAGCACCCGCGCGCTGGCGGCGTTGGCCCGGGAAAACAGCCTGCCTCCGATCCTGTCCGCGCTGATCACCACTCGGCCGCAGGCCGCCGCGGTCGACTCACGTGGGCTGCGTGCCCGGCTGGCCGGGCTGACCCCCGATCGACAACAAGCCATCCTGGCCGACCTGGTCATCACCGCCACCGCAGCCGTGTTGGCCCACCCGGACCCGGCAGCGATGGATCTCGATCAGCCGTTCAAGGACCTCGGCATCGACTCGCTCAGTGCGCTGGAACTGCGCAACACCCTGTCGGCCCAAACCGGAGTCACCTTGCCGGCCACTGTCACATTCGACCACCCCACCCCGACAATGCTCGCGGCCCACCTCGCCGAGCTGCTCAATGTCACCGCTGCGCCCGCGGCCGCGCCGGCTGTGGTCGCCACCGAAGGCGCTGAGCCGGTGGACAATCGGCTCGCCTACCTGGATCAAGCTGCTTTCCTCGGGCTGCGGGCGGGCCACGTCTCGCTGCTCCAGGTGACATGGATATACGACCGTCCTGTCGATGTTGACGGGTTGCGGCGTTTTCACCGCAATCTCGGACGCGGATTGTTGGGGCGCAGGATCGAACGGTCACCAGTGCCGTTCGCGCGCGATCACTGGGTTTTGGCTCCGCCGCCGGAGGAGATTGACTTCGCCGCAACCCTGCGACGGCGCGCCGACGTGGGCGCATGGGTCGACGAGCGGGCGCGCCTACCCATTGATCCGGAGTGGGGCCCAGCCTGGCATCTCGGGGTGCTGCCGCTCGAGGACGGCGGGACCGCGATCAGTCTGGTGGCTTCGCACGCGGTCGTCGACGCGATCGCTTTCGGCCAGGCGATAGTCGACGCGGTCGAAGGCAGGACGCTGGATCTGGGTTATCTGCCTGCGGGATCGCGCACCCTCAGGCGGGCGTTGCGTGCGGATCTCCGGCAAACCGCAAAGGAACTGCCCGAGGTCATGCACGCTCTGGGTGGTGTGACGCGAAGGCTTCGGCGTGATCGCGAGGAGTTCCGGTCATCGATCAAAGCGGCACCGCCTTCCCCGAAGTCCGCCGGCGGCGACCAGACGGTGGCGGTGCCTGCCGTGACCGCATGCATCGACCTGGCGGAATGGGATGCTTGCGCCAAAAGACTTGGCGCGAGCAGTAATTCGCTTGTGGGCGGGGTCGCTTGCAGACTCGCGGTGCGGGCTGGACGGGTTCAGGATGACGGAACGGTCACCCTACGACTTGTGGTGTCGCTGCGGACCGAAGGTGACACCCGCGGCAATGCGCTGACGGCTGTTGACGTCGCGGTCGACCCGGAGCACGCGGCGACCGACCTCGGGGGAATGCACGCCAAGATCACCCGAGCGGTCCTGGAAGCGATGGAGGATTCCGACAACGAGTTCCTGGCACCGCTTCCGCTGGCCGCGATGACACCGGCGTGGGTGGCCAGAAGGCTGGTCGGGATGGCCGCGGGTGGTCCCAGCCTTCCCGTCACCTGCTCCAATGTCGGTGACCTGCCCCCGGCCGCGAACCGTCCTGACGGCACCGATGCCGACTCGGCGTACATGAGACAGCTCGAGCCCGATATCACCAGAAACGAACTCGAGGGCACGGGCGGACGAATGCTGCTGAGTTCCGGGCGAAGTCGCGGGCAGATGCGTATCGGAGTCTCTGCCTACATTGTCGGTCGCTCGAATACCACGGATGAGCTACGGGAGCTGGTTTCGCGTACCTTGGCCGAATTCGATCTGAACGCCGAGATCGATTGCTAAGACGGTACCGAACTGGTCAGCTCACGCAACGTAGTCCTGGGCCCGACATCAGATCTTTACCTGGTCGGCAGGCTGAGCCTGCTGCACGATGTGTCCGTCTCACTAGGAAACTCATCGTGCCCCACGAACGCGGCTGGTCAACGATGTCTTCGTGCGCATGGCTTTAGTTTCCACACCGCGGTACCGCACCGTCGCTCAAACCTCTTGTGGTAGCAGGCGTTCGGGGGATGTCTCACGTGCCCACCGAGTCGGCTGTCATGCCGCCGCATCGAGTGTGCGGTGACGGCTTTGACTGGGTATGTAGGGCGGGAACCGCCGCGAGCGGCCCGCCCTGACGGCACAGTCGGCGCCGCCAGAGCACAGTCGGCGCCGCCAGCGCACACTCGGCGCCGCCAGAGCACAGTCGGCGCCGCCAGCGCACACTCGGCGCCGTCGGCCACCAGCGACAAGCCCTCGGGGCGCTGGAACAGAGCTTGGCCGCTGCTTGCCATTCGCCAGCGCCGCAACGCCACCCGATCCTCAGGACAGCGTTGCCCGTACGCACACCGTGACGTATGGCAGCGCCAAACCGGCCGAATTCGCCAGCGCCGGGTGGGTGGCCAACAATTGACGGACCTGGCCCAGTGTCTTGGTGCGCACCTTCGCCGGTGAGGTGATGCAGTAGGTGCGAGAGGCGACTAGGTCTATCAATGCCTGTGGCGTAAGGTAATTCGTCCATTCGACCTGAAAACGTTCCACGTCGGTGAACGGTTCGGCAAGCGTCGCTTTGTCACGCGTGGGGTCGCCGTCGCGCCCGATGATCTGGCCCAACTCGCGGACCCAGCCAAGTCGCTCGTCGCGGGTGTTCCACACCAAACCTAGCCGCCCGCCGGGCCGCAGCACCCGTGCGACCTCGGGGATGGCGCGCCCGGGATCCACCCAATGCCAGGCCTGAGCCACCAGCACCGCGTCGACGCTGTTGCCCGCCAATGGAATCTCTTCCGCCGTGCCCAGCAGCGCCAACGTATCCGGCAGTGAGGCCCGCAGCACTTCCAGCATTTCGGGAATCGGGTCGACGGCCACCACGTCGAGCCCGCGCTCGACCAGCCGGGTGGTCAGTTTGCCGGTACCGGCGCCCAGGTCAAGAACATCGCGGGCGCCGGCCGGCAGCAGCCAGTCGATGGCTTCAGGTGGATAAGAGGGGCGTCCCCGCTCGTAGGCAGCTGCCGCCGAACCGAATGACAGCGACGGGTCCTGGCTGGACCGGGTCACCATGGGCGCAGGCCTCGATGGTCGGGTTGATGGTCGGCCAAAAGCAACGTCTGACGGATCAATTCGCCGACAGCCTCCATTTCGATCAGGAATCCGTCGTGCCCGCAGACCGAGTCGACAACCTGTAGCCCGGCGCAGCCGGGCAGCAACTCGGCCAATTCCTGCTGCAAGCGCAGCGGATAGAGCCGGTCGGAGGTGATACCACCGACGACGACGGGCACCGGACAGCCGCGCAGCGCCGCGGCGACGCCGCCGCGTCCGCGCCCGACATCGTGGCTGTTGAGGGTCTCGGTCAACACCACATAGCTGCCGGCGTCGAATCGGGACAGCAGCTTGTCCCCCTGGTGTTCGAGGTAGCTCTGCACCGCGTAGCGGCCGCCGTCGGTGGGATCTTCGCCGTCCTGACCGCGGTTGGCGAACCGATTGTCGAGCTCGATCTCGCCGCGGTAGGTCAGGTGCGCAACGCGCCGGGCGATCTTCAGCCCCGCCTCGGGCTTGCGGTCCGTGTCGTGGTAGTCGCCGCCCTGCCAATTCGGGTCGGCCTTGATGGCCTCGATCTGGGTTGTCTGCGTGCCGATCTGGTCCGCGGTGGCGCGTGCACCGACCGCCAACAGCAGCGCCGAGCGTACCCGGTCGGGGTGGCCGACAGTCCATTCCAACGCGCGGGCCCCGCCCATCGACCCGCCGACCACGGCGGCTACCTGGGTGATGCCCAACGCGGCCAGTGCGGCCATATCGGCCTGCACCTGATCGCGTACCGTGATCGTCGGAAATCTTGAGCCCCAAGGCTTTCCGTCGCGCGCAAGGGAACTGGGCCCGGTGGAGCCGCGGCAACCGCCCAGCACATTGGTGGCTACCGCGCACCAGCGGTCGGTGTCGATCGGCGCGCCCGGCCCGGCGACCCCATCCCACCAGCCGGGGGTGGGGTGTCCCGGCCCGGCGGGCCCGGTGATGTGCGAATCACCGGTGAGTGCGTGCAGCACCACCACCACGTTGTCGCGGGTGGGTGACAACGTGCCCCAGCGCTGTACGGCGATGCAGACGTCGTCGATCACCGCACCACTTTCCAGGCGCAGCGAGCCGATGTCGACCAAACCGATCTCACCTTCGGCGGGCAGCGTCTGGGTGGGCACCTCGGAGATCGTCACGTCAGCGCCCCTCAGAAGGCTGCCACGGCCTGCGACTCGCCGCTGAACTCGCTGAATCTTCGGGCCGCGGCAAAGCCGAGTTCGAGATCGGCCAGGATGTCGTCGATACCCTCGATCCCGACGGCTAACCGCACCAACCCAGGGCTGACGCCGGTGGCCCGCTGCTCGGCCGGGCTCAGCTGGGCGTGGGTGGTGGATGCCGGATGGATCACCAGCGAGCGCACGTCACCGATGTTGGCGACGTGGCTGTGCAGTTTCAGCGCGTTGACGAACGCCTTGCCGGCCTCGACGCCGCCGGCCAGCTCGAAGGACAGGACTGCACCGGTTCCCTTGGGCGCCAGCTTCTTTGCCCGCTCATGCCACGGCGAACCGGGCAGGCCCGCGTAGTTGACCGTCAGCACGTCGTCGCGGGCGTCCAGGAACTCGGCCACGCGTTGGGCGTTCGAGACGTGCCGCTCGATCCGCAGACTCAGCGTCTCCAGGCCCTGCGCCACCAGGAACGCGTTGAACGGTGAGGCCGCCGAGCCCAGATCGCGCAGCAGCTGCACCCTGGCCTTGAGGGCGAACGCCGGTGGTCCCAATTCGGCGAACACCACGCCGTGGTAACTGGGGTCGGGGGTGGTGAATCCGGGGAAGCGGCCCTGCGTCCAGTCGAACGTTCCACCGTCGACGATCACCCCCGCGATCGCGGCCCCGTGTCCGCCCAGGTACTTGGTGGCCGAGTGCACCACGATGTCGGCGCCCTGGGTAAACGGCTGGATCAGGTAGGGCGTGGCGATGGTGTTGTCGACGATCAGCGGTACGCCGTTGCGGTGCGAGACCTCGGCGACCCCCGGGGTGTCCAGGATGTCGATCTGCGGGTTGGAGATGGTCTCGGCGAAAAAGGCCTTGGTGTTTGGCCGGACGGCTGCCTGCCAGGAGTCCAGATCGTCGGGATCCTCGACGAAGCTGACCTCGATGCCCAGCTTTGCCAGCGAATAGTGGAACAGGTTATAGGTTCCGCCGTACAGCCGCGGGCTGGACACGATGTGATCACCCGCGCCGGCCAGGTTCAGGATGGCGAATGTCTCCGCGGCCTGACCGGAGGACAGGAACAACGCGGCCACCCCGCCCTCGAGGGCCGCGATGCGCTGCTCGACCACATCGGTGGTCGGGTTGCCGATCCGCGTGTAGATGTTGCCGGGTACTTCGAGCCCGAACAACGCCGCAGCGTGCGCGGTGTTTTCGAAGGTGTACGAGGTGGTCTGGTAGATCGGCAGCGCCCGGGCATTGGTGGCGGAGTCGGGCTGCTGGCCGGCGTGGATCTGCTTGGTTTCGAACGACCAGTGCGCGGCCGGATCGCCGTCGGTGCTGGTGTTTTCGGCGCTCATAGGCGTAACTCCCTGTCAGCTCAGGGGGCCCGTCATGGCGGACCCGCGCTTGCCGTGTAGCCGATTGTGGCTACTCAACCGGGTCATCACCCGGGGCACCCCACCGCGGTTGGAGGGTTGCCGGCCAGCAAGCCGGGGCTTGACGCTGGCGCTCATGACCGATTCGAAGCCTACCGTACGGCGGCTGCTTCATGCCAACTCCGGCCCAACGGCGAGCCGGTAGGGCGGGTGAACCCGGCTAGTAACCTGGCCACAAGAGCGACCGCTCACCCAAAGCTCACCAGGCTGGAGGATTCGGGCCCCATGTCCAGTGACGCCAAGATCAAGGTCAAAGGCCCGTTGGTAGAGCTCGACGGTGACGAGATGACCCGCGTCATCTGGAAGCTGATCAAGGACAAGCTGATCCTGCCGCATCTCGACATCAACCTGGAGTATTACGACCTGGGCGTCGAGCACCGTGACCAAACGAACGACCAGGTGACTATCGACGCGGCCTATGCCATCAAGCGCCACGGTGTCGGAGTCAAATGCGCGACCATCACCCCCGACGAAGCGCGCGTCCAGGAATTCAACCTCAAGAAGATGTGGCTGTCACCCAACGGGACGATACGAAACATCTTGGGCGGCACCATCTTCCGCGAGCCGATTGTGATCTCGAATGTGCCGCGGCTGGTTCCGGGGTGGACCAAACCAATTGTCATCGGCCGGCACGCTTTTGGCGATCAATATCGCGCGACGAATTTCAAGGTGGAAAAGCCCGGGACCGTCACCCTGACGTTCACTCCGGCGGACGGTGGTCAGCCGATCATCCATGAACTCGTGTCCATTCCCGAAGACGGCGGCGTCGTGATGGGAATGTACAACTTCCGCAAATCCATCCAGGATTTCGCCCGCGCGTCGTTCGCCTACGGCCTGAACGCCAAATGGCCGGTCTATCTGTCGACCAAGAACACCATTCTCAAGGCCTACGACGGCATGTTCAAAGACGAGTTCCAGCGAATCTACGAAACCGAATTCAGGGACAAGTTCGAAGCAGAAGGCCTGACCTACGAGCACCGGCTGATCGACGACATGGTTGCCGCGTGCCTGAAGTGGGAAGGCGGCTACGTCTGGGCGTGCAAGAACTACGACGGCGACGTCCAGTCAGATACGGTCGCCCAGGGCTACGGCTCTCTGGGACTGATGACCTCGGTGCTGATGACGGCTGACGGCAAGACGGTCGAGGCCGAGGCCGCCCACGGCACCGTCACCCGCCACTTCCGGCAGTACCAGGCCGGACAGCCCACCTCGACCAATCCGATCGCCTCGATCTTCGCTTGGACCCGCGGGCTGGCGCATCGCGGCAAGCTGGACCACACCCCCGCGGTCGTCGAATTCGCCCAGACGCTCGAAGACGTGGTCATCAAGACGGTGGAGAGCGGCAAGATGACCAAGGATCTGGCCATCCTGATCGGCCCGGAGCAGGACTGGCTCAACAGCGAGGAGTTTCTCGACGCGATCGCCGAGAACCTGGAGACGAAGCTCAGCTCGCCGACGGGTCGACGGCCCGGATGTGCGGGCAGCACTCTTCGATGAAGCTGCTGATCACCTCGGTGATGCGTTCCGGCGCCTCGTACATCGGAACGTGGCCCACGTTCTTGATCACCGTGACGCGGTGGTCGTCGGGCAGGTGGGTGGTGAAGTGCCGGGTGTAGCGGGGCGAGGGGATGATCCGGTCCTTACCGCAGATCACCAGATGCGCCGGGACGGCGTTCTCGGCCAATTCCCGCAAGCCGTGCATCAGCAGCGCCTTGACCAGCAGCTGGAAGTAGGCCGGGCAGTGGGCCACGTCGTCGATGATGCCGTGCAGTTCGGCGTCGGTGACCCCGTCCGGTGAGGCGCTGATCGCATAGGTGGCCAGCCGGCGGCTGAACGGCAACCGCAGCACCCGCTGCCGGAACATCCAGGCGGACACCAGTAGCGGGATACCCAGGATGAACTTGGCGATCACCTCGAACTTGGCCGGGCTCCAGCGGTGCCAGCCTCCCGCGGGGGCGATGCCGGTGACGCTGCGTGCCCGCCCGCGCCGCTCCAGCTCGAAGGCCACCCAGCCGCCCAGCGAGTTGCCGACGATGTGGGCGGTGTCCCAGCCCAGTTCGTCCATCTGGCGCTCGACGTGATCGGCCAGCACCGCCGAGGACAGGAACCAGGTGCCGGCACGGGGTCCGCCGTTGTGGCTGGCCATGGTCGGAGCGAACACCTCGTAGCGGCCGGTGTCGGCCAGCTGGCGGGCCACTTTCTCCCATACCGCCTGAGACAGCAGAAACGGGTGCAGCAGCAGGACCGGCTCGCCGGCACCCAGGTGGATCGGTGTACGGGTCGTCATATTTTCGACATTACAAGGTGGTACCGCCGGTACCGCAAGCGTCTGCGAATCACCCCGATGCCCGCGTGACAAGATCAGGGGCATCATGAGCACCCCCACCGGATCCCGCCGGATTTTCTCCGGCGTGCAGCCAACCTCCGATTCGCTTCACCTCGGCAACGCCCTGGGCGCGGTCACCCAGTGGGTGGCGCTGCAGGACGACCATGACGCGTTCTTCTGCGTGGTCGACCTGCACGCGATCACCCTGCCGCAGGATCCGGCAGCGCTGCGCCGCCGGACCCTGATCACCGCCGCGCAATACCTGGCGCTGGGCATCGACCCGGCGCGCGCCACCATCTTCGTGCAGAGTCACGTCCCCGCCCATAGCCAGTTGGCCTGGGTGCTGGGGTGTTTCACCGGTTTCGGTCAGGCCTCGCGGATGACTCAGTTCAAAGACAAGTCGAGTCGCCAGGGCGCCGAGTCCACCACCGTCGGCCTGTTCACCTACCCGGTCTTGCAGGCCGCCGACGTGCTGGCCTACGACAGCGACCTGGTCCCGGTGGGGGAGGACCAGCGCCAGCACCTGGAGCTGGCGCGCGATGTCGCGCAGCGGTTCAACAGCCGCTTCCCGGACACCTTCGTGGTTCCCGACGTGCTCATTCCCAAGATCACCGCCAAGATCTACGACCTGCAGGACCCGACTTCGAAGATGAGCAAGTCGGCCAGCACCGACGCCGGGCTGATCAGCCTGCTCGACGATCCGGCGTTGTCCGCCAAGAAGATTCGCTCGGCGGTGACCGACAGCGAACGCGAGGTTCGCTACGACCCGGACGCCAAACCTGGTGTGTCGAATCTGCTCAGCATCCAGTCGGCGGTCACCGGAGCCGGCATCGACACCCTCGTCGACGGCTACGCAGGACGCGGCTACGGCGACCTGAAGAAGGACACCGCCGAGGCCGTCGTCGCCTACGTCAGCCCGATCAAGGCCCGGGTCGACGAGTTGACCGCCGACGTGGCCGAGCTCGAGTCCGTGCTGCGGGCCGGGGCCGAGCGCGCTCACGACGTCGCCAGCAAAACCGTGCGACGGGTCTATGAAAGACTGGGCTTCCTACCGCAACGGGGTAATCACCTGCGATGAGCGAGCCGGCCGAGCCTGGAATCCTTGATCGGCTGCGGGCCCGGTACGGGTGGTTCGACCATGCGATGCGCGCCTACACGCGGTTCAGCGAACGCCGCGGCGGCTTCTACGCGGCCGGCCTGACGTATTACACGATCTTCGCGTTGTTCCCGTTGCTGATGGTCGGTTTCGCCGTCGTCGGGTTCACCCTGTCGCGCAACGACAAACTGCTGAACATGACCTACGACCGGATCCGGGCCCTGGTTCCGGGGGCCTTCGGTCAGCAGCTGATCGACCTGATGAACTCGGCGATCGAGGCGCGGGCGTCGGTCGGCGTCATCGGCCTGGCCACCGCGGCGTGGGCCGGGCTGGGGTGGATGTCACATCTGCGGCTGGCGCTGAGCGAGATGTGGGCACATCCCGTCGAGTCGGGGAACTACCTGCGTAACAAGCTCTCCGACCTGGCGGCGATGGTCGGGACGTTCGTGGTGACCATGGCGACCATTGCGCTCACCGCGTTCAGTTACCTGCGGCCGATGGCGACGGCTTTGAAATGGCTTGGAATCCCGGAGTTTTCGGTGCTGGATTGGATCTTCAGGGCGATCTCTGTCGTGCTGTCGGTGGTGGTGTCGTGGCTGTTGTTCACCTGGATGATCGCGCGGCTGCCGCGGCAGTCGGGACGCTTCGTCACCTCGATGCGGGCCGGTTTGATGGCGGCGGTCGGGTTCGAGATGTTCAAGCAGGTGGGGTCGATCTATCTGCGGATGGTGCTGCGCAGCCCGGCGGGCGCGACATTCGGGCCGGTGCTGGGTTTGATGGTGTTCGCCTACGTCACCGCCTACCTGGTGCTGTTCGCCACCGCCTGGGCCGCCACCGAAACCGGTGACGACCCGCGTGCCAGGCATGTCGATCCGCCGAGCCCCGCGATCATCCGGCCGCGGATACAGGTTGACGAGGGCCTGTCGGCACGGCAGACCGTGGCCGCGATAGCTGCCGGAGCCGTTGGGGCGCTGACGTTTTCACGACTATTGCGCCGGGGACGGTAGTAGCGCCGTTAACTCACCGCGGCGAGCAGATCGGCACCCCAGCCGCTCGGCAGCATCGGCACCCGCGGACCGGCGACGAGTCCCTCGCCATGCAGCACTGCCAACCCCGATGGCTGTGCGACGGTCGCCTCACCGACGGTGCCGGCAAATCCCCACGTCCCGGTACCCCGGTCGGAAGGCAGCACCGACGCCGGCGTGGCCGCGGGCGTCGGCGCCACCGCCGAGACGGGCCTGACCGCCGGCGCCGTCGCACCATCTGCCGGCAGCCTCACCGGAGCAGATCCACCGCCCACCGCGGCAACCAGCACGGGGTCCGCCGTCTTCAGGTCGTCATCGACCGGCTCGGTGTCCACAGCCAGCTGGCTGCCCACGCCGATGCCGATCGGCAACGCGGTCGACAACGACGTCGGCACCGCGATCAACGCGCCGGTCAGCACGAACGGCGTTGCGATCACCAGCAACGGCGGGCCGAAGATGAGGCCCAGGATCGCGAAGACGATCGCGTAGGTGAGGATCAGCAGCGGCGTGATCAGTGCGATCACGATCGTGTATGCGACCACGGCAAACAGGATCTCGAGCAATATCAGGATGATATTGAGCAAGATCACGATGATGATCGGAAGTTCTCCCACCGCGGCAGCGGCGGGCAGGGCAGTGGCCGCGCCGGCTCCGGCGCCGAGCAGTACCGGCGCAGTCGCGGTCCGGGGCGCCGCCGCCACCGCCGCACCCGCAGCGGTCTCGTAGACGCTCATCGTGGTGGCCGCCTGGATCCACATCCGCACATAGTCGGCTTCATTGAGTGCGATCGGGATGGTGTTGATCCCAAAGAAATTTGTCGCCACCAGCACTCCGTGGGTGAGGTGGTTGGCGGCCAATTCCGCCAGCGTCGGCATCGCCGCCAGTGCCCCGGCATAGGCCGTCGCCGCGGTCTCGTGTTGGGTGGCCAGCGTCGCGCTGTCGGCACTGGCCTGGGTCAACCAGGCCAGATAAGGCAGATGCGCGGCCACATAGCGCTCGGCGCTCGGGCCTTGCCACGCCGCGGCCTGAACTGCGGCCAGTGCTGCGGTGAGTTCTTCTGCTACAGAGGCATATTCGGTGCTCAGCGAGGTCCACCCCGCAGCGGCCGCCAGCAGCGGAGCGGATCCCGGGCCCGAACTCAGCAGCGCCGAATGCACCTCCGGCGGGGAGGCAATCCAGACCGGCGCCGTCATACCGATCCGCCTGATGCGCCCGAGATCGGTCGGGCCCCGGCCGCGGCATCACCGACCCCGGACCGGTGAGGCATTACGCGCAGCATCACTACCGGCACTCCTTTAGCTGGCGATCTATTTGCATTCGGCCTACCTGCACGGCAAGGCCGTGGTCGACCACTGCACCGGGGTCTGGCTCACGAGTTCGGGAATATCAAACTCACCCGGTACAACTCTTGTCAATTGTTGAGAAGCGCTACGGTTGCGCAGGTCGCGGCGAGGGCTCTCACGTTTCCGCGGGCTGCGTCTGCCACGTCCCATTGCGCATCACCGCTACCACCCGCAGGTCGCGGTCCAGCACAACGAGATCGGCGGCACAGCCGGCCCGCAGACCGCCGATGTCCGCCAGCCCGAGCGCGCGGGCCGGAGTAACCGAGGTCATCTGCACCGCGGCGGCCAGCGTGTCGTCGTCGGGATCGGGTCCGGCCACGCTGCGAAACAACTGATCCATGGTGGCCGTGCTGCCGGCGATGGTGGACGTCGCGCGCACCCGCGCTATGCCGGCCTCGACGTCGATCGGCACCGCGCCCAGCCGATATGCCCCGTCGCCGCATCCGGCCGCGGCCATCGCGTCGGTGATCAGCGCCACCCGGCCGGGGCCGACGGCCGCGATCGCCGCTCGCACCACCGCGGGGTGGACGTGGACGCCGTCGGCGATCAGTTCGACCGTCACCCGAGGATCCTCCAGCAGGGCCAGCGCCGGCCCGGGCGCGCGATGGTCCAGCGGTGGCATCGCGTTGAACAGGTGGGTCGCCACCGTCGCACCGAGCCCCACGGCATGTCTGGCCTGTTCGTACGTCGCATTCGAATGGCCCACTGCCACAACAATATTCGCGTCCAGAAAACGGCGGATCGCCTGGTCCGCACCGGGCAGTTCGGGGGCCAGCGTGACCATCCGAATGGCGCCGTCCGCGGCGGCCAGCACCGTGTCGATCTCGGCCGGATCCGGGGCACGCATCTGCGTGGGGTCATGTGCGCCGCAGCGCGCCGGGCTCAACCACGGCCCTTCCAGATGGATACCGGCGACAGCGCCCGACCGGGTCGCGTCGGCGGCCCGAGCCACCGCGTCGAGCAGCTCCGCCGGCCCGGCGGTGACCAGGCTGGCCAGCATGGTCGTGGTGCCATGCCGCAGGTGAAAGCCGGCCGCCCGGGCGATGTGCCCGTCGGTGCAGGACGCGCCGCCGCCGCCGTGCACGTGCATGTCGACGAAACCGGGCACCACAACGGCGTCGGGGAAATCGACATCGGCCGGCTGCGCTGGCCGGCCGGCACCGCAGCTCGAAATCGTGCGGCCCGCGGTGTGCACCCAGCCCGGCCGGCACACTCGGCCGTCGATGACCGCGGTGCCGGCACAGACCAGGGTCACTGAGGCCCCGGGGCCTGGGAAGGTTCGGTAGGCCAGTGGCCGCCGTTCTCCCAGTAACGCTGGATCTCCTCGAGTTCGCGGCCCTTGGTCTCCGGCGCATATCCGAGCACCACTACGAAGGCGATCACGGTCAGCGCCCCGAAGAGCGCGAAAACGGCTGCGCCGCCGAGCCAATGCAGCATGGTGAGAAATAGGGCGGCAACGATCGCGTTGCCCGTCAGCGTCGAGGTGAGCATCGCGCTCGACCCCATCGACCGCAGCCGGGCGGGGAAGCTTTCGCCGGCGTACACCCAGACCAGCGAGCCGAACCCGAAGTTGAAGCCGACGATGAACAGCAGCACCCCGCCGAATCCGCCGATCAGTCCGCTGCCGGCGCTGTGGGCGAAGGTCACGACCAGTACGCCGTCCGCGGCGATCATCATCGCGATGCCTGACAGCAGGATCGGGCGCCGTCCCCACCGGTCGACGGAAAACAGCGAGACGAAGACCGCCGACAATCCGGCCAGCTGCACCAGCGCCGGCAGTCCCAACAACGCGAAATCACCCGTGAAACCCATGGCCGCAAAGATCCGTGGGCTGTAATAGATGATCGCGTTGATCCCGGTGATCTGGACCAGAAAGCCGAGGCTGACCACGAACAAGGTGGCGCGCCGATACGGCGGTCGCAGCATCTCGGAAATCCGTCCGCTGCCTTCGCCGAGTGCGGCGGCCATGTCGGCCAGCTGGGTATCGACGGTGGCCTCGGATTCGATGCGCAGCAGCGCCGTTCGTGCCTCGTCGGCTCGGCCCTTGAGCAGATACCACCGGGCGGTGTCGGGCAGCCGCGCCAAGAACGGCAGCAGCAGCGTGGCGGGCACCGCCGCGAGCCCCAGGATCCACCGCCAGCCATGCGCGCCGGCCAGCAGGTAAGCCACCAGGTAGCCCAGGATGATGCCGCTGAGAATGGCCACCTGATAGGCGGTCAGCAACGACCCGCGCACCGCCGCCGGCGCGGATTCGGCCACGTACACCGGAACCACCACCACCGCCACGCCGATCGTCACTCCCAGCAGCAGGCGGGCGATCAGCAGCATCGGAAACGACACGGCCGACGCGCCGAGCAGCGCGAACACCGCGAAGCCGGCAGTGAGCAGCACCGTCGACTTACTGCGCCCGATAGCGTTGGCCAGCACGCCGGCCCCGAGCGCCCCGATGATCTGGCCGATCACCACCGTCGTGGTCAGCAGCTCCTGCTGGCGGGTGGTGAGACTGAACTCCTCGGTGACGAACAGCAGCGCGCCGGCGATACTGGACAAGTCGTAGCCGTAGATGAGGCCGACGCTGGCCGCGGTGAGCCCGACCTGTATTCCCCGCTGCACGGACAGCTCAGCTCGCCGACACCCGGGCCTTGAGTAACTCGATGACGTGGTCGGGATCCTCTGGGGTGATGCACGGTTTGACCCGGCTGCCCACATCGAGGATCAGCAGGGTGTTCTTGCTGCCCCGTTTGACGTCCAGCGGGAACCAGTAGCGCGGGTCGGTCGCGCCCCACAGGCGACCCTTGCCGGACGCCCAGCCCATCTGTTCGGTCTTGATGCTTTTGATGTCGCGGTAGGCGATTCGCTTCGACGTAGCAAACGGGAAATAGTAGCGGCGGATGGTGATGCAGTCGTCATCCAGGAGCACGCCGGCGTCCTCGTACAGGGCAGTCATCTCGCAGAGTCTAGTGCTGAGCGCGGCTATTCATCGACCGTGCGACCATGATCAACCCGAACACGACGATGGCGCCGATCACCGCGACCCCGACCCGAACCGGCAAAGCGTCGGCCGAAGACATGAACCCGGCCGCCTGCGACGCATCGGGCTGCCGGTTGCTTGGTTTGTCCTTGCCCGACGCCAGGGCCGGGTCGGGCTCGATCAGCGAACCGATCTGAGTGCCCTGGGGGGTACTGAAGCCGTAGTCCAGCAGGTGGGCGGCTTGTTCCCAGGGCGCGATCGGCTGTCGGGTGCCGTGCAGCAGCACCGCCATCAGGCGTCGGCCGTTGCGGTTGGCCGCGCCGACGAACGTCTGGCCGGCGTCGTCGGTGTAACCGGTCTTGCCGCCCAGGGCACCCGGGTAGTGATACAGCAGCTGGTTGTCGTTTTCCAGTTCGTAGCCGGGATGGTCGCCGTGGCCGGGGAAGTCGTAGCTGCGGGTGGCGACGATGTCGGCGAACGTGGGGTTGCGCCACGCGTAGCGATAGAACAGCCCGATGTCGTAGGCCGAGGTGCTCATGCCCGGCCCGTCGAGTCCGGACGGCGTCGCCACCCGGGTGTCGCGCCCGCCCAGCTTGGCGGCCAGCACGTTGATTTTCTCCAGTGCCATCTGCATGCCGCCGAGTTGGCGGGCCAACGCGTGCGCGGCGTCGTTGCCCGAATGCATCAGCAGGCCGTGCAGCAGCTGGTTGACGGTGTAGCTGCCGCCGGCGTCGACGCCGACCTTGGTGCCCTCGGCGGCCGCGTCGTCGTCGGTGCCGGCGACCGCCTTGTTGAGGTTCAGCTCGTTGATCGCGGCCATCGCGACCAGCACCTTGATGATGCTGGCCGGGCGGTGCCGGCCGTGCGGATCGCGGGCGGCGATGACGGCGCCGCTGTCCAGGTCGGCCACCAGCCATGCCTCCGCGGAGACGTCGCCCGGTACCGCCGGGGTGTCGGGTGCGGTGATGATGCCGCAGCCGGCCAGGGCGTTGCCGCCGACCGGTGTCGGGGGCACCGCCAGCGGCAGCGGCGGGTCACCGGCCGTCGGGACTTCCGAGGAGTCCACCGCGGGCGGGGTGGACACCTTGTACGGGCAATTTCCGGCGCCGTTGGCCTCCGCATTGGGTTCGGCGTGTGCGGTCGGCACAGCGGCCGGCGCGGTCGCCAGGAATGCTGCTGCGACCAGGCACGATGCTGCACGTAAGAGGTCCATCGGTGTGCAGATTAGGCGATCGGTGGCCGGATCGCCGGGCGCCGCGCTGTGACTGGTGAGGCGGAAGTTAAAAATATCAGTTGACAGTGTCGATGAGCTATATGACACTGTCAACTAGCATGCCATCACTTCTCACGCTGCCCGAATTCGCCGCGCTGGCCGCCACGGCCGTGCGGGCGTCTGGCGCCGCACCGGAAAACCGCCAAGCCAAGGCGGTGCCGGCGCAACGGATGATCCGGTACTACACGGCGCGTGGTTTGCTGCCGCGCCCCGGAACCCGAGGCCGCGCACTGACCTATGGGCGCACTCACCTGCTGCGCCTGGTCGCCGTCAAGCGGCTGCAGGGCAAGGGCTTGTCGCTGGAGGAGATCAGCGACCGGTTGGCCTCGATGTCGCCGGCAGAGCTGGCCTCGCTGGCCGCGGTCCCGGCCGGCGTCATACCGGCCGACCTCGGGGATCCCGAGCCCGCGGAACCGTCGCGGGCGGCCGGCCGCTTCTGGCGCGCCGTGCCCCAGACCGCCCCGGCGCCGGACGCTGCCCCGGCCGTCACGGACGTCCACGACGTTCACGCCGTCCGGCTCTCCGACACCGTCACGGTGCTGATCGACGGCCCGCTCCCGGCGCTCGACACCTTGCGGCAGGCCGCCGCGCCGTTGCTGGACCTGCTCGCCGCCACCCGAGTCGAAACCCGAAAGGACGCCCCATGAGTACGAAATTGCTGCCCCTGATTACGGTGACACCCGGACCGGCGGGCAGGCCGACATGCGGCGAGCTCAGCTCGGCGGATGGGCGGCGGCTGCCGCTACGGGCGATCAGCGTGGACACCGTGGTCGTCGGGATGACCGCGACGTCGACCGTGCGGCAACGTTTCGCCAATACCGGTGAAACCAGCATCGAGGCGACCTACGTGTTCCCGTTGCCGGCCCGCGCGGGCGTCACCGATTTCGTCGCCGACCTGGCCGGGCGGCGGGTGGTCGGCGTGCTCAAGGAGCGCGCCCAAGCCCGCTCCGACTACGAGCAGGCCTTGGCCGCGGGCCAGCGCGCCGCGATTGTGGAGGAGGACCGCTCCGACGTGTTCTCGGTGCGGGTGGGCAATCTCGGGCCGGGCGAGGAAGCCACCATCGAGATGCGGCTTACCGGCCCGCTGGCCTTCGAGGACGGCGAGGCCACCTTCCGCTTCCCGCTGGTGGTCGCCCCGCGATACACCACCGGAACCCCGCTGCCCGGTGACCAGACCGGTCCGGGATGGGCGCACGACACCGACGCGGTACCGGACGCGTCGCGGGTGACCCCGCCGCAGCTTGCGGAGGTCGACGAGCGCCCCGACGTGCAGATCTCGGTGACCGTCGACGGCGGCGGCCTGCCCGTCGCGGACCTGCGGTCCTCGCTTCCGACGACCGTTCTGGAAGCCTCCGCCGACGGGCTGACCCGGCTGCGGCTGGAGCCGGGCGCCCGCGCCGACCGTGATTTCGTGCTGCGGTTCCGTGTCGACCGCGGCGAGCTGGCGTCGTCGGCACTGCTGGTCCCGGATGCCGACGGTGATGAAGGCACCTGGTTGGTCACCGTGGTGCCGCCCGCGCAGCCGTCCAGCGCCGCGCGCGATGTCGTCGTGGTGCTGGATCGCTCGGGGTCGATGGGCGGCTGGAAAATGGTCGCCGCCCGGCGAGCGGCAGGGCGCATTGTGGACATGCTCGACACCGTCGACCGGTTCTGCGTGCTGGCCTTCGACGATCGGATCGATACGCCGCCGGAGATGGCGCCGGGGTTGCTCGCCGGTTCGGATCAGAACCGGTTCGCGGCGGCGTCCTGGCTGGGCTCGTTGCGCAGCCGGGGCGGGACGGAAATGGCCCAGCCGCTGCGTCAGGCCGTGCAGATGCTCGCCGGTTCGGGGGAGGACCGGCAGGCCAGCGTGGTGTTGGTGACCGATGGCCAGATCAGCGGGGAGGACCACCTGCTGCGGTTGTTGGCGCCCGCGATCGGGCGAACCCGCCTCTACTGCGTCGGCATCGACCGGGCCGTCAACGCCGGCTTCCTGGACCGGCTGGCCCGGCTGGGCAACGGGCGGGCCGAGCTGGTCGAATCCGAGGCCCGGCTGGACGAGGCGATGTCCAGGCTGGCCCGGACCATCGGGCGGCCGGCGCTGACCTCGGTGCGGGTGCGCGCCGACGGTATCGAGATCGTCGACGGCAGCATCACGCCCAGCCGGGTGCCCGACGCCTTCGCCGGGGTGCCCTGCGTGATCTCGGGGCGCTATCGCGGCCCGGTTACCGAAGTGACGCTGCGCGTCGACGCCGACGCCCCTGACGGCCCGTTCCGGTTGGCTCTACCCGCCCGGATGGCAGCAGAAGCTGTTGCGGTGCAGACGATTTGGGCGCGGTCGGTAGTGCGTGACCTGGAGGACGACTACGCGTCGGGCCGCAACTCCGAGGAGCTGGCCGAGCGTCTGGTGGCGCATTCGATCCGGTTCGGGGTGCTGTCGAGGTTCACCGCGTTCGTGGCCATCGATCCCGAACACACCGAGGCCGGCCCGCTCACCGAGGTCGTGCAGCCCGTCGAGCTGCCGTCGGGATGGGTGGCATCGGCCGTGGGCTTCCTGCCGGCCCCGGCGGCAGCCGCGGCCCGCGGTCTCACCGCGATAAAGGACGCCGTACCGCTTGCCGGTGCGCCGGTCGCCCGTAACCGCGCCCTCAAGGAACTGCTCAAGCTGCTGGAGAAGGGACTGGCTGGCGGCGACGACTCCGGACGCGACACGGTCTGCGCGGAACTGACCGCGCATCGCGACGCGGCGACCGATCCCGCGCTGACGGCGGCGCTCACGGTGCTGTGCGACGCGCTGACCAGGTACCTGTGCAGCCCGACCGAGGAAGGGGCGCAGCAGGTGCTCGAGGCCGCCGGGGCCGTCAAGAAGCTGCTTCCCAAGCGACGCTTCTGGGTCTAAAAGCGCACCTGGCCGAGCACCGCGCGCAGCGTGGTTTCGATGGTGTCGAATTCGGCCTGACCGCTGATCAGCGGTGGCGCCAGCTGGATCACCGGATCGCCGCGGTCGTCGGTGCGGCAATACAGCCCGGCCTCGAACAGCGCCGCGGACACCCGGCTCAACAGCGATCGGCGTTCCTCGCCGGTGAAGGTCTGCCTGGTCGCCTGGTCTTTGACCAGTTCGATGCTGAAGAAGAAGCCCTCGCCGCGCACCTCGCCAACGATCGGCAGGTCGTAAAGCCTTTCCAAGGTGGCTCGCAGTACGGGGGAGTGCTGCTTGACGCGGTCGTTGAGGCCCTCGCGTTCGAAGATGTCGAGGTTGGCCAGCGCGACGGCCGTCGACACCGGATGACCGCCGAAGGTGTAGCCGTGGGCAAACATTGTCGTGGCGTCGTTGAACGGCTCGAACACCCGGTCGCTGGCGATCATGGCGCCCAGCGGTGAGTAGCCCGACGTCAGGCCCTTGGCGCAGGTGATCATGTCGGGCACATAACCGAAGTCGTCACAGGCGAACATCGACCCGATCCGCCCGAACGCGCAGATCACCTCGTCGGAGACCAACAACACGTCGTATGCGTCGCAGATCTCGCGGACGCGCTGGAAATAGCCCGGCGGCGGCGGGATGGAGCCGCCGGCGTTCTGCACCGGTTCCAAGAACACCGCGGCGACGGTGTCCGGGCCCTCGAATTCGATCGCCTCGGCGATCCGGTCGGCCGCCCACCGCCCGAACACCGTGACATCGGTGTCGAAGGGCTCGGGCGCGCGGTAGAAGTTGGTGTTGGGCACCCGGAACCCACCCGGGGTCACCGGCTCGAACGGCGCCTTGTACGCCGGCAGGCCGGTGATCGCCAGCGCGCCCTGCGTGGTGCCGTGGTAGGCGACCGAGCGCGAAATGACCTTGTGCTTACCGGGTTTGCCGGTGAGCTTGAAGAACTGCTTGGCCACTTTCCAGGCCGTCTCGACGGCCTCGGTGCCGCCGCTGGTGAAGAACACCCGGTTCAGGTCGCCGGGCGCGTAGGCGGCGAGACGCTCGGCGAGCTCGATCGCCGTCGGGGTGGCATAACCCCACAGCGGGAAGTACGACAGTGTGCCGGCCTGGTGGGCGGCGGCCTCGGCGAGTTCGGCACGGCCGTGACCGACCTGCACCACGAACAGCCCGGACAGGGCGTCGAGGTAGCTTTTGCCGCGGTCGTCGTAGATGGTGACGCCGTCGCCGCGGGTGATGACCGGCGGCGTGATCCCCGCGCCGTGGCGGGCGAAATGTAGCCAGAGGTTGCTCGTCATTTGTTCGCGAGCGTAGCGCTACCCTCGGGCTATGGCCCTGTCTGCCACTGGGACGCGGATCACCGAATTCGAGGAGCTGCGGCCGCATCTGATGTCGGTCGCCTATCGGCTCACCGGAACCGTGGCCGACGCCGAGGACATCGTCCAGGAAGCCTGGCTGCGCTGGGACACCTACGACCGGGAGATCGACGACCCGCGGGCGTGGCTGACCACCGTGGTCAGCCGGCTCGGTCTGGACAAGTTGCGGTCGGCGGCACACCGCAGGGAGACCTACACCGGCAACTGGCTGCCCGAACCGATAGTCACCGAGCTGCAGGGCCCCGCCGGCGCCGACCCGCTGGCCGCCGTGGTGGCCGCCGAAGATGCCCGGTTCGCGGCGATGGTGGTGCTGGAGCGGTTGTCACCTGACCAGCGGGTCGCGTTCGTGCTGCACGACGGGTTTTCGGTGCCCTTCGCCGACATCGCCGAGGTGCTGGGGACCAGCGAGTCCGCTGCCCGGCAACTGGCATCGCGAGCCCGCAAGGCGCTAGCGACCGACGCAGCGGGCCGCCCGCCACAATCTGACCCCGCCCACAACGAGGTCGTCGGCAAGTTGATGGCCGCCATGGCCGCCGGCGACCTGGACACCGTGGTGTCGCTGCTGCATCCCGACGTGACCTTTACCGGCGACTCGAATGGTAAGGCCGCCACGGCCGTTCAGGTCATTCACGGCGCGGACAAGGTGGTTCGGTTCATGTTCGGCCTGGCCCGTCGCTACGGCCCGGCGTTCTTCACCGCAAATCAGCTGGCGTTGGTCAACGGCGAACTCGGCGCCTACACAACGGGTTTCGCCGGCGCCGACGGGCACCGGGACATGGCGCCGCGGATCACCGCGATGACGGTTCGCGACGGAAAGGTTTGTGCGATATGGGATATCGCCAACCCCGACAAGTTCACCGGCTCTCCGTTGCGGCCCGGGTCGGCTCGGTAGCCCAGGGAACCCGGCAGGCATCACCGGAACTGAAGCCCTGCTCGGTCATCCCCAGCGCGGCATTCACCCGGGCACGCATGTTCTCCAAGCCGATCTGATAGGTCAGCTCGAGCACGCCGGCATCGCCGAAGCGGGCCCGCAGGTCGGCCACCTGCTCGTCGGTGACGGTATGCGGATCGGTGGTCACGGCCTGAGCGTAGGCGATGGCGGCGCGCTCGTCGTCGCTGAACGCCGGAGATGTCGCGTAATCGTCGATCTCCGTGAGCCTTTCGATGTCGAGGCCGTCGAGGCGCTGCAGCATGGTGCCGAAGTCGACACACCATGAGCAGCCGACCTGACGCGCGGTCCACAACACCGCCAGCTCACGCACGCTGGCCGGCAGTGTTTGCGACGCGCGCTGGACCATCGTCTCGTGCACGGCGCTGGCGAGCAGCAGGCGCCGATGATGCGCAGTGACGGCCAGCGGCTCAGGGACCTCGCCGAAGCGGCGCTTGGCGACTCGGTACATGGCGCGCACCAGCAGTCCGGCGCGTTGGGGAGGCAGGGGCTCGATGCGGGTTTTCGTTGTCATACCCCTCAGACGAGACGGGTCGCCAAAGTGTGACGGCTCCAAGGATCCGCCAAGGATTCGCCGAGGTTGGCGTCGGAGTCTGTGGACGTGTCGTCCTATTCGTATATCGCTGAGCTGCCCGGGATCGAGGACATCGAGCCGCTGATGCACACCAGCGTGCTGGTTGCCGATGCGCGGCTGGACCAGTGGCGGGTGCGCGCCGTGATCGAGCAGGTCTTCGCCGCCAACCCGGCTCTGGGCACCGTGTTCGAACCGTTCTTCGACTGCTGGGCGGCTCGTCCGGGTGGCGGATGGGGCTGGGCAGTGGAACCTCCCGGCGTTACCGTCGCCGATGTCGTCGCCCGCCAACGTGCTTCCTTCGACATGCGCACCGGCCGATTGTTCGCCGTGTCGCTGCTGCCCGGGACTCCGGAACGGCTGGTGCTCAGCGCCAGCCAGCTGTGCATGGACGGTGCGTCCTGGCAAACCGTGGTCGACGAGGTGAGGCTTCGGTGCGGTTGGACGTAGTCCTGCGGCGCCGCATTCCGTCGACCCCGTTCAGGACGGTCAGGGGTAATCAGCCCGGCGAGTGGCGCCCGAAGATGCTGCTACCCCGTGATCGTCGGCTTGAGGCAGCAGCGCAACACCCCGTGCCGGAACAACGGCCGAAGGTGGTCGGCGACGGGTCCGTCCGGACGGAAGCTGCGTACGTAGTAGCTGCCCGACGCCATGGCGGGTAACTGACGTTGCGAAAGCCAATCGGCCACCCAGTCCCGCCGCGCGGCGTCGACCTCGGCCAGCGCTGCCAGGTCGACGGCCATGAAGGCCCGAGCGGCCAGGGCGTTGTAGAAGTAGGAGAACCAATCCCACTGCCGCCGGTATCTGGTTGCCAACGGGTGACCGGGCGGGACGAGCAGCACGCCCAGCTGCGAGGCGGTCAGGCCGAAGCCGCGGCTGAAACTGATCGACAGCAGCGCGCCGGGAAGCAGCGGCCGCAGCGCCCGGGCGATCTCCGCGCGGTCTGCGGCGGCCAGCGTCGGAAGCAGGTTGATATTGAGTAGTCGCGCCGGCGAGCGGGCCAGGAAGGTGACCATCTCGTCGGTTAGGTGACCGTTGCGCACCGACGGCACGCACACGCAGGCCAGGTCTGCTGATCCCGCGGCGTCGAACCGGACGGCGTGGTCATGGGTAGCGCCGACCATGAAGCCGTACCAGTCGCCCGGGTAGATCACAACCTGACCCGCGGCCGCCACCGCCTCGGTGATGTGGGTGATGAGGTCGACGTCGCTTCCGGCCGCAAACAGCTGCCAGCCGGTCAAATCCCATTCGCCTTCGCTGAGTCGTTGTACCCGGTCAATGAGTGCGGGTGCGAAGACATGGCGCAGCCAGTCTTGGCCGTCGCGGTAATGGTTGGACAGGTCGTCGGCGCTCAGCTGCGCAACGGCGCTCCGGTAGGCCTCGGCCGCGATGCGAGAACCGACGGGTAGTAGCGGGCGCAGCGACTCGACCTGATCCGGCGGGATGGCACCCGCGAGCAGGTCCGCGTCGACTAACGGTTCGCAGTCCGCATCGGTGAGCAGCCCAGCCGGTACAGCAGGCTGGCCCGGTCTTCCAGCGACGCGTACACCCGGCCGTCCGCCAGCAGGTTGGACGAGCGGGCCAGCCGATGCCGCAGCTCCCACTCCGGTGTCGGTTCGTAGTAATGGCATACCTGCACCTTCCCAATGCGACGGATTGTGGGGCCCCATGGCAGTTTCCCGACGACGTGGCCACGACCGGTGAACGGATCAGCGTGAATCCGGTGCTCCCGGCACCACTGGTTGGCGTCAGACGAGGAGAACAGCGACCGTGCCGACGCCACATACGTGTGCTTGAACGTGAATTCGGCTACGCCCAGGGCCGTGAACGTCCCGATGTACGCCCAGACCTGGTCGGGGTCGGCGACACCGGCGGTGCTCATCACGCAGGTTGCTCGAACCGGCAATCCGGCGCCCTGCGTGACCGCCAACACCGCTTCGGCGGTGGGCGCGGCGTCGCCCATGATCGCCCGGTTCCCGGCGTCGTCCACGGCGTGGCGGGACCAGCACAGATACGTTAGGCCCGCGGACCGCAACTCGGCGGCGACCGGCGAACTCAGTCGGGCCCCGTTGGTGAACAGCGCGATCTCGTCGAAAACGTCGGCGGCCAACCGAATGGCTCGCACACACTCGTCAGCGCGCAGCAGCGGCTCGCCACCTCCCGTGACCACCATTCGTCTGGCACCCCGGCTCGCCGACCACCGGAAGTAGCTCCGCAGCTCCTCATCCGACCAGCGGGCCGGCGCAGCTTCCAGCGCGGAAATCGATGAGCGCGAAAAGCAGAACGGGCAGCTGCACTGGCAGGCCATCCGTACCGGCAGCACCGAGCAGGTCAGGAAGCGACAGTCGGCCCAGCTCATCGTGGCCCCGCGGTGGTGAACGGAGTGACCTTGTCGGGTTCGGTCAGCGGTTCGACGGCTATCGGGACGGGGCCGAGTGCGCGGCGCAGGGCGGCGACGATGAGGTCGTCGGCATGGTCTGTGGCGCCGACCTCCAGCTCCCGTCGCACGGTGATCGACGTGTCGGCGTGTTGATGGACCGCCCAGCGACGCAGCGGTAGCTCTTGGAAAAGCTGGGTGACGTCGAATGAGTTCGCTTGGGTGCCGTCCGCACGGCTCAACATCACCGGGGTGCGGCCAACGAGGTCTTCGATGACCGGCTGGTCGCCCGACCACACCAGCCGGGCGCTGTCCCCGGTGCGGTAGCGCAGCAGCGGCAGGTACGGATTCATTCCGCCGGTGAGTGCGATTTGCCCCAAAGATCCTGGCGCACAAGGCATGCCGGCATCGTCGAGCACCTCCACGAACAGCCGTGGCTGCAGCAAGGCCATGCCGCGTCCGGGACGGCTGGCGGCGACCGGGCCGGATTCGGTGGTGGAGTACACGTCGATGACGGGGCATCCGAAGCGCTGGGCAACTCGTTGTCGGGTTGCGGCGCTGAGGTGTAACGCGGTGGAGATCAGCACCTTGGGATGCAGGTCCACGTCCAGCCCGGCGAGCTGACTCAGTGAGACCGGGTCGCCGGTGATCATCTGGGGATCGTGGTGTTCCAAGAAACGCCGCCGGGCCAGGGGATCCGGCCAGCCCGCTTCCTCGAGGTTCACCTTGGCGCTCGCACAGCCGAGAAATGATGACCAGGACGGCACGATGAAGCCGCCGTGCCGCTGGCTCACCACGGTCATCCAGTCGGCGCGGTCGGCCCGGAACTGCACGGTGACGCCATGCCAGCGGGCGGCCTGCAGCAGCAAGGGGTAGTAGCTGGACACCGAGACCGGGTGCGTGGGCACCACGATCGCCGGATGGCCCGATCCCGACGTCGGGAACCAGATGAGGTCGTCGAGATCGGCGTCGTCGGGAACCAGCTCCCACCAGCCGCGGGCCAGGTTCGCCCGTCCGGTGGTGAAAGCCGGTGACGCGGCGTCGGTTTGGCGGTAGCGCGGCACCACCTGCCGGGCGCGGTCAAGGTAGCCGGCCAGCCACGGCGGTCGGTGATCGGGACGCCAGCGCGGGGGATCGAGGACCACGGACGTCGCGTAGGTGTTGACTCGGTCGAGCGCCTCGCGGTTCAAGCGGTCGCCGCAGTGATGGTTCCACAACGGCGCGCCGGGCGCTTCGAGCAGCGCCTCAAGGGTTTGCCGCCCGGTGGCAGAAATGAGCGGATGGCGTTCCTCGAAGGGAACGACGCCGGATCCCATGGGCGTGAATCGTGGCATGGGCTATTCCCTCGATGCTCGGGCCGCGGCTTCCTCGGCACGCTTGCGGGCCAGGGCGGCGCGCACTTCCTTGGCCCGCGCTTCGGCGGCTCGGGCCTCGGCCTCGACCCGCGCCCGCGTCGCCGAGTCCAGGGTGGACAGCCGGTCGGCTGCTTGTTCAACGGTTTCGCCGGCGGGCACCACCCCCGCGCGGCGGAACACCAAACGGGCGAGTTCTTCACGTCGGTCGGGATCGCGCACCAGCAGTTCGGCGCGCACCAAGGCGGCCATTGCCCACAGCTCCTCACCCAAGAACCTCAGAAGCGCGGTCCCGGACAACAGAGATCGTGCCGATTCGTCGGTGGCCAGCCAGCAGGACACCAGAGCGGCTCGCAGCCAGTTTTCCGTCGCCGCGTCCGTTTGGCCGGGGGTGAGGCCGGCCACCCAGTCGTCGGGTAAGGCGGCGCCCAATGCGGCCAGGGTGTCGCCGACCACCGCGGCGACGGCGACTACTCCGCGGTCACCGATCAATGGCGGCGCCAAGAAGTCGTCCGGACAGTCGGCTAACCGATGAACCAGCGTGGCAACTGAAGGCGTGGACATGTCGTTCACCGGCCCGGGTATGCCTGGCGCGCGAAACGGCGGGCGAAACCCAGCAACTCTGCCCAGCCCCGGATCGAAACCACGTCCCAGCCCATGTCGACGGCCGGACTCAAGTCGTCGGGCCACCGGTACAGGTTGAGCACCATGGTGCCGCCGCCGCGCGCCCGAGCCAACGATTCCCGGGCAATCACCGCGCCGTCGTTGCCGCGTTCGTCCCGGTTGAACATCGTCGTCACGCCGTCATCGGAGATCACCAGCACATGCACGGGCCGGTCCCGTTCGGTGCGAGCAGCGTAGGTGTCGCGCAGCACATGGATCGGAAAGGCGGTGCCGCCGCCGAGGTAGCCGGTGACGATCCGCAAGATGCGTTCGGTGTCGGTGATGAAACCGGCGGTGGTTTCGAACCGCCGCGCACCGCTCCACAGGGTGGCCTGGACACGGCCGCCGCAGCGCAGACACGACAGCGCGATGATCGCTGCGGCCAGCGCCAGGAAAGACAGCTGTCGTTGCGGGTTGACGATGGAGCCTGACGAGTCGATGTAGAGATCGAGGTCCAGTGGTTGCGGGCGCGGCGGCAGGTCTTCCTCGGGGGCCAGCACTCGCTTGACGGTGGTGACCCCCGGTATGACGAGCGGGCTGCGAATGACCGAGTGCAGCCAATCGATGTCGGCCATCGGTTCCCCCACCGTCCACGGCGAAAGGCCTTCCGGCACCAGGTCTCCGGTGCTAGGCGCCGGCTTCGACGGGAACGGGATGAGATGGCGCTGGGCCGCCTCCCGGTAGTAGCGGACCGCGACGTCATGGTCGCTCAGCTTCAGACCCAGCGCGCGCAGCAGTTCGCCGTACTGGAAGGGCTCGCGAGCCTGGCCCCGCGGCGCGGCCGACGGAACTTCTGAGAGCGGCTGCGCTGCAACAGGTTCGGCGCTCTCGGTGACCCGCGGGTCGTTGGCGGGATGCAGTGGCTCGGTCCGTTCGCCGGCGTCCATGTCGGTGAGCCCGGGCGGTACCACACCCCCGGCCGTGTTCAGCGAGTCGTCCCAGCCGGCCAGAACGCGGCGGGCGTCAGGGTCTTGGGCCAGATATGGCAGGCATAGGGCGGCGAACCCGGCTGCCCCGTCGAGCCAGTCCGAACGGTAGGCACGCACCAGCCGGCTTCCCAGCTGGGCGTCGCCTTCGATCCGGTCGGGCAGCGGACCGGGGGCCAGGTCGCCGCGGCGCAATGCCCACAAGATCTCGTAGATGCGCTGGTAGAGGCGCCACAAGTCGCTGATCGGTCCCTCGGGGGCATGCGCTTTCAGCCGGCGATACACCTCGTCCATGCGCAGGCCGGAGCCGCGTTGCAGCCGGTCGTTGATGTGCAGGTCGGCGTAGAGGTTGGCCACCGCCGGTGCGGCGCCTTCCACCCCCGGCAGCGCCCAGCGCATGCGGGCCAGCATCCGCGCATGGTCGGTGAGGTTGGCCGGACACAGGATGTGGTGGCCGATCTCGTGACCCATGATCTCCAGCGGCAGGTCAACCAGGTTCCGCTCGATCACCTGTTGTAGGTCGATCACCACCAGCTGGTCGGTCAGCCGGATCATGGCGAAGCTGCCGTCCAGGCCCGACCTCTTGGCCTGCTCGGTCGTCGTGCACAACTGCGGCTCACGCAGCCGGGTGAACCGGCTCCACAACGCCAGGGCGTCGGACCAGCGTCGGTGCCATTCTTGGCGGGCGTCGGCCGCGGTGGCGACGGTCGTCATCGGCCGGGCTCCACGACCAGCACCTGATAGCTGGTGGGCACCGTGAGCGCGGTCATGTCCGCGGTCGCGGCGACACTGACCGGGCGCACCCCCGGGGGAACGAAAGCCTTTGTGGCCGAGGAAAAATCGATGCTCTGCGGTTCGGTGCGGGTCAGGGTGGCGCCCCAGGCATCGGCGTGCAGCAACCAGGCGTCCGCTCCGGAGCAGACCACGAGGTGCCCGGCCCGGACCCCGACCCGCGGCGGACTCAAGAACTGACCTCCGAACCCGCGGAAAGCCCCCACCCGGTGGGCGACGGACGGAGCGCCGGTCGGGGTTCGGCCGGGTCGCCACCACCGGTTGTCCCGCATCCGTTGCAGCGTGTCAGCTGCCGTCACCCCGTTGACGCCGACTGCGGCGCTGAATGCGGCATCACTGAGCGTCGCCGCGACGCTCAGGGCGCTGTCGCGGTACTGGCTGAGGCCAAGCAGCCAGGCCGCCACCTGCCCGGCACGCATCGTCATCGTCGGGTTGCCGCCGGCCGCCGCGGTGGTCACGCGGGTGAGCCACTCGCCGACGGACAGCCCGCAGTGGTGCAGGTGGACAACGGCATTGGCGAGTGAACCGAAGACCTTGCGCGGTTCGTCGAGCAGGATCCGCGCCAACCCCGGCAGCGCGGCCAGCAGCGGGTCGTGGGAGCCGCCGCCAAGGCGGTGCTGGCCGACGAGCTCGACAACGGAGTCGAATACCGCGGCCAGCACGCGCGCACCTGAGCCGGGCGAGATCCGGTCGCATGAGTCGACGAGGTCGCGCAGCGGGCCCCGAATTTGGTTCTCCAGGATGGTGGTGTCGAAGTCGACATAGGTTCGGCGCGCGTTGGCGACGATCGCGTTGCAGCGGTCCCGATGCTGGGCCAGCGCGGCGGCCATCGGGCCGTCAACCAGCGTCATGGGTCAGCCATGCGAGATAGTTGGTGTAGCGCTGGTGCAGGTACTTCAGCGCGATGATGTCGTCGTAGACGGTGCCGTACAGCTTTCGTCCGGTCGACCAGCCGGCCAGCGTGCGCTCGATGCGGACCAGTCGATCGCGCACCTGGCGCTCGGTGATGCCGTCGAGGCCCAGCTCGAACTCGGCGAACAGGTCGACCACCGGATCGTCGGCGTCGAGTCCCTGTTGGTCGTATTGCGCGCAGGACAGTTCGAACAGGCGCCGGATCCAGCCGACTCGGTCGGCTCGGTAGGCGGCGTTGCCCGCCACCTCGAAAAACGGCGCGTCGCGATCCTGGACCAGCCGGTTCACCAGGACGAACGGCAGTATGTGCCGAACGTCCTCGATCGCGACGATGCGAGTTCCGCGGAAGTACGCCAACGCTTTTGCGAATACCAAAATGGTCTGCAGCGACCTCACCGACAGCCCGTTGTGGGTTTGCGCGCCCAGGTCGGCGAGGCGATCGCGGCCGGTGTCGTCCAGCGCCAGCAGGTGCGGATCGAGCCCGGCCAGCCGTGCGGTGTCCTTTGTCTTGTACTCCAGGGTGCACGCCGCGGCATCGAGGAACTCGAACTGGCTGACGAAGAACTCGATCCGCCGTCGCACTTCGAAAGGAATCTCGACGGCGAGGACCTCCGCATAGAGCCGATCCAGCTCGGCGGCGCTGAACACCAGCTGTTCGGGTACGACTTCGTCCGGACGAAAGCCGGCCTCGATCCGGTCCAGCAGATGGGTGAGGAAGCGCGGGTTGAAGTTCAGCGCCGCCACCACCACGTCGATGCGGTCGCGCAGCGCTTCGATCACGTGATAGGTGCCGCCGCCGGCGTCGTCATTGGCGGTCAGATACCAGGCGGCCTCGGGACATTCCAGCACCTGATCGAACATCTCGGCGTAGTTGTCGCCCATCAGCGTCAGCAGTGCCGATTGGGTGCGAGTGGGAATCCGGTTGTACTCGTCGACAATTCGGACGCGCATCTGCAGCCAAGCCCGCCAGGCGATCCGAATGTCCTGTGGGCTGGCGGCTTTGATCAGGTCGGCGGGCAGCGGGCTGCCCAGCAGGTCCGCCACCGTCATCTCCGGATGACCATGCTGCATCCCGCGGCGGATTTCGGTAACCGAGTAGCCCGCCAAGACACCCATCAATACCGCACTGGCCGTCTTGCCCCGGCCCGGCCCGCCGACGAGCAGGCACCGCCGCCGGACCGCGAAGTTGAGCAGGGGGATCAGGACGAAGCTGCTGTAGGACTGGCCGCTGGGAAGATCGACCTGGGTCTGGGAGTCGCCGAATCGGAAACTCTGGTGAGCGCCGTGGAAGTAGTCGATGTCGTAATGCGGGCTGATGATCGCCTGGTTGACGATCCAGAAGTAGGCCTGACGGAGCTTTTCATCGAGCGCGACCTCGCCGACATGCTCCTCACCCGTGCTGATCGGACCTCGGTAGAGGTCGGCGACATCGAAGACGGGCGCACCGCGATGGTCGGCCGTGGGGTTGGTGGGTGCCTCGGGTACATGGCGAAGTTTTCGCCGATCGATCAGGGCCACGTTGGTTGCCTTCTCGGGTTGCTCAGCGCGAGAACATCAGCGCGCGCTTGACCTCCTGGATCGCCTTGGTCACCTCGATACCGCGCGGGCAGGCGTCGGTGCAGTTGAACGTGGTTCGGCAGCGCCACACCCCGTCGACTTCGTTGAGGATGTCGAGGCGTTCGGCGGCCGCTTCGTCGCGGCTGTCGAAGATGAAGCGGTGGGCGTTGACGATCGCCGCCGGGCCGAAGTAGCTGCCCTCGTTCCAGAACACCGGGCAGCTGGTGGTGCAGGCCGCGCACAGGATGCATTTGGTGGTGTCGTCGTAGCGGGCGCGGTCGGTCTGGCTCTGAATCCGTTCGCGGGTGGGCGGATTGCCGCTGGTGATCAGATACGGCTTGACCGCGCGGTAGGCGTCGAAGAACGGCTCCATGTCGACCACCAGGTCCTTTTCCACCGGCAGCCCGCGAATCGGTTCGACCGTGAGGGTCAGTTGCTTACCGGGCTTTTTGGGCAGCAGGTCACGCATCAGCACCTTGCAGGCCAGCCGGTTGACGCCGTTGATCCGCATGGCGTCCGAGCCGCAGACTCCGTGCCCGCACGACCGCCGGAAGGTCAGCGTGCCGTCGAGGTAACCCTTGATGTAGATGAGCAGGTTGATCAGCCGGTCGCTGGGCAGGCACGGCACCCGAAAGCTTTGCCAGCCACCGGTTTCGGTGTACCGCTCCGGGTCATCCGGGTTGAACCGGGCGATCTTGACGGTCACCATCACCGCGCCCTCGGGAACGGGCGGCAGCGGTCTGTCCGGCAGGTCCGGCGCCGGTTCGGTCTCGGCTACCTCGCCTGAGCCCACAGTGTCGCCTTCGGCCATCAGTACTTCCGTTCCTTGGGTTCGTAGCGGGTCTGCACGACGGGTTTGAAGTCCAGCGTGATGTCGCTGAGCAGTTCGGTGCCCTGCTTGTATGCCATGGTGTGTCGCATGTAGTTGACGTCGTCGCGGTTGGGGTAGTCCTCGCGGGCATGCCCGCCGCGGGATTCCTTGCGGTTGAGCGCGCCGACCACGGTGACCTCGGCCAGCTCCAGCAAGAAGCCCAACTCGATGGCTTCCAACAGGTCACTGTTGAACCGTTTCCCCTTGTCGTGCACGCTGATTCGGGAGTACCGCTCCTTGAGTGCGTGGATGTCGGTGAGCGCCTGCTTCAGGGTTTCCTCGGTGCGGAACACCGCGGCGTTGTTGTCCATCGTGCGCTGCAGCGCGCCGCGGATGTCGGCGACCCGTTCGTTGCCGTGTTCGGACAGGATGTCGTTGACCCATCCGACGACCATGGCCGCCGGGTTCGGCGGCATCTCGACGAAGTCGTGGCCGCGCGCATAGTTGGCCGCGGCGATGCCGGCCCGGCGACCGAACACGTTGATGTCCAGCAGTGAGTTGGTGCCCAGCCGGTTGGCGCCGTGCACCGACACGCACGCGCACTCGCCGGCCGCGTATAGGCCCGGGACGGTGTGGGTGTTGTCCCGCAGCACCTGCCCGGTGACCGTGGTGGGGATGCCGCCCATCACGTAGTGGCAGGTCGGGTAGACCGGGACCAGCTCGTGCACCGGATCCACGCCCAGGTAGGTGCGGGCGAACTCGGTGATGTCGGGCAGCTTGGCCTCCAGCACGTCCGCACCCAGGTGGCGCACGTCGATGTAGACGTAGTCCTTGTGCGGGCCGGCGCCGCGGCCCTCCAGCACCTCCAGCACCATCGAGCGGGCGACGATGTCGCGGGGAGCCAGGTCGACGATGGTGGGGGCGTAGCGCTCCATGAAGCGTTCACCCTCGCCATTGAGCAGTCGGCCGCCCTCGCCGCGCACCGCCTCGGAAATCAGGATGCCCAGGCCGGCCAGTCCGGTCGGGTGGAACTGGTGAAACTCCATGTCCTCCAACGGAAGTCCCTTACGGAAGACGATGCCGATACCGTCGCCGGTCAGCGTGAGCGCGTTGGAGGTCGTCTTGTACATCCGGCCGGAGCCGCCGGTCGCGATCACGACGGCCTTGGCGTGGAAGACGTGGATGTCGCCCGTCGCCAACTCGTAGGCCACCACCCCGGTCGCGACCGGACCGCTGGGAGTGTGGGTGAGTGCCAGGTCGAGTACGTAGAACTCGTTGAAGAACTCCACGTCGTGCTTGACACAGTTTTGGTAAAGGGTCTGCAGGATCATGTGGCCGGTGCGGTCGGCGGCGTAGCACGCCCGGCGCACCGGAGCCTTGCCGTGGTCGCGGGTATGTCCGCCGAAGCGGCGCTGGTCGATGCGGCCCTCGGGGGTACGGTTGAACGGCATCCCCATTTTCTCCAGGTCCAGCACCGCGTCGATGGCTTCCTTGCACATGATCTCGACGGCGTCCTGGTCAGCCAGGTAGTCGCCGCCCTTGACGGTGTCGAAGGTGTGCCATTCCCAGTTGTCGTCTTCGACGTTGGCCAGGGCGGCGCACATGCCGCCCTGAGCGGCGCCGGTGTGGCTGCGGGTGGGGTAGAGCTTGGTCAACACGGCGGTGCGGGCCCGCGGACCGGCCTCTACCGCAGCGCGCATGCCGGCA
The DNA here is from genome assembly GCF_002086675.1 of Mycobacterium persicum. GTDB lineage: Bacteria > Actinomycetota > Actinomycetes > Mycobacteriales > Mycobacteriaceae > Mycobacterium > Mycobacterium persicum. The sequence continues at coordinate 65,312 of NZ_MVIF01000021.1, forward strand.
CCGCCCGCGCCGACGATCACCACGTCGTATCGGTGTTGGTGAATCACCGCCGCCGCCGACGATGCAGAGCGAAGCGATGAGGAGGAGGTGGCGAAAACATGTGGGCCTTTCAGGAGATGTTCGCGTCGAAGGTCAGCAACACGTAGCTGCCCAGCACCAGCGTGAATGTCATCGACACCGCCAGCAGCGAATTGAGCCAGAACCGGGTGGATTCCTTGCGGCTGTAGTCGTCGATGATGACGCGCAGGCCGTTGCCGCCGTGCAACTGCGCCAGCCACAACAGCAGCAGGTCCCAGGTCTGCCAAAACGGTGAGTTCCAGCGCTGCGCCACGTAGTTGAAGTCGATGCGATAGACGCCGTTGTCCCACATCAGACCGATGAACAGGTGACCCAGGGCCAGGAACACCAGCACCACTCCGGAGAACCGCATGAACAGCCAGGCGAATTTCTCGAAGTTGGGCATGCCGGCGCGGCGCCGCGGCGACCGCGGATTGTCCAGGCTGGCTGGCCGGTCATGGGTGCGCTGCAGCACCGGCGCGCGGCGGCTGTTGCCGGTGTGCGGGTTGAGCTGAACGCCGGGGCTGCTCATCGGAAGTGCTCCCACATGTGGATGCCCAGCACCACGGCCGCGGGTACCAGGATCAGCAGCCACACGATGCCGACGACACCCAACATCAGCCGCTGATAGCGCGGCCCCTGCGACCAGAAGTCGATCAAGATGATCCGGATTCCGTTGAGGGCGTGGTAGGAGACCGCAACCACCAACCCGAATTCCATCAGGCCGACGACCGGCGTCTTGTAGGTGCCGATCACCGAGTTGTACGCCTGGGGGCTGACCCGGACCAGCGCGGTGTCCAGGACGTGGACGAACAGGAAGAAGAAGATCGTCGCGCCGGTGATGCGATGCAGCACCCACGACCACATGCCGGGGTCGCCGCGATAGAGGGTCCGTGGTGGCCGCCGTTTGCGTGATGATCCGGGGGCAGGTTCAGGCCCCTTTGTGGGCGCTTCCGGATTCGCGGTCGTCGCCTTGGTATTCAGACCGTCCTCACCGCCTTCCAAACCCCGTAAGAAACGGCATCAAACAGCTCTAGCCGGGCAATCGAGCTTAACTTGACCAGGTCCGCGGGCGGTACCGACAGTCCGATCGCAATCATGTGTCGCGTGGCCATTCGTGGTGGACGCGGTTCGTGTCGTCGGGGTTAAGGTTGCTTACCGAGGTCGGCCCATCGTCGAGCGGGGTTGCGAATGCCTGATGTCGATTGGGATATGCTGCGCGACAAGGCAATTCAGGTTTCAGCCGGGGCCTATGCACCGTATTCACGGTTCCCGGTCGGTGCGGCCGCGCTGGTTGACGACGGCCGTGTCGTCACCGGCTGCAATGTCGAGAATGTCTCCTACGGCCTGGGCCTGTGCGCCGAGTGCGGGGTGGTGTGCGCCTTGCGCACGACCGGAGGCGGTCGGCTGGTCGCGTTGGCGTGTGTGGACGGCGCCGGGTCGGCATTGATGCCGTGCGGACGGTGTCGTCAGCTGTTGCTCGAACACGGCGGCCCGGAGCTGTTGATCGACCATGCGGGCGGGCCGCGTCGGCTCGGCGAACTACTGCCGGAACCTTTCCGTGCAGATCTTGCGGCCGATCCAGCGGATGAGCCCGGCCGCGAATCGTGGTGACCCGCTCGAATTTTGACGGGCTGGCAGTTTAAAGATCTCATGGCAAATTTATGAAGCAGTGATAAGACCGTGATCAAATCGTGATCAACCTCATTAGGGTCGCCCGTGATAGGGCAGTGATTGGTTCGTAATAAGGTTGTGATCGAATGAATATGTCATATGTGACTGCCGTACCTGAGGCGCTGGCGGCGGCGGCCAGGGATATCACCGGCATTGGCTCGACCCTGAGCGCCGCGAATTCCGCGGCAGCGGTGCCGACAACAGGGCTGCTGGCGGCGGGCGCCGACGAAGTGTCGGCGGCCATCGCGGGTCTGTTCAGCTCGCATGCCCGGGAATACCAAACACTGAGCGCCCAGGCGGCGGCATTTCATGACCAGTTCGTCAATGCATTGACCGCAAGTGCGAGGTCGTATCTGAGCACCGAGGCGGCCAACATCGCGCCGTTACGCAATGTCGTGCAAGGGCTGCTCGGAATGCTGGGCGCACCGGCCGCCGGCAACGGTGGTCAGTCGGTGGCAACCGGCGCCGGCGGGCAAGGCGGGACGGCCGTAGACGGCGGCAGTTCCGCTCCGGGGACCGGTGGCGGGACGGCCGCCGTCTATGGTCGCGACGGGAGCGCCGCGCCGATCGGCACCGGTGGCACCGGCGCCGCGGCGGTCAGCCCGAGCTCTGCCAACACGACGACCTCGGGTAGTGGCGCCACCGCCACGGCGGCTGCGACCCCCGCCCTGACCGACACCGGTGCCAGCGGCACCGCGGCGGTCAACCCGACTACCGCCGCCCCGACGAGCACGGCTGCCCTGGCAACTGCGGCCGCGACGACGACGTCCACCGCGACGACCGCCGCCAGCACCGGAGGCACCGGGGTGACGGCGACGTACACTCCGACGGCACAGTGGAATAGCGGCTTCACCGCGAATTACACGATCACCAATACGGGTACGACTCCGCTGACCAACTGGCAGCTTCAATTCGACTTGCCGACAAACGAATCCGTCACCAACCTGTGGAATGGGCAGGTGTCCCAATCCGGCACGCACTACACCGTCACCTCCGCCAGCTACAACGGGACGATCGAACCCGGCAATTCGGTCACCGTCGGATTCCAGGCCGCGCAGAACGGCTCCTACTCGCCACCGACGCATGTGCTGGTCAACGGACAACCCGTCGGCGGTGACACCGGTGGTACCGGCACTGGTACGAGCACCGGCGGCACGGGTACCGGTGGTACCGGGACCGGAACGGGCACGGGCGGTACTGGCACCGGAAGCACTGGCGGCGCCGGCACCGGTGGTACGGGGACCGGAAGCACCGGCGGCACCGGCACCGGAAGCACTGGCGGCACCGGTACTGGCGGCACGGGCACCGGAAGCACTGGCGGCACGGGCACCGGCGGCAGCGGGATCACGGCGACATACGCGCCGACATCGCAGTGGAACAACGGCTTCGTCGCCAACTACACGATCGCCAATACCGGCACTGCCCCGGTAACCGACTGGCAACTCCAATTCGACTTGCCCGCAAACGAATCCATCACGAATCTGTGGAACGGACAGGTCGCCCACTCAGGCACCCACTACACCGTGACCCCCCAGAGCTATGACGCCACCATCGCGCCCGGCAGCTCGGTCACTGTTGGTTTCCAAGCGGCGCAGACCGGCTCATACGCGCCGCCCACGAATTTGCTGGTGAACGGACAACCAGTCACCGGCGGCACGGGCACCGGCGGCACCGGCACCGGCACCGGCGGCACGGGCACCGGTGGCACGGGGACCGGCGGCACCGGCACCGGCACCGGCACCGGCGGCACGCTGATCACGTCCCAGTACGGAACGACGACAATCCAGAACGCCTATGTGGTTCAAAACAATGCATGGAACAACCCGGGTGGACAGTCGATCAACGTCACCCCCACCGGGTTTTCCATCGCCACCGAAAACGGCTCTGCCCCAACCAACGGCGCACCGCTCGGATACCCGTCGATATACGACGGCTGGCACTACGGCACCGGTTCGCCCGGCACCAACCTGCCCATTCAGTTGGGCCAGATCCAGACTGCCACCAGCAGCATCAACTACACCTACCCCAGCAGCGGCATCTATGACGCTTCCTATGACATCTGGCTGAATCCCACGCCCATCACAACCGGCGTCAACCAGCAGGAAGTAATGATCTGGTTCAACCACCAGGGCCCCATCCAGCCGGTCGGCTCCGTGGTGGGCAACACCACCATCGACGGGCAAAACTTCCAGGTGTGGAAGGGCAGTAACGGCCAGAACAACGTGGTGTCCTACGTCGCGACCACACCGATCACCTCCTGGAACAACTTCGATGTGATGGGGTTCATCGACCACACCCAAACCTTGGAGCCGGTCACCGACTCGTGGTACCTGACCAGCATCCAAGCCGGCTTCGAGCCCTGGAGCGGCAGCGTCGGCGCGGGGGTGGATTCGTTCTCCGCCCTCGTCAACGGCGTTTAACCCACCCGCGGGCATGCTCACCGGCGCCGCGCTGCACACTCCGGTCACCACCGCCCCTAACTCGACCGCCACGGTGCAGCCGCTGGCCTATGTCCACCCGGAACCACGACCCAGCGGCGCATCCGTAGCTTCCCCACCGCCCCTGTTCGACCCCGGCGACGCCGCGCACACCCTGAAC
>NZ_MVIF01000220.1 GCF_002086675.1 Mycobacterium persicum
CCCCAGGACCCGGCGGCTTCGGCGGCAACGGCGGCGACGGCGGTATCGGTGGTCCGGGCGGCTACGGCGACACCGGCATCGGAACGCCGGGCTACGCCGGCGGCATCGGTGGCACCGGCGGCACCGGCGGCGCCCCCGGTCCCGGTGGCAGTGCCGCCGGCAATGGGGGACAGGGCGGTATCGGTGGCACCGGCGGCTACGGCGGCAGCGGCAACGAAACAGCCGGGTACGCCGGCGGTTCCGGCGGCCAGGGCGGTGTCGGGGGCGCCGGCGGCGCGGCCGGTGTCGGTGCTGCCAACGGCAACGGCGGCGGCGGCGGCGAAGGCGGCCAGGGAGGCAAGGGCGGTTACGGCGGTTACAGCGGCAGCACCTACGCCGGCGCGGCCGGCGGCGTGGGAGGCAACGGCGGCACCGGCGGCGGCGGTGGCCAACCCGGCAGCGGCACAGGTAGCGCCGGCAGCGTGGGCGGTGCCGGCGGCGGCGGCGAAGGCGGGCTCGGCGGCACCGGCGGCACCGGCTACTACAGCGGCAATGCCGGGCCCGGCGGTCAAGGCGGCCAGGGCGGCAGCGGCGCTGCCGGTGCGCCCGGTCAGGCGGGCGGTGTCGGAGGTGTCGGCGGGTCCGGCGGCACCGGCGGCACCGCGTCGGGCAGCGGCAACGGCGGCACCGGCGGCCAGGGTGGCACCGGCGGATCCGGCGGAACCGGCGGCAGCGGCGCGACGCCTGGGCAGGTCGGTGGCGGCGGCGGAATGGGAGGGGTCGGCGGAACCGGCGGAACCGGCGGCAAGGCCTCCGGCGGCGGCAACGGCGGCGATGGTGGCGACGGCGGTGACGGCGGGGTCGGCGGCGACGGCGGTAACGGTGACGGCGCCGCCGGCGGCACCGGCGGAACCGGCGGCGGCGGCGGCCACGGCGGTCACGGCACTCCGCCGGGCGGTACCGATGGCGGCCCGGGCAACATCGGTGCGGACGGGCTCGACGGCCACACCATCTGACGGTGGCCCGACCGTCGCAGCGCAAGATCCGATGGTTTCCGATGGTTGATGTCCTCGACCGGCTGCGACTCGACGTTCCGGTGGCCCAGGCAGGCATGGGCGGCGGCATCGCCGGCGCATCGTTGGCGGCGGCGGTCGCCAACGCGGGCGGTCTGGGCACCCTCGGCCTGGTCACCGCTCGTCAGTTGCGCAGGGCCATCGATCGAGTGCGGGCCGAGGCTCCGGGCAGAGCCGTGGCAGTCAACCTGTTGCTGCCCTTCCTGAACCGCGGTCACGTCGACGTGTGTGTCCGCGCGCGGGTGGACGTCGTCGTTCTGGCCTTCGGCGAGAAGCGCGGGCTCATCGAGCATCTTCGCGACGCCGGAATCGTCGTCTTCGTGATGGTCGGCACCCGGGAACAGGCGCTGCGCGCGGTCGCCGGCGGCGCTGACGGGTTGATCGCCCAGGGCCGTGAAGCCGGTGGACACCTCGTCGGGACCATGCCGGCACTGGACTTCCTCCCGCAGGCTCTGGCGGTGGCCGGGCCGCGGCCGGTGTTGCTCGCCGGGGGCATCGCGGACCGCGCCGACACCAGCGCGGCCCTGGCGGCTGGCGCCACCGGTGTGGTCGCCGGAACGCGATTCCTGATGACGCATGAGGCGAACGCCAGCCGCGCGTATCAACGCCGGATCATCGACGCCGACAAGACGATCGAGACGAACCTGTTCGGCTTTAGCGCTAGTGGGCGCGCTGGCGGTCGCGGGCGGCATCGTAGGCGGCGCGCACGTGCGCCGGAGACAGATGAATGTAGGCG
>NZ_MVIF01000221.1 GCF_002086675.1 Mycobacterium persicum
CGGCAACGCCGATCGGGGCATGCCGCTGCTGGTCCTGGTGGTCATGGCCCAACTGGTGCTGTGCGGCGGCATGTTCGGTGTCAAAGGCCGGCCCCCGCTCGAGCAACTGGCCTGGCTATCCCCATCCCGATGGGCCTACGCCATGGCCGCCGCCACCGTCGATCTCAACGACCTGCGCCGCACCGCGGGCGGGGACCAGGATCCGCTGTGGGACTACAAGGTCAGTAGCTGGCTGTTAGCCGCCGGAGCTTGCCTGGTCCAGGCGATCGTGCTGGTGCTGCTCATCGCCGTGCAACTCAGGCGTCTCGACCCGCAACGCAAAGCCCGCAAGTGAACCGGGCTTTCAGACGTGCTTGATGACGAACGGGACCCCGCTGACGGCCAGCGAACCGCAGGAGAGCTGTACCGACAACAGCCGGTATCCGATGTAGTACACCCCGTAGGACCAGGCGCGTCCGGCGCTGGTACGCCACTGCGCCGGGAACGTTGCCGCAAACCCGACCAAGGCGGTCATCACGAACATGACGGCGATGTGGGTCTTCGAGCCGGTCCCGGCCGTGGTAGGCATCTGTCTCTTCCTTCCTCGACAGCTGACTCGACAGCTGACTCGACAGCTGAAGAGAGCTTCTGCCTACCCGCTTGCCGCATTCTTGCGGACTTCTTGGCGCCGACCGGCCCCCCGGAAAGTACGCGCGCCGGGCGGGTGCGGGAAGCGGGGTCCCAGCGATCCGCGACGCGGTTGTCGGATCGCGGTGCGGGTGCCGGTCTTCCGCCGGCCCCGGGCCATTTCCGGGCCATTTGCGGGCCATTTCCGGACCTCGCCGCTGACGCGCTCGGCTGACTGGTGTTGATAGTGTCGGCGGCATCGCGGCGTGACCGGGAGGATCAGCGATGAGTGACGCGCAGGGCTCGCGAGTCGGGTCGACATTCGGGCCCTACCGCCTGAAGCGGCTGTTGGGCCGCGGCGGGATGGGCGAAGTCTACGAGGCCGAACACACGGTCAAAGAGTGGACCGTCGCGGTCAAGCTGATGTCGGAAACCTTCAGTAAGGACCCGGTGTTTCGGGAGCGGATGAAGCGTGAAGCGCGCATCACCGGCCGGCTGCAGGAACCCCACGTGGTGCCCATCCACGACTACGGCGAAATCGATGGGCAGATGTACCTGGAGATGCGCCTCATCGAGGGCACCGACCTGGACCACATCCTCAAGCGCTTCGGCCCGCTGACCCCGCCGCGAGCGGTGGCCATCATCACCCAGATCGCCTCCGCCCTCGACGCCGCCCACGCCGCCGGCGTGATGCACCGCGACGTCAAACCGCAGAACATCCTGGTCACCCGCGACGACTTCGCCTACCTGGTCGACTTCGGCATCGCCAGCGCCACCACCGACGAAAAGCTCACCCAATTGGGCACCGCGGTGGGCACCTGGAAATACATGGCGCCTGAGCGCTTCTCCAACGACGAAGTCACCTACCGCGCCGACATCTACGCGCTGGCCTGCGTGCTGCATGAATGCCTGACCGGGAGTCCGCCCTACCGCGCCGACAGCGCCAGCATGCTGGTCACCGCTCATTTGATCGAGCCCATCCCCCAGCCCAGCACCCTGCGGGCGGGCATCCCCAAGGCCTTCGACGCGGTGATCGCGCGCGGTATGGCAAAAAAGCCCGAGGACCGTTACGCCAGTGCCGGAGACTTGGCGCTGGCCGCCCACGAAGCGCTCAGCGACCCCGATCAAGACCACGCTGCCGACATCCTGCGCCGCAGCCAGGAAGCAACACTCCC
>NZ_MVIF01000222.1 GCF_002086675.1 Mycobacterium persicum
TTGCCATACAGCAGGCCGCCCAACCCGCCGTTGCCGCCGCTGCCCGCGAACCCGGCACCGACGGCCGCGCCGCCGGTGCCCCCGGCGCCGCCGCCGCCGATCAGGAAGGCGTTGCCACCCAGCCCGCCGCTGCCTCCGGTGCCTCCGGTGCCGCCGGTGCCGCCGTTACCGATGAGGCCGGCGGCCCCGCCGTTGCCGCCGGCGACGCCGGCCAGCGCGCTGTTGCCACCCCGGCCGCCGTTGCCATAGAGCAGTCCGCCCGGCCCGCCGGGCTGACCTATTCCGCCGACGGTCCCGCCGTCGGCGCCGTTGCCGATCCACGGGCGGCCGAACAGCGCCAGGGCGGGCGCGTTGATCAGATCGAGCAGGTTCTGGGCGCTGGCGGCCTCGGCACCGGCGTAGGCCGCCCCGCCGGCGGACAGGGCCTGCACTAGCCGGTCGTGAAACGCCGCCATCTGGGCGCTGATGCCCTGATAGCCCTGAGCCTGAGCCGCGAAGAACGCCGCGACGGCCGCTGACACCTGGTCGGCGGCGGCCGCCGGCACGCCGGCCGTCATGGCCGCCGCGTTGACGTTGGCCTGGCCGATCGTCGAACCGATTCCGGCCAATTCGGTGGCCGCCGCAGCGATTGCCGCCGGACCTGCGATCACATACGACATGGCGCACCTCTGAGATCGAGCGAGATCAAGAGCACTGGTCGGAGACTGGATCGTATCGCGGTGCGAGCCCAAGTCCGTGCATTACGGCCCGTTATTGCCGGGGGTGCACCTCGACTCGGTGCAGATCGTCGCCGAGCTCGATCGCTCCGCTGAACTCGGTCGCGGCCAAAGCCCGCCACTGGTCCTCCTGGCCTGCCACGATGGCCGGCACGTAGTGTGTCATCACCAGGGTCCCCACCCCGGCGCGGTTCGCGGTTGCCGCCGCCTCCTGCACCGACGAGTGATAATCGCAGACATCTTTGACCCGCTGCTGCGGGACATGGGAGAGGATGTCCTTTCGAATAACGGTGTGCACCAAGGCATCTGCGCCGGTGGCCAGCTCGTCCAGGCTGGCGCACGGCACGGTGTCGCCGGCCAACACCACCGAGGCGCCGCCGGATTCGATCCGGAACCCGATCGTCGGCGCCACCGGCCGGTGATCGGTGGGCGCCACCCGGATCGTCACTCCTTCGCGGTCCCACACGGTGGCGTCGGTGTATTCGTGGACCTCGACCGGCGGCGGTGCGTTGAGATCGGCGTGGTGGGCGATGCGGTAGCCGATGTCGTGCCCGAAGGCCCGCAGCGTCGCCGCCACCACCTCGGCGGTGCCCGGCGGCCCGATGATCTGCAGCGGCGGGGGAGCGGGAGCGAAGTTGGTGACCCAATTGGTGATGATCACGTCGCCGAGATCGGCGATGTGGTCGCTGTGCAGATGAGTGAGCAGCAGCGCCGACAAACCGGCGGCGCCCACGCCGACAGCGGCCGCGCGCTGCAGAACACCGCGCCCGCAATCGATCAAGAACACCTGCCCGCCGGCCCGCACCAAGGTGGCCGGCCCGGCGCGGTTCGGGTCGGGAATGGGGCTGCCGGTGCCCAGCAAGGTGATCTCGATCATGGCGACATCCTTACCAGCCGGGGCCCGTGCGCTGCGGCGCAACCCGGCGATTCGCGCGGCGGGCCACCGTCGTGTTGGGGTGGCGGCCGTGATGCCTCACGTCAATATGCCCGCGAAAATTAGTCGATGCCTCACGTAGGAATGCCCGCGAAATATGGTGGTTC
>NZ_MVIF01000223.1 GCF_002086675.1 Mycobacterium persicum
TCATCGATGCATTTGGTCTCGATCACCCGCGAGGAGCGCACCACTGGTCGTTGATAGGTGCTGATTATTGTTTGATCTGTTTTTTGTGTTTGGTATTGATAGTCGGCTGCGAGACAATCACTCCGGCCCGAGTGCAGTTCCGAATGGAAACTATCAACGGTGTGGAACCTGTGTAAATCGAACGAGCTGTTAATTGTAGCGTACTGGCCGATTACCCAGCCGGGCGGTACATCTTTTTCACGTTACCGGAGACAACGCTAGACATTTTGCCTTTTCGCCTTTTAGTTACCGTCAGCACAATGGTGGAGCATGTTCGTTGAGTTTTCATGTTCGCCGCCGGAGGTTAATTCGCGCGGATGTATTACGACGCGGGATCGGGCTCATGGCATGCGGCGGCGCCCCCACTGGCCACCCCGCCCAGCGTGATCCCACGAACTGGGATCGGATAACAGGCCAGCGGTATCCGGTGCCCCACCACGATATTGGTAGACCTCAGGAGGATGAGCTGTGTCATATGTGACCATCGCGCCGCAGGCATTGCAATGCGCCGCCACGGATTTGGCGGGCATCGGATCGGTATTTGGCGAAGCAAGCGCCGCCGCGGCCCTCCCCACCACCGGGCTGCTGCCCGCCGGTGCCGACGAGATATCGGCAGCCATGTCCGCCCTGCTGACACGCCAGGGCCACACCTGGCAGGCACTCAGCCGCGACTACCAATGGCTGCACCAACAATTCGTCGACCTGCTCAACGGCAGCACGGAAAAGTACTGGATCGCCGAGACCGAAAACGCCGCGCACAACGCGATCCAAACAGCCAACGCCGACAGCGAATGGCTCATCGGACGCCCGATGATCGGCAACGGCGCTAACGGGATCAACGGCACCGGACAAAACGGCGGCAACGGTGGATGGCTGTGGGGCAACGGCGGCAACGGCGGATCAGGCGCCGCCGGCCACAACGGCGGCAACGGCGGAGCCGCCGGACTGTTCGGCCACGGCGGCACCGGCGGCGCCGGCGGAACCGGCGCCAACGGCGGTAACGGCGGCCAAGGCGGACTACTGATCGGCAACGGCGGCACCGGCGGAGCCGGCGGAACCGCCGCCATCACCGGCGGCAACGGCGGCACCGGCGGCAACGGCGGAGCCGCCGGACTGTTCGGCAACGGCGGCACCGGCGGAACCGGCGGAGCCGCGGCCATTGGCGGCACCAAACCCAACCAGGCGCTAGGCGGCCAAGGCGGCCAAGGTGGCCATGGCGGCCTATTGATTGGCGACGGCGGCAATGGCGGAACCGGCGGAGCCGGGCCCATAGCCGGCGGTGGCGGCGGCAGTGGCGGCAACGGCGGAGCTGCCGGACTCATCGGCAACGGTGGCAACGGCGGCAACGGCGCAACCGGCCCAGTCGGCGGTACCGGCGGCAACGGAGGCCTGGGCGGCCTGTTGATTGGCGATGGCGGCAACGGCGGTGCCGGTGGTGTGGGCGGAACGGGTGGTCCTGGCGGCGCAGGCGGCAACGGCGGAGCAGCCGGACTCATCGGCAACGGCGGCGACGGCGGAGCAGGCGGTGGCGGCGTTGCCGATGCTGTCGGCGGTACCGGCGGCAACGGCGGCCAAGGCGGACTATTGGTTGGCAACGGCGGCAATGGCGCAGCAGGCGGAATCGCGGGCAGTAACAGCGGCGGCGACGGCGGTGGCGGTGGTAACGGCGGAGCAGCCGGACTCTTCGGCCACGGCGGCAACGGCGGAGCAGG
>NZ_MVIF01000224.1 GCF_002086675.1 Mycobacterium persicum
TCAGACCCAAAACACCCAAAACCATCAAAACCCCACGTCAAAGCCCAAATCACCTATCCAGACGGTCGCAACTTCGGGTTAGAGTCCTGTGGCCCCGAAGTTGGGCCGGAAGGGACGATGAATCACATGGCTGGGCGGAAGAAGCATTCTGCTGAGGACATTGTGCGCAAGCTGCGTCGCGCTGACGAACTTGCTGCGGCGGGCAAGACCAACGAGGAGATCGCTGCGGAGCTGGAGGTGTCGGCGGCGACGCTGTACAACTGGCGGCGCGCCTATGGCGGCATGGACGTTGATGCGGCCAAGGAGCTGCGGGAATTGCGTGAACAGAATGCCAGGCTCAAGCGGCTTTTGGCCGAAGCTGAGCTGGAAAAGGACGCTTTGCGTGAGGTGACCAAGGGAAAATTCTGAGCCCGGCCGCCAAGCGCCGCGCTGTGGACATGCTCAAAGAGGTTCGGGGCATGTCCGAGCGGTTGGCGTGCAAGGCGGTCGGGCTTGCCCGCTCCACCTATCGCAGGACCCCGGTCGCGCTGACACCCGACGATCCCGACGCTGAGCTGCGGCAGTGGCTGCGCAGCTACTCCAGCGCTCATCCGTGTCATGGGTTTCGGCGGGCCTGGCCGCGCTGCGCCATGATGAGCACCGCGGTGTGAACCAGAAGAAGGTGCACCGCTTGTGGAAGGAAGAGGGCCTACAGCGGCGCGTGCACAGCCCACGTAAGCGCGCTGGCCTGTCGTCGGCGCCGGAAGTGGTTGCCGATGCCCCGAAGGTGGTGTGGGCGTTGGATTTCCAGTTTGATTCCCGATCGACGGTAAGGCGATCAAGATCGCGTCGATGCTTGATGAACACACCCGTGAATCGCTGCTGAACATCGTGGAGCGCTCGATCACCGCCGAGCGCTTGGTCGCCGAACTGCGCACGTGTTTCGCCGCGGCCGGCGGGCCTCCGCTGGTGCTGCGCATGGATAACGGGCCGGAGCTGATTTCCCAAGCGCTGCAATCGTTTTGCGCTGGTCAGGTCGGACTCTGCTACATTCCGCCGGGGACACCCTGGAATAACGGTCACATCGAATCGTTCAACAACCGACTACGAAGGGAGTGCCTCAACCGCAACCACTGGACGAGCTTGACCGAGGCCCGCGTGGTCATCGGCGACTTCAAGGATGAACACAATCGGCGACATCGTCACTCGGCCCGGAACTATCTCACCCCGGCCGAGTACGCTGCCCAATGCAGCCACAGGCACCACCCCGTGGCCTGCGAGATCAACTGAGATCGGCATCAATCACAACCTGGCTCCAAAACCAGGTGGACCGACTATCGGGGACCTGCCTCTTCCCTCCCCGCGGGTTGTGTTGTCCCGCGGCTCGATCGGTACTACGACCGCCTCCGACTCCCTTCCGACGCCCCGCCCACTTCCCGGCTCCTCACCGGTTATAGGGCAGGCTCTTCCACCGACACTGCGATCGGTTCAACGCGCTGGGCGCGCGCAACTTCGGTTTAGATTTAGATCGGGCGAATTCAGCGTTGACCGCGCTCACTGAAATTCCCCACTGACGCTCATCGAAATTCCCCCGTGTGGCTCCGCCGAGAAGGGCGGGCCTCCGTCGATGCTGCTGGTGTCTAACGCCTGCAGCGCTGATCGAAGGAGGCCCCCTTATCTGTGTTGGGGACCCCCGTAAAGGTGGATCCGGGTTGGTCGTTGTTGTTTGGCCTGTGCTCCCCGCTC
>NZ_MVIF01000225.1 GCF_002086675.1 Mycobacterium persicum
TCGGGGAAACTCTCCATCCCCGCCCTCGGGTCACTAATTATCAGGGGGCGAGTGCCTCACCCAAGGTTGGCAGAGAGGGGGTCGCGATTGCTGGAGCGGCGGCAATCGGCGCAGTCGCGGGTGGCGTAGTTGGTGCCAAAGGCTCTGTGGCCGCGTGGATTGTGCCCTCGGACAACGACTGTGCACCGGCAGCCGCCGGCGCTCCGGTCATCATGCCGGTGGCGAACGACTGGCTTAGGGATTGCGGTGATAAAGGTGCGCTGGCCGCTGCTGGTATGCCGGTCGCCCCGGGTGTCGAAATGCCTGGCATGGAGGGGCCGCCAAAGCCGATCGCTGGCGGACCCGGCGGGGCTGTCGGGGTGACGGTGCTCGGCGGCGCAGTTGGCATCATCTGTGTATCGCCATAGGGTAGCTTTGGCGGCGAGGGCGGCGTGACGTCACTGGCGAACGAATTCCTAGGTGTCTGGGTTCCGCCATATGCCGGCTCAGGCTTCGGCGACGCTGCGACATCATCCGACAGCGAAGTACCGTAGGAAGTCTGTGTCTCCCCGTACGCTGACGCGAGTGGTGACGCTGACTTCATTTCTAAGTCTTCGGCCGTGAGCGGACGCGCTGGCGGGGGACCGTCGAGATTTACGCCATGGTCGTGTAGCCACGTTCGCGAATCACCACCGATGGTCTCGTCGAGTACCCGCTGCGTCGCGTCGATGATATTCGACATCGCGATGCCCCCAGCATGGGCGGCGCTTGCATTTTTTTCGGCAATGACCACGTTTACCGCGGCAACTTTGGTCTTCGTTGACCCACTCCCAGATAAAATCCGGTCTATTTCGTCATTGCCGGACTTAGCGATTTCGCTTAGTCGATCACGCAAATTGTTGACCGCATCTGCGACTCGGTCGTTTTGCTCACTCTTCACGCGGCACCGATGGGCTATAGTAGCCATACGCTGCTCGCCGCGCCAATACCGTTCCAGCAAATCATCGGCAGTTTTTCCCTTATTAACCACCAACTGAGATCGTGCGTTTCGCAGATCACTTGCCTCTTGGCTCTTGATTTCCCCGGCCTGGTTCCAGTAGGAGACTCCGGCCTGGGGTGCGTCGGGCCGTGCTGGCCACCACGCACCAACCAGCGACACCGACCACTTGCCGGGTGGCAAATCAGCCGGCAGCACCGCACACGGCCTTCATTCGTGCATCCTTGGCAATGACTTCATCAATCGCCGTCCGAAGTGCCGGATCGTCGCGACCCAGATAGCTACCCATTGCATTTGTACTCGTGTAAGCCGCAGCCAGCCTAAGCGCGGCAGCACGATCACCAGGCGACAGTGCCGGAGCGTCATCGACCGCTTGTATCAACATCACTGCTCCATTCACCCCGGCAGCGGACGCAAGCGCTGGGTTATTGCCATTTGTTTCGATTTGAACTTGACGTGCCGCCAGCTTGTACACCTCATACAAATTATGGTGCGCGGCAGCGACTTCAGCGGCAGTGTAGTCGGCGGGACGGACGTTGCCGAACCCACGGTTGTCCCGCCGGTGATAGGGCGTGTCAAGGCCACGGTCAAAGCTGCGGCGCTAAGCACTACGGGTAGCGAGCGTCCTCATACGGAAGCTGGCTGGGTTTGATCTCGACCGTTAGGCCGAGGTGCTGACAAGACGAGGGATCTCCGTGTTGTTGGGAGATCCCTCGTGTCGGTCATAGCCTCAGGTT
>NZ_MVIF01000226.1 GCF_002086675.1 Mycobacterium persicum
CATCATCATCATTGGCGGCGGGTATCACCGCAGGATCCGCAGCAGGGGCTTGTTGAACAATCAGATGAGCGTTGGTGCCGCTGACCCCAAACGCGGAAACCGCCGCAGTTTTCACATGATCGGTATCCGGCCAGGGCATCGGTTGGGTGGGCAGTGCCACCGTGCCTGCCGACCAGTCGATATGTGGGCTGGGTTGGTCGATGTGCAAAGTCGGGGGCACGATGTTGTGGTTGAGAGCTTGAACCATTTTGATCAGCCCAGCCACCCCGGCGGCGGCTTGAGTATGGCCGATGTTGGATTTGATCGATCCCAGCCACAGGGGTTGCTGACGCTGATGATGGGCGCCATAAGTAGCGATCACCGCGCCGGCCTCGATCGGATCACCCAAGGTAGTACCGGTCCCGTGAGCTTCGACCACATCGACGTGGTCAAGCCCGATCCCGGCGTTGGCTGCGGCTTGACAGATCACTTGCTGCTGAGCTGGTCCGTTGGGGGCGGTCAACCCGTTCGAGGCGCCGTCTTGGTTGACTGCTGAGCCAGCGATAACGGCCAATACCTTGTGCTGGTAGCGGTGTGCGCGACTTAACGGTTCTAAAACAACAACTCCCACCCCTTCGGCCCATCCGGTGCCATCAGCGCTGGCGGCAAACGATTTACAACGACCATCAACAGCTAACCCTCGCTGCCGGGCGAACTCGGTAAACACTGTCGGGGTGGTCATCACGGTCACCCCCCCAGCAAGGGCCAACTCCGATTCCCCATTACGCAGCGATTGACACGCCAAATGAATCGCCACCAACGACGACGAACACGCCGTGTCCACCGTCAACGCCGGCCCGTGTAGCCCCAACACATAAGCCACCCGCCCCGAAGCCACACTGGTCGCCGACCCCGTCAACGCATAACCGTCCACCCCCTGGGAATCACCACCCCCATAAGGTTGGGCATAAGCCCCCACAAACACCCCAGTGGCAGACCCCGCTAACCCCCCCGGATCAATACCAGCGTTTTCCAACGCCTCCCAACACGTCTCCAACAACAACCGTTGCTGAGGATCGATCGCTAAAGCTTCCCGCGCAGAAATCCCGAAAAAATCGGCATCAAAATCACCAGCACCCTCTAAAAACCCCCCACACCGGGTATAAGTCTTACCCACCGCATCCGGATCAGGATCAAACAAACCCGCTAAATCCCACCCACGATCATCAGGAAAGCCCCCCACCACATCAACCCCACCACTGACCACCCGCCACAAATCCTCCGCACAACCAATACCCCCAGGAAACCGACACCCCACCCCCACCACCGCCACCGGCTCACCCACACCCATACCAGCCGAACCCGCCACCGGCGCCACAGAAGAACCGGTGTGGGTGATCAGTTCGATGAGGTGTTGGGCCAGCGCGTTGGGGCTGGGGTGGTCGAAAACCACGGTGGCCGGCAGTGTCAGCCCGGTGTGTTGGGTCAAACTGTTGCGTAGTTCTAACGCGGTCAAAGAATCGATACCGAGGTCTTTAAACGGGCGGTCGGGATCTAAAGCGGCCGGATCAGGGTGAGCGAGCACCGTGGCCGTGATCGCGGTAACCATCGAGATCACGGTTTGGCGTTGCTGGGCAGCGCTTTGACCGGCCAGCTGCGCCATGACGGTGCTGGCCGGCGAATGGGCCTGAGGGCGCACGGTGGT
>NZ_MVIF01000227.1 GCF_002086675.1 Mycobacterium persicum
CCGCCGGACCCTGCCATGCCTGACCCGCCAGCCCGGACGTCACCGACGAAAACGACGACGCGGCAGACCCCAACTCAGCAGACAACCCGTCCCAAGCCGTCGCGGCTTGCAACATCGGGGCCGAACCGGCACCAGAAAACATTCGCAGCGAATTGATCTCCGGTGGCAAGACTGAAAAATTCATCGCATCCGTCCCTTCTGAGCCCCGGCCAGCATCGTCCGATCGGCGAAAACCGAGCATCGCGCGAACGCGTTTGGGTTCAACAGGGCCTTCCGGCCCTAGTCATGAGGCCGAAAGTTCAGAGGCTAATGCGGTGCCGTCGCGGACATGCGGACGTCGGTAGTTGGTCTCCGCCACCGCGCTGGATAGCCCACGGCGAGCCGGTGCCTTGGGTGCGACCGCCACCAAGAGAGCCGAATGTGCGCCGACCGCCAGAAACGCTTGTTGCGTTGCGCTACAACGGGTTCGCTGTTTGGGCGCAGCACCACGGCATCTTTAGCCGAGGAACCGAGACCCGGATACCCGTTCCGTTAGGGCTGACCGAGGATACCCGCCTGGTTGTCGCCCTGGTTGAACAAGCCCGCACTGCCGTCACCGGAGTTCCCGACACCGGAGCTGCCAAGTCCCGAGTGGAAGAGACCCGAGCTGAAGCCGAGCGTGGCCGTGTTACCGATGCCGTAAACGAAGGTGCCCGAGTTTGCGATTCCGGTGTTGTTGTTGCCCGAGTTGAACAGGCCCGTCTGGCCGTCACCGGTGTTCTGGAAGCCCGAGCTGGAGTCACCGTGGTTCTGGAAGCCGGAGGTGTCGTTGCCGTTGTTGAAGAAGCCCGACACGTTCGTACCGGTGGTACCGAAGCCCGACGAGGTCGCCCCGGCGGGCGTGGCCGCACTGCCAATCGCCGTGTTGAAGTCGCCGGAGTTGAACAGGCCCGTATTGACGTCACCGAAGTTGCCGAAGCCCGTGTTCGCGTCGCCCGCGTTGTAGAAGCCGGTATTCAGGCCGCCCGAACTGAATCCGCCGGTGTTGTCGTGCCCTGAGCTACCCAGGCCCAGATTGGCATCCCCCGAATTTCCGAAGCCCATGTTGGTGAAGCCCCCATTGCCGAAACCGAAGTTGATGGAGCCACCATTGCCGATGCCGGTGTTGGTGTTACCGGAGTTCCAAAAGCCACTGTTGGTGTCGCCCGAGTTGGCGAAGCCGAAGTTGCCGGTCCCCGAGTTGAAGAAGCCGAAGTTCCCTTCACCGGAGTTGAAGAAGCCGATGTTGTTGTTGCCCGAGTTCCCGAAGCCCATGTTGTTGGTGCCGGTGTTGAACGCGCCGAAGCCGACCTGGTTGTCACCGGTGAGCCCGAAGCCGATGTTGTTGTTGCCGTTATTGCCGAAACCGAAGTTGTTGTCGCCGATGTTCGCGAAGCCGATGTTGGAGGAGCCGATGTTGGCGCTACCTATATTGAATGCGCCTTGGTTCGCATCCCCGAAGTTGTTGCCGCTACTGAAATCAAACGGGTTAAAGGTGTTGCCACTGCCCAGGTTTCCGCTGCTGAAGGAATTTCCGAAGCCGAAGTTCCCGTTACCGAAGAAGTTTCCGCTGCCGAGGTTGAGATTGCACAGGATGCCGCAGCCGAAGATGGTCTTGCAAATGTATCCGATGCCGAAGTTGCCAAAGCCGAACTTGACGC
>NZ_MVIF01000228.1 GCF_002086675.1 Mycobacterium persicum
GGGTGGCACCGCGGGGCTGTTCGGTCAGGGTGGGGCCGGTGGGATCGGCGGCGCCGGTGGTGTCGGTGGCCAGGGCCTGCCCGGCCAGGAGGGCGGCACCGGCGGGACCGGCGGTCACGGCGCGGCCGGCGGTACCGCCGGGCTGTTCGGGCACGGGGGTACCGGCGGCAACGGTGGCACCGGCGGCGCCGGCGGTGCGGGCTTAGACGGCCACCCGGGCGCCACCACCGGTGGCTTCGGCGGCCACGGCGGCACCGGCGGGGCCGCCGGTGCCGGTGGCAATGCCGGCGCCTTCGGCACCAACGGCAGTGGCGGGCGCGGCGGCAACGGTGGGGTTGGTGGCATCGGTGGCGCCGGCGCGGCCGATACCGGAAGCGGTGCCGGCGCGGGCGGTTTCGGCGGTAACGGCGGCAACGCCGGCACCGGCGGGGCCGCCGGCACCGGCGGATTCGGCGGGTTGGCCGGTGCCTATGGCGATGGCGGCGCGGGCGCAATCGGCGGCGTGGGCGGGGCCGGCGCCAGCGCCGCGGCCGGCAGCGGCCTTGGCGGTACCGATGGCGGTGCCGGCGGCCAGGGTGGGTCCGGCGGCAATAGTGGTCCCGGCGGCACCAACGGTAGGGGTGCCGACGGCGCCGTCGGCGGCGCTGGCGGCGACGGCGGCAGTGGTGCCGCCGACACCGGCGCCGGCGCCGGCAATGGCGGCGACGGCGGACATGGTGGCGCCGGCGGCGCCGCCGGCCTGGCCGGCAAGGGCGGCGGTGGCGGCATCGGCGGCATCGGCGGTACCGGCGGCGCCGGTGGCGCCGGCGGCACCGGCGCGGACGGCAAGGCCGGCACCGGTCACATGGGCGGTACCGGTGGCAACGGCGGTACCGGCGGCACCGGCGGGAATGGTCTGGCCGGTGCCACGAACGGGAGCGGCGGGGTGGGCGGCGCCGGCGGCGTTGGCGGCGTCGGCGCCAGCGGAACCCCCGATACCGGCAGCGGTGGCGGAGACGGCGGCTACGGCGGCTATGGCGGTGACGGCGGTGCGGGCGGCACGCCCGGGCACGGCCATGGCGCCAGCGGTATCGCCGGCACCGGCGGCGCCGGCGGCGACGGCGGAGCAGCCGGCGCGGGCGCCGACGCCATCCCTGGATCCGGCAACTACGGCGGTTACGGCGGAGACGGCGGTGAGGGCGGCGACGGCGGTTACGGCGGCAACGGCTTCACCGCCACCGGCGGCACCGGCGGCGCCGGCGGGGCCGGCGGGAAGGCCGGCGCCGGCGGCCCTTCCGGCAGCGGCGACCAGACTGCTGGGGGCACCGGCGGCACTGGAGGCACCGGGGGCGGAGGTGGCTTCGGTGGTGCCGGCGACCTCGAGCAAACCGGCGGCGCCGGCGGGGCGGGTGGCACCGGCGGCACCGGCGGCGACAGCGGCCCCGGCGGAACCGCCGGCAACGGCGGCGCGGGCGGCGTCGGCGGCGGTGGCGGCTACGGCGGCCCGGGCGACTACCAGGAAACGGGCTTCGCGGGTGGGCCCGGCGGCACCGGCGGCACCGGCGGCAACCCTGGCACCGGCGGAAATCCGGGTGTCGGCGGCAACGGCGGCGCCGGCGGCGTCGGCGGCGGCGGCGGTTACGGCGGCACCGGCCGCGAATCGGCCGGCGCCATGGGCGGCATCGGCGCCGCCGGTGC
>NZ_MVIF01000229.1 GCF_002086675.1 Mycobacterium persicum
CCCGGATGTTTCGCGGGGTTGACGTGGCGGCCTGATCGGTTCGGATTGCGGTTTTCGATCTTGATTTTCGACGGTGGGCATCATGGCGGTCCCGGTCAGCGGGTTCTGGCGGGTTCCTGTGCCCGTCGGTCCTTCCGTGGGGTCGTGGGGGTAGGTGGGGTGTTCGTCAGCCCGGTTGGAGGCGCGCCAACGCGGTAGCCAGCAGATCGGCCCATGGGGTGCTGGCGGCGAGCCGCAGCCGGGTTCGACGGGCGTGGCGCGCCAACCGGCCGGCGATCGAAAACAGGCGCAGTCGTAGGCGTTTGGGTTCCCAGCGCCGCGCCGAATGCTCGTCAAAGGCCAGCATCTGCAGCCATGCGGTCAAGTCGATCGCGAGCTGCACCAACGCGCACCAGATCCGGTTTTGATCGAATCCATGCAGAGGTAGGTTGACCAGGCCGGTGTCCTTGGCCACCCGAATGCGGTCTTCACAGCGGGCACGACGGCGGTGCCGCAGCTCGAGATCGGGCAGTTGGCCCCGGCCGGTGTTGGTGACGAACGCCGTCAGCCGTAGCCCGTCGCGGTCGGTGAACCGCAGCTGCGCACCGGGATGGGGGCGTTCCTTGCGCACCACCAGCCGCATCCCCGCAGGCCAGTCCGACAGGTCAACCACCCCGGTGGCCTCGGCCACCCACGCCCCGTCACGGACCTGCCCGTCAGCGTCGTAGGCCGGGGTCCAGGCCCGTTCGGGAATCACGTCGATGGCAGCGGTCATCGTTTCGTTGAGCGTGAATCCCAGCGAGTAGGACAGCCGGCGAGCGGTCAGGTAGTTGAGGAATTCGTGAGTGGCTCCGCCAGCGTCGGTGCGCACCAAAACCTTCTTGCCGACCCGATAGCCGACCTCAAACGGCAGCTGCTGTAGTGCCGATGCGAGGACGGTCTTGTGGTCGGCGGCGGTGTTGGAGCCGGCGTTGCCAGGCCGCAGCAGGATCGCCAGTGACTCCCCGGTTCCCGCACTGCCGTGGTCAACGAATGCGCACAATGGATGAAATCCAAAGCCGCGCTTGAATGTTGGTGCTGCTTTCTCCTTTTCCGAGTGCGCGGTGACCAGGGTGGCATCCAGATCGACGATCAACGGGTGATCGGCATCGATCCCATGACCGGGTGAGTGCTGCCCGGCGGCTGCCCACGCCGCCGCACGCGCGCTGGCCCGCGCCGAATCAATGGCCGCCAAGGCTTTCGAGGCATCTGCGGCCAACGTCGTGATCAACCGCGACACGGTGGGATCGGAGGCCACCGGGCCGAACACGCCCGGCTCGGCGCGCAGCAGGCCGACATCTGCCAGGCAGTCCCCACCGAGCGCCAGTGCCACAGCGATATCAAGCACAATCTTGCCGGGATCGTGGCTGGCCAGAGGTTTACGCCATGGCGCCAACGCGTCCGACAAGGCGCCGGTCAGCCCGGCCCGCTCGGCGGCGCGCAGCAATACCACCGCACCTGCGTGCGACACGACACCGGTTGCGCGGCCATCGACCGACAACGACGGGTAACACGACGTAGACTTGCCCACCAGATTGGTGCTCCGATTCTTGAGATGATCTGGTCCTAGACAAACCGGATTATCCCTGCTCAGAGCACCATTCTTCGTTCAAGACACACCATCAAGATCAACCGGCGCGAAAGCCCGAGG
>NZ_MVIF01000022.1 GCF_002086675.1 Mycobacterium persicum
CGCCACCGACCCCGCCGGGGCCGCCCTGGCCGGCAGACGCGCCGGGCGCGGCCATCGGGTCGGCGGCCGCGTTATAGCCGGGTCCGCCCTGCCCGCCGGCACCACCGGCACCGGCGGCTCCACCCAGCTGATAGGTGGTGCCGCCGGAGCCGAACAGGAACGCCGACCCACCGGCCCCGCCACTGCCACCAGCTGGGCTGGTGGGCGTACCCGGCGTGCCCGACCCGCCATCGCCGCCATTGCCCCACAACCATCCACCGGGACCACCGGCCTGCCCAGTGCCCGGCACCCCATTGGTGCCCGGCCCAAACAGCGGGCGCCCGGTTAACTGCTGGACCGGCGTATTGATCGCGTCTTGCACCCCCGCGGCCGCAGACGTGGCCGCTTGCAGCGGCGACGCGCTGGCGGCCTCAGTGGCCGCATACAACAACCCACCGCCATTCAGTGCCTGCACGAACTGGTCATGAAACAGCGACACCTGCGCGCCCAGCGCCTGAAACTGCTGGGCGTAACCGCCAAACAACTTCGCGACCGCCGCCGACACTTCGTCCTCAGCCGCCGCCACAATCGACGTCGTCGAGCCCGCCGCCGCCAGACGGGCCTCGCTGATCGACGACCCCAGGCTGGTCAAGCTGGAAGACGCTGCGGCCAACTCGTCGGGCGCGGCGAACAAGAAAGATGACATGCTAACCCCCATCACAAGCGGGTGGCCCAAGTCCGAGCAGGACCCTCAAGACTGTTTCGAGACGCTACGCCCGCCCGCTCGAAGCATCGCCGCACCTTGGCGATCTGTGACACAAGGCCTGTCATGTGGGGACTTAAGTCACACCCCGTAAGGCCAAGAAATGACCCGCGGCAAACACCGCGAAGCCAACCGCCCCAACAGAATCGCGATGGGCAAGCCCCTAACCAATCCCAAGACGGCGCGAGGAGGGGTCACCGCGAGAAAATTCACGCCGCTATCGCGCAGGAGCGTCGCATTGAAATCCTCTGCCGTAGCGGCGACATCAGAATCCCGCTTGGTGTGCCCTTCGAACCCGATCCGCAATTGACAATGATCGCGCTGGAGATGTTAACCGGACCGTTCCTCTACGGCTTCATGCCGCTTGGACGGCTACGCGGTCTTAGTCGGCAGGCTACCGACATCGACCGAAATGGGGCAACGGACCGTAAATCGGTGGGCGGGCAACTGATCTGCTGATGGCGGCGGTTGGCCGCACCGCCACGCTGGATGCGCCCCACGGGCCCGGATTGCCATTGTTGCGGCAGCGAATGTCTCGCTAGTCGGGCGCACCCCAAATCGGTCACATTGTTGCCTATCACGCCCGATCCTCGTCGAACAACGTCGGGCCTTCGTCGATCGGCGGCCGCTCAGCGAGCACGTCCTCGAGCGATGATTGCTGCGGCGCTTCCCATGTTGGCGGAATGAACGCCCTGATGACACTGCGCTTGGCACGGTAACGCCGCTTATCCTTGCGCACCAAATTGAGCTTCGATAGATCATTCAGGTCACGGGTGGGCGTCCTTTCGCCGACCTTCGCGTAGATACGCGCTAGCCGGGGCGTCGAGGCCCCGGTAATAGCCGTGATCGCGGGTCTTGTTGTAAAAGTCGGAAAGCAGGTTGGTCGCCACGGTGGGCACGACGCCGGATTCCGAAAAGATTTGCACCTCGATGAGGCGTGCCAGTCGACCGTTGCCGTTGCCAAACGGGTGAATCCAGGCGATGTACAAATGGGCGAGCACCGCGGCCAGCACCGCGTTGATGAACCGCTCACGCACCGGCGACTCCGGGCTTACACCTGAACGCAACTCGGACGAGCCACTGCACGAAACGGTCGACCAAGTCGGGCACGTCCTGCCAACACGGGGCCAGGTATTTGCCGGCGGTGATGTTGTGCTCACGCAACTTACCCTTATGACTTCGGGCGCGTCGGGTATGCCGGCCAGTATTTGGAAGTTCAGTTCTTCCAGGCGTTCCCGCGTGATCGGCAGCGCCTGACCGCTGCGCAGCGCAAGGTCGATGTCGCGGATCGCCGCGAGGATATTCGCGCACTTCACGCTCTTGGTATTGGCGCGATTTACCGACATGGGCAGTGCCTTCGGAGACGATCCGTTTCACTTCGGACTCGGTGAGGGTGTTGCCTTCGATGGCCGTTGTCGCTTGGACACCGCGTGCCAGGTATACCGCGCCCATTTCCTCGGCCCGCGCAGGCTTCAGAGGGACGCCGGCCAAGTGCTGGCACTTGCTCATCGCTTCGCCCATATCAAGCCAGATGTCGGGAGTCAGCGCCCTAGTGTCGAACTCGAAGCTGTGTAGGGGTGCTGCTCTGGCCGAGTCACTGGTAGTCGGGGGCGCGGTGCTCAGTGAGCCCGTTTCCCCTTCCCCCTTATCTGTGTTGGGGACCCCCGTAAAGGTGGATCCGGGTTGGTCGTTGTTGTTTGGCCCGTGCTCCCCGCTCCGTGTTGAGGGGCGGTGGACCGCAGTCGGGGTCGAGGTGGAGTGCCCGCAGCGCAGCGAGGACGAACGACCTCGAGGCCGACGAGGATCCGCCGCATACTGGGTCGGCGCGGAGCGAGGCAAAGACGTTGCGGTTCAAATCATGTGACGCCTCCGTGAGTGCTGAGGGGTCGAAGACAGCAAGCGTGGCGTGCCGGCGCCCAGCCTTATCTGGGTCCACGGACGTACGGTCCGGCGACATGATGATGGATGGGGTGCCCGGCGTGCGGGCTGGTGATGGGTGCGGCCGCTCATTCTTTCCAGGGCGTCCACCCAGATAGCCGCCCACCCCGTTCGTGAAGCCGGTCCCACCGGTGCCACCGTCACCGCCGGGGCCACCGTTCCCGATGAAGTTGGCGTAGCCGCCGTTACCGCCGTCACCGCCCGGCCCACCGACGGCGGAGGCAGCGAATGCCGAGTTGTCGCCACACAGGCGACATCGGATGCCTTTCAGGACGTCGTCAATGAAGTCGTGCCGGCGACCATCGGCGGACCGAGGTGCGTCCGAGCAGCTAGCTGTTGATGACGGCCGCGCGCTGCGGACGCGCGCTGATGCCAGCAGGTGGCTCCAGCTATGAAGCAGGTCCGGATCAGCACACGGCGTCGATCAGGTCGGTGGCCACCGCGACGGGGAACTGCACCACCGCGGTGCCGACCTCGTCGATCCCGGTCCGGACCGCGTTCACGATCGTCGCCGGGTCGCCGGTGAACAGCGACCAGCCGATGTCGAAAGCGGCAATCTGCGGCGCGGTGATGAGGTTACGCACGTCGACGAACAGCTCGGTCGGTAACGACGCCGGCGCGACCGGCATCCCGTCCCAACTGACCATCGTCCAGCCCCCCGTGGGATTGCCCTGCACCACGACAACGCCGGTGTTGGGCAGTGGGTGGGTGAGGATGAGCAGCGGATTCGGATTGTCGACGCCCATCATCGTCCCGACGCCGATGGTGAAGGCGCTGGAGTAGGACACCACGGTGACCTTGCCGTCCGCCGCCGGCACCGGGTTCGCCAGCGCGGTGTCGTACATCGTTTGCACCGCGCCGTTGAAGGTGTGGCCGAAGACCACTCCGTTGAAGTCGATGGAGCCCGGGTTGAGCATCGGCACGATGGGGAATCCGAACGTCCATGCCATCGGGCCGACCAGATACAGCAGGCCCGCGGGACTTATCTGCGGAAAGTCTTCGAAAATGCCGGCATTGATCTCGTTGAGCCCCGGCAAATCCTGCGGGGTCATCCCGAGGATGGTGGCCAACGGCGCGGCGGTTTGCTGCGTGCGGACCAGTTGCGAGTCGAACAGCCCGGCGAAGGGGCCCTGCGGCGCAAGCACATTGGCGATGTCTATTGCCTGTTGCTGGCCCACCGCGGTGAGATTGGCTCCCGGTATTGCCGTGTCCATCAATCCCGCCGCGTTGGCCGTGGTCTGCCCGTGCCGCACGAAGTCGATGACGATCGACTGCTCGTTGCCGCTGCCGGGGTGCAGCCAATTCCCGACGTTGACGGGCTCGCCGATGAACAGCCCGCCGCGACCACTCGGCGCGCCGGGCCCGCCGAGGCCGCCGGTGCCGAACAATAACGCCTGGCCGCCCGCACCGCCGACACCGCCGGTACCGCCGATGCCGCCGTTGCCCATCAGCAGTCCGCCGGTGCCGCCCATGCCGCCCGGCCCGCCGCCAAAGCCGTCGCCGCCGGGGCCGCCGTTGCCGATGAATCCGGCATTCCCGCCTCGACCGCCGGCTACAGCTCCGGGACCGCCGGTCGGCGTATAGCCGGCCCCGCCGTCGCCGAACAGCACCCCGCCGGCGCCGCCGGTGGGATTTGCCGCGGTGCCGGCAGTTCCGTTGCCGATCAGGTCACGCCCCAACAGCAGGTGGGTGGGCGCATTGATGACCGGGTCGAGCACTTGGCCGAACGGGCTGGTGATCCACGCTTGGCCGGCGTTGCGGACGGGACCGTAGACCCCTGTCTGGAATCCGTCGGAAACCGCTGAAACCAGAGCGCCCGCGACGGTCGCCTCGGCACTGGCATACGATGCCGCCGCCGCGCTCAAGGTGGCTACGAACTGCTCGTGAAACGTCGCTGCCTGCGCCGCCGCCGCCTGATACTCCTGGGCGTGCGCGCCGAACAGCGCCGCAATGGCCGCCGACACCTCGTCGGCGGCCGCTGCCGCGACTTCGGTCGTCGGAATGACCGCCGCCAAATTGCCCACACTCACTGCCGAACCGATGCGCGCCACATCCGCGGCGGCCGTCGCCACCATGTCCGGCCCTACCAGCACAAACGACATCGCCTACCCCTCGTGCTATCGCGTACTAGTCATCATGGGGCCCGACACCGGAAAACACGCGGGTATCGAAAAAATGGAGCCGGCCTTGTGCTCGTTTACCGAGCGCACCGTGACAACTGCGGCATGACCATGCGCGCTGCCGGCGGATCCTCAGACGACTACGCCGGGGTGATCGCCAGCGCGAGTTGTTGCGGCACAACGTTCATCAGGGTGGGAAGAATGCCGCTGACGGGCGGACCGGAGATATCGTCCACAAGCGGCGGCAAGAACCACACCAGAGTCCCTGTCATGGCGTGTGGCGGAGCAAGAATCCCGTCGAAGGGGATATCAAGCACCACAAGTCCCAGGCCAAGCGGTAGGAACAAGGGTAGTGTCACTTCGCCGTTGAGGAAGCCATTGGCGACGAATGCGGGAGCATCGATCAACGCTCCTAATGCTCCCGCGACATCTCCGGTCTGCACCGCGCCGGTAAAGGCCGCCACGGCGGTCCCGAATCCCTCGAGGGTGCTCAGCGGGGGACCTAACGCCGCGAGGGCCACCGCCGGCGTCACCTTGGTGAGTGTGGTCCCGATATTGACGAGGTTTTGCTGGATCTGCGCGGGAATGGCAGCGATCGGGAATAGGTCCGTCACAACATGATTCAGCGCCGACGGGTCAGACAGCGCGGTACCGAGGTGTTGAGCCGCGTTCTGCAGCGACGTGGCGATCGTCTGACCGTATGCCATCTGGTTGGCCACGATCTGGCGCAAGAACGGTGCCGGGTTGGTAGCCCAGGTGCTGCCGAGGCTTTGCAGGTTGGCGGATGTATTCGCAATGAGGTCCTGGTACGGGCCCGCAATGCCCGGAGTCGCCTCCGCTGCCAACGCCGCGGTTGCCCCGGCAGCCGCATCGACCGCACCCCGTCCGGCGGCCATGATCGCACCGACGCCTTGTCCGACCGCCGAGGCGCCGCCGGTCGGGATCAACGGGTGTCCCAGCAAGGTCTGCGCGGGCGCATTAACCGCGCTGATCAACGCCTGCTCGGCGTTGGCGATCTCGGTGCCGAGATATGCTGCCGCGCCGCCATTCAACAAGCTCACCAGCCGCTCATGGAATGTCGCGGCCTGGGCGCTCAGGGCTTGAAATTCCCGGGCGTACGCGTTGAACAATCCGGAGATCGCCGCTGACACCTCGTCGGCGCCCGCAGCCAGCACCCCTGTCGTGGGCGCAGCCGCCACCGCATTGGCCGAACCGATCGCGGAGCCGATGTTCGCGAGATCTGTTGCTGCCACCGTCATGGTCTCCGGGGCCGTGATCACAAACGACATCTGACACCTCCACGTGCGTGCGGCCAGCGACGTACAGTTTCGTTGGCGCGACACCCATCCCTATAGGGGATTTGTACCTTTGTAGGACAGGCCCTAGTGCTCATGAGTGCGCAGACCGATCGTCGGGCTTCGGCGATGCCTGCGGTGCGACCGCCGGTCATCCCGGCGGAGATCGACAATCACAGGGCACCAAGGTATTTGATGTTCGATCACCAGCCCAGCCGGCGCGTGCCAAGGTGCACCCCGCTAGAATTTCGTCGGCTCCGGTGCCAGCTCGCTGTAGCGGCGCGCCGTATCCATCAGCGCGGTGGCGCCGGCGGTCAGGTGGCTGCGACGGCTGACGGCTGCCACGTACAGGTAGGCCTCCGGAACGATGCGCTGCACTCGTGCGCCGGCGCGCTGCGCCACCCGGGTCCACGACGACGGCATCACAGCCCGGCCGATCCCGTTGAGCACCATCGGCAGCATTGAGGTGCGGTGCGCAACCTCGGCGACGATGGTGGCCGGGATGCCTTCGGCCAGGACATCATCGACAAGCGCACGCATCAACGAGCCGCGCTGGGACACGATCAGCCGGCACCCGGCCAAGTCTTCGCGCCGCACCGTCGGGCCACCCGGCTCGTCATCATCGAGACGCGAAATCAGTACCAGCGCTTGACGTTCCAGCGCGACGACGTCGAGATCGGAAGTGCGCGTGGGTTCGGCCGCTCCCAGCACCCCGATCTCGGTTGCGCCGCTGCGCACGCTGTCCAGAATCTCTTGCGGAGTAAAGCCGGCCTCGACGTTGACGGCGACGTCCGGATGGTCGCCGGCAAAAGCGGCCAAAATCGTTGTCAGCGGCTCCATTCCCGGCGACGGCATGGTGATCAGATCGACCCGACCACCACGCAGTCCCTTCAGCTCCCGCATGACGGCTGTTGCCTGGTCGATATCGCGGAGTACCACCCGGGCCGGACCCACCAGCGCCTTACCGGCGTCGGAGAGCACCACCCCACGCCCGACCCGGTGAAACAGCGGCATGCCCAGCTCACGTTCGAAGCCGGCGATGGCCTGCGACAGCGACGGCTGGGCGATCATCAGCTGTTCGGCCGCCCTGCCAAAGCCGCCGTAGTCGACGACCGCCAGGAAAAACTTGAGCTGCCTGACATCCATGGCCATTCCTCTGATCAGCTTCGATAGGCGAAGCCTATACCACCGATCGCAACTTGGTCTTGGACGCGCACCGGCCGGCGTCCCGCTAATGGACTGTGTAGCAACCACAGAGTCAGCAACGGAGGCTTCCCATGGCAGGGCAGACAGGGCAGACACGGCAGGTTTTCAAGATCGCCGCGATTCCCGGCGACGGCGTCGGCAAGGAAGTCGTCGCCGCGGGCCGACGGGTCCTGGACACCCTGGCGACACAGTCAGGCCTGTATACCTTCGAGTGGACCGAGTTCCCTTGGGGCTGTGAGTATTACGAGTGGACCGGGCGGATGATGGCCGCCGACGGGCTGGAAACCCTGCGGGCGTTCGACGCCATCTATTTCGGCGCGGTGGGCTGGCCCGACGTGCCCGACCACATCAGCCTGTGGGGACTGCGGCTGAACATCACCCAGAATTTCGACCAGTGGGCCAACGTCCGCCCGGTCAAGTTCCTGCCCGGCGTGGTTTCACCGCTGCGCAACGCCGACGACCACGACCTGGACTGGGTGGTCGTGCGGGAAAACAGCGAAGGCGAGTACGCGGGACTGGGCGGGCGCAACCTCAGCGGTCGCGGCCCGGGCAACGAGGTAGCCCTGCAAACCGCCATGTTCACCGACAAGGGCTGCGAACGCATCATCCGGTTCGCATTCGACCTGGCCCGCACCCGCCGAGTGAAGAAGGTCTCCAGCGTCACCAAGTCCAACGCCCAGCAATACGGAATGGTGTTGTGGGACAAGGTCTTTGCGCGGGTCGCCCGGGACTATCCCGACGTGGCGCACGAGAGCGTGCTGGTGGACGCGATGAGCGCCAAGTTCGTGCTGCATCCCGAAGATCTGTCGGTGGTCGTGGCGTCCAACCTCAACGCCGACATCCTCTCGGATCTGGGCTCGGCGCTGGCCGGCAGCCTGGGCGTGGCCGCCAGCGCCAACCTCAACCCGGAACGGCGCTTCCCCAGCATGTTCGAACCCGTGCACGGTTCGGCGCCCGACATCGCCGGTCGCGGGATCAGCAACCCCATCGGCGCGATCGCCAGTGCCGCAATGATGCTCGACCACTTCGGGCTGCATCACGAGGCTCGCCGCGTCGACTCGGCGATCGAAATCGCCACCGGCCGTGGCGTATTGACCCGCGACATCGGCGGCACGGCCAGCACCGACGAGATGGCCGACGCGGTGATCGCCGCGCTGGCACCGGTTCTCAGCGCGGCCTGACCACTGTCATGACGGCATACGGGACGACGCCGTGGTACCGACAGCTGTACTTCTGGGTGCTGGTCGCCATCGGTGCGGGCATCGTGCTGGGCTGGCTGGCGCCGGCCGCCGGTGTGGCGATGGAACCGATCGGCACCACATTCGTCGCCGCGATGAAAATGCTGATCGGGCCCATCGTGTTCCTCACCATCGTCGGGGGTATCGCCGGCGTCGCGGACCTGCGCAAGGTCGGACTGACCGGTGTCAAAGCGCTGGCCTACTTCCAGGCCGGGACGATCGTCGCGATGGTCACCGGGCTGATGGCGATCAACGTGTTCCGGCTCGGCGACGGCGTCAACGCCGACCCGGGCAAGATTCCCGCCGGCTACCCGGGGTCAAACCGACCACCGCGGGCAAGCACGGGTGGGAGCTGCTCAGCCACCTCGTTCCCAGCAGCGTGGTGGGCCCGTTCGTCGACGGTGACGTCCTGCAAATCATCTTTCTCGCCGTGCTTTTCGGCGTGGCGCTCAACGCGGTCGGCCAGATCGGCGGCCCGGTGCTCGACGCCGTCAACCGACTGACCGCGGTCGTCTTCAAGGTGCTGTCCTACCTCATGAAGCTGGCGCCGCTCGGGGCTTTCGGGGCAATGGCCGTTGCGACCGGCGGATGCGGCGTCCACATGCTGACCAGCCTGGCCGGCCTGGTCGTGCTGTTCTACGTCACGTCCGCGCTGTTCGTGGTGGTCGTGCTCGGTTCGGTGATGGCGTGTTTGCGGCTCAACATCTTTCACCTGCTGAGCTACCTGCGTGCGGAGTTGTTGCTGGTCCTGGGCACCTCCAGCCCCGAGCCCGCACTGCCCGGATTGATGCGCAAGCTCGAACACGCCGGGGTCAGTGCGGCCACCGTGCGGCTGATCGTGTCGACCGGTTACGCGTTCAACCTCGACGGTGCGGCGATCTATCTCTCCCTGGCCGCGGTCTACATCGCCCAGGCGACCAACACCCGCCTGAGCATCGGTGCGCAAATCGGTTTGCTCGCAGTCATGTTGCTGACGTCCAAGGGCGCGGCCGGCACGGCCGGGGGCGGGTTCATCGCGCTGACCGCGACACTGAGCACCGTCGGCCACATCCCGGCCTCCGGCATCATGCTGATCTTCGGGATCGACAAATTCATGGCCGAGTGCCGAGCCCTGGTCAACTTCATCGGTAACGCGGTAGCCACCCTGTTCGTGGCCAAGTGGAACCGCGAGCTCGACGTTGATCAGGCTCGAAAAGTGCTCGCCGGCAGCCGTACTCGTCCGATACGCCGGGACACCGAGCCGATACTCGTCGGACCCGGAATGCAGCATGCGGGCACTCGTCGCACCTGATAAGTTCAAGGGCAGCCTGCCGGCCACCGCAGGCCCACGCCCTCAACCGAATTCGTCGGGTGGACGCCTCGCGCGCCGTCGACCTGAGCGGGGTCGAGCTGGTCGTGGCCGGTGATGTCACCAGCCCGCTGACCGGGCCCGACTGTGCCGCTGTGCTTTTCGCTTTGCAGAAGGGGCGACCGTCGGTTTTCAGCGGCGCCTGGCCGACGTCGACGTCATCATCACCGGTGAGGGGTGCCTGGATCGCCAGACCCTGCAGGGGAAGCTACCTGCCGTCGTCGCGCGGCGCGCCGCTCCCACGCCGGTCATCGCCGGGGCGAGCCGAGCCGAAATAGATTTCAGCTCAACATTATTGACTGATATCTGCACTCTCGCCGACCACAGCGTCAGCGACGCCAGCCGCGACCCTCTACTCAGCGCCGGATTGCCCTACCGCATGGGCACCCACATCGGAGGGCGCATCCAGATGTCGACCGGCACGACGGTCTCATAAGATCGGCTGCGCCGCAGTGCTATTCGCCGCCCGCGTACCCGTCGCGGCGTCAGCCGGGCGGTGAAGCGGCGAGCAGTTCCTGCAGCGCGGCGGTGAAGTCGTCGGCGAGGTCCGCCAGATCGGGCAGCAGCTTCGGGCAGGAAATGATGCCGAGATCAAGTTTGTCGTTGAGCGACATGACGGTGATGTTGAGCCCGCAGCCGTGAAAAATCGGCCCAAGCGGATATATCGCCGTCAGCCGTGCGCCCAGGAAGTACAGCGTGCCCTGCGGGCCGGCCACATTGGAGACGATCAGGTTATGCACCGGTGAATGAGTCAGCGGGATCTTGGGGTAAAGCCGCATCGCGGTACCGAACACTGCCCGGTCGGCGAACTGCGCCCAGTCCTGCAGCAGCGTGGCTCCGATCGCCGAGCTGTGGTCCTTGGCGCGCGAGTTCGCTTGTGCGATGGCCTGCAACCGCCGGCCCGGGTCGGCGATGTGGGTCTCCAGCCGGGAGAACATGCCCGAGACCTGGTTATGACCGGGCCGCGATGAGGCCTGCCGCACCGACACCGGCACCATCGCCACCAGCGGCTTGCTGGGCAGTTCGCCGCGGTCGAACAGCCAGCGCCGCAACGCTCCCGCGCACACCGCCATCACCACGTCGTTGACCTTGACGCCGAACCGATTCTTGACCTGCTTGATGTCGGATAGCTCCAGCTGCGTAAACGCGATGTTGCGCTGGGCGGTGACGGCGGCATTGAACGCCGTCGGCGGCGCGGCGAACGGACGTGCCATGCTTCGCCCGCTACGGGCTCGCCGGGCCGTCTCGACGAGCGAAGCACCCGTCAGCGACAACACGTTGGCCAGCCGCCATGATCGGGAGGCAAAGCCCACCAGCCCGCTGGCGGCAATCTGCAGCCAGTTGGCACCACCGGGGCCGGGCACCGCATCCGGCGGTGGCGCGTCCGGCTCGGTGCTGCACAGCCGCGCCAGCAGGTCGGCGCCCATGACACCGTCCACCGCGGCGTGATGCACCTTGGTCAGCACCGCCACTCGGCCACCCGCGGATGCGGGCGTGCCGGCGAGGCCCTCAATGACCCACATCTCCCACAGCGGGCGGTCCCGGTCCAACGGCACCTCGGCGATCTGGGCGCAGGTCTCGGCCACTTCCGCCCGCCCGCCCGGGGCCGGTACACCGATGCACTGCAGGTGGTGGTCGAGATCGAAACCGGCGTCCTCTATCCACACCGGGTGATCCAGATTCAGCCGGGAGTCGGCGAGCTTCTCGCGGAATTGCGGCATCGCCTTGATCCGCATCCCCAACGCGTCGCGCAGCCGGTCGAACGTGTAGCCGCCCGGCATGGTCGAAGTGTCCAGTTCCAGCAGCGAGCACACATGCAACGGCTGTGTGAAGGTTTCCAGGTATAGGAAACTGGCGTCCAGCCCGCTCAGTCTTTCCACAATGCTCTCCCCTGACTCGCTGCGGGTATCAGACGGTGGCGCTGCCCGATGCGCACACTGCACCCGCCGGGGTTACCCCTTCTGGCGGCGGGTAAACCTGCCGCGGCGAACACCAGTGCGCACGCATGGCTTCGAGTCGGACGGCGCGCGGCAGCGGGCCGGCTCGTAGGATCGGTCAATGCAGCTTGACGAGTACCTGTCACTGGATGCGACGGCTCTGGCCGAGCTCGTCGAACGCAAACAGCTCACCCCGGCCGAACTTCTCGCGCTGGCGCGCCAACGTGCCGATGCGGTCAATCCGCGGTTGAACGCGATCGTTCGTCGCCTCGACGAGGTCGCCGACCGGCAAGCCGCCGACCCGCGGTTGCACGGCAGATTCGCCGGTGTGCCGTTTCTGATCAAGGACCTCGACCAGGAATATCAGGGCTTTCCCACCTCGTCCGGATCCCGGTCGCTGGCCAACGACGTGGCCGACCGGCACGCTCTGATCACGCAGCGGTTCCTGGACGCCGGCCTGGTGATCTTCGGCAAGACCAACACCCCGGAGTTCGGGGCCAAGGGTGTGACCGAGCCCGAGTACTGGGGTCCGGCCCGCAACCCATGGAACCTGCAGCACACGCCGGGCGGCTCGTCGGGCGGATCGGCAGCGGCGGTCGCCGCCGGGATCGTGCCGGCAGCCGGGGCCAACGACGGCGGCGGGTCGATCCGCATCCCGGCCGCCTGCAACGGGCTCGTCGGCCTCAAACCCAGCCGGGGGCTGGCGCCGTACGGTCCGCAGACCGGCGAGCCGATGTTCGGCATGGCGGTCCAGGGCGTCGTGTCCCGCACAGTGCGCGACAGCGCCGGGCTCTACGACGCAATCATCGGACCCAATCCCCGTGCCGGATACCAGGTTCGGCTCCCCGACGTCCCGTTCACCGAACACATCAACAACCGTCCGGGCGTCCTCACGATCGGCTTCTCGACGTCGTCGGCAATCAACCCCAGCCCTCACCGGGAGGCCGTCGCCGCGGTCGACGGCGCGGCCAAGCTGCTGCAGGACCTCGGTCACCGGGTCGAGGAAGTCAAGCCGCCCTACGACGACGCCGCCCTGGCGCGTGATTTTCTGATCATCTGGTTCGCTCAGCTCTACCGCCACGTCGCCGACATCAAAGCGCGAATCGGCGCCCGCGACAGCGACTTCGAGGCCGACACCCTGGGCATGTGTGAGCTCGCGCGGTCCGCCGGCGTGCTGGCGCCGATGCAGGCGCTGGAGAACATTAACAACTACATCCAATCCCTGACGACGTTCCACGAGAGCTACGACTACTTCCTGACCCCGACCCTGGCCACGCCACCCCTTGCGGTCGGCGCCACGGCGACGTCACCCCGCCTGCAGACGGTGGCCCGGGTGCTGAGCAAGCTGCATGCCGGAAAAGTGCTGGCGTTCAGCGGAATTCTGGATCAACTGATTCAGGAGAGCCTGGGCTGGGTGCCCTACACGCAACTCGCCAATCTGACCGGGCGGCCCGCCATCAGTGTGCCGTTGCATTGGACCGACGACGGGCTGCCCCTGGGGGTGCAGTTCGTCGGACGGCTGGGCGCCGACGGTGACCTGTTGCAGCTGGCCGCGCAACTCGAAGAGGCCCGCCCCTGGGCGCAACGGCATCCGGCGACCGCAGTGGCGGCGAGTTAGGCTCCCGCTCAAGGCCATTCGTGCACCGGAGCGCCGGTGTGCGCATTCTCGGCATAACGCCGGGTCATCTCGTGCAGCGCCGTGATGCGCGGCATCCCGCGGTCCTCGAGGCGACGCACCACCGCGGTCTGCCAGGCCGCCCCGGTCTGCCCGGTCCGCACCCGCGCCGCGACGACACCGAGATAGCGGTCGCGGTCAGCCGCATCGACGCCCCAGGCATCCAGCCCTGCAGCGGCGGCCGGGAGCAGCCACTCACCGGCGAGCCGCTCGACCGGCTGCTCGCCTCCCTGCCAATGCAGCCGGGCGGCCAGCCCGTCGCGGGCCCCGCGATGCAGGTTCTGCTCGGCCGCGGCGAACGGTAACTGCCGCCACGGCGCGCCGCTGTCGGTGCTGTCGGCGATCGACCGGATCAGCCCGTAGTAGAAGGCGGCGTTGGCGACCATGTCGACGGCGGTCGGACCGCTTGGCAGCACCCGGTTTTCGATGCGCAATTGCGGTTGCCCGCCCTGGACGTCGTAGACCGGACGGTTCCAGCGCCACACGGTGCCGTTGTGCAGCCGCAGCTCCCGCAGGGTGGGCGCTTGACCGGCCTCCAGGGCGGCATCGGGGTCCTGGGCCTCCAGCATCGGAAACAGCGGCGGAAACAACCGGACGAGGTCGTCGAACAGCTCGACGGGGTCGTCGATCCAGCGGTCACCGAGCCGCACCCGCGCCGGCGCGCCGGCGCGTACCTCTTCGCGGCGACGGGTGTCGAGCAGCTGTTCGAGCAGCGTGATGCGGGTCTCCTGCCATGCCTGGCGGCCGAGCAGGTACGGCGAGTTGGCCGCAACCGCCACCTGCACTCCCGCGATCGCCTGGGCGGCGTTGTAGTGGGCGGCGAACCGGTCCGGCGCTACCCGCAGGTGCAGTTGCAGGCTGGTGGTGGCCGCATCGGGTGCCACCGAATCGGTGGTGAACTCCACCGACTCGCAGCCGTCGAGGATGCGCACCAGGAACGGCCGCTGCCGAGCGGCCGACATCCGGCTGGTCAGCAGCTCGTAGCGGGCGTTGTGCGAGATGCGCTCGACGGTGAGCTGCTCGGCGCTCAGCGTCGGCAACATGCCGACCGCGAGCAGCCGGGCGCCCAGCCGCTCGATGCGTGCCCGGCATCCGTCGAGGACCTCGGCGAGGTCGCGTTCGCTGTCGCGCAGCACGCTGCCGTGTAGCCGGCGGGGTGCCAGGTTCAGCTCGACGTTGAACTGGCCGAGCTCGTGCTGCATGTCCGCGCGGCCGAGGCGGGCCAGGACAGCGTCGTTGACCAGCCGCGGCCGGCCCAGCGGGTCCACCAGATCCAGTTCCACCTCCATGCCGATGGA
The DNA here is from genome assembly GCF_002086675.1 of Mycobacterium persicum. Taxonomy (GTDB): domain Bacteria; phylum Actinomycetota; class Actinomycetes; order Mycobacteriales; family Mycobacteriaceae; genus Mycobacterium; species Mycobacterium persicum. Next base: position 14,798 of record NZ_MVIF01000022.1, read on the forward strand.
ATCCTGGTGGCCGGTGAACCAGCCGTCGTCGACCATGCGGCGCAACGCGGCAACGCATCGCCGCAGCCGGTGCCGCACCTCACGCTCGTGGCCGACGACCAGGCCGGAAGCATCGACGCGGTCGCCCACGGCACACCTCCTCGCGGCCCGGCGGGATGCCACCGCAACTACAGCATGCCCTTCCTAGATCCCCACAGCCATCGGCTGGAACACGCCGAGGTGATAGGAACTGCTCGGGTACTCCTTGGCGCCCACCTGCAGCGACAGCGGCGTCTGGACCGGCTCACCACTGGCCACCCGCGCGGCGATGGAGTCGAGGTCGAAGCGCGGGCGCCAGCCCAGGTGGTGCCGGGCCCGAGCGTTGACGTACACCCGGTCCAGGCGGTCCGGAAAGCGCCACCCGCGGCGCTGCCACACCCGCGCGGCCAGCGGTGCCCGCCGGGCGAAAACCGTTGCCGCGTCAGTGCGCAACAGCGCGAGGTCCTCGCGGGTGAACGGCGTGGTGGCCGAGACGACATACCGGCCGAACCCGAGGTGTGGGGCGCGCGCGGCGGCTCGCAGGTGCGCGTCGACGACGTCTTCGAGCGCGACCCGGCGAAACGCATATTCGTTGGCCTTGATGTTGTCGTCGCTGCGGCCGTCGTACAGCTGCGGCATGTCGTCGCCGTCGGCGAAGAAGCGGGACGCGCGCAGCACGACGCAGGGCAGGCCGTGGTTGCGGTGCGCCAACTGGCAGAGGTCCTCCGCGCCGACCTTCGATACGCCGTAGATGTTCTTCGGCACCGGCGGCACCGACTCGTCGATCCACGCGGCGGGCCGGCCGGCCGGCGGGACCAGCGCGTCGCCGTACACCGTTGTCGAGGAGGTCATGACCAAGGCGCGCACCTTCGCGGCGACCGCGGCTTCCAGCACGGTATGCGTGCCGCTGATGTTGGTGTCCAGAAATTCCTGGCCTGCGACGAACGCCAGCTGCGGCTTGTGCAGGGCCGCCGCGTGGTACACCACGTCCACCCCGGCCATCACCTCGCGCACCAAGTCCGAATCCGTCACCGAGCCAACGACATTCGTGTACTCCGAGGGCCGGGAGTCGAGGCCCACGACGTTGGCGCCGCGGGCGCGCAGCGTCCGCACCAGGGCCTCACCGAGGTGCCCGGAGCTGCCGGTGACCAGCGTGCGCACCGCATGGCCGCTGCGCGCGAACAGCTGCGCGATTCGGGAAGCGGTGTGAATTCTGGTGGCGGCTGGGTGAGCTCCGGTTGCAGTGACGCGCATCTATGTCCCCTTATGTGGTACTGGCGGATTCCTTCAAGCACCGGCCTCAGCCGCGCATTGCGGCGACCGTCCGATCGATGTCGTCGGGTGAAAGCCATGACCCGGCAGCATCTTTCGCGATCTGACGGATCACGCGGGACACCGCGAGGCCGGCCTGTTGCGCCGCTGCCCACACGTGCTCGACGTGCAGCGAATCAAGGCCGTGGAATCCGAAGCAGACCTCCCACGGATCGATGCCGTAGCTGTCGGGTGCGCGTCCCAGCATGTCCGATCGCGCCGCGTCGAAAAGCCGGTCCACGTCGATGCCCGCCAGCTTTCCGCGGCGCTGCAGTGCGGCGACCAGGCACTCGGTCTGGCAGTTGCCCGCTCCGCGCCCGACGCCCATCAGCGTCGCGTCCAGGAAATCGGCCCCCGCCTCGAACGCCTGCAGCGTGTTGGCGACGGCCAGGCCCAGATTGTTGTGCCCGTGGTAACCGACGCTGACATCGGTCGCGTCGCGGATGGCCTCGACGTAGCGCCGCACGTCTTCGGGCAGGAACGTGCCCGTGGTGTCCACCACGTAGACGATTCGCACGCCCAGATCGCGGGCCCGCGTCGCGGCGCCGGCCAAAACCTGCGGCTCGAACAGATGAGACTTGACCAGCTGGACCGAAACCTCCAGTCCCCTGGATTGCGCGCGCTCGATAAACGGCGCGAAGCTGTCCAGTTCGGTGGCGATCACGCACATCCGAAGAAAGTCGAGGTAATCGCCGGCCAGGTCGACCGCCTCGATGGGCGCCAGGGCCGGGACGATCACCGCGCCCAGTTTCGCCTTGCGCACCACGGCGCGACCGGTGCGGAAATACTCTTCGTCGGTCTGAGCCGCCCGCCCCTGCGCGGCCGGAGCGCCGATGGTGACACCGTGCCCGATTTCGATATAGGGGATGCCCGCCTCGTCGAGATCGCCGATGATGGTGCGCAGATCGTCATCGCGGTAACCGAAGTTGACCGCGTAGCTGCCGTCGCGGATGGTCGTGTCGAGGATGACCGGTTCACGTGTCATTTTCCGACTCCTATCTCGGGTGTGTTGAGTTCCGGATCGATCGCGATGTCGACCACACACGGGCCGGTCGCAACCAGGGCTTTTTCCAGACCGGCGCGCAGATCGGCGGCATTGTCGACGCGAATACCCTGCGCGCCAAGGGCATTGGCCATCGCGGCCAAGTCGTTGACGCCGGTCGAGGCCAGCGGCGACGGATCCATGCGCCCGCGGATCACCGCGGTGGTGGCGCTCAACCGCCCGTCGTTCAAGACCACCCAGGTGACCGGGAGTCGCTGCGCGACGGCCGTGGAGACCTCGGTGCCATGCATCAGAAAAGCGCCGTCGCCGGCGATGCAGACGACACGTTCGCCGGGCCGGGCCAGAGCCATGCCGATGGCGCCGGCAACACCGCATCCCATGGGGGCGAAGTCGACGGTGGCGAAGAACGCGCCGGGCGCTCGCACCGGTATCCCGCGAAAGGCCCAATAGATGCAGGTCCCGGAATCCGTGCAGAGCGTGCTGTTCGACGCCAGCAGCGCGTCCAGCTCCCGCATGACCGCCAGCGGATGGATGGCGTCGCCTCGGGTTGGCGGGACCGGCAACGAAACCCGCGCCGGCACCGTAACCGGTCGCGACGATCGCACCGGCCGGGCGCTCAGCGATGCCACGAAGCCCCGGGCGGTGGCGGTGACGCCGAGCGAGGTGGCGACGAAGCGGCCGAACGCCGCCGGGTCGGGATCGACGTGGATGACCTCGGCTCGCAGCCCGCTCCAGCGCGGCGAAAACGAGCGCGTGACCAAGCCGTCGAAGGAGACGCCGACCGCGATCAGCAGATCGCAGGGCGTGCCGAAAAGATGGTCCTCGGCCCTGCCGTCGCCGAACAACCCGAGCACGCCGAGGGAAAGCGGATGCGTTTCCGCGACGACTCCGCGTCCGTTGGGGGTTGTCGCAAACGGAAGCCCAGCTTTCTCACAGAACGCGAGGATTCCGGCTCCGATCCCGTCCCCGCGACACCCGTTGCCCAGCAACAGCATTGGCGCAACGGAGCGCTGCAGCCGATCGATCACCGCGTCGGCGATCTCGGTACCACTCGAGGTGAGAAGTGCGGCGGCGGCGCGGCCGGTGGCGCCCATCCCAACCGGGTCGACGGGCAGCACCTCGTTCACCAGGTCGCGCGGCAGGCCGATGTGCACCGGTCCGCTCGGGATGCTGGCCAGCGCCCGAAAGGCGCGGTCGATCTTGGACCGCGCGTTGGCCACCGATTCGATCGACACCGAACTGCGGCACAGCCGGCGAAAGACCGCACCCAGGCCGAGCCCGTCCTCGCTGGTGTCCTGCTGCGAATGCATACCGAATTCAGGGACCGAAACCTCGCCGGTAAGAACGAGCATCGGCACCTGGTTTACCGACGCATTGGCCACGGCGGTCACCACGTTGGTGGCCCCGGGTCCGGCCGCGAAGACCGCGGCCGGCCGGCCGGAAGCCCGGGCGTAGCCGTCGGCGAGATAGCCGGCGCCGCCCTCGTGCCGGGTCAGCACGATCTTGAAGTCGCCGTCGCGGGCAACACGCACCAGCAAGGAGTCGAGCCGGGACGTCGGGAGCCCGCACAGCACAGCTATGCCGGCCTCGCGCATCCGGTTGACCAGATGGTCGCCGACCGTCGTCACGGCCGGACCTGACGCGTGTCGCATTCGGGGGCGTAGGCCGGACCGCAGGCACACAGGAACACCAGCGGGTCGCGACCGAGATTGCGGATCTTCTGCGGCACCCCGGACGGGATCCAGACGGTGTCGCCGCTGCCCACCGCTCGGGTTTCCGATCCGACGAACACCAGGCCGCTGCCGGACAGCACGAAATAGATCTCGTCGGTGTTTTCCAGGCGGTGCCACACCGTTTCGGAGCCGGCCGCCACCGTGGCGTGCGCCAGGCTGACCGACGCGATGCCCACGTTCAACCGGTCGACCAACAGCCGCACCTCGGAGTGGTCCGCCGCGACAAACGGCTGCGCATCCCTGACGTTGCTGACGAACATGGGCACAGCGTCGGCGCGGGTGCTGGTCGAATCCTTGGCAGATCCTTGGAAAGAGCGCCTTAGGCAGCCATTTCAGGAGATACAGTGACACGATGCGCCGCCAGGCGGGTCGGGCACCGCACGCGCCGACGACCGTAGCCAGCACTCATGCCAGAAGCCAACAGCGTCTGGACGATGATGCCCGGACAGCGGGCCGCCGCGCCGCGCCGGATCCCGGGGCGGACTGCCGACTGGATTCCAGGCTGTTGCTGATCACCGTGACGTGCATGATGCTGCCGCTGATGGTCACGCTGGACACCACGGTCGTCAATGTGGCGCAGCGGACGTTCATCGAGGAGTTCTCGTCGACCCAGGCCGTGGTGGCCTGGGCATCGACCGGCTATACCTTGGCGCTGGCGGCGGTGATCCCGCTGACCGGCTGGCTGGCCAATCGGCTGGGCACCAAGCGGCTCTTGATGGCCTCGGTGCTGATGTTCACCGCGGGATCATTGCTGTGCGCGCTGGCGTCGAATATCGCACTGCTGGTGGCCTTTCGGGCGGTGCAGGGTTTCGGCGGCGGGATGCTGTTGCCGCTGCAGCTGATCATCCTGGCGCGCGCGGCGGGTCCGGCGCGGTTGGGCCGGGTGATGACGATCAGCATGATCACCGTCTTGTTGGCCCCCATCGTCGGACCCATTCTCGGCGGCTGGCTGATCGACTCGTTCGGCTGGCAGTGGATCTTCCTGATCAATCTCCCAATCGGAGTAGTGACCCTGCTGCTGGCGGGATTGACGCTGCCCCAAGATGATTCGCTGCCCGCGGAGTCGCTGGACGTGATCGGCATGGCGCTGCTGTCGCCGGGGCTGGTGCTGCTGCTCTACGGAGTGTCACAGCTGCCCGGGCGCGGCACCTTCGCCGACCCGTATGTCTGGGCACCTGCCACCATCGGTGTGCTGCTGATCGGCGCTTTCGCCCACCACGCGCTGCGCCGGAGCGACTGTGCGCTGATCGATCTGCGGCTGCTCAAGAATCGGTCGGTCGCGGCCGCCAACGCGACCCGGTTCCTGTTCGCCATCACCTTTTTCGGCAGCTGCCTATTGTTTCCGGCGTACTTCCAGCAGGTGCTCGGCAAGACCCCGATGCAGTCGGGACTGCTGCTCATCCCACAGACCGTGGCCGCTGCCACGGTGATGCCGATCGTCGGGCGGCTGATGGAAACCCGGGGACCGCGCAACGTGGTGTTGGTCGGCATAGCGGTGACCGTCGTCGGCATGGGCATGTTTGTTTACGCCATCCGCCACCAGGGCATCGACCTCACCGTGCTGCTGGGGGGACTCGGCCTTTTCGGCCTGGGCACCGCCTGTCTGATGGTTCCGGTCACCTGGGCGGCCGTGCACACGCTCAATTCCAGCGAAGTAGCCCATGGCTCGACGCTGTTCAACGTCAACCACAACGTCGCCGCGTCCGTCGGCACCGCCTTGATGTCGGTAATCCTGACCAGCAGCTTCAACGGCAGCGCCGCCATTGCCGCGGCCAGACAAGCCGATTCGATCCGGGAACGGGCGGCCCGGCGAGGCTTTTCCGCCGACCTGTCCCTGCCGCCACAGGTGCGCGCCCCCGACTTCGCCGAGCACCTCGCCGACGACCTGGCGCTCTCCTACACCGGGGTGTTCGGAGTCGCCATGGTCTTGACCGCGATGATCGCTATTCCGGCGTCGTTTCTGCCGAAACGGGCCACGCCCCGGGTACGGCTGATCGAGGCGGATTCGTAGCACCCGCCGGCGGTATCGGGTCAGTTGCCTTCGGTAGCCGGGCTCGCACCCTTGGCGCCCATCTTCAGGATTGCCGCGGCCAACGGGTAGTCGGCGCCTTCGCGTTGCTCGATATAGCGGCGAATCCGCTCGTTGCCGAATAGCGCGACACCGGCCTGTTCCATGTATTGGCGCATCTCGTCGATGTCGAGCAGGATCAGCTCGTCCTCGCCGCGCCAGCCGAACGCGATCTGCAGCACCCGCGGCGACAGATCGAAGTACTCACCGACCGCGATGAGCTCGGCAAAGTCGGGGAAGTCGTCGGCCTCCTTGCGGCGGGAGTAGGTGGCTTTGGGCAGTTTGAGCGCGGAACCGATTTCGCTGTCCGGAACGTCGCGGTTGAGCAGCCACTCCAGCACGCGGCCAAGGTCCTTACCCGCTCGGTTAAGTCTTGGCATCCCACCAACGTAGTGCCGGTTCCGGCACGCGTCAATTCAGACGCGCTAGTGGAACCTGAGCGGGATTGGGGCGGGCAATGATCTTTTTTCGGGAGACTATTCCATTTTTGGAACACATAACGTAATGTACTCGCTGTGAGGTGTTGAGACGGCACGGAGGCCCGTCACACGAAACGAGATCCTCACCGGACCAGATCGGGGTTAACGCCATGGCAGACAGCGCAGCCACCACGAACCACGCCTTGCCGTCACAACGCCGCACCGCCGGGCGGCTCGCTCGCCTGCTCGTCGTCGCCGCTGCCGGAGCAGCCCTGCTGGCCTCCGCGCCCGCTTTTGCCGACGTCGCCGAAACCGGCCCGTCCTACCAGCTGGGCTACACCAAGGCGGTCCAGGATGGCGGTTTCACGGTCAGCAGGATGCGCGCCATGGGCTTTCCGGACGACGCGATCGTCATCTCCAGCCAGGTGCACAAGGTCTGCGCCAGGGAACTGGCCTCGGTGCAGGCCGTCACCGGGGTCAATGACGCCGACTTCCTGCGTGGTTGCGCCAGCGGAGTGCAAAGCCTGATCGATGCCGGAATGGCCTCCTGATGCCCGCAACGCCGCCCGCGGATCTCGGCGCCGGTGAACCGGCCACCCGGCTAGGAGGAAATTCCGGTAATCAATCCGCACAACCCTTACGATGCCGACGTGGCCACACCAGAGGATCTCGACGGCGTCCTGGCAAATCTGAAAGCGCGCGTCGCGGCGGTCGAGAGATCGCAGGCCGACTACCGTTCGATGGTCGAGGCCATCAAGGCCTTCGGCGAAACGCAGCAACTGCTTGCCGACGTGCTTCGGGGTTACGCCGGTGAGATGAGAGCCACCGCCGACGACTCCAACCAACGCATCCGTTCGCTGGAAACCTCCACCGCCGAAATCAAGAATCTCCTCACCCGGGCGCTCGATCGCTGACCCGTCGGCCGCGCACCGACGTCACGCGTCGTCGACCCGTCGGGCCAGGAAGTCCAGGACAGCGCCGGCGAAAATGTCGTTGCGGTCACCGGCCACCATGTGCCCCGCACCACACACGTCGGTGAACTCCACCTGCGGGAAGCGGGACAGAAATTCCTCAGCACGCTCCTGACTGACCAGGTCGCTCATCTGGCCACGAACGAGCAGCATGGGCACGCCGCCATCCAGGATCGCCCCAACGGCGGCGTACAGGCGGTCGGCGTCGGTGACCTCGATCGGGGGAAACGCCGCGGCGCCGCTGATGAATTGCGGGTCCCAATGCCAATACCAGCGATCGCCGCGGCGGCGGAGGTTGGTGGTCAGACCTTCCAGATCGGACGGTCGTGGGCGATGCGGGTTGTACTCGGCGATCATGTCCGCGACTTCGTCGAGTGAACCGAACCCCGATTCCACCCGATTGGCCATGAATGCGTGCACCCGATTCGCCCCGGACGGGTCCATGTTCGGCACGATGTCCACCAACACCACCGCGCTGGCGATACCCGGCGCGAGCTCGCCGGCGAGCAGCATCGCGGTGAACCCACCCAGCGACGCGCCCACCAGCACCGGGCGCGGCGGCAGGCCGCGCAGTAGCTCCCGGACATCGCCGGCGAAGCTCACCACGCGATAGTCGCCTTCGCTGGACCAGTCCGATTCGCCGTGGCCCCGTAAGTCGACCGTGACAGCTTGCCAACCCCGTTCGGCCACGGCGGCAGCCGCCCGGCCCCAGGAGCGACGGGTCTGCCCGCCGCCGTGCAGGAACACCACGGCGCGCGCCCGCGGATCACCCAATCGGTCGGCGACGATGCGGACACCGCCCGGCCCCTGGATCGAAAACGATTCCGGTGCAGTCGTCATCAGCTGATGTTAAGACGCTCCGACGCAGCCCCGGCTGGCTAATCTAAGCCCCGGGACTCGGCTCGGTCAGCCGGCCCCCCGACATTGAAGGGTGCGCGATGGCATTCGAAAAGCCGACACCGGTCACCCAGCTGACGCTGGAACTGCGACTCGCCACGATGATGACGGGCGGAGTCAGTCTCGCGGTCTGGATAGCCGGCGTCGCGCGCGAGCTCAACCTGCTCGCGCAAGCCTCGCAATGGCGCAGGGCGGGCGGCACCTTCCCGACGAACAGCCGGCTCACCACCGAGTCGACGGCATCCCTGCGGCTTTATGCCCAACTCATCGACCTACTCGACATGATCGTCGACGTCGACATCCTGTCCGGGACAAGCGGGGGCGGCATCAACGCGGCTTTGCTTGCGTCGTCGCGCATCTCGGGCGCCGATCTCGGTGGGCTCCGTGACCTGTGGCTTGATCTAGGGTCCCTGACCGACCTGCTGCGAGACCCGCGAGACGAGTTCACGCCGTCCCTGCTGTACGGCGACGAGAAGCTGTTCGCGACGCTGGCGACGCAGTTACCCAGACTCGAGACCGGTCCGTTCCCGCCTGCGGAGTTTCCCGGCGGTATCCGGATCCCGTCCACCACCCTGTACATCACGACAACCCTGCTGTCCGGAGAGGCGAGCAGCTTCACCGACTCGTTCGGCACCCGCGTCCAATACGTCAACCGGCGTGGCCTGTTCACCTTCACCGAGGCAGACCTGACGAACCATGGCATCGCCTCGGCTCTGGCGCTGGCCGCGCGCAGCTCGGCCTCGTTTCCCCTCGCGTTCGAACCCTCGTTCGTGCCCTTCATGAAGGGGACCCCCGCGCAGGGCGCTGTCCCGGCCCGACCACCGATGGCGCCGTACGCCAATATCACCCGTCCGCACTGGGTCGCCGACGGCAGCCTGCTCGACAACCGGCCCATTGACGTGTTGCTCAAACGCATCTGCGACCGCCCCGCCCGGCGTCCGGTGCGCCGGGTGCTGCTGTTCGTCGTGCCGTCGTCCGGACCCCCACCGAACCTGGTGCAGCAGGCGGCCCCGGACAGCGCCGACGAGCGGCTCGGGCTGCTCGCCAGCCTGTTGCGGGATCTGGGGGCGATCACCACTCAGTCCATCGCCACCGACCTGCGAGCGATTCGCGCCCATCAGGACCGCACGGCGGCGCGGATCGACGCGAAATTGCGCCTGGCCGAGTTGGCCGCGACGCTGCCGCACGGTTCTCGGCTACTGACCCCGCCGCTGCTGGCCGACTACCAGTCACGGGAGGCGCAAAAACATGCGCGCGAGCTGACCGATGCGCTGTTCCGCCAGCTGGGCAGCTGGCTACCGGCGTCGAGCACCGCAACCGAACGGGTTCCCAAGAACTGGGAGCCCGAACTGGCGGCAGTCGATACCGAGAAGGCGTGCCGCCAACACATCACCGAGGCGCTGCTGAGATGTTGGTCGCAACCGCCCCACCAGCCGCTACCCGAGAGCACCGCCGACCTCGCCCGGTATGGCCAGCCGGCATACGAGCTTGCCAAGGGCAGCGCGCTCGCCGTCGCCCAGGCGGCATACCACCTGGCGAAGTCCGACTCCGATATCGCCGAATTGGCGGCGCTCACCGGCACCATCCATGCCGCGGGCCCGTCGCCCACCGCGGTCGACCTGGGTGATCTTGTTCGCGCGGTATGCGAGAACACGTCCATCCGCGAAGGGTCGCTCAAGGATGCCGCCGCCTTGATCGCCGACGGCTATCTCCAACAGTTGGCGGTGCAACAGGACGCCTGGGACCGGCTCGGCGACGCCTTGGTCAACGGCTATGACACGCTAAAACGGTTGTGCGCCAACGCCGCGGCTGCCGCCGGCGCCGATCGGGGCGGGTTGCTGTCACACGATCGCGTCGGTCCCAGTGCGCTCGACACCTACCTGGACTACCTGGGGACCGGCGACGACCCCACGGCGATAGCGACGAAATTGTTCGATCTGGCCGCGACACAGCGGGCCATGCTGCCGGCAGATTCGGGGATCGAGCAGCCGGTGGAGCTCGTGCAGGTCAGTGCCGATACCCGCAGTCTGCTCGCGCCCGACTGCCGCAGTGCCCAGCAGAAGCTCACCGGCATGCAGTTCCATCAGTTCGGCGCCTTCTACAAGCGGTCCTGGCGCGTCAACGACTGGATGTGGGGACGGCTCGACGGAGCCGGCTGGCTGGTCCATGTCCTGCTGAACCCCCGACGTGTGCATTGGATCGCGCAGACCCGGGTCGGCACGCCCGGACCGGAGAGCCGCGCGCAGTGGTTTCTGCGTCAACTCAAAACCCTGGGCGCACCTGAGTTTCCGCGTTCGGGCTACCGGCTGCCGACCTTTGGTGGCGGCCCTGAGCAGCTACTCACCGAAAACATGGTGCTCGACGAGCTGGCATTTCTCGACGACCCGACGATGCCGTTGCCGACGAGCATTCCGCTGACGGCGCTGTGGCTGGCGCAGGCGTGGCACCAGCGAATCCTCGACGAGGAGCTAGACACACTGGCCAACACGGTGATCGACCCGCAGCCGGGACAGCGACCGGATTGGAGCCCGACAACATCGCGCAGCTGGGCCAAGAAAGTGTTGGCCGCAACGCAGGGGGACGCCAAATACGCTCTCTTGAACGAGAACCCGGTCGCGGGCGAATCATTCGCCAGCGACAAGCGATCACCGCTGATGGCGCAAACCCTGGCGAAGGCCGTCGCGACCGCCTCGGCGGCGGCGGGCTCAATTCGGTTGCTGCCCAGCGCTTTGAAACCGTCCGTGGTCACCCTGCGAACGCTGGCGCTAGGTGGATACCGGGTTGTGTCGTTGACCAAAGGCATCGCCCGTACCACGATCATGGTCGGCGTCATGCTGCTAATCCTGGGTGTTGCCACCGCGATTCAATCGGCAACGGTGCTCGGCGTCACCGGCCTGATCATGGCCGGAACCGGCAGTTATCTGATCGTCCTGGGAACATGGCAGTTCTCCAGCAGGTCGCTCTTTGCGCTGCTATCGGTCACGCTGGCCGGCGCGGTGCTTGCGCTGGCAACGCCCGTCGTACGCAGCTGGCTGTTCGGCGACGCCGACCATCCCGGTCTGCTCGGCGCCAACATCTACTGGCTCGGCGAACAGTGGTGGCGGCCGCTGATCGCCGTGGGCGCGGTCGCGCTGGGCATCACGGTCATCGCGGCCGCCAAGCCCGGACGCCGGTGAAAGCACGTCATAGCGCACGGATCCCGTTGTAGAGCACCATCACTCCGATCAACACCAACACCACCGCCAGCATTGCGGCGTGGTTCTTCGCCATCCAGTCTTTGAGCCGGGTCAGCGGCTCGTCGAGGCGATCGGCGGCACTCAGGTAACCCACTATCGGGAAGGCGACCGTACTCCCGGCCAGCGCGACGAAGATCGCGGCGCATATCCACTTACCGGCAACGCCGAGCGCACTGGTGCCGATAGCCAATCCACCCGCCAGGCAAATGATCAGCACCTCGGGTCGCAGCACCACCAGCACCGCCGCGGTGATACCGGCGCGCCGCGGCGTAATCGTCGAGAACGACCGCATCCAGCGCGGCGATTCGGCGTGTCCATGGCGAGTCAGCCAGCGGTAGCCGCCGAACAGGATCAGTGCCGAACCAAGGACCACCCGCACCCAGGATGCCCAGGCCGGCGGCGTCCGGTGCAGGCCGCCGAGCAGACCGGAGCCCGCGATGAAGATCGCGGTCACCGCCGCCAGTCCCAACAGCCAGCCGCCCAGGAATGCCAGGCCCGTCGGCCGCGGCCGCGGCGCGTGCAGCACCAGGACCGCCGGGATGACCGTCAACGGCGAAACCGCGATCACGAGCGCGAGCGGAATCAGCGGGGCCAGCACCGTGCCCCAATTTGCTGTCACGGGCTGAAATCTTCGCATCGACCGGCCACCGCACCGCGCCCCGGGGGTTGGATCTCCCAGGGATTCGCCTTGACGAGCGACGATCCGGTCTATGATCCGGCGTTGTGAGGGACGCGTATCCCGAACATGGACCCGCGTCGCCGCCACGGTATCTCGTAGCGATCCTGATGTTCGTCGTGCCGATGAGCCAGATCCCGCTGGACCTCTACACCCCGGCGCTGCCACAGATGGTCGTCGATCTGCGCGCCTCGCCGACGGCGATGCAACACACCGTGGCGGCCTACCTCCTCGGGATGAGTTTGGCGCTCGTCCCCGTCGGAGTCGTCGCGGACGCCCGCGGCCGCAAACCGGTCCTGCTGTCCTGCCTGGGCATCGTTGTCGCCACCAGTGTGCTGTGTGCGCTAGCCGGCAGCGTGCCGGTGCTTCTCGCGGCGCGCTTCGCCGAGGGCGCGGCCGCGTCCGCCTGCATGGTGGTGCCTTACGCCATTGCCGCTGATTGCTTCCGCGGTCGGCGATTGACATCGGTGTCGGGACTACTCGGCGTCGCGTGGGGGCTGGCGCCGGTGCTGGCGCCGGCGGCCGGCGGGGTGCTGGTCCAGTTTCTCAACTGGCGGCTGGTGTTCGCCTCGATCGCGGGGTTGGCCGCGCTCGCCGCGGTGGTCGTGGTGCTGCTGTTGCCCGAAACGCTTGCGCGGCAGAAGCGTTCACCGGTCCACCCGAGGCCGATCATCCGGGTGCTGGCCGCCGCGCTGCGGCATCGGGTGTTCACCAGCTTCGTGCTGGTTTTCGGCCTGATGGCCTCGGCGCAGCTTGCCTTCGGGGTGGCCGGACCCTTCCTGTACCAGCAGAACCTGGGTTTCTCGCCGGCGGCTTACGGTTTGATGGCACTGATCGTCGGGGTGGCTAACCTGTTCGGAGAACTGGCCTGCGGCATTTTGGCGGTGCGCATCTCGGCGCGTCGGCTCGCCATGGGCGCGCTGACGGTCTTCGGCATCGGCACCTCGATACTGGTCGGATCGGGACTGCTGATCGGAAACGACGCGTGGGCGCTCACCATCGGTTCCGGTCTGGCGTTGTCCGGGTGCGGGGTGCTCTGCCCGCAGATGTACGGCCTGGCGATGGGCTTGTTCACCCGCAATCTCGGATTGATCGGCGGGCTGGTGAGCGGCATCGGTTATCTCGTGGTCAGCGCCGCCATGGCGGCTGTCGGCGCCTTCCATGAACGCACCCAGACACCGCTGGGGCTGTTGTTCGCGGCTTGTGGCGCAACAGCATTCGTGTTGCTCGCCTGGGCCATGGCCCGGTACGGACGAGTCCGGCAACCGGCACATTGACGCCTGCCGGCTCGGTCAGGACTGCGAGTTCTTGCCGACCGTGACCGGTGCCGAGCTGGGCGGCACCAGCAGCGTGCCACGCAGACTGCCCTTGGCGGTGCGAAGGGTCACCAGAACCCAGGTAGCGAGTAAGCCCGCATATCCGATGACGGCGGCCACCTTGAACGCAGGCAGCTGCGTGTGCACGGCCAGCTGCGACGTACCGGTGACGAAGGTGCCTACCGGGAAGGTGAGGCTCCACCATGTCAGGGCAAATGGCATGCCGCGCAGCAAGGTTCGAACCGTCAGCGAGGTGGCCAAGGCAATCCAGAGCACCGCGAAACCCCACACCGGAACCCCGAAGATGATCGCGAACCCGGCCATGTCCTCGGCCAGCTCGTGCGGCACCGCGCCGGTCAGCGCACCGGCCGCCAAAAGTCCTGCGGCGGTGATGGATTGGCCCAGCGGCCCCAGCACGATCCACAGTGTCGGCACCCGCACCGAGCCGGAGGTGCCGTACAACGCCAGCCGGCTCCAGATCATCGCGATGATGTTCAGCGACGCCACGAACGACAGTCCGAACATCGCGTAGCAGCCGTAGAGCATGGTCTCGCGGCCGGTGCCCGCCGGCATGTGCGGGAGTAGTTGCGCCCCGGTCGCGGCCGACACCATCGGCGGGACCACCGGCATGAGCCAGCCACCGAATGCCGCGTCCGGCTCCACCCGAAGCTGGGTGAACATCAGGAACGGAATGCTGACGGCGGTGAACAGGCCGCCGAGCGTTCCCGCGCTCCACAGCACCCAGTGCAGGTCGACGGCGATGCGCTCGCCAATGAGGTGCGCGCCGGCCAGCACTGCGCCCGAGCCGACGGTCATCAGCGCCATGGGTGCGGCGCCGTAGAAGTGGGCCATCTGCGGATTGCGGGCGTGCGTGCGGGCCACCGTGGGGTGGCGCAGCCAGTGACCGCCAACCAGAACGATCAGCACGACCAGCAGGACCGTCGCCATCACCCAAACCGCTTCGGCAAAGGCGTGCAACCCCGGCAGGTGGACCGGCAGGGTGGCCCCGGCGATGGCCACGATTCCGGTGCCCATGACCGAGGCGAACCAGTTGGGCCCGATATTGCCGAGCACTTCCACCCGGGTGGGCGCCGACGAAGCATCCGCCGAGCTTGCGGTGGCCATAGCTGAGCAACACTACCGGCGTAGCAGCTTCGACGAGGACCCGGCAGTCCGGAGCCGCCCGCCCGGGCACTGTGCGCCGCGATGGCGCACCGCCCGCTGCGCACTGAGTGAGTGGTCGAGCGCAACCCACGGCGCAACCTGTGCAGTGCCGCGATTCGCGAATTGATAACTCTCATTTAAGGTTTGAGCGAGCGTATGCATGGACTTCTCCCTTGTTCGGCGTCGGGCGCCATGGTGCAATCGATCGACCGTTTCGACACCGCATTTCGGCGTGATGTTTGAAAGACGGGGCATCTGAAAGCATTTGCGATGGGAGAGCTGTTGTGACGCTGTGGGTGGTTCCGGAGGGTTTGGCAGCTTCGGCTGCACGGATCGAGGCGCGGAGCGCGCAGCTGGGCGGCGCCCACGCGGCGGCAGGGCTCGAACAGCTGGCCCGCTCTGAAGCACCGACAGCCCAGGGCTCGGCCAGTTACGCCGCCGGCGATGCCGCCGCAGCGGTCTCCTACGGACCCGCCGGCGATCTGGCATGAGCGCGCTGATCTGGTTGGCCAGCCCCCCGGAGGTGCATTCGACGTTGCTCAGCGCCGGCCCGGGCCCGGCCCCGGTGTTAGCTGCCGCAACGCAGTGGTCATCACTGAGCACCGACTACGCCGCCACGGCCGAAGAACTCACCATGGTGCTGGCCGCGGTCAGCGCCGGGGCCTGGCAAGGACCCAGCGCCCAACTCTGCGCAGCAGCCTACGCACCCTATCTGGCGTGGTTGGTTCAGGCCAGTGCCGACGCTGCGGCCACCGCCGCGGCTCATGAATCCGCGGCAACAGCATATGTCGGCGCCCTGGCGGCGATGCCGACTTTAACCGACCTGACCGCCAACCACGTCGCCCACGCAGTACTGATAGCCACGAATTTCTTTGGCATCAACACCATCCCGATCGCGCTCAACGAAGCCGATTACCTACGGATGTGGATCCAAGCCGCCGCCACCATGAGCGTCTATGAAGCCATCACCACAACCGCACTGGCCACCACACCACACACCACCCCCGCACCCGTCATCATCAAACCCGGCAGCACCACCACCGCCGCCCTCACCCAAACCGCCCTCGCACCCTTCCCGATATGGCAAATCCTGCGCGATATTTTAGGGATTATCGTCACGGAGCTGGTTGGCATACCCGCGTTCTGGATCCTGCTGCCGGTTGTCCTCTTTCTCGTCCCGTTTGGCCTCTTCTTCTACGGCCTAGCCGTGTTAATGGGACAGACTGGAATAGCCGACTCCATTCTGGCTAACGTCTGGGGCCTGATTACAAGCATGGCGGGTCTGGCGCTTCAAGTCATAACGACACCCTTTTTGGCCACTTACGAGATCATCGTAGGAATAATCAGCTGGTTGACCGGAAATCTCGGCGCGGTTGGTCCGGCGCTGTTTGACAATTTGGTCGAGGGGCTGGTGTTGGCAAGTCCGGCGGCGGCTGCGGCAAGCGCCAGCTCTGCGGCCCGAGCGGCTGGCTTTGCTTCGGCGATGGCGGTGGACACGGTGGGGCCGGCGGTTGCGGTGGTGTCGCAGACACAGTTGGTGTCGGGGGTGTGGGCGGGGAGTCTGGCACCGATGCCGGTGGCCGTTGCTGGTCAGGCCGCGGCTGATATGGGCAGTGCGGGGACCCTCGCCACGGGTTCTGGGGCTCAACCTGCCGGATTGGCCAGTCTGGGTGCCGGATTTGGTGATAGTGCGCGGCTGCCGATGCTGCCCGCTAGCTGGACGCCGGAGTTGGCTGGGGCGCCAGGCGAGGACGAGTTCGTCGGCGCAGCCGTTTGAGCCCGGTTTAAGCGTTCATTTAGCGGCTTCGTAATCCGCGCTTGTCGCCAAGGCGGCGTTGTTGCCTCACCGTATTGGCTCGGCTGAACAGTGAGCGATATCAACGTAAGAGTTTCAGTATGGCGAGTCGGCCGTGACATTTCAGGCTTCGCATGCCCGGGTTGCAGCGGACGCCGCCAAGGTGAATGCGCTGCTGGATATCGCGCAGGCCAAATTCGGTGAGGCCGCAGGCACATATCTGGCCGCGGATGCAGCAGCACCCTTGTTTTGCACGCTATTTAAGTCGACCGTCATCATTTGGGGGAATTTTGAAACGCGATGGAAAACCCAACTTGCGCGCGACTACATGAAAAATTCCCGGGAGCTTGCGAAGCTCGCAATGACGATGGATTTGACATACGCAGGAATCGGATCACGTTCGATTGGGTGAACGGCGGCGACGTGGCACGCTCAGCGCGAGCCAGCCTGATGGCCAACAGGGTTCTTCCGGTGGCGCAGTGGATCACAATCCAGCCGGTACCCGGGCCGGTGCCTACGTAGCGAGCCGTCTCGCGCCGCGGCCCAAGGCCGGTTGCGGCGCGTCTCACACGTCCTCGGTGAGCTGGCCGGCCCTGCTCAACCGTGACGGTCACCTGACCCCAGAGCTGACCGTCACGATCGTCGAGCAGGTGGCGGCGGCGCTCGACGCCGCCCACGAACAGGGATTGGTGCACCGCGACGTCAAGCCGTCCAATCTGTTGATCACTGCCGACGAGTTCGTCTACCTGATCGATTTCGGGATCGCCCGCGGCGAAGCCGCCCCAAAATTGACCTACACCGGCTCGATCCTGGGCACCTGGGGCTACATGGCGCCGGAGCGTTTCACCGACGGGACCAACGATGCCTGCGTCGACATCTACGCGTTGGCGTGTGTGCTCTACGAATGCCTCACCGGGCAGTTGCCGTTTCCGGGTGAAACGCTCGAACAGCAGTTCACCGGGCACACGACACAGGACCCGCCACGTCCCACCGACGTCAAGCCCGAACTGCCGGCCGGGTTTCGACGAGGTGATCGCCCCGGGTTTGGCCAAGAATCCCGACCAGCGCTACCCCACCGCCCGGGAACTGGCCGCCGCGGCTCGCCAGGTGCTCGACGACGCATCCGACCTCGGCCCGTGCGACACCGACCGCACCCCGAACGGCGACACCGCACCGCCGGCGGACCCGCGGCGGCCCGACGCGACACCCGACAACAGCGGCACCGCCGAGCAGCCAGCCCGATCGGAGACGGCCACACGACCGCCCTCACAGGGCGCGCCGGCATGGCACCGGCGCAACCCCTGGCAACTCGGCGGTGCGGCCGCTGCCTTGGTCATCGCTGTCGTCGGGGTCGGCGCGATCGCGGGAAACCCGACGGCCCAGACCCTCTCGCAGGCCGCGGGACCGTCCGAGCCGCTCCGGCCGGCACCGGTCGTGTTGCCGTTCACCGGGCTCAACGGCCCCACCCCGGTCGCGGTCGGCCCCGGTGGCGCCGTCTACGTCGGCGACTACTACAACAACCGGTGGCGCAGCTGGCGTCCGGTTCGTTCGCCGAGACCGAGCTGCCGTTCAGCGGGCTTCACCGCCCCCAATCCCTGGCGGTGGACACCACTGGCACCGTGTATGTCTCCGACCTCCGTGGCGAGGTGCTCACCCTACCGATCGGTCCGGATTTCGGTTGCTCGATGCGGGCCAAGACGCTTCGCGAGCCACATACACTGCCTGCAGTAATGCTTTCTTCGCAGACGAGGTTCGCATTGAGAAGAGTCCCGCTTGCGGTGTGGTTTTCGGTCCTGCTACTGATCGCCGCGCTAGCCATGCCGATCAAGCAACGGTGCGGGACACCGAGCCGCAGCTGCGCCAGCACGCTGGACGCAAACGGCAACCTTCACTACTACTACGAGGTCGAACCACTGGGGGTCTTCCTCCTGGAAATGATCACCGGCACCAACATCCGCTGGTATTACACCTCCGGCGAGGAAATCTCGTAAGCGCAAGGCGCATAACGGGTTTGGCTAGCCTCGGCAGACTTGCGGCGCATACTGCACGGTCGTGGTAGACGGCGTGTTGAATTGAGAGTCGATGGTGAGCTCGGGAATCACCGGCTGATTTTCGACGCCGAGCCGCTTCAGCTCGAGGTTGATCTGCATGGTGTCGGGGGTGATCCTGCGGGCATTGGTGTCCCGGTCCGGCCGCATCGACGCATCGGTGCTGGCGGGGTCCTGGGTGCGGATGATGGCTAGGTCGTCGGTGTCCTGTTCCGGGCCGAGTTCGACGAACTTCTTGCCGTTGTTGGCGACACTGTACGTCAGGACGTAACCCACGAAGCCGGACGAGTGGTTACCCGCGGGCGACTGCGGCAACGGCTGCGCGAATCGAACCACCAGCTGCAACACGCCGCTTCGGGGATGACCGACGTCCACGGACGCCACGGTGAGGTTGTCGGGCGGCTTCGGTCCGTCCTGCAGCTGGCAGTTGAGCCGCCTCGGCAGGCGCGCCCAGTCATCGCGGGGTGATTTCACCCAGAACGCGACTCCGATTCCGACCAACATCAGCACCAAGGCGATGGGAATGAGCAGCCGCAGTGCCGCCGGCATCCCCGACCAGCCCCGGCGCACCCCGTTGGCAACGGCCCGAAACGGTGAGCGTGCCGTCGAGCGGTCTGCCCGGCAATGCTCGGTCCAGTGCTGACCGTCCCAATATCGCTGTCCGCCCGAACCGTCGGGATTGAAATACCAGCCTGCCGGCGGTGAGGTCGGCACGGTCACGCTCCATTCAACGTCGGGGTCGGTGAGGGCTCGGCCGGGTGCGCCGGATCACGGCGGTGAGTCCAACGACTCCGGGGGCGGATCGAGCATTTGGACGTGGTCACCCTGCCACTGAAACCCGACGGTGGTCAGGGTGCCGTCATCGCAGGCATCACAGCTTTGTCTGGTCCGGTAGGTGAGGACGACCAGGTCGTCGGTGGAGGCCGGAACCTCCAATTCGGTGAACGGATACGCCACCGGGGTGGCAGTGCCGACGAACGCCCCGCGGTGAAACATCAGCGCCTGGTCCGGTGAGCTGCGGGTGGCATCCACCACCGTCACCACCACCGCCGATAGGTCCGCGCACGGATCGTAGTCACTGAACTGCGGGGTGGGATTCCACGCTTTGCCGGTTTTCTTGTCCGGGGGAAGCTGGGCGAGCGCCGCGGATACCGCGGTTGCCTCATCCGGCCCGCACGGGCCCGCGGGCGCGGTGGACGTCGTCGTCGGCGCGTTCGACGGGGCGGTCGTGGGCGCCGCCGACGGACCGGCGCCGGGACGCGGCTTGCCCGAGAACACCACGACCGCCACGATGACGAGCGCTACGACGGCTAGGACAGCTAGGACCGCCGCCACCAGCCAGACGGCGCGCGCGGACCGGGCCGGCCCCGACGGTGGAGTCGTATCGACAGCGTCGGACGGCTCGTAGGCCGGCGGGGGCCAGTTAGGGTCGATATCGCCCGATGCCATGTTGGTGCCCGACACCCCTCCCTGTTGGGCGGCAGATGCCTCCCGGTACTTCCGAGCTTGGCGAATTGTAGCCAGAAGGTGCAGGTAGGGGAAATGAACCGGCCGCGGAGTAGCCGCTGCTCAGCGGGTGAATCTGCCCACATCCGCGCATCTGGAGTGGGGGCAGCGCAGCAATCTGCCGCATACTAGACGGCATGCAGCAAGCGACGTCCCCGCAAACCGCCGGCCCGGTGCCGTCCGGTGAACCGGTGACGGGTCGAGGCATGTGATGGGTCGTTCGGGCGGACGTCACCGCCGTCGCGCTGTCCGTAAGCCGTCGCCGCTGCGCCGACGGCTGTCGCGCAGTTTCATGACGCTGGTCTCCGTGGTGGCCCTGGGCATGACCGGGGCCGGATATTGGGTGGCCCACGGCGCGCTGAGCGGCATCACCATTTCGCAGGCCCTGACCGCCGAGGACCCGCGGTCCACCGGCAACAACATGAACATCCTGCTGATCGGGCTGGACTCCCGCAAAGACCAGGAGGGCAACGACCTGCCGTGGTCGATCCTCAAACACCTGCACGCCGGTGATTCCGACCAGGGGGGCTACAACACCAACACCCTGATCCTCGTGCACGTCGGCGCCGACGGAAAGGTCGTCGCTTTCTCGATACCCCGTGACGACTGGGTGCCCTTCACCGGCGTTCCGGGCTACAACCACATCAAGATCAAGGAAGCGTACGGGCTCACCAAGCAGTACGTCGCGCAGCAGTTGGCCAACCAAGGCGTGAGCTCCCAGCGAGAGCTGGAGACCCGGGGACGCGAGGCCGGCCGGGCCGCGACCCTACGGGCGGTACGCAGCCTGACCGGCGTTCCGATCGACTACTTCGCCGAGGTCAATCTGGCCGGCTTCTATGACCTGGCCGAGACGCTGGGCGGCGTCGAGGTGTGTCTCAACCACGCCGTGTACGACTCGTATTCGGGCGCCGACTTTCCGGCCGGACGCCAGCGACTCGACGCGACCCAGGCGCTGGCGTTCGTGCGGCAGCGTCACGGCCTGGATAACGGGGACCTGGACCGGACCCATCGGCAGCAGGCATTCCTGTCGTCGGTGATGCACGATCTGCAGGATTCGGGCACCTTCACCAACCTGGACCGCCTCGACAGCCTGATGGCCGTGGCTCGTAAGGACGTCGTGTTGTCGGCCGGCTGGGATGAGGACCTGTTCCGCCGCATGGGCGAACTGGCGGGCGGCAACGTCGAGTTCCGGACCCTGCCCGTGGTGCGTTACGACAACATCGACGGCCAAGACGTCAATATCATCGACCCGGCCGCGATCAAGGCCGAGGTAGCCGCGGCGATCGGCACCGGCGCCCCGGCAGCGACCACCACGACCCCGGCCGCGAAGCCGAACCCGTCCACCGTCGTCGATGTGGTCAATGCCGGCAGCATCAGCGGGATGGCCAGCCAGGTGTCCAGCGTGCTGCGAAAGCGCGGCTACACCGCCGGCCAGGTCCGGGACCGCCAAGCCGGCGATCCGTCGACCAGCACGATCAAATACGGCGCCGGCGCCCAAACCGACGCACAGAATCTGGCCAACCTGCTCGACGTCGATACGTTGAAAGCGGACCCCAGCCTGGCGCCCGGACACATTCAGCTGACCGTGGACACCGACTTCGCGATGCCGACCCTCGACGAATCCCAAGAAACGAGCAGCACCACCACATCGACCGGGACATCGAACGGGACGGCCGGGAACACCTACAACACCTATTACAGCGGCGGTACCACCAGCACATACCCGACGCCCGATCACGGCAAGCCGATCGACGGCGGTGGAGTTCCCTGCGTGAATTAAGGCGCGCAACGGGGCGCTGTTCGCGGTGCGTGAATTAGGCGTGCGTCCCGCCGTCGATGCGGATTTCGGTGCCGGTGATGAATGCACCGTCCTGCGACACCAGCATGGCGATGACGCCGGCGACCACCGACGGATCTGCCATTCCGGCGCCGCTGGATGTCTCGGTGGTGGGCAGCACCGGCAGCAGCCGGGTGAACAGCGACCAGTCGGCATCTTGCGGAAGGTAACCGCCGGTGGCATCGGTGATGCCGGACTTGATGCTGCCCGGCGCCACACACACCGCCCGCAGACCGCGCTTCGCATACTCGACTGCCAGGGAATGCGTAAAGGCTTGCACGCCGCCTTTACTCGCGGCGTAGGCGGCCATGTACGGGTGTGCAAACGCCGCCGAGGTGGAGCTGAAATTCACTATCGTGCTGCGCTGGTTGGCCAGCAGCGCCGGCAGGGCTTCCCGGACCACCAGAAAGGTGCCGGTCAGGTTGACCGCGATGATCTGATTCCACTGTTCGATGCCGGTCTGGTGAGTGTGCCCGGCGCGCAGCATGCCGGCCGCGTTGACCAGTGAGTCCAGGCCGCCCAGGGTCTCGACGGCGCGGCGCACCCCCTCGATCACCGATCGCTCGTGGGCGACGTTCATCTCGCAGGTGGTGAACGTGCCACCGGTCCCGGCCTCGGCGGCGCGGGCCGCTGTCGTGGCCAAGCCGTCGGCCGCGATATCGCTGCCCACCACCGCGGCCCCCTCGTCGAGCAGCCGCAGCGCGGTGGCCTGGCCGATCCCCGAGGCGGCGCCGGTCACCAGGATCCGCTGGCCGTGCAGTCGCTCCATGGCCTCAGACCACTCCGCGTAGTCCGTCACGGCCAAACACCGGTTCCAGCATCGCCGAGAAGTCCGGGCCCCGTCGCAACATGTGGCCGCCGTCGACGTTGATCACCTGCCCGGTGATGAATCCGGCGGCGTCGCTGAGCAGAAACATCGCCAGGTTGGCGACGTCCTCGACCTCGCCGACCCGCGGCAGCGGCGTGCAGAGGGCGTAGTCGCGGCTCAGCTCCGGCGATTCGGTGACCGGCGCGACGAGTTCGGTGCGGATCAGTCCCGGACGGATGCTGTTGACCCGCACCCAGGATGGGCCGAGCTCGTCGGCCGCCAACTGCATCAGGTGGTCGACCGCGGACTTGGTGACCCCGTAGGCGCCGAACCAGCGGTGGGTATTGCTGGCCGCGATCGAGGAGATGCCGACAAAGGACCCGCCTCCGCCGCGCACCATCTCGCGCGCGGCGTGTTTGAGGACGTACATGGTGCCGTTGACGTTGAGGTCGACAGTGCGACGCCAGGCCGCCGAGTCGATCTGGGTGATCGGCCCGATGGTCTCCGACCCGCCGGCGCAGTGCACCACGCCGTGCAGCTGCCCATGCCAGGCCGTTACCGCGTGGACCGCACGGGCGGTCTCCTCCTCGTTGGTGACATCCGCCGGCTCGTAACGGATGGATCCGCCGCGTGCCTTCAGCGCTTCGAGTTCTCGCACGGCGCCCGCCAGCCGGTCGGGGTTGCGGCCGACGATCATGACCGAGGCTCCGGCCGCCACCAGACCGGCGGCCACCCCCTTGCCGATTCCGCTGCCGCCGCCGGTGACCAGGTAGGTCCGGTCTTGAAAGGAAAGCTGCATTCGAGCCCCTCACGGTGAAGCTGAAACAGGTTCTCGTTATCGAACCATGCGGCCGTCGGCGCGGGCATGAGTCCCCGGTGCCACCGAACACTTTCGTCACAGCTGTCTCACCGGTTTCTCGGGAAGTTGGGCGGCGACTTGCCCATCTACTAGCGACTGTGAAGGTGTCGCTGTTCCCGGTCGTGGGGCTGCGCTCGGGTGTGGACGGTGTGGATAGATGGAAATCGGGTGCTGATGCGGTTGAGTCGGCGCCGAGTGTGCCGTGATGGTTTCGAGTGTGCGTCTACGGCATTGACATTGCATCAAGGGCGGCAATCGGGCGGCAATTCTTCCGCCCAGGACGCACAATCGCGCCCGTGGGCGCAGCGTCGACGCCGTCACCGCGCGCTCGATGCGGCGGCACGACAACCGATTCGGTGAGCACCTGACACATCCCCCGAACGCCATCCCTCACAAGAGGTTTGAGCGACACCGCCCAATCGGTCTGCCGAAAACAGAAGGGACACCTCTGCCCCTTCCGGGTACCGGTGTGCCGGGTGTCACCCAAACTCGCGGCACTACGGCGTATCGCGGCGGGCCACCTTGGTCGGCTTGGCCGTACGCCAGTCTTCGACGTCGGGCGGCAGGCCGACCGGGAACCTGTTCTGGTTGTGGGCGGCCCAGTGGGCATGTCCCAACTCGTGGACGTGAAACGCGTGCCGCAGCGCCTCGGTGAAGCCCATGGCGTCGGAGGCCGCGTTGACCGAATCCTTGACCAGCAACGCCGCCATAGTGGGACGCTCGGCGATACGCCGCGCGAACTCCAGGGTCTTTTCCGCCAGCTCGGCGGCCGGAAAGACCTTCGACACCATGCCGAGCCGGTAGGCCTCGTCTGCATCCAGCGAATCACCGGTCAACAGCAGCTCTTTGGCCTTGCGCGGACCGAACTCCCAAGGGTGCGCGTAGTATTCGACGCCCGGCATACCCAGTCGCACCGCCACCACGTCGCTGAACTTGGCATTGTCGGCGGCGACAATCAGGTCGCACGCCCAGATCAACATCAGGCCCGCCGAGATCGCGTTGCCCTGGACCTGGGCGATGGTGATCTTGCGCAAATCGCGCCAGCGGCAAGTGTTTTGGAAGTAGAAGTGCCACTCCTGCAGGTACAGCTTTTCCATGACCGCATCGCGGGTGGCGCCGTGGGAGCGGAAGGTCGGATGCTGCGCCGGTCCGGGCTTGCGCTCCAGCATCGCCGCCTCGGACCCGAGGTCGTGCCCGGCGGAGAAGTTTTCTCCCCGCGCGGCCAGGATCACCACTCGCACGGCGTCGTCGGCCTCGGCCCGGCAGAACGCCTCGTCGAGCTGAACCAGCAGGGTTCGATTCTGCGCGTTGTGAGCCTCCGGACGGTTGAGCCAGATCCGCGCGATCCGCCCGTCGTCGAGGGTCTCGTATGCGACCAGCTCGGCGGGGTTGGCGCCGTCGGCCTGGGCACCGGCGTGATCCGAGATTGTCATTGCGCCCACCTGTCTTGTCTCGCGTGGTCATCTGGGGCTGGCATCGACTTTACAGATTACGGCGACTCTGTAAGAAGAGCGCGGGCCGGGCCCTCGATGCGTCGTCACACGTTGGAAAAGATTTGCTGCGGCACCGGTCGTCGAGGCGTAGCGTGAATACGCCGTGCCCGACCCCGGGAGAATGGCAATGGCTCATCATCAATCGGATTTCTGTGCCGTGGGGGCGGTATATGCGGGGCTAACCGCCGCTTACCGCATTCATCAAGCGGGGCACTCGGTAACCGTGTTCGAAGCCGGACCCCGCGGTGGCGGGCGTACCTGGTCGGCAAAGCTTTCTAACGGTGCGCTCTTCGAGATCGACGGACAATGGGTGGGCGACGAGGACGCACAGCCGGACGTCCGCAGGCTCATGGATGAATTCGGAATCGAAGTCTATGGACAATGGGACCGGGGAAAGACCGTCTTCGTCGATTTGAAAAACAACATCCACACCTACGACGCCCATGATGCGAATCCGTTAATCGCGCTGCCGCCGATTTCGATGGCAGCAAAATTGGATCTAAGCAAGGCCATACTCAGTATGGAAAAGATGTCCGAAGTGGTTAATCCGGAAGCACCGTGGGACGACGTCCGGTTTCCGTTTACGGTCAGCCTGGGACCCGGCACCACCCGCGAAGCCGACCAGATGACCGTTCAATCCTGGTTCAACCTGAACATCATGACCAAAGAGGCAAGAGCGCTGCTGGGCGCGGCGATAGTCGGATATACGGGGGTGGAGCTCGCGGCGTGTTCGTTGCTGCACTGGCTGTTTGTCCTCAAGATCTACCGCAGCAAGCTCTTCAACATGAGCGGCCAGGCTCCGGGCCAGGCCCAGCAGTATCGCGTCCGCGGCGGAATGCAACAAATGGCGGATCGGATAGTGGCGACGCTGGGCCCCGAAGCGGTACACCTCAATTCACCGGTCCGTCAGATCACCCAGGACGCCAATGGAGTCACGGTAAGCGCGGAAAACGTCGCCGTCCGGGCCCGCCGGGTAATCGTCGCGACGAACATCTCCATGACAAACTTCATCCACTTCGATCCGATCTTGCCGCCGGACCGGGCGCAACTCCAGCACCGCGTCCCCACCGGCGCGTTTTGGAAAATCTGGCTCTGCTACGACGAGGCCTTTTGGCGCCGGCGCGGGTTGGTCGGTGAATCCATTTCGATCTACCCGGGCGATTACAGCCCCAACGCGCGGGAATGCGGGTTCGACGAAAGCAGCGACAGACCCGGCCTGATGAGTGTCTTCCTCGCCGGTGACAAAGCTCGCGATTTCAACCACCTGACCCGAGCCGAGCGCAAAGCGCAGGTTCTCAAAGAGATGTCGCATCGCTTCGGCGCAGACGGCGGGCAGTTGTCCGAACGGATTCACTTCCCGGCCGTGTCGCCGCAGAACCCGGCCGCGGACTCCTATTTCGAGTTCAACTGGTCCATGGACGAGTGGACCCGCGGGGATTTCGCCGGTTGCATGGGACCTGGAGTGTGGACCGGTCACGGGTTCGGGCCCGCGGTGCGCGAGCCGGTCGGACGTGTCCACTGGGCGGGCGTCGACACCTCGACGTACCCGTACCACTGTGTGAGTGGTGCGGCGCAATCGGGCGAACGGGCGGCCCGGGAGGTGCTCGCCGCGGATTGAGCCTGGCTCGCCGTCGTGGCTGCGTCCCGGATTTAGTTTCGCTTAGAGTTGTGTAATGCCTACCAAAACTGACCATGGCGATATCGGCGACGTGGAACCGGTGGCCGACAGCACCGCGAGCCAGGCCAGGAGGGTCGTCGCCGCATACGCTAACGACGCCGACGAGTGCCGCATTTTCTTGTCCATGCTCGGTATTGGGCCGGCGAAGCTCGAGAGCTAATGGCTTCCAGGGGATCCGCGGAGCCCACAACAACGGAAGTCTTCGGGGACTCTGACTTCGTCGTCGTCGCCAACCGACTGCCGGTCGACCAGGAGCGGCTTCCCGACGGCACCACCACCTGGAAGCGCAGCCCTGGCGGGCTGGTCACCGCGCTCGAGCCGCTACTGCGGCGCCGGCGCGGGGCCTGGGTCGGCTGGCCCGGTGTTGCCG
This sequence comes from Mycobacterium persicum, assembly GCF_002086675.1. Taxonomy (GTDB): domain Bacteria; phylum Actinomycetota; class Actinomycetes; order Mycobacteriales; family Mycobacteriaceae; genus Mycobacterium; species Mycobacterium persicum. The sequence goes on from NZ_MVIF01000022.1 coordinate 42,004, forward strand.
AAGCCGATGTCGACGTGGTTGACGAGCCCATCGTCCAGGATGAGCTGCGGCTGCATCCGGTACGGCTGTCCGCCGACGACATCGCTGAGTATTACGAAGGGTTTTCCAACGCCACATTGTGGCCCCTCTACCACGACGTCATCGTCAAGCCGCTCTACCACCGCAAGTGGTGGGAGCGGTATGTCGACGTCAACCGTCGCTTCGCCGAAGCCACCGCACGCGCGGCCGGTCGCGGCGGAACCGTCTGGGTTCAGGACTACCAGCTGCAATTGGTCCCCAAGATGCTGCGCACGATGCGGCCCGATCTGACCATCGGGTTCTTCTTGCACATCCCGTTTCCGCCGGTAGAGCTGTTCATGCAATTGCCGTGGCGCACCGAGATCATCGAGGGCCTGCTCGGGGCCGACCTGGTGGGGTTCCACCTGGTCGGCGACGCCCAGAACTTCCTGTTTCTGGCCAGACAGCTGCTCGACGCCGAAACGTCGCGCGGAGCTGTCGGCGTGCGGTCCCGATTCGGTGCGGTACAACTCGAGTCGCGCACGATTCGGGTGGGCGCCTTCCCCATCTCCATCGACTCCGGGGCGCTCGACCAGGCGGCGCGACATCGCGACATCAAGCGCCGGGCTCGCGAGATCCGCGCCGAACTCGGTAACCCCCGCAAGATCCTGCTCGGCGTGGACCGCCTCGACTACACCAAGGGCATCGACGTACGGCTGAAGGCGTTCTACGAGCTACTGGCCGAGGGGCGCGCCAAACGCGACGACACCGTGTTGATCCAGCTGGCAACACCCAGCCGCGAGCGGGTCGAGAGTTACCAGATACTGCGTAACGACATCGAACGCCAGGTCGGCCACATCAACGGCGAGTACGCCGAGGTCGGTCACCCGGTGGTGCACTACCTGCACCGTCCGGTGCCCCGCAACGAGCTGATCGCCTATTTCGTGGCCAGCGACGTCATGTTGGTCACCCCGCTGCGGGACGGGATGAACCTGGTGGCCAAGGAGTACGTCGCCTGCCGCAGTGATCTCGGCGGCGCCCTGGTCCTCAGCGAATTCACCGGGGCCGCCGCCGAACTGCGACAGGCATATCTGGTCAACCCGCATGACCTCGAAGGGCTCAAGGACGCGATCGAGGGGGCGCTCAACCAGAGCGACGAAGAGGGACGGCGCCGGATGCGCGCGCTGCGGCGCCAGGTGCTGGCCCACGACGTGGACCGCTGGGCTCGCTCGTTCCTCGACGCCCTTGCCGAGGCGCGTCCGAAGGACCCGGGTTAACTCCGGGGCCGGGAACGCAGCGGCAGTAACCGATGGTCCCGGGTGAAAACCAGGCGCACCAGCCCCAGTGCCACGACGACGGTGGTGGTCGCGACCGAGCCCAGGACCAGGAACATCACCACCGCCTGCACCAGCACGGCCTGCACCGGTGGCACCCCGGCAAGGATGAGTCCGGTCATGGCACCCGGAAGGAACACCAGTCCGGTGGCCTTCGTGGTCTCGATCTGCGGAGAGATCGCCGACCGCAGCGCGATCCGCAGATACGGAGCCGCGGCCTGACGCGACGGCTGCCCGAGGGCGAGTCTGGCTTCCACCTCGTCACGTTTGTCGCGCAGCTCGTCGACCAGGCGCCGGGCCACCAGCACCATGGCGGTCATCGAGTTGCCGATCATCATTCCGGCAATCGGCACCAGGGTTCGGGCCTGCAGCGGAAAGACCCGCAGCCCGAATATCACCCCCAAGGTGATCGCGGCCGCCGCGGCGAACGCGGCAATGGCCAGCGGCGCCAGCCGCGGCACCTCGGGTGCCCGCCGGCGGGCGACATCGCCGGCGTAGCCGATCATGCCCGCCGTCCACGCCGCCGACCACCACAACGACCGGCCGGGCGCGAAGAGCAGCGTCAGCGCGCCCCCGACGAGCAGCAACTGGACCAGCGCGCGGGCGGCCGCCCAGACTACCTGCCTTTCCAGGCCCAGCCGCTGCCACAGCGAGATGGCCGCCGCGAACACCACCAGGGCCAGCGATGTCGCCAGCCCGATCCAACCGACCTGGCCGGTCATGACGTCACCTGATCGTCGGCCTTACCGTCGCCCGGCTTGGAGGCCGGCTTGGAGACAACGTCGACGAGTCCTACGCAGCGGCCCCGTTCGATGTGCACGATCCGGTCAGCGGCCCGCTCGGCTTGCGCCGGGTCGTGGGTGACCCACAGGGCGGGAATGCCGTCGTCGGCCAGCCCACGCACCGCACGCTCGATCACCCGGGCCGCTTCGGCGTCGACGGCTGAGGTGGGTTCGTCGAGCAGCAGCACCTGCGGGCGGGCCATCAGGGTGCGGGCCAGGCACATGCGCTGCGCCTCCCCGCCCGACAACGCGGTCGCGTCGCGGTCCAACCATGACCCGGTGAGCGCCACCCGGGCCAGCGTGTCCCGCAGCTGCGCTTGCGACGCAGTCGGCTCGGCGACCAGCAGGTTGTCGGCGACCGTGCCCGGAAACGGTGTAGGACGCTGGAAACACATGCCCACCCGGCGCCGCAGCCACAACGGGTCGGTCTCGGCTATATCCGTGCCGCAGAACAACACTCGCCCGCTCGTCGGCACCTCCAGTCGATTGCACAACCGCAGCAGGGTCGACTTGCCCGATCCGGACGGGCCGAACACCGCCGTCACCCCGTGCCGGGGAATGGCGGCGGTGAACCCGTCCAACGCTCGCACCCGGTCACGTTGGACGACAACGTCGGCGAAGTCGAACACCGAAACGTCATCCACTGCCAAATCCACTGCTAAGCCTCGATCTGCCCGGGGGTCGGTCGCGAACGATTCCTGCGGTACGCTCACTCCGAAGACTATCGGAACACGATATCGGAGTCCGAGTTGGCGGTGACGGGTTCGGGACGAGTCTCCTGGCGGCGATTGCTGCACGCGGAGGGGCCGCCGGCCGCGATCTGCATACGACTGCTCGTCGGCTTGGTGTTCCTCAGCGAGGGCATCCAGAAGTTTCGCTACCCGCAGCAACTTGGGCCCGGCCGCTTCGAGCGGATCGGAATACCCGCCGCCACCTTCTTCGCCAATCTGGACGGCGTTGTCGAAATCTTATGCGGCACAATGGTTGTTCTGGGCCTGCTGACCCGGGTCGCGGCCATTCCGCTGCTCGTCGACATTATCGGTGCGATCGCCTTGACCAAGATTCCCGAGCTGCGGCCCGGGGGCTTTCTCGGTGTGCAGGGCTTCTGGGGCATGGCCCACGACGCACGCACCGACCTGTCGATGCTGCTCGGGCTGATCTTTTTGCTGTGGGCCGGTCCCGGCCGGTGGTCACTGGATGCGCGGCTGGCCAATGCCGGTTGATCGACGCGGCTTCCTCACCTGGAGCGGCCTGGGGGTGCTCACCGCCACCGGCCTGGCGACCGCCTGCTCGCATAGCCCGCCGGCCGGTAAGGCCGACTACACGCTGCGCATCGGGCAGAGCCAGGTGGAAGTCGCCCCCGGCAAACTCGTCGCAACCACCACCTACAACGGCCAATTCCCGGGGCCACTGCTGAGGTTTACCGAGGGCAAGCAGATCACCGTCGACGTCCACAATGACACCGGCACCCCGCAACAGCTGCACTGGCACGGCCAACACCTGCCGGTGGAGGTCGACGGCTCGGCCGAGGAAGGCACCCCGTTCATCGCCGCCCACGGCATGCGCCGGATCTCGTTTGTTCCCGGCCCGTCGGGATTCCGCTTCTACCACACCCACCTCAACCCGGGCGCCGACCTGACGGGCGGGCAATACGGCGGCTTGGTCGGCCCCGTCTACATCGAGCCCAAGCATGAACCGGGCGCTTACGACCGCGAAGTGTTCCTGACGCTCAAGGAGTTCGAGCCCAGCCTGAGCCAGGGCGGTGACATGCCCGGCGGCTTCCTGGCCGGTGAGGCGGTCGCCGGATTGAAAGACCAAGGCGAGCAAGCGATGAACGCCGCACTGGCTGCCGGCCTGCCGCATGGCTACGAAGTGGGCTATGAGGTCTTCACCGTCAACGGCCGCACCCTGGGCCACGGCGAACCGATCCGGGTCAGGAGCGGCGAGCGGGTGATGCTGCATGTCCTCAACGGCAGCGCCACCGAGAACCGCAGCCTGGCCCTGCCCGGACACGTCTTCACCGTGGTGGCCCTGGACGGCAATCCGGTGCCCAAACCCGTTGCGGTTCCGGTGTTGTGGCTCGGCGCCGCCGAACGCATCTCGGCGGTCGTGGAGATGAACCACCCCGGCGTCTGGATCCTCGGCGACCTCTCCGACGAGGACCGTCAAGCGGGTATGGGCACCGTCGTCGAATACGCCGGCCGCACCGGCGACCCGCAGTGGGCCCCGCCGCCCGAGTTTGCCTGGGACTACCGGGTGTTCGGCAGCGGCGGCACTCCCCCGGCCGCTGATCGGGTTATCGACCTGTTCATCGAGAAGCGCAACGCCGCCAGCGACGGGTTCAACGTCTGGACCGTCAACGGCGCCGCGTTCGCCATGGGCACCAACCAACCGGTGCTCGACATCGTGCGGGGGCAGCGCTACCGGCTGCGGTTCCGCAACGGCACCGACGACATCCACCCGATGCATCTGCATCGACATACCTTCGAAATCACCCATGTCGCAGGCACACCGACGGCAGGTGTTCGCAAGGACGTCGCGATGCTGGGCGGGTACCAGATCATGGAGGTCGACTTCACCGCCGACCAACCGGGGCTGTCGCTGTTGCACTGCCACCAACAGATACACATGGACTTCGGTTTCATGACGCTGCTGCGCTGCTCCTAGACCTGCACACCGTAGAATCGGAACCCGATATCGGCTTCGTCACCGACGCGTACGGGGTTGTCCCGAAAGGGGTTGTCCATGCGGGAATTTCAGCGGGCCGCACTGCGCCTGCACATCCTGCATCACGCCGCCGAGGGAGAAGTCCATGGCGCGTGGCTGACCGGGGAACTGAGCCGCCACGGATACCAGGTCAGCCCCGGCACGCTGTATCCGACACTGCACCGGCTGGAGGCCGACGGTCTGCTGGTGTCGGAGCAACAGGTGGTGGCAGGCCGGGCGCGCCGCGTCTACCGGGCCACCGCGGCCGGCCGCGCGGCGTTGGCCGACGATCGCCGTGCGCTTCGAGAGCTGGCCCACGAAGTCCTCGGCACGGAGGCCTGAGTGGGGGGCCTGAGCTAGCCGCCGGCCGGCGTTGCGAAGCCATGGTGTTCCCGCCGAAACGCTGTGATACTCGATGCAGCACCGCAGCGCGGTAGGCAGCGAAGAAGATCAAGGGGGAAGCGACGTGAACATCCGTCACGGACTGGCCGCCGGCGCGGGTATCGTCTCGGCCGTCGCACTGGCGACCGCGCTGCAGTCAGGCGAACCGGCCCATGCCGTCGCGCCACCGCCGGACGGTGCCTACTCCTTCAGCCAGGCCGGCGTTTCCGGGGTTACCTGGACCATCACCGCGCTGTGCGACCAGCCGTCCGGAACGCGCAACATGAACGACTACTCCGACCCGGTCACGTGGGCGTTCCAGTGTGCGCTCAATATCGCGAGCACGACGCCCCAACAGATCACCCGCGCCGACAAGCTGCAGAACTTCAGCGCCCGGGCTCGGCTGACCAGTGTGCTGTGGACCTTCCAGGTGAACCAGGCAGAGGGCGTGTTGTGCCCCGACGGCAGCACCGCGCCGTCGACCGAAACCTATGCCTTCAGCGACGAGAACATGAGCGGCACGCACACCACCTTGCATGGCGCGGTCTGTGGTCTGGCACCGGACATGAAAAAGGAACCGTTCTCGCTCCAGCTGGTGGGGCCGCCGCCCAGCCCGGTCGAACGGTACCCGTTGCGCTGCAACCAAATTGCGATCTGCTACTAACCGGCGGCGGCGCAGGCGCAGCAGAGCTGCGGGCACGTGCCATTCATGGCGCTCGACGGGCGTCCTTGTGCCCTACCCGGAACTACACGGCGTGGTGTTGCTGACGCCAGTAGTCCGGGTGTTCGGCCAGCCACCGACGCTCCACACGTTGCACCCGGTGATGCTCGGCCATGATCAACAACCCACCGGCCATCAGCAAACCGGCCGCGGCCGAGCCCAGCGTTAATAGCAACTCGCCGTGGTTGTAGGCCAGGGCCGCCACGATCCCGGCCATGCCGATCACTCCGAGGACGATGAGAAACAACCCCGGCAGCCACAGCGTGTCGATAAACGATTCACCGGCATGCGGTTGGGTGGTTCGGGAGTGTTCCACCGGATCGCGATATGCACCCTTCATTGACGTCTCCCTTCTCCAAGAGACGCTTCTAGGGTACGCCTAGATTGTGCGCCAGGTCACAGATAATTTTCCGGGTCGCGCGACCGCGTCGGCTCCGGCCTCGACCGCTCGGAACTGGGCTCAGATCGGCGTGATGTAGGCGATCAGCCACTTGCCGTCGATCCGTTTGTAGTCCACCCGCAGCCGGCTGCCGTCGTAGAGCGGCTGGCGTGACTTGTCGGTCACGGTACGGTTCATATACACCATCACCGACGCCGAATTGCGTTGCACCGACATCACTCCCACGCCGACGACATTGGCCTGGACCACCACCTCGCGCTTCTTGGCCTCCGGGATGATCTGCGCGTTGGCGCTGCGCTTGAACTCCTGGCGATAGTCCGGCGTCAGAAACAGATACGCGTCGTTGAGGCTGCGTTCGACCGTCTGGTAGTCGTAGGCGAAAACCTTCGGTATCTGATCGGCGGCCACCTTCGGCAACTCCGCCCGCGCGCTCCGCTCGCCGCTGGTTTCCACCCGGTCCCAGTAGAACCACCCACCGGCCGCGGCCAGCCCGACGATCGCGGCGACCAGCAGGACGCCGGCAACGGCTCCCAGCGCACGCCACACGCGCCGCAGTCGCATCAGTTGCCCCCGTCGGGATACTTCAGGTCGTAACCGGTCATCCGTCCGGTCTCGTCCTCGTGCACGATGACCCGTAACCGGTAGGGCATGGACGGTTTGTTGACGCCGTCGATGTCGGCAACCGTCACCCGCACCGAAACCAGCACCGAAGCGTTGTCGCTGACGGTGTCGATGCCTTCCAGGGCGGCACCGTTGATGACGGCCTCGGACGTGGCGTTGGTGGCGCGGAACAGGCCTTTGAGGTTGTCGACGTTGTTGTTGGCGCTGAGCATCCCGCGCAGGGGACCGCTGGTGCTGTTGACGAATCGGTTGACGGCCTCGTCGATGGTGTTCGGCGTGTAGCTGAACATGTTGACCACCAGCTGCGTGGCGGTGTCGACGAAGCGTCGCTGACGGGCCTGTTCGGCGTCGGCGTCCCGGTGCTGACCGACCAGGGCCAGCACCCCCCAGCTCAGCGCGGCGACGATCACCACCGCGGCGCCCAGCGAGATCCAGGCCACCAGCCTGCCCCGGGCCCGCCGACGGGGCGGCGGCCGGACCGCCGACCGAGCCTTGACCGCAGCGACCGGCGTGACCGGCGTGACCGGCTTAGCCGACTTGTCCGGACGCTTCGGCTCGGCCGTGGACAAGACATTGACCGGGGTTTCGGCTGCTTCACGCTGGCTCGAGGCGGCTTTTGCCGGACCCGCCGCGCGAGACGCCCGCCGGCGCACCCGCTGCGCGCCCGGCTGCTGTGGTGCCACTACATAGCCTTCGGAGCAAGCATGAGGTCCACCCAATTCTCCGCGCTGGACGCGCCATTGATGCCAGGCGCGCAGATACCAGTGCCGCCGGCCGGGTCCTTGAAGACTCCAGTGCTCTGGTCATAGGTGGTGTAAGCCTGGCCACTGGCTTGCGGTTCCGGCCCGGTGCCCACCGGCGGGGGCGGCGGCGGCAGCGTCTTCGGGTACGGAAGCAGCGGTGGCTGCGGTGGATAATCCGGCGGCATCCACGACGTGAAGGGCGGCGGCGGACCGTTGTCGTTGGGCGGCGGCGCCGGCTGCGCCGGCTGGTGCGGTGCCGGTCCGGGACCGGGCACCACACCCGGTGGCGGCGGCCCGGCGATCGGCGTGCCCGGATCCGGATCGGCGTCCGGTGGAATGTAGGGAAACTTGTTGGGCGGCAAGACGTTCAGGCCATTGGTTACCGGTGTGTCGTACGGGACCGGCGGCCCGCGCCACGGGTTGCGGCCGAGCGGCACGTAGCCCTTCGGATCGCGGCACAACTGGATCGTCGGTGCCCGCTTGCCGGGAAACTCCTGGCATGGGTAGTTCCGGGCGCCGCGCACCGTGCTGGGGTCATTCTGGGCGGTCTTGCAGTACATGTCGGTCGGGATTTCCCGCAGCCCCTCGTCGGCGGGCGAGCGGATCAGCGGCGGCGGAATGAAGCCGACGTTGCACGGCGGCGGGTCGTTCAGGTCGATCTTGAAGTCCAGCTTGGCGCCCTCGTCCTGGGGCACCCCGCCGGCAGCGGTGGTGAGCGCGGCGAACAGCGCCGGCAGCACCACCAGCAGCTGCTCGATCGACTTGTGATAGATCACGCCCACCCTGCCCAGGTTGGCCAGGCTGGCCGCCAGCGCCGGGAAGGAAGGCCGGATACCGGAGAACGCCGTGTTGGCCTCGTCGATCGCGTCCGGAGCGGTGGCCAGGGTGTCGCGCATCCGCGGGTCGGCCGCACGGAGCTCGGCGGTGAACCGCGCCAGCCCGTCGGCCAGCGACTTGATGTCAGCGCCGGCGCGGACTTGAGCCTGTAGGAACGGACCGGCCTGGTCGATAAGCTGCGAGACCTGCGGGTAGTTGGTATTGGCCTCATCCACCAGCAACCGCGCCGATTCCACCAGCCGGGCCAGCTCCGGACCGGTGCCGTTGGTGGCGGTGAACGCCTCGTGCAGCAATTCTCGTAGCCGCGTGTCGCCGAGACTGTTGACCAGCACCTCGGCCTTGTGCAGCAGATCGGCGACGTCCTGGCCGATCCGGGTGTTCTTGCGCTCGATCGTGGATCCGTTGCGCAACTTGGCCGGCGACGGATTGGCGGGCGGCATCAGGTCGACATACTGCTCGCCGATGGCCGACACGCTCTTCACGGTGGCGGTGACGTTCGACGGAATCGGAGTGCCGCTGTTTAGCCGCATTTCGGCGGTGACGCCGGACGGATTCAGCTCGACCGACTCCACCCGCCCCACCTCCACACCGCGGTAGGTGACGTTGGCGTTCTTGTACAAACCGCCGCCGGCGACGAAATCGGCGCTGACACCGTAGGTTCCGAGGCCGAACGTGGCCGGCAACCGCAGGTAGAAGACACCCATCACCACCAGGGTGATGACGGTGATCACCCCGAAGATGGCCAGCTGGATCCTGGTGAGTCTGTCGATCATCTCCGCATTCCTACTGCCCCTTACTGACCCTTACTGACCCGACGCCGTACCGGGCGGAATCTTGAACGGGTCGGCCGCCTGTCCGGACAGGTTGGCCAGTTCCCCGGTCAAGAAGTCGGGCGGGTTGAGGACCTCGTCCATGTGCGCCATGTTCGGGTCGAGTGCATACGACGTGGTGAAGAATGTCTCACCGATACGCCGTAGGGTCAGGTCGAACGTGGTGAACACGTTGAGGTAGTCGCCGCGCACCGCCTGCTTGATGCCGAAGTTGGGGAACGGGAAGGTCAGCAGCAGCTGCTGTGAGGTGACGAATTCCTTACGGTTGTCGTTGATCGCCTTGACGACCGAGTAGAGGTCTTTCAAGTCTGCGGCGAAGTCGGTCTTGGTCTTGGACAGCACGTGCGAGGTGACCATGGCCAGCTTTTTCAGCGCGGCGAACGCCTCGACGATGCTGGCGCGGTTCTTGTTGAGCACCCGAAGCGCGTCGGGCAAGGTGTCTAGCGCCCGGCCCAGGTTGTCCTTGTCCCGCGCCAGGATTGCGGAGAATCTGTTCAGCCCCTCGACCGCGGTGATGATGTCGTCGACCTGCTTGTTGAGTCCGGCCGTCAACTCCGCGAGCCTGGGGATCAGGTCTTTGAACTGACCCTGCCGGCCGGCCACGGCTTGATAGGTCTCGTCGGTGATCTCCTCCAGCGCACCGACATTGCCCTTGTTGACGACCACCCCGAGCGCGGCGAACACCTCCTCGGTGGTGGGCGCGCGGCCCGTGCGGGACTCCGGGATGGACTGGCAGGTGCGGTCCCCCAGCCTGCCGGTCGGATGATCAGCCGGACGCACCAGGTCGATGTGCATCGAACCCAGCAGCGACGTCTGGGCGACCGTGGCGGTCGAGTTGCACGGCAGCACCACTTGCTTGTCCAGCGCCAATTTCACCGCGGCATAAAAGGACCCGTCGGGCCGCTGCATGGCGTCGATGCCGGCGACACTGCCGACGGTGACGTCGTCGACCATCACCGGCGAGTTCTGCGGCAGCGTCGCCACGTCGGGCAGCTCGGCGGTGATCGTGAATGCGCCGTCGCCGTGGCCGGCGGTCCCGGGCAACGGTAGCGAGTTCAGCCCGCCGAACTGACAACCGGCAAGCAGCGTGCTGCCGGCAGCAAAAACACCGGCGCGCAACATGATTCGTCTCATCGGCCGGCCCCCTGCTCGGCGGGCAGCGGTGCCGCGGGCGCCGCGGAGGCAGCCGGAGCGGGCGGCGGTCCCGGCAGCGGTCCGTACCCGGGCGGGGGGCCCGGCGCCTGCGGAACGAACAGGCTCTGCAGGTCCGTGGTGTTGCCCGGCGCAGGCTGTGTCGCCGGCTTGGCCGGAATCCAGGTCAACTCCGGAACCGGCGTCTCGGCCTTGGCCTGGGTGGCCGGAGTGTCGTAGATGACCTGGCCCTTGTAGGCCGTGATGGTGTTGAGCGGGTGGAACATGATCGGCGGGTAGTTCGCCGTGAGCCGCCGCAGCACCGGGCCCAAGCGCTCCCGGCACAATTCGGCGCGCCGGTAGTAGTCGGGTCCCGACGTTCCCGCAGGGGTGTCGAACGAGCCGCCGCAGATGAATTGCACGGGGTTGGCGAAGTTGGGTATCGACAGCAGACCGTTCAGGGTGCCCTGCGCGGGATCGTAGATGTTGTAGAAATTGGCGATACCGGGACCCGCCACGTGCAACACCTGCTCGATGTTGTCGCTCTGGTTACTCAAGGTCTGGGTAAGATCGCCCAGCTGGCTGACCGTTTCGATCAGCGTCGAGTTGTTCTCGTGCAGAAAGCCCCGGATATCGGAGAGCGCCTGGTTGAGTGTGCCCAGAGTGTGGTCCAGGTTGCGTGAGCTGTCGGCGAGCACCTGTGACACCGCGGCCACGTGCCCGGCGAACTGCACGATCTGCTCGTTGCTCTGCGACAGCGCGTCGACCAGCACCTGCAGGTTCTTGACGGTGCTGAAAATGTCGCTGCGCGAATCCCCCAGGCGCCCGGCGACTTGTGAGAGTTCCTGCAGCGCCTTGTGGAACGAGTCGCCGTTGCCGTCGAGGGTGTCGGCGGCCTGGTTGATCGCCGCTCCCAGTGGGCCCTGCAATTCGCCCGCCGCCGGGCTGAGCGTGACCGACAGCTGGGTCAGGGCTTCCTTGACCTCGTCCCACTCCACCGGGACCGCGGTGCGGGACAACTCGATGCTGGCGCCGTCGGGCAGCACCGCGCCGCCGGTGTAGGCGGGAGTGAGCTGAATGAACCTCGCCGCCACCAGGTTTGGCGACATGATGACGGCCTGGGCGTCGCGGGGAACCTTGACGTCCTCGGACACCGACATGGTGATCTTGACGTCGGACGGCCGCGGCTCGATGGTGTCGACGGTCCCGACCGGAACCCCGAGGATGCGGACCTCGTCGCCGGGGTAGAGCCCGACGGCAGAGGTGAAGTACGCGACGATCTTGCGGCCGTTGCCGCCCACCGACGCCAGCACGTAGACACCGCCCACCAGCACCGCGACCAACGCGATGATGGTGACGGTGCGCACGCCCCGGCGGCCGAAACGTCGCTGCATGGCGGTCGTCATGGTGACTTCGGCCTGATGATCCAGCGTTCCTGGATGAGCCCGCGCAGATAGTCGGCGAAGCTGTCCGGCAGTTTGCCGGGCTGGTAGACCATGTCGAACACCATGGCCATCAGCGGCGCCGGAATCGCGCTGAAGACGTTGACGTTGAATCCCGGTCCGGATCCGACGACCTCGCCCAGCGTGGTCGCATAGGCCGGCAGCCGCTTGAGGGCTTCGGTGATGTAGTCGCGGCGCTCGTTGAGGTTGCTCAGCACCTGGTTGAGCTTGGACAGGGCCGGGCCGAACTCTCGGCGGTTATCGGCGACGAAGCCGGAAATCTGCGCCGAAACGTCGTCGATGCCGGAGATGAGCGCGCCCAGCGCGGCACGGCGCTCGTCGAGCGCGGCGAACAACTGGTTGCCGTCATCGATCAGCTTGTTGACCTGCGCGGCGCGCTGCGACAACACCCCGGTCACCGTCTTGGCGTGCGCCAGCAGGCCCTGCAGCGCTTCGTCGCGACTGTTCAGGGTGCGCGACAGCGACGTCACGCCGTCCAGCGCACCGCGCAGCTGCGGCGTGGCGTCGTGCAGCGTCTCGGTGAGCACCTTCAAGGCCTGCTCGAACTGCGGCTTGTTCAGGTCGTTGGCGTTGCGGCCCAGCTCCTCCAGGGCACCGTTGAGGGTGTAGGGCGTGGTGGTGCGGTTCAACGGAATCGTGGTGGCATGCCCGCTGCCGGCCGGGGTCACCGAGATGGACCGCTCGCCGAGGATGGTGTCGGTCCGGATCGCGGCCAACGACTGGTCGCCGACGACGACCTTGCGGTCCACACTGAAGGTGATCTTGGCGCTGTCACCGGCCAGGCTCACCTCCGAGACCTTGCCCACCTTGAAGCCCGAGACGTAGACGGCGTTGCCGGGGGTGATGCCGCCCGCATCGGTGAAGTAGGCGTCGTAGGTCTTGCCCTGGGGAATGAAGGGCAGCCCGGCGTAGCCGAAGGCGATCAACACCACACAGACCACCAGCACGACGCCGAAGATGCCGGTGCGCAGCGGGTCGCGATCGCGTTTGCTGCCTGGCTTCTTGTTATCTGGCTTGTTATTTTGCAAAGGCGCACCTTCCCTTGCTGGGATCCGGCTGGCCGCCCATCGGGATCAGGATGTCGCTGCCGGCCGGACCGTTGATCTTGATCGTCACGGTGCAGAAGTAGATGTTGAAGAACGCCCCGTAGGAACCGAGCGCGGCCAACCGCAGGTAGTCCTCGCCGAGTTGCTCAACGTCATTGTTGATCTCGGCCTTGCGGTCGTCGAGTTCGGTGGCCAGCGGACGCAGGTTTTCCACGACGCCCTGCAACGGCCGGCGCGAATTTCTCAGCAGGTCGGTGAGATCGGTCGTCGTCGAGGCCAGCGGCGGGATCGCGCCGGCAACCGCGTCCTTGTTCTCGGCCAGCCCGGTGATCAGCTGTTGCAGCTGGTCGACGCTGGCGGAGAACTGCGCGCTCTTCTGGTCGACGGTGGCCAGCACCGAATTGAGGTTGGTGATCGCGTCGCCGATCAGCTGGTCGCGTTGGCCCAGGGCCGTCGAAAAAGCGCTGGTTTCGGCGAGCACGTCGGACAACGCGCCGCCCTGGCCCTGGAGCAACTCGATGACCGCGCTGGTGATCGTGTTGACCTTGTCCGCGTCCAGGCCTTTGAGCACCGGCTTCAGTCCCCCCAGCAGCGCATCAAGGTCCAGCGCCGGCTGGGTGTGCTGGGCGTTGATGGTGCCGCCCGGCGGCAGCTTGCGCAGCTCCCCGGGCCCGGAGGTGATCTCCAGGTAGCGGTCGCCGACCAGGTTTTCGTACCGGACCACCGCACGCGTGGACGAGTACAGCGTGTAACGCTTGTCGACTCCGAACGTCACGTCGACGGTGTTGTCCGGGTTCAGCGCGACCCCCGACACCGCCCCGACCGGTATGCCGGCGATGCGCACCTTCTGGCCGGCCTTCAACCGGGACGCGTTGGTGAAGGTGGCGTGGTAGGTGGCTTCCGGGCCGAACCGGAAGTCGCCGAACACCACCACCAGCGCCGCGGCCACCAGCAACATCGCCAGTGCGAAGATGCTGACCTTGATCACCATCGAGCGATGCGACGGCATGCCCCCGCCCGCCATCAGAAGTCGTCCCGTTCCGCGAAGGCGCCGTGGAACAAAAACTGCAAGGTCGACGGCGCGTCGACCTGCACCTCGGTGAACGGCTCGTACGGAATGTTGGCGTTGTCGGTGACCAGGAACGGCGCGCGGTAGAACGACCCGCCGTTCTGCTTGGTCGGGATGTCAGGCAAACCGCGGCAGTTCGGCCCGCCGGAGGCGTTGACGATCGGCAGGCTCTCGGGGTAGGTGTAGGCCGGCGCGCCCAGCACGAAGTTCGACGAGGTGAACAGGCCCGCCTTGCGGACCCCGATCAACGGCGCGAATTCCTTGATACCGCGGCCGATTCCCTTGAACAGGCAGCCGAACTCCGGCGAGTAGTCGGAGAGCACCTTGAGCGGGGCCCGCAACCGGTTGACGGCGTCGATGAAGTTCTGCTCGGCGGGCTCGAGCGTCTCGTAGGCGTTGTTGGCCAGGCCGATCGTGGCCAGCAGCGTGGTGTTCAGGTCCTTCTGCTTGTCCACCAGTGTCTTGTTGATGGTAGGCAGGCTGTCGAACACGGTGTTGAGGTCGGGCGCGGCGTCGGCGTAGACGTTGGTCACGATGCCCGCCTTGCGAAAATCCTCCTGCAGGGTGGGCAGCTTCGGATTGGCTTGGCGCGTCAGCGTATTCAGCCCCGACAACAGTGCGCCGAGGTCGTCGCCGTGGCCGCGCAGGCCCTCGGACAGCGCGCTGAGCGTTCCGTTCAATTCAACCGGGTCGATTTTGTGCAACAGGTCGATGAGCGACTGGAACAGCGTGTTGACCTCCAGCTGCACCTGGGATGCCTCGACGTGCGCATTAGGACGCAGCGACGTGGGCGACGGCGCCGTTTTGGGCGGAATGAACTCGACCGATTTAGCGCCGAAGATGGTGTTGCCGGCGATGTGCACGGTGGCGTTGGACGGGATGAAATGCATCTCGCCGCTTCTGATGGCCAGTCGCAGCCGTGCCTGGTCGCCGCTGTAGGTGATGTCCTCGACGGTGCCAACCTGGACGCCGCGGAACTTGACCTTGGCGCCCTTCTCCATCACCAGCCCGGCCCGCGGCGAGGAGACGATGACGGCGTCGGTCGAGGTGAAGGCAGCGGTATAGGACAGGTAGGTCAGGACGGCCGATCCCACCAGCAGGCCGGCCAGCAGCGCCGCCGCCACCCGCACACTGGTGCGTCGTGATCCGCCTGCCATGTCCCTGCCGAGTCCTTATCCGGAGAGGTTGAAGTTGCCGGACGCACCGTACACGGCGAGCGAGATGAACAGCGTGATGACCACCACCACGATCAGCGATGTCCGCACCGCCTGACCGACGGCGATTCCGACGCCGACCGACCCGCCGCTGGCGTTGTAGCCGTAATAGGTATGCACCAGCATCACCGCGATCGACATCACGATCGCCTGCAAAAACGACCACAGTAGGTCGGAGGGGATCAGGAAGGTGTTGAAGTAGTGGTCGTAAAGGCCTTTGGACTGCCCGTTGATGAACACGGTGGTGAAGCGGGCGGCGAAGAACGCGGCCAGCACCGACAGCGAATACAGCGGAACGATAGCGACCAGGCCGGCGATCAACCGGGTCGACACCAGGTAGGAGACCGAGTGGACCGCCATGCATTCGACAGCGTCGATCTCCTCCGACACCCGCATGGCGCCCAACTGGGCGGTGGCGCCGGCGCCGATGGTGGCCGCCAGGGCGATGCCGGCGATCACCGGTGCGACGACGCGCACGTTCAAAAACGCCGAGAGAAATCCGGTGAGCGCTTCGATCCCGATGTTGCCCAGCGACGAGTAGCCCTGTACCGCGATGACGCCACCAGAGGCCAGGGTCAGGAAGGCCGCCACGCCGACGGTGCCGCCGATCATGACCAGCACGCCCGCACCAAGGGTCATCTCCGCGACCAGCCGGATGGTCTCTTTGCGGTATCGCGTGATGGCGTTGGGGATGTAGCGCACGGTTTCGCCATAGAACAGCGCCTGCTCGCCGAAACTGTCCACCGGCTCCTGCAGCCGGGACATGAATCGGCGGAAGCGGATAGTGACGTCATAGCTCATCGCTTCATCACCATCGCTTGCTTTCCTTCATGTGTTACTTCGCCGAGATTCGTACGCCGATGGCCGTCATCACCACGTTGATCACGAACAGGCAGATGAACGCGTAGACGACGGTTTCGTTGACCGCGTTGCCAACGCCCTTGGGCCCGCCCTTGACGGTCAGGCCACGGTAACAGCCGACCAGCCCGGCCATCACGCCGAACAGCAGCGCTTTGACTTCGGCCAAGATCAACTCCCGCAGGCCGGTCAGCACGGTCAGCCCGTTGATGAAGGCACCGGGGTTGACCCCCTGCAGGAAGACGGAGAACACATAGCCACCGGATAAACCGATGGCACACACCAATCCGTTGAGCAGCAACGCGACCAGCGTCGACGCCAAAACCCTTGGCACGACCAGGCGTTGGATCGGGTCAATGCCCAGTACCCGCATCGCGTCGATCTCTTCGCGGATGGTGCGGGCGCCCAGGTCGGCGCAGATTGCGGTGGCGCCGGCACCGGCCACCACCAGCACGGTCACTACCGGGCCCAGCTGGGTGATGGTGCCGAATGCCGTTCCGGCGCCGGAGAGGTCGGCCGCACCGATCTCCCGCAGCAGGATGTTGAGGGTGAAGGCCACCAGGACCGTGAACGGGATGGAGACCAGCAGGGTGGGGACCAGTGATACCCGGGCAACCATCCAGGTCTGATCGAGGAACTCGCGGAACTGAAACGGACGCCGGAAGGCAGCACGGGCGGTATCGATCGACATCTCGAAGAACCCGCCGACGGCCCGGGCCGGAACCGCAAGCTGTTGAATCAACTTGGTTCCCCCGTCTGCTAGGCGGCGAAGCCGATGCGTCCCCTGAGCCCGAGCAGGGGCCAGATGCGGCTCCTGGCGAGCCGGCTCATATTAACCCAGAACGACTTCGCCGTGTCAATGAACGGTACTTTGCGTAACCTGCGTTAATTTGGCTGGTTAAACCCTTTCTGGTGCGGTCATTCTGACACAGGTTCTAACTGTCGAAGCGGGGCCCGATGAGCCCTCGGTCGTTGTCGGGCCCCTACTGTGCCATTAGACCGGTGGCCGAAAAGTTCCGGTCCGGAGCCCGGCCAGCAAAGTAGTCCCGCAGTGCCTCACTCAGCTGCGCGGGCTCCCACGCCGGGCCGTCCACGCTGAAGCGCCGCTCCGCCGTCGGCGCGGCCACCAGTGTCACCTGCGGGCCGTAAACGATGAACAATTGCCCGTTGACCTCCGCGGCCGCCGGCGATGCCAGAAACTGGACCAGGCTGACCACGTGCTCCGGTGACAACGGGTCGATCTCACCTTCGGCGACTTCGGGCTCGCCGAAGACCTCCGCGGTCATCGCGGTGCGGGCCCGTGGGCAGATTGCGTTGGCGCGTACGCCGTAGCGGCCCAGCGCCCGCGCCGCGGACAGGGTGAGCGCGGTGATGCCCGCCTTGGCCGCGCCGTAGTTGGCCTGCCCCGCGGGACCGACCAGTCCCGCCTCCGAGGAGGTGTTGACCAGCCGGGCGTACACCGAGCCGTCCGGGGTGTCTTTGGCTTTCGCGCGCCAGTAGGTGGCCGCGTTACGGGTGAGCAGGAAATGGCCGCGCAGGTGTACCGCGATGACCTGGTCCCAGTCCTCGTCGGACATGTTGAACAGCATTCGGTCGCGGGTGATGCCGGCGTTGTTGACCACGATGTCCAGCCCGCCCAGCCCGTCGGCGGTCGCGACCAGTTCGTCGGCGGTCGCGCGCTGGCTGATGTCGCCGGCGACCGCGACCGCTTTGGCGCCGGTTGCGTTGACCTCCTCGATGACGTCCGAGTTGTCCAGGGCGGCGCCGATGTCGTTGACGACGACGACAGCGCCGAGCCTGGCCAGCCCCACCGCCTCGGCGCGGCCCAGTCCCGCGGCCGCGCCGGTGACCACCGCGACCTTCCCGGACAGATCGTTGGCCCTAGTCAATTTATGAATACCTCTAGTTCGGGTAGTTCGGGTAGTTCGGGTTGTTGTGGGGCCTAGTCCTCGCGAAGCAGGGCGGCCCGCGGACATTCGGCGATCGCCTGCTCGGCCAGGGCCTCTCGGTCCGGTGGAATGGGATCGAGCTTCACGACGGCATAGTCCTCGTCGTCCAGGTCGAAGATATCCGGTGCAATTCCCAAGCACACTGCGTTACCTTCGCACCGGTCACGGTCCACCTTTACCCGCACGGCATCCTCCCTGAAGCTGGCGCTTTACCTGATCACTCCGTAGCACCACCATAGGGCTGTGGCGCCTCTGACGAAACGGTCGCTGGATTCCCAGACTAGAACGTGTTACAACCGGGAGAACGGATGGGTAGCCGTTCGCGCCCGTTTAGGCGCCCGTTCAGGCGCTTGTTTAAGCGGCCGTTCAGGCGGCCGGTGACGGCATTGTGTGCACGACGTTTGACCGGAGGCGGCAGGAATGCGCATCAGTTACACACCTGAGCAGGAAGAGCTGCGCCGCGAACTGCGGTCGTACTTCACCACCTTGATGACGCCGGAGCGGCGCGAAGCGCTGAGCTCGATCGGGGGCGAAATCGGCGTTGGCAATGTGTACCGGGAGACGGTCGCGCAGATGGGCAAGGACGGCTGGCTCACCTTGAATTGGCCCAAGGAGTACGGCGGCCAGGACCGCTCCCCCATGGACTCGCTGATCTTCACCGACGAGGCGGCGCTGGCCGGCGCGCCGGTGCCGTTTCTGACGATCAACAGCGTCGCGCCGACCATCATGGCCTACGGCACCGACGAGCAGAAGAAGTTCTTCCTGCCGCGCATTGCCGCGGGGGACCTGCATTTCTCGATCGGCTACTCCGAGCCGGGCGCCGGCACCGACCTGGCGAACCTGCGCACCACCGCCGTCCGCGACGGCGATGACTACGTGATCAACGGGCAGAAGATGTGGACCAGCCTGATCCAGTACGCCGACTACGTCTGGCTGGCGGTGCGCACCAATCAGGAGGCCAAAAAGCACCGGGGCATCTCGGTGCTGATCGTGCCGACAACCGCCGACGGTTTCTCCTGGACGCCGGTGCACACCATGGCCGGCCCGGACACCAGCGCCACCTACTACACCGACGTGCGGGTGCCGGTGACCAACCGGGTCGGCGAGGAAAATGGCGGCTGGAAGCTGGTGACCAACCAGCTCAACCACGAGCGGGTCGCGCTGGTATCGCCGGCTCCGATCTTCCTGTGCCTGCGCGAGGTTCGCGAATGGGCGCAGCACACCAAGGATTCCAGCGGAGCGCGGCTCATCGACTCGGAATGGGTGCAGCTCAACCTGGCCCGGGTGCATGCCAAGGCCGAGGTGCTCAAGCTGATCAACTGGGAGCTCGCTTCGTCTGCGAGCGAGGCGCTGTCCCCGGCCGACGCGTCGGCCGCTAAGGTGTTCGGGACCGAGCTGGCCACCGAGGCCTACCGGCTGCTGATGGAGGTGCTCGGTACCGCGGCGACGCTGCGCCAGGATTCGCCCGGCGCCCTGCTGCGCGGACGGGTGGAACGGATGCACCGGGCGTGCCTAATTCTGACCTTCGGTGGCGGTACCAACGAAGTGCAGCGAGACATCATCGGCATGGTGGCCTTGGGCCTGCCCCGGGCAAGCCGCTGAAAGGACTGAAGCAGCAATGGATTTCTCGACAACCGAAGCCGCGACCGACCTCGGCGGTCTGGTGGACACCATCGTCGACGCGGTATGCACCCCACAGCATCAGCGGCAGCTGGACGCGCTGGAGCAACGGTTCGACCGCGAGCTGTGGGGCAAGCTGGCCGGCGCCGACATCCTGACCAGCGCTGCCCCGTCGGCTCTGGGCGGCGACGGATTCGGGGTGCTCGAACAGGTTGCGATACTGGTCGCGCTGGGTCACCAGCTGGCCGCGGTGCCCTATCTCGAGTCGGTGGTGCTGGCCGCCGGTGCGCTGGCCCGGTTCGGCTCCGAGGATCTGCAGCAGGGCTGGGGGGCGCCGGCGGTCAGCGGGTCGAAGATCTTGAC
Source organism: Mycobacterium persicum (assembly GCF_002086675.1). Taxonomy (GTDB): domain Bacteria; phylum Actinomycetota; class Actinomycetes; order Mycobacteriales; family Mycobacteriaceae; genus Mycobacterium; species Mycobacterium persicum. The sequence goes on from NZ_MVIF01000022.1 coordinate 62,069, forward strand.
CGTCGGACTCGACGGTGAGATGGGCGAGGGCCCGGTGCAGGCCGTCGGCGCCGCCGAGGGCTATCGGCTCACCGGCACGCGCACCCAGGTGGGCTACGGCCCGGTCGCGGACGCCTTCCTGGTTCCCGCCGAAATCGATTCCGGCACCGAGGTTTTCCTTGTCACCGCCGATGACCCGGGGGTGACAGTGACGGCTCTGCACACCACCGGCCTGGGCAGCATCGGACATCTGGAACTGGATGGGGTTGCGGTGGACGGCTCGCGCCGAGTTGGCGGCAGTGCCGCAGTAGCCTGGCTGCGCACGATATATGCTCTGGGCCGCAGCGCATTCCAGCTCGGCGTCTTGGAGCGCGGATTGCAGATGACGGCCGAATACGCCCGTACCCGAGAGCAATTCGACCGTCCGATTGGCAGCTTCCAGGCGGTGGGGCAACGCCTGGCCGACGGTTACATCGACGTCAAGGGGTTGCGGCTGACTCTGACGCAGGCGGCCTGGAAGGTCGCCGAAGATCTGCCGGCCGAGCTCGACGTGGCCTCGGCCGCGTTCTGGGCCGCCGATGCCGGGCACCGGGTGGCACACACGATCGTGCACGTGCATGGCGGTGTCGGCGTCGACACCGATCACCCGGTGCATCGATACTTTTTGGCGGCCAAGGAGACCGAGTTCGCCCTGGGCGGTGCCACCAGGCAGCTGCGCCAGATCGGGCATGAGCTGGCAGAGACTCCCGCTTAGTCGTGACTGTAGCGTCACGGTGGGATGCGAACGTGACTGCGGCGTCACGCTCGAGACGAGGAATCCGACGCATTGAGCACTGATCCGACCGTCACCCAGCTGCTGCTGCCGTTGACCGAAATCGCCGACCGTGGAATTTATTTCGAGGACTCGTTCACCAGTTGGCGTGATCACCTACGGCACGGCGCCGCCATCGCGGCAGCGCTGCGCGAACGTCTGGACCCCGGGCGTCCACCGCACGTCGGGGTGCTGCTGCAGAACACCCCGTTCTTCTCGGCGATGTTGGTGGCGGCCGGGATGTCGGGCATCGTTCCGGTGGGCCTCAATCCGGTGCGCCGCGGCGCGGCACTGGCCCGCGACATCCGGCACGCCGACTGTCAGCTCGTGCTCGCCGACTTGGAATCTGTTGCACCGCTGGGCGATGTCGAGCATGTCAACGTGGATTCCGCCGAGTGGGCCGCTGAGGTCGCCGCCCAACAGGATGCCGGCGTGTGTTTTCAATCCGCCTCACCCGCAGACACTTTCATGCTGATCTACACCTCGGGCACCAGCGGTGAGCCGAAGGCGGTGAAGTGCAGTCACAGCAAGGTGGCGATCGCCGGGGTGACCATGACCCAGCGCTTCGGCCTGGGCCGCGACGACGTCTGCTACGTGTCGATGCCGTTGTTCCATTCCAACGCCGTCCTGGTCGGCTGGGCGGTCGCGCTGGCATGCCAAGGGTCAATGGCGTTGCGCCGTAAGTTTTCTGCCTCCGGATTCATGGCGGACGTGCGCCGCTACGGCGCGACCTACGCCAACTATGTCGGCAAACCGTTGTCGTATGTGCTTGCCACACCCGAGCAGACCGACGACGCCGACAACCCACTGCGGGCGGTGTACGGCAACGAAGGGGTACCCGGCGACGTCGAGCGTTTCGCGCGCCGATTCGGCTGTGTGGTCATCGACGGGTTCGGTTCGACCGAGGGCGGCGTGGCGATCAGCCGCACACCGGACACCCCGGCCGGTGCGCTGGGGCCGCTGCCGGATGGTATTCAGATCGTCGACCCCGAGACCGGCGAACAGTGCCCACTGGGCGTCGTCGGCGAGTTGGTCAACATCGCCGGGCCTGGTCGCTTCGAGGGCTACTACAACGACGACGCCGCCTCCGCCGAGCGCATGGCCGGCGGCGTCTACCACAGTGGCGACCTGGCCTACCGCGACGAAGCCGGCTATGCCTATTTCGCTGGGCGGCTGGGTGATTGGATGCGAGTCGACGGAGAGAATCTCGGCACGGCGCCGATCGAACGGGTGCTGCTGCGCTACCCCGGAGTCGTCGAGGTAGCGGTATATCCGGTGCCCGATCCGGTGGTCGGTGACCAGGTGATGGCGGCGGTGGTGATGGCGTCCGGCGTCGACTTCGATGTCGACTCGTTCCGGGCTTTTCTGGCCGAACAGCCCGACCTCGGGCCCAAGCAGTGGCCGTCCTACGTGCGGGTGGGTACCGGTTTGCCAAAGACGCCGACGTTCAAGGTGCTCAAGCGCCAGTTGTCGGCCGAGGGTGTCGACTGCGGTGATCCGGTGTGGTCGATACGGCGATAGGTCGGTTTGGTGGGCGTCTACACGCAAGGTGGCCATGACTAACGAGCGGAACCCGGCTCTGCAGCAGAGCTTCGAGGAACTTTCGGCCACGGTGCCGGCGATCATCGGCCTTGCCGTCGCCGTACCGAGTCGAACCGCGGCGTGTACGTTGGGCCCATGGTCGACCGGCGTTGCTTGGTCAACGATCAAAGTTCCGTTGGTGATCGCTGCGCTGCGTCATGATCGTAGCCGTGCGAAAGACCCTGCGGTCAAGGCGATCACCGAATCGGATAATGACGCCGCGGAGTTGCTGTGGTCGCAACTGGGACATCCCGCCGACGCTGCAAGGCAGGTGCAAACCGTGCTCCGAGAGGCTGGCGACGCGGGCACCGTGGTCGAATCTCGGCGGCTTCGGCCGGGTTTCACGGCATTCGGGCAAACGCGGTGGCCGCTGGACAGCCAAGCACAGTTCGCGGCGCACCTGCCAGGCCTTGCCGGCGCCGTCGGTGTCACCGGCTTGATGCGCCAGCTCTGCAGCGAGCATCGCTGGGGGCTGGCCGCTAAAGGTGTTGCCGCAAAAGGCGGTTGGGGGCCTGGGAGCGACGGTGACTATCTGGTTCGGCAATTCGGCTTCGTCCCCGCCGAATCCGGGTATGCGGGCGTGGCGTTGGCTGCCCAGGCAGCGAAGTTCGAGACCGGCGTGGATGGGCTCAACCGGATAACGGATTGGCTCGTCAACCATTTTGGCGAGCTGACGGGTCAGTGACGAGCCCCGTGCTGGTGTTATCCGGGGTTATCCCAACAGTGACGGCACCAGCGCGTCGATCAGGTGCGGTCCGGGTTCGGCGATGGCGGCGCGCAGGGCGTCGGCGAACTCCTCACAGGTCGTGACCCGCCGCGCCGGCACACCCATGCCCTCGGCGATCTTGACGAAATCCATTCTGGGGGGCGAGATGTCGAGAAGGTTCAGCGCCTTGGGGCCCGGCGCGGATCCGGCGCCGACACGCTGCAACTCGATCCGCAGGATGTCATAGGCGCCGTTGTTGTAGATGACGGTGGTGACGTCGAGGTTTTCCCGCGCCTGGGTCCACAACCCCGAAATCGTGTACATCGCCGACCCGTCGGATTGCAGGCACAGCACCGGACGATCGGGAGCGGCGACTGCGGCACCGACCGCCGCCGGGATGCCGTAGCCGATCGCCCCGCCGGTCAGCGTCAGCCAGTCATGTGCCGGCGCCCCGGCGGTGGCTTGTGGCAGCATCGGACCCGAAGTGTTGGATTCGTCGACGATGATCGCCCGATCGGGCATCAGCGCCCCGATCACGTCGGCCGCCGACGCCGACGTCAGCGGACCCGTCGGAAGTTGCGGACGCGACGCGGCCGCCACCGGCGCGCGGGTGCCCGGTGCCAACTCGTCGGCCAGCGCGACCAGAGCGTCCGCTGCTCCCCTGGGCTCGGCGAGCAGCTGCACCGCACATCCCGCCGGCACCAGATCGCTGGCCATGCCCGGGTAGGCAAAAAACGAAACCGGCGATTTGGCGCCGGCCAGCACCAAATGCTTGGCCCCGTCCAGCTGTGCCGTCGCGGCTTCGGCGAAATAGGCGAGGCGCTCCACGGCGGGCACGCCGGCGCCGCGCTCGAGCCGGGTCGGAAACGTCTCGCACAGCCAGCGCGCCCCGGTGGCCTCGGCGATCCGCGCGGCCGCGGCCAACCCCGGGCCGCGGGTGGCGTCCCCGCCGATCAGCAACATCACGGGCTCTCCGGAGCGCAACACGTTGGCCACCGACACCAGATCCTGACCGGTCTGCGCCGGCCGCTCCACAACCGGGGCAGCCGGCGCGGCACCCTCCGACCAGGAGGCATCGGCGGGCAGAATCAGCGTCGAGATCCGCGGACCCAACCGGCTCGCGGCGACCGCGTCGGCGGTATCGGTTCCGACGTCGGCGGCGGCCTGCGTCCGGCGCACCCATCCCGACACGCTGCCTGCCAGCGCATCGATGTCGGATTCCAAAGGGGCGTCGTACTTTTTGTGATAGGTCGCATGGTCACCGACGACGACCACCATCGGCACCCGGGCGCGGCGCGCGTTGTGCAAGTTGGCTAAACCGTTGCCCAGCCCGGGCCCCAGGTGCAGCAGCACCGCCGCCGGCCGGTCGGCGATGCGGGCGTAGCCATCGGCCGCACCGGTGGCCACACCCTCGAAAAGGGTTAGCACACCGCGCATTTGCGGAACGTCGTCCAATGCCGCCACGAAGTGCATCTCCGAGGTGCCGGGGTTGGCGAAGCACACGTCGACTCCGCCGTCGACCAAGGTGTTGATCAGAGCCTGGGCGCCGTTCATGGTTCCACCTTTCCTCGGGCCAGCCCTGTGAAGACGCGTTCGGCGTTGTGGTGCAGGAAGTCTCGTCGGGCGTCGTCGTTGAGATCGAGTTCGTCCAGGCCCGCCAGGGCATGCGGGTGGGTGATCATCGGATAGTTGGTGCCGAACAGGACTTTGCGTTGTCCGGTACCGGTTTTCATGAAGCTCACCAGCTCGTGCGGCTGCCGCTTGATGGTGTAGGCGGAGGTGTCGATGTAGACGTTTTCGTGCTTGCGGGCCACCGCGACCATCTCCTCGGTCCACGGATATCCGACATGCCCACACACGATCACCAGCTCAGGAAAGTCCAGCGCCACCTGATCGATGTAGGGAATCGGGCGTCCGGTTTCCGATGGCCGCAGCGGGCCGGTGTGACCGACCTGGGTGCAGAACGGCACGGCCAGCTCCACGCACTCGGCGAACAGCGGGTAGTAGCGACGGTCGGTGGGCGGCGCGTTCCACAGCCAGGGCACCACTCGCAGGCCGACGAAACCGTCGTCGCGGACTCTGCGCCGCAGTTCCCGAACCGCCGCCATCGGACGGTCCAGGTCGGCCGTGGCCAGACCGGCAAACCTGCCCGGGTGCGCGGCGACCCATGCGGCGACCTCGTCGTTGGAGATCAGGTCGTGACCGTTGGGACCGCGCCACGCGCTGAGCAGGCCGAGGTCGACGTCGGCGGCGTCCATCGCCGTGAGGGTGGTCGCGATCGGGATTTCGGTATCGGGCATGGACCCACCGGTCCAGCGCCGAAGCGAGGCCAACATGTCGCTGCGCAGGAACCGCTGGGTCGGGTGCTGCATCCACACATCGATCGTCATCGCGCTTCGAACTGTAGACGCCCCGCCGATGTTTTCGAGCGGCGGCGGCCCGTCCGCCGCGCCGATGCGGTCAGGCCGTTATCGGGCTTCGATCCGGCCGCGCGAACCATCGATCCTGGCGCCAGATTCTGACCGTCACTATTTCCCCGGGTTTCAAGGGTGTGACACCGGACTGCTTATACGACAAAAACCGTTACTCCGCTAGAGGCCATCGTAATCATACCAATAGACGAGAAACCGCGGACATATTAGACGCGCGGTAGATAAAATGCCGACCTAGCGACGCCGCGGGGGGCGGTAGTTGCCGACTTTTCGTCAACCGGTTGGAGCCTCCGCCATGTCATACGTGCTCGTCTCCCCCGACATCGTCGCCGCAGCAGCCGAGGATCTGACCAACCTCGGTTCAACCCTTGGTGCGGCCAATGCAGCCGCGGCGACCTCGACGACGCACGTGCTAGCCGCTGCCACCGATGAGGTGTCGGCACGCATTGCGGAACTATTTGGCGCGTACGGCCGGGAATATCAGGCGATCAGCGCGGAGGCGGCGGCGTTTCACGCCCGTTTCTTACAGGCCTTGAATTCGGGTGCGGGGGCTTACGCCCTCGCGGAAGCTGCCAACGCGTCACCGTTGCAGACCCTCGAGCAGGATGTGCTCAACCTCGTGAACGCGCCGACCCAGCTGTTGCTGGGTCGGCCGCTGATCGGTAACGGCGCCGATGCGACGGTTCCCGGCGGCGCCGGCGGGGACGGCGGCATCTTGTTCGGCAGCGGCGGCAACGGTGCAGCCGGAGC
>NZ_MVIF01000230.1 GCF_002086675.1 Mycobacterium persicum
GGATAAGCAGGGCAAACAGCGCGTCTATCAGTCGGTGCTGTTGCGCCGCACCTTCCGCGACGGGCCCAAGGTGCGCAACGAGACCGTGGCCAACTTGTCGATGTTGCCCGAGGCGGCGATCGCCGCGCTGGAGGCGACGCTGAAGGGACACAGCCTGGTGCCCGCTGGTCAGGAGTTGACGGTGCTACGCGCGTTGCCGCATGGGCATGTAGCCGCGGTCGCGGCGATGGCCCGCCATCTGGGACTGCCCGCCCTGCTGGGGTCGCCGTGTCGGTCCCGCGATCTGATCTACGGGCTGATCGTCTCGCGGGTGATCAATCCGGCATCCAAGCTCTCGACGCTGTCGCGCTGGGCCGATTGCACCCTGGGCGCAGACCTGCAGATCGCCGACGCATCCACCGACGAGATCTATGCGGCGATGGACTGGCTCAGCGACCGCCAAGACGGCATCGAAAACAGGCTCGCCGCTAAACACCTTGGTCCACAAGCCAATCCGTCACGGATGGCGTTGTTTGACCTGACCTCATCGTGGGTGACGGGCCGCCATTGCGAGCTGGCCAAGCGCGGCTATTCCCGCGACCGCAAAAAGGGCTTACCGCAAATCGAATACGGGGTGCTCACCGACCCCGCCGGCCGGCCGGTGGCGGTGCGGGTCTTTGCCGGTGATACCGCCGATCCGGTCGCCTTCACCGACATCGTCGAGGTCATCCGCACCGGCTTCGGGCTGGACCGGCTGGTGCTAGTCGGCGACCGCGGCATGATCACCGCCGCTCGCATCGCCGCGATCAAAGAACTCAACGACACCGGAACCGATTTCGGGTGGATCACCGCGCTGCGCGCGCCAGCGATTGCCAAACTGGCCGCCGACGACGGGCCGCTGCAGATGAGCCTGTTCGATACCCACGACCTGGCCGAGATCACCCACCCCGACTACCCACACGAACGGCTGATCGCCTGCCGCAACCCCGCCCTGGCCGCCGAACGGGCCCGCAAACGCAATGAACTGCTGGCCGCCACCGAGACCGCCCTCGCGCGCATCGCCGAACGGGTCGAGCGCGGCAGCCTGGCCGGGGCCGGCAAGATCGGCGAAGCTGTCGGGCAGATCGTCAACAAATACAAGGTAAGCAAGCACTTTCACCGCACCATCACCGACACCAGCTTCGCCTATGAACGCGACCACGCAGCCATCACCGCCGAAGCCGCCCTCGACGGCATCTACGTCCTGCGCACCTCGGTGCCCGCCACCGACCTCAACGCCCCTGCCGTGGTCACCGGGTATAAAAACCTGGCCCATGTCGAACGCGACTTCCGCAGCATCAAAACCGACGACCTCGACCTACGCCCCATCCACCACCGGCTGTCTGAGCGCGTCAAAGCCCACGTACTGATCTGCCTGCTGGCCTGCTATGTGACCTGGCACTTACGCAAAGCCTGGGCGCCGCTGACCTACACCGACGAACACCCACCAACCCGCGAC
>NZ_MVIF01000231.1 GCF_002086675.1 Mycobacterium persicum
GAGCAATGATCAGAACCTGTGGATGAGCCTCGGCGAGGCGGCGAGATTGGGCGCACCTTCCCGAGGATGATCTGAAGTCCAGTTGTCTGATCAAGGACCGGCGTTGGCGCGCTGGTTCGGGAAGGTACGACCCATGCTCAATGTAGTCCCTGAGGCCGGCAATCGTGATGGTTCGGCTGCGCCGGTCGTGTTGGCGGGCCCGGTTTCGTCGGTGATCGATGAGATCGTGCGCGAGGGTGCCCAGCAGATGCTGGCCGCGGCGTTGCGGGCGGAGGTGGCCGCCTATTGCGCCCAGTTCGCTGATGAGTGCGACGAGAACGGACATCGGCTGGTGGTGCGCAATGGCTATCACGAGCCGCGTGAGGTGACCACGGCCGCGGGCGCGATCGAGGTGCACGCCCCGCGGGTCAACGACAAGCGGGTTGACCCCGAAACCGGTGAGCGGGTGCGGTTTTCCTCGGCGATCTTGCCGCCGTGGGTGCGCAAGACCCCGCAGGTAGAGCAGGTGCTGCCACTGCTGTACCTGCACGGTCTGTCGTCGCAGGATTTCGGGCCGGCGCTGAGGCAGTTCCTCGGCTCGGCCAAGGGCTTGTCGGCGGCGACGATCACCAAGCTGACCGAGACCTGGCAAGCCGAGCAGAAGGCGTTCTCGGCACGGGACCTCTCGGGTGTGGATTATGTGTACGTCTGGGCTGATGGCATCCACGTCAATGTGCGCCTGGAGGAGACCAAGCTGTGCCTGCTGGTGCTGATGGGGGTGCGCGCCGACGGGCGCAAGGAACTGATCGCCCTTGATGACGGCTACCGCGAGGCCAGTGAGTCGTGGGCCGATCTGCTGCGCGATGCCAAGCGGCGCGGCATGCGCGCGCCGGTACTGGCAATCGGGGACGGCGCACTGGGGTTCTGGGGCGCGCTGCGCGAGGTGTTCCCGGAGACCAAAGAACAGCGATGCTGGTTTCACAAGATCGCGAATGTTCTTGCCGCACTTCCGAAATCAGCGCACCCCGGCGCGAAGAAAGCCCTCGCCGAGATCTGGAACGCCGAGGACAAACGCCACGCGCTGGACGCGGTCAAGGCATTCGAGGCGGCCTACGGCGCGAAGTACGCCAAGGCGGTCGCCAAGATCACCAACGACCTTGACCAACTGCTGGCCTTCTATGACTTCCCGGCCGAGCATTGGGTGCATTTGCGCACTACGAACCCGATCGAATCTACTTTCTCGACCGTGCGCAATCGGAGCAAGATCACCAAAGGGCCAGGTTCGCGGGCGGCGGGAATTGCCATGGCCTACAAGCTGATCGAGGCCGCCCAATCACGCTGGCGCGCGGTGAACGCCCCACACCTGGTCGCCCTCGTCCGCGCCGGCGCCAAGTTCGAGAACGGCAAACTCGTCGAGCGCCCCGACGAGCAGACCGTCGACGGGACCGAGAAGGAGGCTGCCTGAAAATTCGATCCACAGGTATTGACTATTGCTC
>NZ_MVIF01000232.1 GCF_002086675.1 Mycobacterium persicum
TCACCAACTACATTGCCAGATCGCTACTGGAAACCGGTGGATTCAGACCCCAACTACACCCTCGATTGTGAAGAGCCGCAAAACTCTGCAGCTCGCCAAAATCCAAGCTGGGCAGACCGGGGAAGCCGGCCAGAAATTCTGGCAAGCTAGCCACCTCCACCCAGCTGGGCAACTTGCCCAAAATTCCGACGCCCGAGAGCAAGTCGTCCAACCCCGGCAGTCCGGGGAAGATATCGGGAATCGTCGGAAGCCCGGGTAACTTCGGAAACCCGGGGATAGGAAGTCCGGGGCGCGGCCAGTTGAACTGGGGAAAACCTGGCATAGACGGCCATTGGAATTCGGGCAGCCCAGGGATCGGCAACGTGAAGTCGGGAGCGCCTGGGATTGGTGGCCAGTTGAACTCGGGAAGCCCCGGGATGCTCGGAGGGCCGGGGATCGGAATTTCGGGCAGTTTCGGCGGCCACGCAACCTCCGGCAGACCCGGGATCGGTAGCGTCGGTAGCCCGGCGAACTTCGGCAGCGCGGTCAGTATCTCGATCAGCTTGCCAAGCAATCCCTTGAGGTTCATCACGTTGTTCATCGTCGCGAGCGTCAGATAGAGCAGCGCCCCACCGACCACAGACATCGCAGTGCCGCATGGTGGTACCGCGAGCGCGAGCGATAAGCCTTTGCCGACAAGCGGAACCTTTTCAAGCTTCTTGCAGGCCTTTCGCACACCATTGACCATAGTGATCATTGCTGACAAAACCTTACGTGCATCGCGGATGTGCCTGGCCTGGTTCGAGACCAGATTGCCCGCCAGCTTATCGATATCGCTCATCGCCTTCGTGCGGAGTTGCTGAGCGAGGTTTTGACTCGAATATGCCGCCGCCGACGTGCCAATCCAGTTGGCACCAGGTATGGCTAATCCCATCTTGTCGCTGACTTGCCTCAACAAAGACGATCCAGTGGTGAAGATGTCACCAGGGTCGGGAACTCCCGGTCCCATGGACAAGAGTATCCCAGAAATGAATTTCGTCGTCTTGTCGCAGAGCTCAGTTCCTGAACCCATTCGCAACCTTTCCTAGATCGATGTTCTTGTGCATACTGTTGACCTGAACAGTTGCACCGTTTAAGCATTGCATCGAGCGTAACAGCAGCCAGCCGGCCATAGACGCACGAGTTTCGTTGCTACCGTTGCTTGTTAGCACCCAGCAAGGTGCATCCCGCATGCCCGGTGAGCGCTGCTGGGATGCTCAAGAAAACTCCAGATATGAGTGCACTGGCGCGTTCGTACCATTCGAATCAGTTGTCGATCACCGCATCTTTCGTAGCACCGGTTCGGTGAAGCGTGAACCCTTACGCACATCTAAATTGAAGGCGCGATCGTACGCTCGTTAAATGGGCTCTTCGCAGATGAGGGTGTAGAGGTGGTCGGCGCGTCGTTGCCGGGATAGGGGTCGAGGTCTTCCGAAGATGA
>NZ_MVIF01000233.1 GCF_002086675.1 Mycobacterium persicum
CAATACCGTTCAGTTAAGACTACATGGGTGTAGTTTGTAGGGTATGCCTCGTGCGGGTTGGCGCAAGCCTGAGTCGGATCGCCGGTTGTCAGATCTGGTATCGGTGGGGGTGTTGACGCGGGTGTTTCCTGCGGCGCTGGTGGATGAGGTGATCGCGGAGGCGGGCCGCACCCAGCAGCGGCATCGGTCGCTGCCTGCGCGGGTGATGGCGTATTTCGCGATCGCGATGGGCCTGTATGCGGAGGGCTCTTATGAGGATGTGCTGGCCCAGCTCACCGATGGTCTGGCGTGGGCGTCGGGGTGGCGTGAACGCTACCGGTTACCAGGTAAGTCGGCGATCTTTCAGGCCCGTGAGCGGCTGGGGTCAGCACCGCTGGCCAGCTTGTTTTCGCGGGTGGCCCGCCCGTTGGCCGGGCCAACCACGCCGGGAGCGTGGTTGGCCGGGCGGCGACTGGTCGCCATCGACGGAACCTGTCTGGATGTGGCCGACACAGCGGCCAATGATGAGTACTTCGGCCGGCCCGGTGCCAGCAAGGGTGAGAAGGCCGCCTTCCCGCAGGTTCGGGTCGTTGGGGTGGCCGAGTGTGCGACACACGCGGTCTTTGCCGTGCAGATCGGGGCCTACCGCGATTCGGAGTCCAAACTCGCCGAACAACTGCTGGGTACCCTGACCACGGGGATGTTGCTGCTGGCTGATCGCGGGTTCTTCTCGTATGCGTTGTGGCGCAAGGCCTCTGCGACCGGGGCCGATTTGTTGTGGCGGGTACGCACCGGTTGGCGTGCCCCGGAACCGGCCCATGTGCAAGACCTTCCCGACGGTTCCTGGCTGGCTCACCTGCGGGCCAGCGCCGATCGGGCCAGCACCCCGATGCTGGCCCGCGTCATCGACTACACCCTCGACGACGGACGCGACAACCCCACCGTCTACCGGCTTTTGACCACGCTGACCGACCCCGAGCAGGCGCCAGCGGTCGAGCTGGCTGCCGCATACGCCCAGCGCTGGGAGATCGAGAACACCTTCGACGAACTCAAAACCCACCAGCGTGGACCTCGCATCGTGCTGCGCTCCAAATCCCCCGACCTGGTCCAGCAAGAAATCTGGGGACACCTGTGCTGCCACTACGCCATCCGTACCTTGATGACCCAGGCCGCCGAACACGCCGGACATGACCCCGACCGCGTCAGTTTCACTGCCGCACTGAGCATCACGCGTCAATCCGTCGCCCAGCAGGGCGCTTTTCCCCCCGGACCACCCCGAAACGCCTGACCGGCACTGGCGCGCCTTCCTGCGCCGACTGCTCGACCGCCTCAACCCGGCCCGACGCCACCGCGCAGCACCCCGGGTGGTCAAACGCAAAATGTCCAAGTGGCACGTCAAACGCGCCGACTACGCCCACTGGCTCCAACCCGAGCATTCACCAAACATCACCATCCACCGTCTTAACTGAACGGTATTG
>NZ_MVIF01000234.1 GCF_002086675.1 Mycobacterium persicum
GGGTAACGGCGGTACCGGCGGTGTCGGTGGCCATGGTGGCGGTTCTGGCGGCGCGGGCGGTCGTGCCGCGGTGGTGTTTGGCGCCGCGGGTAACGGGGGTGCTGGCGGCGCCGGCGTCGACGGGGGTCCTGGTGGCGGCAACGGTGGTGCCGGAGGACATGGCGGTGTCGGCGGTAGCGGCGGCATCTTCTGTGGTGGCGGTGCTGGCGGCGCCGGTGGTGCTGGCGGTGCCGGCGGCACAGGTGTGGATGGTGGCGCTGTCGGCGGTGCTGGCGGCACTGGTGGCGCTGGCGGCGACGGGGGCGCCGGCGGGCGGGGTGCGTTCCTGTTCGGCCATGGCGGACACGGTGGTTCGGCCGGGCAGGGCGGTATTGGTGGAACTGGTGGCAGCGGTGGTGACGCCGCTGCCACCGGTGTCGGCGGTGCTGGTGGCATGGGGGGTACCGGCGGCACACCCGGACAGACTGGTGCCGGGGGCGCGTCTGGGCTCATCTTTAGTTCCGGAGGAGCGGCGGGCGGTGCCGCCGTCGGCGGCGCTGGCGGTACCGGCGGCCATGGTGGCGTGGGGGCCGCCGGCACGGACGCCACCCCCGGCTCCGGCGCTACCGGCGGTACCGGATTTGCCGGCGGTACCGGCGGAGCCGGCGGTGTTGGTGGTGGCAGCGGATCGGCCCAAGGTGCGGGCGGACACGGCGGTGTGGGTGGCACCGGCGGTGTCGGCGGTGCTGGTGGCACGGGTGCTGATAGCACCAACCCGGCGATTGCCGGTCAGGCCGGTGGTCAGGGTGGTACCGGTGGCGCCGGTGGGCATGCGGGCAGGGGCGGCCTGGGGTCGAGCACCGGTGCGGATGGCACCGCCGGTGATGGTGGTACCGGTGGTGTGGGTGGCACCGGTGGTAAGGGTGCGGATTACACCGCCGCGGTGGGTGCTGGGGCGACCGGCGGCACCGGCGGTACGGGTGGTGCTGGTGGGCAGGGCGGCACCGGCGGCAACGCCGGCAACGCCTTCACCGGCACCGCCGGCACCCAGGGTGCCGGCGGCCAAGGCGGCACCGGCGGCACCGGCGGCACCGGCGGCCAGGGTGGTACCGGCAACGACAGCACCAACCCAGCCATCCCCGGCGGCACCGGCGGCCGGGGTGGCACCGGCGGTCAAGGCGGGGATGCCGGCAAGGGCGGCCTAGGTTCGAGCACCGGTGCCGATGGCACCGCCGGTGACGGCGGCACCGGCGGAATCGGTGGCACCGGCGGTAAAGGTGCCGACTACATCGAGTCGGTCGGTGCCGGGCAGCAAGGTGGCCAAGGCGGTGATGGTGGTGCCGGCGGTACCGGCGGGGACGGAGGCCAGGCCGGCAACGGTGGTGGCGGCACCTTTACCGCCGGTGCCACCGATTCCGCCGGTGCCGCCGTCACC
>NZ_MVIF01000235.1 GCF_002086675.1 Mycobacterium persicum
GTGTGTAGATATCCGCGGTCGCGCAAATGTTATTTAAAATGGTGCCAATGGGAGTGGATGCTGATTCGGCGGCGTTCGCTGCGGCGCTGGCCGCGGTGGGAGCAGCGTATGTGAGCGCCGCTGCTGAGCATGCCGCGGCGCGGGGGATGTTTTCTGATGCGCAGTCGGTGGCGGCCGGGATCACGGTGGCTAGTGAGGCGATGCGAGCGGCGGCCCTGGCCCAGTAGGGATTAGGGGATTGTGGTGGGCCATCCCTGGTCGGCGTTTTCCCCGGAGGCCAACTATGCGGCGTTGGCCTCAGGGTCTGGTCCAGCTTCGACGTTGGCTTATGCCGACACGTTGAGCGCGCAGGCGGCGTAGGTGCAGGCGGTGGTGGCGGCCTCGGCAGTCAGTGGGGCGGCCACCTACGGCACCGGTTGGCGCGGGGTGGGGGCGGCGGCCTCGGCGGTCACCCACGGTGCGCTGGATGCTCAGCATGAGCTGCTGGCGGCGGCGCTGGTGGACAAGGCGGCCCAGGTGGTGGCGGCGGCGGGTGCTCATCAGAGCGCGGTGGCGTCGATGGTCACCGCCGAGGAGGCGGCGGCTAATCGGGTGGATGAGGCCGCTGCGCAGCAGATTAACCCGTTGGTGTGGGGGGCGTTGACCCCGAAGATCGTGGCGTTGAACGTCGAGTATTACGGGCAGATGTGGCCGCATAACGCGGCTGCGGGTGCGGCCTATGGGGCGGCGTTGCGCGCTGCCGCCGCGGCGATCATGGTGCCGTTTCCGCCGGCGGTGCCCGGAGCATCACTGGCGGCTGCGGCGGCGGGGTGGGGCGAAGCCGGGGCGATCAGCGCGGCCGGGGCAACCCTGCGCGCCAGCGAGCAAGCCATCCACGCGGTGCTCACCCCGTCAGTGGCCGCGCTGGGAGATGCTGTGCCGTCGGCCGCCCCGAAGGCGGCCTCGGTGGCGGGCACCCCGATCGCGGCTCCGACAGTGCATCCGGCGCCGCAGGCTGCGGTGGGGATGTTCGCAAGGATCTCACCGGCCGGGGTAGTTGGCGCCCCCACCGGCGCTCCCCCTGCCGGTGAGGGGCCGGCCTCGGCGCAGCTCGCCGAGGCGCTGCAGAGCCGCGCCGGCGCCTTGACCCCGCCTGGATCGGAGCTGGGGCCTGGTGGGGTCAGCGGTTATCCGGGTGCCGGTTTCACCAGCTACGTTCGGCCCACCGGCGACGGTTTTGCCCCACCACCGGTCGAGCGGGCCGGCAGCAGCGCACCCGCGGGCATGCTCAACGCGGCCACGCTGGGCGGCCCGGTCACCACCCTCAACTCCCCACCCCCACCGCAACC
>NZ_MVIF01000236.1 GCF_002086675.1 Mycobacterium persicum
TCCCATTGGTCGAGGCGGGCCAGGAAGAAGGCTTCGGCCTCGTCGTAGCTGATGTTCGCGTCGGGGGCGATGCGGGCGACCAGGTCGGCGTAGACCCGGGCGGCTTCGGGGTCGACGAAGTCCCATTGCCCCAGCGGCCATTCCGCACTCAGATATCCTGCCGCCGAATACGCCTGGTACAACGGCGTTCCCGGATACGGCGTGATCTTGCTGAGAAGCTTGAAGGGATGCCGGTATTTGGTTGCCCGCAGCAGCCGGGCGGTTTCGCGTAGCTCCTCGGGTCGCACCGTGGGGTGAAACATGATGGTCCCGGGGATCACATCAATGCCCAACTGCTGCAAGGCATTGATGGTGTCGGCGGCGTCTTGGCCACGGTTGATGATCTGCTTACGGTAAGCGCGCAACTGATCGTAGGAACCGGTCTCCAACCCGACGAACACCCGCCGCAAACCCGCCCGGTGCAAGTGCCTGAACACCTCAAGGTCGACCACCGAATCCAACCGGATATCGATCATGAAGCTGACATCGATACCGCGGCCAAGCATCGCCGAGGCAAACTCGACCGCACGCTGCTGCGAACCAGGATGCTTGGACACAAACAAATCATCGGTAATCGACACAAACTCGATACCGAAATCCGACACCAGATAACCGATCTCGTCGACCACCGCATCCACCGACTTGACCCGATAACTGCTGCGCCCCAACATCGCCGACACCGCCCCGGTCCCACAAAACGTGCACCGATACGGACAACCCCGACTGGCGAACACCGACGCGGCAAAACCATCGCCGAGCACCGTCGGCAACTCCTCGCGCGCCGGCCACGGCAATTCGTCGAGATCAACCAACCTCGACGGCGAACACACCACCCCACCGCGCCCGTCGCGGCGCGCCAGCCCCGCAACATCCGCTAGCCCCGCACCATTGACCACCGCCAAAGCCAACTCGGTAAACGCCACCTCGCCATCGCCGACCACCACGAAATCAAAACAGTCATACTCAGCCAAAATGCGCTCGTAGTTCAGTGTGGCGATCACATTGCCCAACGCGATCTGCACACCCTCCCAGCACTGACGCGCCCGCCGCGCCAACCACAACACCTCGGCAAAGGTATCGATACACGAAAACCCCACCAACCGCGGCACACCCGCGACCGCCACCGCAGCCTGCATCGCCTGCCACGTCTGCTCCACACCCTCATGCCCGGCCACCAAACCATTGACCGTCACGACCTCAAGCCCACGCGCCCTGGCGTAAGCCTTGATCGACATCAACCCCAAATGCTCCATCGGCATCGACGAATACACCCACGGA
>NZ_MVIF01000237.1 GCF_002086675.1 Mycobacterium persicum
GGCCCTACCCCCGTCACCGCCGGCCCCCCCAGGCAAGACCGTGGGCGACGTCGGAGTACGAATGGACGCGCCGCCGGCCCCGCCACGTCCGCCGCCGCCGATGAGCCCGGCGTCACCACCGCGACCGCCGGCCTGGCCGGGAGCGCCCGATGCGCCGTCGCCTCCGTTGCCGAGCAACCAGCCGCCGTGGCCACCATTCTGGCCGGGTGCGATCCCGTCGGCGCCGTCGCCGATCAACGGGCGACCGGTCAGTGCCTTCGTCGGCGCGTTCACCGCATCCAAAAGCTGTTGCTCGGCCGCGGCCATCGCACTGGCCGCGTCCGTGCTCGCGTAAGCGTTCACGCTGGCCTGCAGGTTGCGCACGAACTGGTCATGGAAGGCCGCCATCTGGTTGCTGATCGCCTGATATTCCTGGCCGAGCGACCCGAACAGTGCGGCAAGGGCCGTAGACACCTCATCGGTGCCCGCAGCCGCGATGGTCGTAGTCGGGAACGCAGCGAACACGTTGGCCTGGCTGATCGTCGAGCCAATGCGCGCCAACTCCGTTGCCGCGGCGTCGACAACCTCAGGTACCGCAATCACGAATGACATCTGCGTCCTCCAAGCGCCCCTCGTAAGCAATCTCCGCAAAGTGTGTCGAGGCGCCCTGAGACGAACGTTTGGAACTCATGAAATCCGCTGGTCACGCCTGATCGGGGTGTTCTCGGGCAGCGTGCGGAGCAGCGGTTCGCGGAGCGAACCATCGTGGAGAGCCTGAGACTCAGGCGGCAAGAGCCTTGGCCGTAACGTCGGCAGCAAGGAGATCGGGCTAACTCAAGGAGCCGCCACCGCCGCTGCCGAACCGCCGGCCCCGCCTGGTAACCCACCGACCAGGTCGATCCCGGGTCCGTCGCGCCTAGCTGCGCCGCGATGAAAAACTGGTCACACGCCGTGACGCCGGTGACGGATCTTCGGCTTGATGTTGCCCATGTTTAGCCGGGGCTGGTGACCCGCTTTAGGTCGAGGCGCCGGAGCCGCCGGCCCCGCCGCCGCCGCCGGTCGCGTACACCCCGCCGCCGCCGCCGTTGCCGACCAGCCCTCGACCGGGATCAACACCGGCCTCACCCGACTGGCCTTCCAGCGTCGACGCCTGGGGCATCAGCGAATTCAATGCCTGCGCCGGCTGCCCGGAATTCAACGCGAACAGAGCCTGGTTCAGCGCATCGGGACCTGGCAGACCGGGCAAGCCGTTGAGGTCCCCGCCCGCACCGCCGGGGCCCCCGACACCGCCGACACCACCGAACGCGCCGACACCCCGGTC
>NZ_MVIF01000238.1 GCF_002086675.1 Mycobacterium persicum
GGCCCACCCACCGCCACCGACATCGCTGCAAGCCACCCGCGACGCCTACAACAAATTGATATACGATATCGATCACCACAATTTGAATCCGCCCAACTCTGCCGATTGGAACGCGGTTCAGGTTTATAATCAAGAGGCCTGGTATTACAACGCGTTGAAGGCGCAGCTCGAGCGACAATTAGATGCCGGGAACGTACAATACACGCCCGCCAAAGACGCCATACGCTTCGAAATACCGTCCTGGGCACAACCCGCACCAGAACAAGTGGGGCCCCAAGGACCGCGCGTACCGCAGAAGGTTCAGGACGTTCTTAAGCAGATCGATGAGGGAAAATGGCCACAGGCGGCGAAAGCGCCGGGCACTAAGGGTGGGAAACCGTACCGAAATGAAGATGAACATCTGCCTACGACGGACGCCTCCGGTAAGCCGATCACCTATCAAGAGTGGGATGTCAACCCGAAGGTGCCTGGTGAAGACCGCGGCGATGAGCGCATCGTTACCGGCAGCGACGGATCGGCGTGGTACACCACTGATCACTACGCTACATTCCGTCGGATTCGTTAGCGAGGCAAGCGGATTATGAACTTAGACGAATTCGTCTTAGGGGCCGCCGGTCACGGGGCGTGCGTTTGTGTAAACGCCGCGACATCCTCGCCTTTGGTGGCTCCGGCTGGAGTCGAGCTTCGAAAAG
The DNA here is from genome assembly GCF_002086675.1 of Mycobacterium persicum. Classification (GTDB taxonomy): domain Bacteria; phylum Actinomycetota; class Actinomycetes; order Mycobacteriales; family Mycobacteriaceae; genus Mycobacterium; species Mycobacterium persicum. Next base: position 693 of record NZ_MVIF01000238.1, read on the forward strand.
TGAATGGGGAGAATATCACAACACTCGATACACTCTTCGACGCCTTCGCGGAGGTCTGGCACTTTCCGCCGCGATTCGCGCAACACCATAACAAGGGTGCATTTGATGATTGGATGCGCGACTTCGACAATTTAACCAACCCAACCATGAGTAAGCCGCCTGCTCGCGGCTACGTCACCGAGATAATCAATGCGCACTTGCTCTTGGCTGAACAACACGGAGTTTTTTCTTGGTTCGCGAACTCAATCCCTTTCTACCGGGATTACTACCGTGACGAAGCCGACCCACCGGCGGCCTTCGGCGTAGTACTTTCGGCTCCCGCCGATGAACTCGATGAAGTTCGCGGAAGGTGGCTTGCTGCCGGCGTTCAGGTTGCAACAATTGTCATCTGAGCTGAGTTCGACCACAGGGTCGAGTGGGACGCCACCTCCCGGGCTGGCCCCCCGGGGAGACCACCACCGCGCTCGCTGCAGAGATCGACACCGCCACGCCGACTGAGTGGACGCGGCTAACCGCGAGCAAGCGCCTTGATCCCAGTAGAGAAAGTTCTCACGTGCGAGGTCAATGTCTGTTGTCGGCAGCGTGCGGGCG
>NZ_MVIF01000239.1 GCF_002086675.1 Mycobacterium persicum
GGCCGGTCTGGTTGGCCGCGGCGGCGGCGGTGGGGCCGGGGGAGAGGCAGCCTCGGGTTTCGGGGGCGATGGCGGCGACGGCGGCAATGCCTGGTTGATCGGTGATGGCGGTGATGGCGGTTTTGGCGGACTCGGAACGGTCGCGGGCGGCATCGGGGGCACCGGTGGCACCGGCGGAGCTTGGTTCGGCCTGCGCGGTGCGAACCGGTCGGGATAGCCGGAGGCGGCCAAGCGCGGCACGGCTATGGCAGCCGGAAGTTATGAAAGAATCCCGAAAGCTCGATCCCCAAATTCGCGATGCCCGAAACGAAGGCTTGTGTCGCCGGATTCGCCGTGCTGGTGTTGTATATGCCGGAGATGGTGTTGCCGACGTTCAGTAAGCCCGATTGCAGGCTGCCGGAGTTGAGTAAGCCCGAGGTTTCCGTACCGCCGTCGTTCCATATGCCCGACAGATTGGTTCCGGCGTTCCTCCAGCCCGATAGACCCGCGATCCCGTCGTTGAACAAGCCCGAGGAACTCCCGGCGCCGGCGTTGAAGAAGCCCGATGACGGGGCATCTGTCGAATTGAAAAATCCAGGGCTCTGCTGGAAATCGAAGCCGATCGTAATCGGACCCACGGTGCCGGCGCCGGGATAATCGAGAATCTGATTGATCACATAGTCAATTCGTGTGGCCGGCTGAACCGTGCTTTGCTCGATGTCCCACGGCCCGATGGCGCTGTTATAGAGGTTTGTGACGATCGGCCCAACCGGGGTTTGTTGTACCGCATTGACAACGATGGGGATCGCGTAAATATGAAATTTCTCCTGGACAATTTCACCGATGGTCCCGGTGATTGGTATTAGGACATCGCTATGAATGTCGTAGCGATATGGGATTTCGGGGATTGTTATTGTGTAGGAGACGCCGATGAGGCCTTGGTGGTCGCCCCGCCATAAGAAGCCGTTGCTGTAGTTGCCGGAATTGAAAGCTCCGGTGTTGATATCACCGGTATTGGCTATTCCGGTATTGTAGTTGCCACCGTTGAAGTAGCCCGTGTTGAAGCTACCCGAGTTGAAGTCGCCCGTATTGTGATCGCCCGGGTTGAAACTGCCCGTGTTCGCCTGACCTGCGTTGTACAGGCCGGTGTTGGCGGCGCCGGTGTTGGCGAGTCCGGTGTTGACGTAGCCGGAATTGAAGAATCCGGTGTTGGTGGTGCCGTCGTTGGCGATTCCGGTGTTGTACCTGCCGGAGTTGGCGATGCCGAAGTTGCCGGTGCCGGAGTTGAAGAAGCCGACGT
>NZ_MVIF01000023.1 GCF_002086675.1 Mycobacterium persicum
GCCCCACCGGCACCCCCAGCCTGCCCGGGGGCCCCTGAGCCACCATTGCCGCCGTTACCCAACAGATAACCACCAGGCCCACCGGGTTCCCCTGTCCCCGGGGCCCCATTGGCGCCGTTGCCGATCAACGGGCGGCCCGCGATAGTAGGGGCAGTGATCGCACCAAGTAGGACTTGCTGGAGAGTCTGCAGCGGCGAGACATTTGCCGCCTCAGTGGCCGCGTATCCTTTCGCGGCATCCGTCAGCGCCCGCACGAACTGGCCCTGTGACGCCGCCACCTTAGCGCTCAGCGCCTGATACTGCTGGGCGTAGCTGGAAAAGGCCGCAGCAATTGCCTTCGATACCTCATCGGCGGCAGCAGCCGCCAACCCACTTGTTGGGACCGCGGCCGCAGCGTTGGCTGCAGTCAGAGCGGAACCGATATCCGCCAGGTCTTCCGCCGCCAGCGCCACCACGTCCGGCGTTGCGATGACAAACGACATCTGGCACCTCCGTCAATCCGCGCAATCTGACTGTCGTCGGCATCGATAACTTCCAGCAGAGCGTATATTTCGCCGACGCATTTTCGAGGCCATTTGCCGGCCATTTGTGGGCTTGTGTCAAAGCCGGTGCGGCCCAGGCCGTCGCCAGCCCGGACGATTGCCCGCGTCCCAGGCGCCGAAGGCGCCACCCCGGTGCCCGCGGCGTGCCCGGAAGCGCTGCCATGATACGAATGCTGGGCAGGCCTGCAAATTTCGCAGACCTCATTGAGCAGGATGCGCAGGCGCTCCGGCCCGCATGTCGCCGGCGGCGAAGTCAGCCGCTTCACGCCACGCGAAGTCGGCGGGTTAGCTGGCCGGCTTTCTGGCGGCTTAATGTCTGTAGTCATGTTTCCCTGCGAGCGCGTCGAGCTGACCTTTCTCGACCCGGATTCCGGTGAGGCGCCATACCTGTTCCGCAACAGCGTCGACCTTGCCATCACCCCCGAGCAACTGTTCGAGGTGCTCGCCGACGCGGACGCCTGGCCGCGCTGGGCATCGGCCATCAAGAAGGTGACCTGGACCAGTCCGCAGCCCTATCACGTCGGCACCACGCGCTCCGTCGACATGCACGGGGGCATGGAGGTCAATGAGGAGTTTCTGGTCTGGGAGCCGGTGCATCGCATGGCATTTCGGTTCAACGAATGCTCGACCCAAGCGGTCGCCGCGTTCGCCGAGGATTACCGGGTCGAGGTCATTCCCGGTGGCTGCCGGCTCACCTGGACCATGGCGCAAAAGCCCGCCGGCCCAGCGGTCCTGGGCATGTTCTTGTTCCGGCCGCTGCTGAACCTGGCCCTGCGCCGATTTCTTGCCAACCTGCGCAGGTACACCGACGCGCGGTTCGCCACCGGGAAGCAGGGTTAGGCTGGTTCGACCCGGTAGGCGGTCCGGATTGGGGAGCACGCGATGACCTTCAACGAGGGTATGCAGATCGACACCAGCACCGCGTCGTCGTCGGGCGGTTTCCCGGGCGGGCGGATGGCCATCGGCGGCGGCATCGGCGGGTTGTTGATCGTGGTGGTCGCCCTGTTCCTGGGAGTCGATCCGGGCGGCATCATGAGCCAGCAACCGGTCGACAGCCGCGAGGCCGTGGCACCCGGCTTCGACTTGAGCCGGTGCAAGACCGGCGCCGACGCCAACAAGTACGTGCAGTGCCGGGTGGTGGCCACCGGCAACTCCCTGGACGCGGTATGGAAGCAGCTGATGCCCAACCGCTACACCCGCCCGCATCTGCGGCTGTTCAGTGGTCAGGTCAGCACCGGTTGCGGACCGGCCAGCAGCGACGTGGGGCCGTTCTACTGTCCGGTGGACAAGACCGCGTATTTCGACACCGACTTCTTCCAGCTGCTGGTCACCCAATTCGGTTCCAGCGGTGGACCATTCGCCGAAGAATACGTCGTAGCCCACGAATACGGCCATCACGTGCAAAACCTGCTGGGGGTGCTCGGCCGCGCTCAGCAGGGAGCGCAGGGCGCCGGTGGCAACGGGGTGCGCACCGAGTTGCAGGCCGACTGCTACGCCGGCGTCTGGGCCTACTACGCGTCGACCGTCAAACAGCAGAGCACCGGAGTGCCGTACCTGCAGCCATTGAGCGACAAGGACATTCAAGACGCACTCTCGGCCGCGGCGTCCGTCGGCGATGACCGCATCCAGCAGCAGGTGAACGGACGCACCAACCCCGACACGTGGACACACGGCTCGTCGACGCAGCGGCAAAAGTGGTTCACCGTCGGCTATCAGACCGGCGATCCCAACAAGTGCGACACCTTCAAAGCCGCCGACCTGGGATAGAGCCGGGTTGATCAACCACCCGATCACGGTAGGGACGGCGGAGTTCAACGCCGACCAGCACCGGTACTACGACTGGATGCGCCGCAATGCTCCGGTCTACCGGGGGCGGCTGGCCCTGCGACCACCCGACCGGGATGTCTATTTCATCTCCCGTTACCAAGACTGCGTGGCCGTGGTCACCGACCCGCGGATCCGGCGCGTCGTGGAGGGCGCCGAACATCTCCCGTTGCCCGACGCAATCCGGATGCTCACCAGCGGCACCATGGTGTATCAGGACGATCCCGCGCATCTGCGGCTGCGCAAGCTGGTCAGCCGGCCGTTTACCCCACGCGCGATCGCGCGCCTTGGCGATCGAGTACAGACCGTCACCCGTGCTGTGCTCGACGGGTTTGCGGCAGGGCAGCGGATCGACCTGCAACGCGACTACGCGTTGCCGATCCCGACCACGGTGATCAGTGAGATGGTCGGCATACCCGCTCAGGATCGGTCCGCCTGCTACGACTACATCGACTCGCTGTTCGAGATGATGTTGGCCGGCGGGGCCGAGGGCGCAGCACGGCGCATGGACGACTTCGTCGACTATCTGCGGGATCTGGTCCAACAGCGTCGCGGCGACCCGGGGCAAGACATCATCACCGCGATGATCGAGGCCAGCGAGGACGGCGACCGGCTATCGGACGACGAGATCATCGCGATGGTGTTCCTGCTCATCACCGGCGACTATCAAACGACCCCGAACGTGATCACCAACGGAATCGCCGCCCTGCTCACCCACCCCGAACAGCTCAGCCTGCTACAGCGACGACCCGAGCTCATCGGCGGCGCCGTCGAAGAGGTCCTGCGTTATACCGGCACCGTTGGCAGCACCGAGGCGACCACGTTCGCCGCCGAGGACATCGTCGTGCACGGCGTCAGCATTCCGCGCGGAGCGATGGTGGTGCCGCTGCTGACGTCTGCCAACCGCGACCCCGCCGAGTTCGACAATCCCGACCGCTTCGATATCACCCGCAAGCCCAACCACCACCTGGCCTTCAGCCGAGGCAGTCACTTCTGTCTGGGCTCACATCTCGCGCGGATGGAAGCCCGCATCGCGATCGCCGGCTTGATCACCCGGTTCCCCGGTCTCACCCTGGTTATCGCCGCGGAGGAGCTTCGCCTCGAACCGATCCCGCTGCTCAATCGATACGCCGAGCTTCCCGTCATGCTGGGATAACACTCACCCGTGCGACGGCACCCGCCGTGTCCCCCATCTGGGGGACACGTGGTCCTACCCAGCCAGGGGATACACATTTGCTCAATGTGTAACGACAATCGGAGACGTTGATAGACACAGATTATTGAGCAAGAAAGGAGATTGATCATGTCCCACGAGCTCTTGTTCAATGCACACGAGACGCCCTATGCGTTGATCTCGTTCGTCGTCGACGACATCGTCCACTGACGGTGACCATCGGTTGGATCCACTAGCCGACACGGCCAGCGGGAGTTTGATCAGCAGGTCTGCATCACTCCCGCTGGCCCGGCGGCGCACGACAGGACAGCAGGTACATCGCATGCGCGGCAGCGCCGAACCGGGTTCCGGCGGCCCGATAACCTCCGACGGCAGCGTGGTCGAGATCTACCGCCGGGTGTCGGGGGACGCCGAGGTGCAGGTCATCGCCGCAATGCTCAACCCGGCAAGCACGGTGTTGGACTTGGGATCCGGGGTCGGCCGAATCGCTAATCCGCTGTCCGAACTGGGCCATCAGCTAACCGCGGTGGACGACTCCGCCGACATGCTTGCCCATGTCCGCCCTGGGCGAACGGTCCAGGCCCGCATCGAGAACGTGCGGCTTGCCGAGAAGTTCGACGCCGTCCTGCTGGCTAGCAGCTTGATCAACTATCCGGGTATCGAATTCCGCAGGCGCCTCCTGGCGACCATCGCCCACCACCTCGAGCCGGACGGCAAGGCCATCATCCAGTGGCGACCATTAGAGTGGTTCGCCCAGCGACCACCGGGCAGCTACCAGCGCTCCGATGGTCAGATGTTGCAGACGATGACGATCCTGAGCAACGAGGACGGGACTGTCGTTGGCGAGTTCACCCTGGACAACGACGACAAAAGGCTGACCCAATCGTTCGAAGCCCACCACGTGACAACCGACGAACTCAAAGCCCTGCTCAACGAGGTGGGCATGCGACTAGACACCGCCGACCCGGACTCGTCGGAATGGTTGGTGGCCACACCACGAACGGAATAGTCCCGCATCGTCAGGGTCAGCGGTTCCTCGATGCCAGCCCCGTCGTAGCCGGTTGATGAACGAAACGACATGGCCGTTGTTCCACCGCGTCCCTGCCAGCAAGCGCCAGAGCCCTAATTGCGCAACGCAAAACTCTTGCAGCGCTTGGCAAATCAGTTCTGGCCCGTAGTCCATGCGCACCGGCGGAGGCCAAGCGCGTCGGTTCGCGATCGCCGCTCAGCATACGGTCGCGCCGTTGCCGCGCTGCGGTAGGGGCGGCCAGGCACGGCAGCGGAAGCCGCTGCATCTATTCGGCGGCCTGGCCCTAAACCGCTGATTCCGCTGGCTTCGGGTTGACTCTGGTAGCCGCGTGGAATCTGATGACATCGATGACGGCGAATCCTTACCCGGCCGCAGGCCGCAGGCCGCAGGCCGCAGGCCGCAGGCCGCAGAAGAAGGGACGCTAACTCATGGTGACGTGCGAGAACGGTCACCAAAACCCCGACGACTACCGCTTCTGCGGGGAGTGCGGAGCCCCGATGGTGCCCGCTATGGTGCTCTGCCCAGCGGGCCACCTTACATCGGTGAACCGGCCCTTCTGTGATGAGTGCGGTGCCCCGATCATCGGTGCGGCGCCATCAGTCGCGGGCGGCATCATTTATGCGGACCTCCCTGAGTCCGGCAGCGGGCCGTCGTTTCGGATGGTATGGGGGTCGTGGAAGAACGCCAAGATCAGGCGCGCAGCCATGATTGTTGGGAGTCTGCTTCTTGTGGGCGCGCTTGCCGTGCTTGGGTTTTCGGTGCTCAACTCCGGCCACGACCGCGTCGGCAGCACAACCACCGGACCGGGATCGACGACGCCGGTGACGCACACTGTCACCGCAACCGTGGCCGTCGGCTCTCTCCCCAACGGAGTAGCGGTCGATTCTGGCACCCGCACCATCTACACCGTCAACCACACGGTCCGCGGCAGGGTGTCGGTGATCGACGCAAAGACACACAAGGTCACGGCCACCGTGCCCGTCGGCGGCTCTCCGGTCGGGGCAGCGGTGGATCCAGACACCCACACCGTCTACGTCACCAACAACGACGACGACACGGTGTCGGTGATCGACGGAAAGACGCACACCGTCACCGCCACCGTGCGGGTGGGCCACGGCCCGTTCGGGGTGGCGGTGGATCCGGAGACCCACACCGCCTACGTCACCAACGCTTTCGACGCTTCCGTGTCGGTGATTGACGGGAATACGCACACCGTCACCGCCACCGTGCACGTCGGCTCCGGCCCGTTCGGGGTGGCGGTGGATCCGGAGACCCACACCGCCTACGTCACCAACAGCGACGACGACACGGTGTCGCTAATCGGCGGGTCGACACACACCGTCACGGCCACCGTGGCTGTCAGTAAGCGACCGTACGGAGTGGCCGTGGATCCTGGCACGCACACGATTTACACCGCCAACCCGGACGGCCATACCGTGTCGGTGATCGACGGAAGGACGAACACGGTCATCGCCACCGTGCCCGTCGGCACGAAACCGTGGCAGGTTGCGGTGGATCCGGTGACGCACACCGCCTATGTCACCAACTACGACGAGGACCCCACACTGTGGGTGATCAACGGACAGGCGCACACGGTCACGGCCACAGTGGCCGTCGGTAAGCACCCGTGGGGGGTCGCGGTGGACCCAAACATCCACACCGCATACGTCACGAGCTACCTCGATGGCACGATGACGGTGATCGAGTCCAGATAGCCCGCAGCCCGACCTTCACTGCCGCGCAACCGCCCGGTTGGCCTCACCGTCGCGCTTGGCTTCAAACACCAACCGCAACAACGCGTTCGACATCGACGGAGGCGATGAGGTCAACAATGACTTCCGATGGTCCGCGACGCACCGACTGCCGGCGTAGAGTCGAAAGTCGCCTCAGCTGCGGCACCAAAGTCGCGACAAGCATTACCCGCCCGCCAGCAAGTCCCACAACTCGGCACGCGCCCGCTCGTCGAGCGGCAGCAACGGCGCTCGCGGATCCCCCACCGGGAAACCCAACAACTCGAGACCGGCCTTCACCGTTTTCGGCAGGCCGCCGGCGACGATGAACTGCAGCAGCGGCTTCAGGTCGTCGTAAAGGAGCTGGGCCTTCTCGAGGTCGTCGCGGCGCACCGCCTCATAGAGGTCGATGCAGGGCTGCGGCCGCAGGTTGGGGGCAGCCGTACACCATCCGGCCGCACCGGCCCGTAACGCGTCCAGCACCAGCGGGTTGCTGCCGTTGTAGAAGGGCAGCTGGCCGTCGCTGAGTTGGGCGATGCGGTGCATCCGGGACAGATCGCCGGTGGATTCCTTGACCATGGTGAGGTTTTCGATGTTGTCGAACATGGTGACCAACAGTTCGGGGCTCATGTCGACGCCGCTGGTGGCCGGATTGTTGTAGGCCATGATCGGGATTCCGATCGCGTCGCCGATACTGCGGTAGTGTTGGGCGATCTCGCGTTCGGTGAGCTTCCAGTAGGACACCGGCAGGATCATCACCGCGTCGGCGCCGGCCCGCTCGGCGTACCGGGCACGCCGAATGGTCTTGGCAGTGGTCACATCCGACACGCCGACAATCAGCGGCACCCGCCGATCGACGGCCGCAATGGTGGTGTCGACCACGGTGTCGAACTCTGACTCGTCGAGGTATGCCAGTTCACCGGTGCTGCCCAGCGGGGCAATGGCGTGCACGCCGGAGCCGACCAGGCGATCGACCAGGGCCGCGAGTCGGGTGGTGTCGATACCACCGGTTGCGTCGGGCGCGAATGGCGTGACTGGGTAGGCGATGATCCCGTGGATCTTGGGCGCGGCTGGTTGGGCCACAGCGGGGCTCCTCCGATTCTGTTGGCGGATAACGGATTAGCTACTCAGTGCATCGGGATGACGCGCCAGGGCGCGACGGGCATAGTAGCCGAAGTTGGCCCGGCTGCGCGCCGGCGTCAGCGTCCAGTCGTGGGCCTCTCGGGCCAGCTGCCCGGGCAGCTCGGCGATGGTTCCGGCGGCCATGGCGGCCAGCTGCAACTTGGCGGCACGCTCGATCAGCACCGCCAGCGAGCACGCCTCCTCGACGCTGGCCCCGGCCACCACCTGCCCGTGATGGGCCAGCAGCACCGCCTTCTTGGAACCCAGTGCGGCGGTGATGATTTCGCCCTCCTCGTTGCCGACGGGAACGCCCGGCCAGTCGGCGAGAAATGCGCAGTCGTCGTAGAGCGGCGTGGTGTCCATGTGCGACACGATCAGCGGGACCTTCAGCATCGACAACGCCGCCACGTGGAAGGCGTGGGTGTGCACGATGCACTGTACGTCGGGACGCGCCCGATAGATCCAGCTGTGAAAACGGTTGGCAGGATTGGCCATACCGTCTCCGGCCAGGACGTTGAGGTCCTCGTCGACCAGCAGCAGGTTGTCTTCGGTGATCTCGTCGAACCCCAGGCCCAGCCGCTGGGTGTAGTACGTCCCGGGATCTTCGGCGCGGGCGGTGATCTGCCCGGCCAGGCCGGAGTCATGGCCGGCGTCGAACAGGGCGCGGCAGGTCAGCGCCACCTTCTGCCGGGTCGTCAACGCCGCTTCGGCCGTCTCGGCGCGCAGCCGCTCCTGGGCACGGCGCATCAGTTCGGCCTTGGAATCGGTAAAGGTGGTTGCCATCAGCGGCTCCCCGGTGTCGCGAGCGTATGACACAATAGTAGCACTATAGGAAACCTTGTGTCCCCGGGTGTCGAGGCGAAGGGAGTTGTCCGTTGACAGCACTGTTGCGCGCCGTTCGCAGGCATCGCGGCCTCACGCTGGAACAGCTCGCGGAACAGACCGGCCTGACCAAGAGCTACCTGTCCAAGATCGAGCGCGGGCACAGCACACCGTCAATCGCGGTGGCGCTCAAGGTCGCTCGAGCGCTCGACGTCGATGTCGGGCGGCTGTTCTCCGACGAGACGGCCCAGGAGAAGATCACCATCGACCGGGCAGGCGATCGCGCCGGCCCGGTACCGGGACGCTATCGGGCGCTGGCGTCGACGTTGCTGGGAAAGTCCATGTCGCCGTTCCTGGTTTGCCCTGCCGGCAACCCCGCCGACGATCCCCATCCCGAGCACGCCGGCCAGGAGTTCGTATTCGTCCACACCGGCAGTGTCGAACTCGACTACGGCGACCAGACCATCACACTCGACACCGGCGACAGCGCCTACTTCGACGCGTCGGTCGGTCACACCTTGCGGGCGGCCGGCGTCGGGGGCGCGGAGGTCGTCGTCGTCACCCACGCCGGTCTCTGATTACGCTGCGGCGATCGACGTGGCGCTGTTAGCCTCGCCACATCAGGAGTCGCAGTGAACGGAGGCGATATGTCCTACGAAACCCTGTTCCGCGAGGAAGAAGACCCGCGTTCGTCACGGTGGTTCACCGTCGACGAAATCTCCGACTGACAGCGCGTTACCCCAGCACCTGCGGGGGGACCACCTTGGGCCGGACTCCGTATCGCGGTCCCGCGCCGTAGCCTCCCCGTCCGGCCCAGGCAACCGCCGGCGTACCGGCCGGCAACGTTGTGGCCTGCATGCCCTCTTCTGCGGGGACGGCCCAGCCCGAGCCGGTCAGCCCCGCGGCAGCATCGTCAACCGGGACCGCCGCGGACCAGGCGGCCGGTACCGACAACTTGCCGACCGCGGACGCCGAAGCCATACCCGCCAGCACCGGTGTTCCACCCAAGCCCGCGGGGCCGGCCGTCGCCCCGACGACACCGGCGCCCATCCCCGCGGCGGAAGCCGCAGCGCCTGACGCCGGAACGGTGTTTCCGTTGAGGATCGAGGATGCGACGACGGCGAACATGTTCCACGCCACGGTGTCGAAGACCGCTTGCCCGATATTGATCACCAGATTGTTGTTGAAGAAATCGTCCAACGGGCTGGTCACCGACGAGACGGCCAACGGTGCCGCAAGTGATTGCATGGCGGCGGGCAGGCTGGACACCAGCCCGCCAAACCCCGAGCTGCTTGCCGCGGCTTGAGATACCGCGACGGCCTGGGCCCCCAGTCCACCGGGATTGGTGGTCGGCGGCGGAGAGGTCAACGGGGTCAACACCCCGGCGCTCGCCGACGAACCGGCGTAGCCGTACATGGCGGCGGCGTCCTGGGCCCACATTTCGGCGTACTGCGCTTCGGTGGCCGCGATCGCCGGGGTGTTCTGTCCGAGAATGTTGGCAGCGACGAGAGCCGCCAGCCGAGCCCGGTTGGCCGCAACAACCGGCGGCGGCACCGTCATCGCGAAGGCAGTTTCATATGCGGCCGCCGAGGCGACGGCTTGGTCGGCCGCGTGCTGAAGTTGCCCGGCTGTGGTCTGCATCCATGCCACATAGGGCTCGGCCCCGCCGGCCATCGCCACCGACGAGGCTCCGATCCACTCGTCGCCGGTCAGCTGGGAGATCACCGACCCGCAGACGCGGGCCGTCGTACTCAATTCATCGGCCAGGTTGCTCCAAGCCGCCGCGGCCGCCATCATCGGCCCCGCCCCGGCGCCGGTGTACATCCGGGTGGAGTTGACCTCCGGCGGCTGTGCTCCGAAATCGAAAACCATCTCTGCGCTCCTGTCCGTGGTCGGGGCTGCTAGGTGACTGTCGGCTTGGGCATCACCGTGGGCTTGGCGCCGTAGCGTGGCATACCCAAGCCAAGGCCTGCTCGCCCGATCGAGGCCGCCAACGGCACACCGGCCGGCATCGCGGTGACCGGCGCATTCGGCGGTGCCGCGCTGGTCCAGCCGGTGCCCGCCAACGTCGTCGGGACCGAACCGGCCGGGCCGGCGGCCGTGACCCAACTGGGCGGCACCGACATGGCGCCGATTGAGGGCGCCTGCCCCGAACTGGCCAGCACCGACGCCGAGGCGGGGCCGGCCGACCCCGCCGGTCCCACCGCGGCCGCGGGCAGCCCGGCTGCCACGCCGTCCATCGAGTCGGCAGCGGCGACGTTGCCGGAGTCGGCTCCGTGTTGCCCGGGCACGACTTGGACCAGGTCCGAGGCGGCGGCGCTGAAGTTCTGAGCCCACCCGATTGGGGTTCCGATGGTCGCGCCTGACGATGACGACAAACCAGAGCCTCCGGTGGCGAGCCCGCCGAGAAGTCCCGACAACGATGTCGAACCGGCCGCGGTGCGGTTGGCGGCCTCGGTCTCCGCATACGAACCCGCGCTGCTCGCCAGCGTGTTCACCAGCATCTGGTGAATCGCCATGGCTTGGGTGCTGACCTGCTGATACCAGCTGCCGTAGGCCGCGAACTGTGCGGCCTGCAGCGCTGAGACCTGGTCCGCGGCCGCGGGAGCGACGCCCGTGGTGGGCGCTGCCGCCGCCGCGTTCTGGGCGGCCATTGACGAACCGGCGGTGTGTAATGCGCTCGCGGCGGCGGTCAACGCCGCGGGCCGCGTGGTCACGAAGGACATGTGCGGCTCCTTGGAAGCGGGCCGGCCCACCAGCCGGCGACGTGGTTGTGCCCTGGCTAAGTACCCGCAACGGCGGGCATGTCACAGCACATCGAGGTCGCCGGGGGGCGCAGCCGGGAACTCCAGGGGGGCGCCGCGGCCGATTCGGCCCCGGTGGCCGACGGCACTACATGCGGCTTGCGCTCAATGAATTGCCTTGCGCCAAAACAGCTTTACTACGGCCCGGTCACCACGGCCGCGTCGAGCAGGAGACTCCGCTGCCGCCGTTCTGCGACACCACCACCTGACCGTCGACGGCGATCTCACAGTGGAACTCCGGGTTGACCCGCAGCCCGCCACTGGCGGTGACGATCGCCCACTGGTTCGGGTTTGCCAGCGTGGTGGTGTAGACCAGCGGCTGGCCGCCGGTGATCGGGGCGTGCACGGTGGTCATGTACTTCGACGAGTCGGCGTTGAACGCCGCCTGGCTGGGCGGATCGGCGTTCATGTACTGGATGTTGGCCATCAGGTCGCTGGTGGTGGTGACGGTGTAGGTCACCTGATGCCCGGCCGGGTCCGCGTGCGAGACCGCCGGCGTTGCCGCAATCCCCGATACCGCCAAGGCCGCCGCGGCCATTGCCACACAGCCTGCGGCCGCGACCGCGCTTACCGTCTCCCGCACGTCCGTCATATCGAAAACGCTACCGGATTCGTTACGGACGGTAGGGATTTGCGATCTCGCCGGAAGCCGCAGCCGCGGTGGCAAAAGGTCCTTAGTATCCATCTGTGACCACAGCGTTCGTGTTCTCCGGCGGCGCGAGCCTCGGCGCCATCCAGGTCGGGATGCTGCAGGCCCTGGCGGATGAAGGCATCAGACCGGACCTGATCATCGGCACCTCCGTCGGCGCGCTCAATGGCGCCTGGATCGCCGCGCGGCCCGGTACCGACGGCATTCGGGAACTGGCCAAGGTGTGGCTGTCGCTCAGCCGCAAAGAGGTGTTCCCCACCCACCCGGTCGCCGGGTTGCTGGGCTTCCTCGGCCGCCGTCAGCACCTGGTGCCCAGCGCGGGTCTGCGGCGCATCCTCACCCGGGAACTCGGTTTCGCCAGGCTCGAGGATGCACCGATCCCCTTCCACGTCGTGGCCACCGACGTGATCTCGGGCATCGACGTGCTGCTGTCGTCCGGAGACGCGGTCGACGCGATCGCGGCCAGCGCGGCCATCCCGGGCATCTTCCCGCCGGTCAACATCAATGGGCGCGATCTGATGGACGGCGGCGTGGTGAACAACACCCCGGTATCACACGCGATCGCCCTGGGCGCCGACCAGGTCTGGGTGTTGCCGACCGGCTACTCATGTGCCCTGCCCACGTCACCACCATCGGCGGTGACGATGGTTTTGCACGCGATATCCCTTGCCGTGAATCATCGCCTCGCCCTCGACGTCGAGCGCTTCGAGCAGACAGCGGACCTGCGCGTCATCCGCCCGCTGTGTCCGGTCTCCATTTCCGGTGTCGACTTCTCGCATGCGGCAACGCTCATCGAGCGGTCACACGAGGCGACTCGCCAGTGGTTGGCGGCCGGCCCCATGGCCACCGGCCAGGCCGCACTGCTCGAACCGCACCTGCATTAGCCGGGAGCGCCGTGGAAGCAACGTGGCACCTGTCAGGCTAGGTTCCCCAATCGGCGACGTCGTCCAGTGATGCGCTCACCGTGGTTCTGGTGGTCGCCGTCTCAAAATAGGGTTGGCTGAACGGACTTGGGCAGTATCGCCGCTTCGGCCGCGGCCGAGGACTCGCGGTGCTGACCGCCCAGGCGGTACTTCGCGATCAGCGGTGCCGCCCGTTTTCGCAACATCTCGCGATAGCTCGGCGGCAGGTAGGCGCCGCGACCGTAGAGTTCGCGGTAGTTGTCGGTGAGTTCGGGGTGCGCCCGGCCGAGCCAGGACAGGAACCAGCCGCGTGTCGAGCCGCGCAGGTGCAGGCCAAAAACCGTCACGCCGGTGGCGCCGGCCGCGGCGATCTGGCCCAGCAGCCGGTCGAGGTGACCGACGGAGTCGGTGAGGTGCGGCAGCACCGGCGCGACCATCACATGGCAGTCCAGGCCCGCCGCGCGGATTGCGGTGATGAGCGCCAGACGCGCCTGGGGTGTCGGGGTGCCCGGCTCGACGTCGCGGTGCAGCTCCGGATCGGCGACCGCCAGGGATACCGCCACCGACACCGGCACTCGTCGGGCCGCCTCGACGAGTGCCGGCAGGTCCCGTCGCAGCAACGTTCCCTTGGTCAGGATCGACAGCGGCGTACCGGATTCGGCAAGCGCGCCGATGATGCCCGGCATCAGCGCGTAACGTCCTTCCGCGCGCTGGTAGGGATCGGTGTTGGTGCCTAGCGCAACGGTCTCGCGCTGCCATGACGGCCGGCGCAGTTCGCGGCGCAGAACCTCGACGACGTTGGTCTTCACCACTACCTGGGTGTCGAAGTCGGCGCCGGGGTCGAAGTCGAGGTACTCGTGGGTCGGACGGGCGAAGCAGTAGCGGCAGGCGTGCGAGCAGCCGCGGTAGCCGTTGACGGTGTAGCGAAACGGCAGGGCCGCCGCGTTCGGCACCCTGTTCAGGGCGGACTTGCACAACACCTCATGGAACGTCATGCCCTCGAAATGCGGTGATCGCACGCTTCGGACGAAGCCGATCCGCTGCAGCCCGGGCAACGCTCCATCGTCGAGCGGCGCCCCGTTGACCGCTACCGCCTGACTGGTCCAGCGCATGACTCTATTCGAACAATAGTTCGATACCGAGTCAAGCTTCGAACGGCGCTAGAAGGGTGGTGGCTCCCCGTCGGGTGGGGCGAGGCCGTCGTACCAGGCGTTTTCGGTGTGCCCGGTTTGACGGATGTGGCGGTCGTTTCGGCGTTCGGTGGCCACCCGATAGGCGCGGTCTTGGCTACGGGCACGGCACCTGGCGATCCTCGATCAGACCGGTGCGATAGACGATGGTCTGAAACAGTCGGTAGTCGATGTCACCGGCTTTGAACAGTTGTGCCACTCGTGGCAGCCGCTCTTTCATGGCTCGCGGGTAGCGCAGCCGGCTGGCCGCCAGCCCCTAACTGATCCGCAACGCCGCGCCCACCTCGGCCGCTACCGCCGCCTCGGTGTCAACCGCCCAGTCCTCGGTCGCCGAGCAGTGTGCGAGCCGATACGCGAACAGCTCCCCGATGGCGGCCAGCTGCGCGGCGGCGGCCCGGTTTTCGCACCGCGCCGCCGCTCCGACGCGCTCCAGCAATACCGCCGACTCGGCCGTCGTCGAGGGGTGGCGCCGCTCGAACAACTCATTAAACCGGGCAATCACCTCCGGCGGCGACCCATCTTCGAACAAATGTTCCCTTGGGTTGGTCGGTCATGATCAGGGGTTATGCGTTGCGGACGGTGTCCTGGACGCGGTAATTTGTCCGGCTCTGCGTTGACCGTGTGCGATAGCGAGTTCAGTTCGGAGTTGCTGGTTTTCTTTGATGAGTTCTTTGATCCGCTGGTGGGCGAGCTCGATCCGTTGCTGCCAGGATTCCTCGCTGGCGCGCGTGCGAGGGTTGGCCGCCGCGCGGGGTGACGCCGGCTGGGTGTTGATTCGGTCGAGCAGGTCGGGCTGGGTGTAGATCCAGGAGCGGGCAACGCCGGCGGAACGCGCGAGGCCGGCGACGGTGACGGCGGCGCCGGTGCTTTGGAGGCGGTCGAGGGCGTCGGCGGCTCGCTGACGTGTGCGTTCGCGGCGGGCCGCGGCGGCCTTTTGGAGGTGTGCGGTGTTGTCAGCTCGCATCGTCGGTGTCCGAACCTGTTGGGGGTGAGGGGTTTTCGAGGCTGGTGATGATGGTGAGCAGGTTGTCGGCGGTGCGTTGGTTCATTTCGACGACCCGGAGCTGACCGCGTTGGCGGGCGCGCTCGATGATGCCGCGGGTCAGCTCGAGTTGCTCGCGATGTTGGGGCAGAAACTCGGGGGTGGTGATGAAGACGGGGCAGGTCAGACAGGCATTGGCGTGGGGGCAGGTCTGCTGCAGCGGCAGTCCGCAGTAGCCGTTGGGCAGCGCCATGGTGGCGCGGGCCAGGTGCTGTTTGGCCCACTGGGCATCGGCGAGCGGGCTGTCTTGGTCAATGGTGATGGTGTTGCCGTGGATGTCAACTTTGCGTGCTCGTTCCCAATGCCGGCGCACGGTGACATCGTGCAGGCGCGCATAGTGGGCGGTCATCTCCAACGAGGTGTGGTCGAGGATCTTGCGGACCACTTCCTGGGGAACGTCGTTGTTTATCAGCCGAGTTCCCAGGGTGTGACGGAATTGATGGGCAGTGACTCGCATGGGTGCGCCGGTCTCGTCGACGATGTGGCACTGCTGTATCCAGGTATCGAGCGCGGTCCGGTGGGCGTAACTGCTGACTGGGTGGCGGCCGTCGGGGTTCATGGTGTGGCGGGGGAACAGCACCGCCTTGGCTGAGTACTGGGTGCGCACCCGTGCGGCTTGTTCGTTGATTGCTGCCGCCATTTCCGGCGAGATCGGCACCAGCGCTTCACGTTTTGCTGGTCGTGGATGACGCAGTCCTGCGGCAGGTGTAGGGCATCGTTGAGCCGCAGTCCGGTCTCCATGAGCAGCGGGAATAACAGACGCCAGCGGGGGTCGGTGAGTTTGGCGAGGTCCTCTGGGCTTTCCAGCTGCGCCATGACCGACGCCGGCAAGGCTCTCGGTGAGAGTTTGGTTTCTTTGGGGAAGTTTTCGGAATACAGTGCCGCACCGGCGGGAACCCCGGCGATCCAGTCATGCTGGCGGGCGATCTCCAGGAACCGGCGCACCGACGATAGTCGTTGGCGGCGTGCATTCGGTGGGTGACCCCGCTCGGTCAGAACGGTCAACAACCGGGTGATCACGGCACGGTCGAACTGTTCAGGCCGGGCGTTGGTGCCAGCGCATTCGATCATTGCCGACGACAGCAGCGTCAGCACGGTGAGGTCGCGGTGCATGCCGCTGGGGCTGTGGCCGGTGTCGTGGCGCCAGCGCAGGAACTGTTTGACCGCAGCGCGTAGCCAGCCCTGCTGAATATCGCGGAAGTCCAGCCGCCAACCGCCGGGAACCCCGGTGACGCCCAGCCGCCGCAACCGCCAGACGTCTCGGGCATATTCATGCTCGTGCCCGAACTGGCCGCGTAGCCGATCGAGCTCGTCGATGGTGAATGTGAAGAAGCCGACCTTAAGGGTGCCTACTGGCTTGGGCATTCGGCCGTGACTCCGGCGGCCCGGGCTGGGCCACCGGTCTTCATCAGGCTCAAGCAACGAGCGAATACCGGTGTCGGCGAGGCCATCTATCGCGCCCTGCAGCGAGACCAGCCGCAACGACGGCGGGTTGGGGTGTTGTCGCGCTTGGACGATGCCGTAGGCGATCTCCCGGCGCAACGGCGGCGGAAGCCTGCCCAGGAGCACCGACTCAGGGCCAGGACATGGCCCCGGATCGTCCCAATGGTCGAGATCGGGCTTTCCCCCGCCGCAACCCAGCGGTCGTGGTGAACAGCACATACGGTCGCGTCGCCTTTGCGCGATCGAGGGCAACCCGCCACTGCGCAGGCCGGCCCACCTCCCACCGGGTCATCGGCCGTGACAAAGACCCGGCAGTCGTCGACCAGAATCGACGCCACCAGCTCACGAAGCTGATCCTGCAGCGGCAGCGGCGAAGTGCGCTCGGCGTCCCCAGCAGGTCCGACAACCCTCAGCGGCGTGGTCATCACTGGCCCTCTACAGCGCGGTCCAGGCAGCCTTTGTCGCGCAGGACTCGCCGGAGGTCTTCGACCTCCAGGTGCGCATAGGTGCTGGCGGTGGTCGTCACTGAAGCATGGCCGAGGAGTTTCTGGACAACCTCGGCCGGGACTCCGCGCCGGAGCAGTCCGGTGGCGTAGGTGTGGCGAAATGCGTGGGCTGAGAACGCGACTCCACTGCGTTCGCGTAGCCGGCCGACGAGGTCGGTCACGTTCCATTACCGCCAGGGTGTGCCGACCGATCCGCCCCACAGATTGACGAACACATAGTCGCAATCCAGCTCGCCGTACTCGTCGACGAGATAGTCGGTATAGAGCCGAATCAACGACGGGGCGACCGGAATCTCGCGTTGCCCCCCCCCTTGACCCGCGCGCCGTTGCTGTTGCGGCGGGCCCGGATTCGAATCAGGGTCGCGGCGGCGTCGATATCCTCATGCCGTAGCCCGAGCGCCTCCCCGATCCGCATGCCGGTGCCCGCGAGCAGTTCGATTAAGAACCGGTCCCGCAACCGATCACACGCATTGACGATCAGCTGCACCGACTCCTCTGGCAACGTCCGGGGCAGCCGACGGCGGGTCTTTAGCTTGATCGTCCGGCGACGTTGGTCACCAGCAGAACCCAGGTGGGCCAGAAATGGTCGCCACGAACCTCGCGCCCCGCCGGCTTTCATCGTCGACAGCAGCTCGCCGCAGTCCACGCCGTGTCGGTGATGGAACATGTAAAACGAGCCCACGGCCGCGAGCTTCCGGTTGATCGTTGGCGCCGAACACTGCGCCTCCATCGTCGAAAGCGACGTCACTGATGCATTCCGCATCGTCGGTGGCAGACGTAACCAGCCGACGAACCGGCCGAGATGTTCCAAACGCACTGTCCGCCAATTAATCCCATGGGCAGTCAAAAACTCGAAGTAGTCTCGGAGATCGAACGCATAGGCCCGGACCGTTCCGGGCGACCGCTCAATCGCTGTCAAATGAGCCAGAAACACATCCGCTGGCTCGACCACTGCGAACCGCTCATCCACCACTGTCCACGACTCCGGGCCGCCGCCCGGCGCCAGGACCTGCTGCACCCGCAACGCCGCCCCCTTCTGGTCTCAGCCATCGAGGAATTACCTATGGCGACGCTACGACCCCCACCGACATTTCGTTTTCTTGCGTCGCCCGGCCGCGAATTCCGTTCCGTCCGATGGCTCAACTGAGGCTGAAGGTAACGAGATCGTGGACGTGTCGGACGGGCTGCAGCCCGTGCTCGGCGTCAGCGTCTGTTGAAAGGCGCGAAAGTCCCTCGTTGATTTCGTCTTCAGTCATGTGCTCGAAGGTTGAGATCGCCCGGTACCCGAGCCTGCTGCGGTAGGAGGCAAGGCTGTCAGCGACCTTCGTGCTCGACCTCGTCGAACCCGGTGATTGTGAGTCCCGTTTTCCCGAAGGTGCGAGCGACGTCCTCAAGCTTTGGAAACAACTCCGACTCAATCTCGCGCGCACGCGGCAAGTAGCGGTAGTAGGTGCGCGGATGTAGCCGCTCGGAAAAGCTACCGGCGACGAGTACGCGACCGCCGTCGCGCAGGACACGCGCCAGCTCGCCGGCGGCAGCTTCGAGATCGGCAACGTGGTGCAGGACAAAGAACAGCACGGCGGCGTCGCAACTCGCTGCCGCAAGCGGGATGGCCTCCGCGCGACCGGCGAGGCAGTGCACTCGGTCGTGGCGGTGTTCTGCAACCGCGATAGCTCTCATACGGTGCGAGGGCTCGACCGCATACACCCGACCGCCGCCAACGTCGGCAATAAACCGGCTGAATCGTCCGGTGCCAGAGCCCAGCTCAAGAACGGCCAGCGGCCGCTGGTGCGGAAGCCAGCGGGTAAGCGCCGCGCGCCATGCCATTACGGCGTCCCACGAGAGCCCCCGACCTAGTTCGTAGCCGCGATGGAGCCCGTCGTCATAGTCGACCGCCCGGAACATCTGTCCAGTGTGTCCGATCAGAAACGCCGGTCAAGGCGCTACCGACCCCATCGCCTGCAACAGACCCGAGATAACACCAGAGGACCGGACTTGAAGCCGACCTTCACTCCGGTTCACTACATCGAGGACACGGTCCCGAAGACCCCGGGGAACATATTTTCGATTGTAACAGCGTGCTACGACACTGATGGCGTTCGTCAGTGGTTGAAAGATGCTCAAGACTTACCAAGTCAATCGTGAAATCACCTCGGCGACAACAGCATCCGTCGGCACCGAGACCTGGCCACCGGTCGTGAGGTCCTTCACCCCCACCGTGGCCGCCTCGATGTCGCGATCGCCGACGACCAGCGCGATCCGCGCACCGGACCGGTCGGCCGCGCGCATCGCGCCTTTGAGCCCGCGGTCGCCGTAGGCCAGGTCGACGCGCACCCCGGAGGCGCGCAACTGCGCGGCCAGCACCGCCAGTTTCAGCTTGGCCTGCTCGCTGAGCGGCACGCCGAATACGTCGCAGCGGGTCGTCTCGCCCACGCTCTTGCCTTCGGCATGCAGGGCAAGCATCGTCCGGTCGACGCCCAGCCCGAACCCGATACCCGACAAATCCTGTCCGCCGAGCTGGCGCATCAGGCCGTCGTATCGGCCACCGCCGCCGATACCGGACTGCGCGCCCAACCCGTCGTGGACGAACTCGAACGTCGTCTTGGTGTAGTAATCCAGCCCACGCACCATGCGCGCATTGATCACATAGGGCACCCCGAGCGCGTCCAGGTGCGACAGCACGGTGTCGAAGTGCTGCTTGGCCGTATCGGACAGGTGATCGAGCAGCACCGGCGCATCGGCCGTCAGTGCCCGCACCGCCGGGCGCTTGTCGTCGAGCACCCGCAACGGGTTCAGCTGGGCGCGGCGCCGGGTTTCCTCATCAAGGTCGAGCCCGAACAGGAACTCCTGCAACAGCTCCCGATACTGCGGCCGACAGGTCTCATCGCCCAGCGAGGTGATTTCCAGGCGGAACCCCGCCAGGCCCAGCGACCGGAAACCGGCGTCGGCCACGGCGATCACCTCGGCGTCCAGCGCCGGGTCGTCGACGCCGATCGCCTCCACGCCGACCTGCTGCAACTGCCGATACCGGCCGGCTTGAGGCCGCTCGTAGCGGAAAAACGGCCCGGCGTAACTCAGCTTCACGGGCAACGCGCCGCGGTCCAGTCCGTGTTCGATCACCGCCCGCACCACCCCGGCGGTGCCCTCCGGCCGCAGCGTCACCGACCGGTCGCCGCGGTCGGCGAAGGTGTACATCTCCTTGGACACCACGTCGGTGGACTCACCCACCCCGCGGGCAAACAGCGCCGTGTCCTCGAAGATCGGCAACTCGATATACCCGTAACCTGCCCGGCGGGCCGCACCGAGCAGGCCGTCGCGCACCGCGACGAACTGCGCGGAGTCCGGTGGGTAGTAGTCGGGGACTCCCTTGGGAGCCGAGAATTCGGTCACGGGCTCAGGCCTTCGAGGAACGGGTTGAAGCGCCGCTCGGCGCCGATGGTGGTGGCGTTGCCGTGGCCGGGCAGCACCACGGTCTTGTCGTCGAGCACCAGGAGCTTGTCGACGATGGAGCGCAGCAGGTCGCGGCCGCTGCCGCCGAACAGGTCGGAGCGTCCGATCGAGCGCTCGAACAGCGTGTCGCCGGTGAACACGACATCCCGGTCGTCCTTGCTGGCCTGCAACACCCGGAAGCACACCGATCCGCGGGTATGCCCGGGCGTGTGGTCGACGTTGACGGAAACGTTGCCGAGGTCGATCTTGTCGCCGTCGCGGTCCAGTTCGACGACTTGCTTGGGCTCCCGGAAGAACGCCCCGGCGACCAGCTGCGCCACCCGCGGCCCCAGGCCGTAGATCGGGTCGGTCAGCATGAACCGGTCCTCGGGGTGGATGTAGGTGGGGCAGCCGAAGGTGTCGGAGACCTTCTGGGCGGACCACATGTGGTCGATGTGCCCATGGGTGATCAGTACCGCGGCGGGGGTCAGCCGGTTTTCGTCCAGGATGCGACGCAGCGGGCCCAGCGCACGCTGGCCGGGGTCCACGATGACGGCGTCAGTTCCGGGCCGCTCGGCCAGCACGTAACAATTGCATGCCAGCACGCCGGCGGGGAATCCGGTGATCAACACGGTCACCAGTCTCCCATTCCCGGCGTCATGGAAAGATATCGGCCGTGCCGACCAATCAGCAGCGACGTGCCACCGCCAAGCGCAAACTCGAACGCCAGCTGGAACGCCGCGCCAAGCAGGCCAAGCGGCGCCGCATCGCAACAATCATCGGGGCTTCCGTGGTCGCGGTAGCCGTGGTCGCCGCGGTGGTGTACGTCATCTTCGTCAACAAGGACGACCACAAAGGGACCACGTCAGCCAGCCCCAGCAGCTCCGCGCCCAACTCGCCTTCGGCGACCGGTCTGCCGCCGGTGCAGCTTGGCAACGCCGTGCCGATGCCGGCATTCAAGGCGCCGGCCAATCTGGGCGCCAACTGCCAGTACCCGCCGTCGCCCGACAAGGCTGCCAAAGAGGCCAAGCCGCCGCGCACCGGCAAGGTGCCCACCGAGCCGGCGCAGATCAGCGCCAGCATGATGACCAGCCAAGGCAAGGTCGGCCTGATGCTGGCCAACAACGAGTCACCGTGCACGGTCAACAGTTTCGCCAGCCTGGCCCAGCAGGGCTTCTTCAAAGACACCAAATGCCATCGGCTGACCACCTCGTCGTCACTGTCGGTGCTGCAGTGTGGTGATCCCAAGGGTGACGGCACCGGCGGGCCGGGCTATCAGTTCGCCAACGAATACCCGACCAACCAGTACCCGCCGAACGACCCGAAGCTCAAGGAGCCGGTCATCTATCCGCGGGGCACCCTGGCCATGGCCAACGCGGGACCCGACACCAACAGCAGCCAATTCTTCATGGTCTATCGCGACTCGGCGCTGCCACCCGAGTACACCGTTTTCGGCACCATCCAGGCCGACGGACTGGCCACCCTGGACAAGATCGCCGAGGCCGGTGTCGCCGGCGGCGGTGAGGACGGCCCGCCCGCCCTCGACGTCGTCATCAAGTCGTTGCTGCTCGACTAGCGATAACCTCGCAGCAGCCCGGCCCATCTGCTGGCCGTCGCGCCGAGTCGAACAGGCGCTTGCCGAGACTGCGCTGAGTGCTTGACCTTTGGGCGATCTAGCGCAGTAGGCGCAGGTTCGGCGCCGTGAGCGCAGACTCGGCAACTGAATTGCGTGGATCCCGGACGCTTCTAAGCAGCGGAAGTCACCCGGTACACGTCGTAGACGCCTTCGACATTGCGGACGACGTTGAGCAGATGGCCGAGATGCTTGGGATCACCCATCTCGAAGGTGAACCGGCTGATCGCCACCCGGTCACCCGAAGTCGTGACCGACGCGGACAGGATATTCACCTTCTCGTCGGCGAGCACCCGGGTGATGTCCGACAGCAGCCGGTGCCGATCGAGCGCCTCGACCTGGATGGCGACCAGGAACACCGACGTCGGTGAGGGCGCCCAGAGCACTTCGATGATGCGCTCGGCCTGCTGCTGCAGCGACGTGGCATTGGTGCAGTCGGTGCGGTGCACGCTGACGCCGCCGCCGCGGGTGACGAACCCCATGATCTGGTCGCCCGGCACCGGGGTGCAGCACTTGGCCAGCTTGGTGAGCACACCCGGGGCACCGGGCACCGACACCCCGACGTCGTCGCTGCTGCGCTGGCGGCGCGGCATCGTGGTGGGCGTGGACCGCTCGGCAAGCTCCTCCTCGGCCTGGTCGATCCCGCCGAGCTCGGCCAGCAGCCGCTGCATGACATGGCGGGCCGACACATGGCCCTCACCGATCGCGGTGTAAAGCGCGGACACGTCGGCGTAGTGCAGTTCGCGTGCCACGGCCGCCATGGATTCGCCATTGACCAAGCGCTGCAACGGAAGTCCGCCGCGACGCACTTCGCGCGCCATCGCCTCTTTGCCGGCCTCCAGCGCCTCCTCACGCCGCTCCTTGGCGAACCATTGGCGGATCTTCGTCTTGGCCCGCGGCGACACCACGAACTGCTGCCAGTCTCGCGACGGCCCGGCATTGGGCGCCTTGGAGGTGAAAACCTCGACCACTTCGCCGTTTTCCAGCTTGCGTTCCAGCGCCACCAGCCGGCCGTTGACCCGGGCGCCGATGCAGCGGTGACCGACCTCGGTGTGAACCGCGTAGGCGAAGTCCACCGGTGTCGATCCGGTGGGCAAGGTGATCACATCGCCCTTCGGAGTGAACACGAAAATCTCTTGTACCGCAAGGTCATAACGCAACGACTCCAAGAACTCGCCGGGGTCGGCGGCCTCGCGTTGCCAATCGAGCAGCTGACGCATCCAGGCCATGTCGTCGATCTCGGCGGCGGCATGCGGATGCGGAACGCCGTTGCGGCCCTTGGCTTCCTTGTAGCGCCAGTGTGCGGCGATGCCGTATTCGGCGGTGCGGTGCATATCGCGGGTGCGGATCTGCACCTCCAGCGGCTTACCCTCGGGCCCGACGACGGTGGTGTGCAGCGACTGGTACACCCCGTATCTGGGCTGGGCAATGTAGTCCTTGAACCGTCCGGCCATCGGCTGCCACAGCGAATGCACCACGCCCACAGCGGCATAACAGTCCCGGATCTCGTCGCAGAGGATGCGGATGCCGACCAGGTCGTGGATGTCGTCGAAGTCGCGGCCCTTGACGATCATCTTCTGGTAAATCGACCAGTAGTGCTTGGGCCTACCTTCAACGGTCGCCTTGATTTTCGAGGCGCCCAGGGTGTTGATGATCTCGGTGCGAACCTTGGCCAGGTAGGTGTCTCGCGACGGCGCGCGGCCGGCGACCAGCCGCACGATCTCCTCGTACTTCTTGGGATGCAGGATCGCGAACGACAGGTCTTCCAGTTCCCATTTGACGCTGGCCATACCCAGCCGATGCGCAAGCGGCGCAATGACTTCCAATGTTTCGCGGGCCTTGCGGGCCTGCTTCTCCGGCGGCAGGAAGCGCATGGTGCGCATGTTGTGCAGCCGGTCGGCCACCTTGATCACCAGCACCCGCGGATCGCGCGCCATCGCGATGATCATCTTGCGGATGGTCTCGCCTTCGGCGGCGCTGCCGAGCACGACGCGGTCCAGTTTGGTCACCCCGTCGACGAGATGGCCCACCTCTTCGCCGAAATCCTCGGACAGCGCTTCGAGGGTGTAACCGGTGTCTTCGACGGTGTCGTGCAGCAGTGCGGCCACCAGGGTGGTGGTGTCCATACCCAGCTCGGCGAGAATGTTGGCGACGGCCAGCGGGTGGGTGATGTAGGGATCTCCGGAGTGTCGAAACTGGCCGGCATGTCGTTGATCTGCGACCTCGTAGGCCCGCTGCAGCATCGACAGGTCGGCCTTGGGGTAGATCTCCCGGTGCACCGCCACCAGCGGCTCGAGCACCGGGTTGATGGCACCGCTGCGAGCGGTCATCCGTCGTGCCAGCCGGGCCCGAACCCGGCGAGAAGCGCTGCTGCTGGTTTTGAGGGTCTCGACCGGCGACGACTCGGGCGCTTCGATGACCGGCGGCGCTTCGACCGGCGACGCCACAGCTTGCGCTGCGTTTTGGTCATCCGCCACAGTCGTCACCTCCGACCTTGAGGATATCTCCTTCAATCGTGGTACAGGGCCTGTCCTCAGGCCGCTGAGCTAGGCCTGGCTCAAGCTGTGCACCGGCAACGGCGCGATCGCCGCACGCCCACCCAGTGCCGTGAGTTCGACGACCACGGCCACCCCGGTCACCATGGCACCGGTGCGCTCGAGCAACCGTGTTGCCGCGCTGAGGGTTCCGCCGGTGGCCAGCACGTCGTCGATGAGCACGACGTTGCGGCCCCGCAACTCCAGGCTGTCGGCGGGAATCTCCATACTGGCCGCGCCGTATTCCCGGTCGTACTCCTCGGTAAGCACCGGCGGCGGCAGCTTGCCGCTCTTGCGGATCGACAGCACGCCGGTGCCCAGCCGCGCGGCGAGGGCCGCCGCGACCACAGAACCACGCGATTCGATGCCGGCGACCAAATCCGCGCCGGAGGCGACATCAGCGAGCGCGTCGATCACCGCACCCATCGCCTCGCGGTCGGCGAACAACGCGGTGAGGTCCTTGAACTGGATTCCGGGCGTCGGAAAATCCGCGACATCACGGGTCAGCGACGCGATCACGTCGGCGACGGGAGCGCTCCCCCTGACAGTCATCACTGCAGCCTCATTGCATTAGCGCCCATCGGTCCATATTCCAGCCCGCACCCCAGCGGGTCGGATTTCTGCTCACGGCATACATCTTTTTCGACATCAACAACGTGCGCTGCTGCCGGCACAACGGCAACGTCGGCATTTCAGCCCACAGTACCGGCGCCGCCTCGGCGAGCAATCTGACACGCTCGGCGGGGTCGGCGGAAACCGCCAACGCCCCGATGATGTTGTCGATCTGCGGATTCGCGTAGCCCGACAGGTTGTTTCCGTTGCCGCTGTGCAGGTCATAGGCGTCCATAGCCGACGATCCGGTGGACCCGCTGCCGGTTGCCCCACCCGTGCTGGCCAACAGCACATCGATCTTCCCGTCCCGCAGGGCCTGTGGACCCGATGTGTCTAACGTCACATCGGCAACGGTGATTCCTGCCGGCGCGCAGGACTTGGCGATCGCCCCGACGATGGCCGCCAGCCGCGCATTGGGCCCGCGGTAGCCGATCCGCACCGATAGTGGCGAGCCCCCCAGCGCATCGCGGGCGGCGGCGGGATCACCCTTGATGAACTGACTGGCCTCGGCCGCGCCGTCGGCCGCGGCGACAGCATCCTCGGTGGCCGGGGACAGACGTGAGTTGGCGACCGCAACCCCGGCATCCCGGGCGATCGCCTCCCGCGGCGTACACAGGGCGACGGCGCGGCGGGCGCGGACGTCGGCCAGCGGCCCGCGCGGCGCGAAGATCAGCTGTTCTATCCCGTCGGACGGCGAGTCGGTGCGCTGATAGTTGTCCGGAGTGGCCAGTGCCCCTGACGATCCGGCCGCCACGTCCACCACGTCGACGTTGCGGTTGTTGACCCGATCCTGAATATCGGCTCCCTGCGGCCAGACGGTGACCCGCTTGGTGATCGCCTTGGCGCCCCACCAACGGTCATTGGTGACAAGCACCACCGCGCCACCATCGAGGACGGATTCGATCTTGTACGGGCCCGATGACGGGAAGTGCTTCGAAATCTCGTCGGGTTTGAGGCCAGGCTTGAGGTCCCACGTGGTATTCCACAGTCGCGCAATCTGTTCCACCACAGGCACCTTGTTGGTGAGCAGCGCCGCGGTGATATCGGTGTTGAGCTGCTCGGCGATCACGTGTGACGGCATCAGCGACGTCGCGCCGAACAGCTGCGTGTAATCGACGACCCCGCGATCCGGGATGAACGACACCCGGGCCTTCTTTTGGCCCGGTGTGCACTCGATATTGGCGATGTCGATATAGCCGGCCTGCGTGGCTGCGTCGAAACCGGGAAACCGCCCGGATTGCGCGGCCCAACTCAATACCAGGTCGTCGCAGGTCACCGGCTTGCCATCGGAATAGACGGCGTTGTCAGCGATCTGATAGTCGAGCACCAGCGGCGAGCCGCCCACCACCGAGATGGTGCCGAAGTCGTGGTCGGCGACCACCTGACCGTCGGGCCCGTGATAGCCGAAGCCGGTGAGCACCCGGGCAAACGCCTGCGCTCCGGCCGAGGCGGCGCCGATGACGGTGTTGGTGTTGTAGGTCGGCAGCGCACCGTCGACGACGTAATCGATCTGACCGGCGGCACTCCCCGAACAGGCGGTCAGCGTGGCGGCCACCGCCACCGTCGCGGCGGTGCCAACGGTCATCCCGACGACATTGCCGCGCAAGGCTTTCCGCAATCCGGACCACTGGCCGAAATTGCCTCCGCCGTGGCGGCGCCAGGTGGCCATGACTCCTACCGCCGACCGGCGTTCCGCTTGCCGGTCGGACGTTGCTTGGTGCCGGAGGGCCGCACCGGCCGGGCACCCGGTGCCGGCTTGGTCGACACCGCCGGTTTGCTGTCCGCCTTCTGTGGATGGTCGGATGCCTGCGGTGAGGCCTCGAGGGCGGCGGATTCAGTCAGTTCTGCGGCGGTGTCCTCGCCTTGCTCGCCAGCCGCCGGCGAGGCGGCAGCGCGGCGTTTGAGCACCCGGCGGGTATGGGTGCGTACCAGGTCAGTGCGTTCCCGCAAGGTGACCAGCAGCGGCGTTGCGAAGAAGATCGACGAATAGGTCCCCACGATGATGCCGATCAGCTGTACCAGTGCCAGGTCCTTGAGCGTGCCCACGCCCAGCAGCCACACCGCCACCACCATCAGCGCCACCACCGGC
This sequence comes from Mycobacterium persicum, assembly GCF_002086675.1. Classification (GTDB taxonomy): domain Bacteria; phylum Actinomycetota; class Actinomycetes; order Mycobacteriales; family Mycobacteriaceae; genus Mycobacterium; species Mycobacterium persicum. The sequence goes on from NZ_MVIF01000023.1 coordinate 27,078, forward strand.
AGCACCGAGATCAGGCTGGTGTTGATGGAGCGCATGAAGGTCTGGTTGACCGCCAGGTTGGCCTGCTCGGCGAAGGTGCGCCGGGTGGTGTGCTGGAAGCCGTTGGTGTTTTCTTCGACCTTGTCGAACACGATGACGGTGTCATAGATCGAGAACCCGAGAATCGTCAGCAGCCCGATGACGGTCGCCGGGGTGACTTCGAAGCCCACCAGCGCATAGACGCCGGCGGTGACGGTCAGGTCAAAGACCATGGCCGCAATGGCGGAGATGGTCATGTACCGCTCGTAGCGCACGGTGATGTAGATCGCGACCAGAACCAGGAACACCACCAGCGCAATCACCGCCTTCTTGGTGATCTGGTCGCCCCAGGTCTCCGATACCGCCGCATCGCTGATGGCCTTCTTGCTGGGTTTGCCGTCGGCGCCTTGGGGGTGGAACGCGTCGAACAGGGAATCGCGCAGCTTTTCCGTCTGGGCGTTGGACAAGGTCTTCGAGCGGATCTGCACCGTCGCCGAGGCTCCCTTGCCGACCGTCACCACCGATTCGGGATCGCTGCCCAGGGTCTTGTGGAACACCTCTTCGACCTCGGTCACTTTCACGTCGCCGCGGGGAAACGACACCGTCGTGCCGCCCTTGAAATCGATCCCGAAAGTGAACCCGCGCACGATGATGCTCAAGATGGCGATCGCGACGATCGCACCGCTGACGCCGTACCAGAGCTTGCGGCGTCCCACCACCTCGAACGCACCCGTGCCGGTGTAGAGCCGGGACAAAAAGCTGCGCTGCACCCCGCTGGTGGCCCGGTCGGGGTCGGGGCCGCTGAGCTCTACCGCGCCTTGGGCCGCGTTGCCGGTGTCGGTTTCGGTCTTGGTCTTGGTCTTGGACGTCATGGCGTTATCCCCGTCCCGTCTTGGCGGCACCCGCTTGAGCCCGGCGCTCGCGCGCGACCTGCTGCACGGCTCCCAGTCCGTTGTAGGCCGGCTTGGCCAGCGTCGACGACTTGGAGGCCAAGTACACCAGCGGCCAGGTCACCAGGAACACCACCACCAGGTCCAGGATCGTGGTGAGACCCAAGGTGAATGCGAATCCCTTCACCTGTCCGATCGCCAGGAAGTACAGCACAGCAGCGGCCAGGAAGGTGACCGCGTTGCCCGACACGATCGTCTTGCGGGCCCGGGCCCAACCGCGCGGCACCGCCGATCGGAACGAACGGCCTTCGCGGATCTCGTCTTTGATGCGTTCGAAGAACACCACGAACGAGTCGGCGGTGGTACCGATACCGATGATCAGACCCGCGATGCCCGCCAGGTCGAGGGTGTAGTTGATATAGCGGCCGAGCAGCACCAAGATCGCGAAAACCATTGCGCCCGAAGCGACCAGCGACAGCGCCGTCAGCAGGCCCAGCACCCGGTAGTACAGCAGCGAATAGACCAGCACCAGCGCCAGACCGATCCCGCCGGCGATCAGGCCCGCTCGCAGCGACGTCAAACCCAATGTCGCCGAAACCGTTTGGGCCTCCGAGGATTCGAAGGACAGCGGCAGCGACCCGTATTTCAAGACGTTGGCGAGCTGGCGCGCGGCCGCCGCGGTGAACGGCGGGTCTCCCCCGCTGATCTGGGTCCGGCCGCCGGGTATCGGCTCCAGAATCTGCGGCGCGCTGACGACCTGCGAGTCCAGGGTGAAGGCGGTCTGTTTGCCCAGGTGGGCCGCGGTGTAGCGGGCCCACTCGTCGGCGGCCCCGCTCTTGAATTGCAGATCGACGACGTAGCCGACGCCTCGCTGGTCCATCCCGAAGCTGGCGTCTTGAATCTGGTCGCCGCTGATGATCGACGGCTCCAACAGGTAAGCGGTCTTGTGGTCGGTCGAGCAGGTCACCAGCGGCAGCTTGGGGTCGTCGTTGCCGGCCAGGATGTCCTCTTTGTCGCAGCGGGTGGCCTCGAATTGCAGGGCGACCATCTGGATGTAGGGGCTGGTGCTCTGCCGCCACTTCTTCTCCTGCGCGATGCGCTCGGCCAGGTCCTTGCGCGGATCCGGGGGTGCCGGCTGCTCACCGGGCGGCAGGTCGGCTGGCGGCGCCCCGCCGGCGCTCGGCGGAGCGGGGCTGGCACTCGGAGTCGGCGCCGGAGCAGGTGACGGCGGCGGCTCCTGAGGGTAAGGCCGCGGTTGCGCCGGGGCCCCTGACGGTGGTGCGGCCGGGGCCCCCGATGGCGGCGCGGCCGGCGCCCCGGGCTGGCCGGGTGGCGGCGTTCCCGCGGGCGGCTTGGGCTCTTCCTGCGCGGGCTGTGCCGGCATCGAGTTGAGCACCGGACGGATGTAGAGCCGGGCGGTCTGGCCGAGGTTGCGGGCCTCGTTGCCGTCGTTCCCGGGCACCGTGATGACCAGGTTGTCGCCGTCGACGACGACCTCGGAGCCCGACACGCCAAGACCATTGACCCGGGCGCTGATGATCTGCTGAGCCTGGTTCAACGCCTGCCGACTCGGCGCCGTGCCGTCGGGGGTACGCGCGGTCAACGTGACGCGGGTTCCGCCCTGTAGGTCGATACCCAGTTTCGGGGCGGCCTTCTTGTCGCCGGTGAGGAACACCAGCAGGTAAACGCCGATGAGTAGCACCAGGAATACGGACAGGTAGCGGGCAGGATGCACCGGCGCCGAAGACGATGCCACGTTCCGTATGTCTCCTTGAAAGTCGGTTCTTACCCCCAACAGAGCCTACGTGGCGCTCCGGGGCACGTCGCGCAACCGGGCTTGTCGGTCTGGTCAGCAGTCCGGTCGGGAACCCTCAGGACTCCTTGGTCGCTCGGCTCTCGTCGCCGGCTGGTACCTGCTCGTCGTCGTCCGGGTGGGCCGGTTCCTCGTCCAGGTCCTCGTGGGTGTCATCGTCGTGATCCTCATCGGTGTCCGGCAGGATCCGGTCGCGGATCGCCAGCTTCATCCACGTGGTCACCACGCCAGGGGCGATCTCGAGGTCGACGGTGTCGTCGGTGATGCCCACGACGGTGGCTTCCATCCCGGACGTGGTGTGCACCCGGTCCCCCGGCTCCAGCGACTCATGCAGGTCGATGGTGGCCTGCATGGCGCGTCGCTGACGCCGCGACGCGAAATACATGAACCCGCCCATGATGAGCAGGAACGGCAGGAATAAGACCAAACTCTCCATCAACACGCCTGTCTTTCGTATGCGGTATCCCTCGACATTTCGAGGGCGGCGCCGAACTCGACTCGGAAGCTCGCACGCCTCGTAACCGTCCAGTCTGCCATTCCCGCAGGTCGCGAACGGACCGGCCCGGCAGGGCCGTACCGCCGCGGCGAACCGATAGGCTTTACCCGCGAACATGACCGCCGCGCCGCGAGGAGAGGAGGACGCGTGGCCAGCCTCGAGCAGACACGCCACCTGGTCACCGAAATCCCGGGTCCCGCCTCACTGGAACTGAACAAACGGCGGGTCGCGGCGGTGTCCAGTGGCGTAGGGGTCATGCTGCCGGTGTTCGTCGTCCGCGCCGGCGGGGGAATCCTCGAGGACGCCGACGGGAACCGGCTCATCGATCTGGGTTCCGGAATAGCGGTCACCACGATCGGCAACTCTTCTCCCCACGTCGTGGACGCGGTGCGCGCGCAGGTGGCGCAGTTCACCCATACCTGTTTCATGGTGACGCCCTACGAGCAGTACGTAGCGGTCGCCGAACAGCTCAACCGGATCACCCCGGGCGCCGGCGAGAAGCGCTCGGCGTTGTTCAACTCCGGCGCCGAGGCGGTCGAGAACGCCATCAAGATCGCCCGCGCGTACACCCGCAAGCCCGCGGTGGTCGCGTTCGACCACGCGTATCACGGCCGCACCAACATGACGATGGCGCTGACCGCCAAGTCCATGCCCTACAAGAGCGGCTTCGGCCCGTTCGCTCCGGAGATCTACCGGGCACCGCTGTCCTACCCCTACCGCGACGGGCTGCTCGACAAGGAGCTGGCCACCGATGGTGAACTGGCCGCCGCCCGGACCATCAGCGTCATCGACAAGCAGGTGGGCGCGGCCAACCTGGCCGCCGTCATCATCGAGCCCATCCAGGGCGAGGGCGGTTTCATTGTTCCCGCCGACGGGTTCCTGCCCGCGCTGCTGGACTGGTGCCGTGCCAACGACGTGGTCTTCATCGCCGACGAGGTGCAGACCGGCTTTGCCCGCACCGGCGCGATGTTCGCCTGCGAGCACGAGGGCCCCCGCGGCCTGGAGCCGGACCTGATCGTCACCGCCAAGGGCATCGCCGACGGCCTGCCGCTGTCCGCGGTGACCGGTCGGGCCGAGATCATGGATGCACCGCACGCCAGCGGTGTGGGCGGCACCTTCGGCGGCAACCCGGTCGCGTGTGCGGCCGCGCTGGCCACCATCGAAACCATTGAACGCGAGGGCCTGGTGGAACGGGCCCGGCAGATCGAGCAGCAGATCATGGACCGGTTGTTGCGGCTGCAGGCGGCCGACGACCGAGTGGGCGACGTGCGTGGCCGCGGCGCCATGATCGCCGTCGAACTGGTGAAGTCCGGAACCGCAGAACCCGATGCCGTGCTGACCGAGAAACTGGCCGCCGCGGCCCACCGCGCCGGGGTGGTCCTGTTGACCTGCGGCATGTTCGGCAACATCGTTCGGCTACTGCCGCCGCTGACCATTACCGACGAGCTACTGGCCGAAGGCCTCGACATCATGTGCGGGATCCTGGGCGACCTCTGACCAGAAGCCGAGCAGGGTTCGCGCGATCAGCTCGGCGTCCAGCAGCAGTGGCGCCACCCTCGCGCTACCGGACAGCTGGCCGGCGCGGGCGTTGCGCATGGTGGCGCAGGCAGCCTCGGCCTGCTGCAGCGGCCAGCCTTCGTCGTCGTCGCGGGCGGCCAGCATCAGGGTGGGCGCGGCCACCCGCGGCAGATACTCGCTCAGGTCGGGTCGCTTCAGCATCATCGAGCGCATCGCGTGCAACATGCCGGAGCGGTCGGCGCGACGAAATGCGTCGATAACCGCCTGAGCCTGATCCGGTTGCGCGGCAACGGCATCGGACCCCAGCAGAGCATCGGAAAGCGCACCGCACAGAAACCGCGTCGGTCCCGACCACCGATACAGCGCCACCAACGGCCAGGCCTTGGTCCAGCGGAACCGGGTGCTCAGCGCCGGCACCGGGGTGCCGATGGTGGTCAACGTGCGGATCCGCCGTGGTTGGGTGGCGGCCAACAGGATGCCGACGTGTCCGCCCCAAGCGTTGCCGACCCAGTCGACCGGTTCGGCGATGCCGAGCCCGTCGAGGACCTCAACCGCGGCGCGGGTGCATTCGTCGAACGTGAAGTCGCGGCGCAGCGGTTCGCTGGGTCCGTGCGATGGCCCGTCGACAGTGACCACGGCGCGGTGCGGCGCCAGCGTTTCCAGGGCGTCGGTCAGCGGCGCCCACGATCGGGAATCCAGAAACAAGCTATGCCAGAAGGCGGTGACGGGTCCTGTCCCCCGTCGCATCACGTGCAGCCGGCCCAGGGCGGTCGGGACGAATTCATCGGTGCGGTCTGCCATGAGAGCCTCCAACTAATTCGGAACCCGAAACTTCGGTAACCGTAGTATCCTCCTCGGCTATGGCGGCGTCAATGGAATTGCCGGCGGACCGGCAGGCAGTGGGTCAGTTGTTGGTGCGATTGACCCGGCAATTTCGCCGCGAGCTGGCCGAACCCCGCGCCGCGCGCGGCTACGGCGATGTCCGTGATCCGCACCTGCAGATCTTCGGCAATATCGGCACCGGCGGTGTCCGGCTCACCGAACTGGCGGCCCGCGCACAGCTCAGCCTCGCGGCGACCTCGGAGTTGGTAAACGATCTATGCGCGTTGGGGTACCTGACCAGGCGGGCCGACCCCGACGACGGGCGAGCCAAGCTGATCGAACTCACCGACCGCGGACATCGGTTGCTTGCCGACGCGGGCGAGCGGGTCGCCGACATCGAGGCGCGATGGTCGAAACTGGTCGGCACCGGCGACTTCGGGCATATGTGTGACACCATGCAACGACTGCTCGACAGCCTCGATCCCGACGAAGCGCGCCGGTAACCCCGCCCACCGACGTGCGCCATCTCACAGTGCGGGCGGATGCCGACCGTTGTGGAATACCGTTAGTTTCGCTAACGTTCTAGTTGCTCAGCGCAGCGTGGCGCGAACCATCTTTCGCCTCAGTGACCGCAAGGAACTGTCATGTCGACTACTACTCGTGACAAGCACCTCGAACGCCGCATCGAAACCCTGATCCACGACGACGCACAGTTCGCCGCCGCCAAGCCGGACCCGGCAATCGCCGCCGCCCTGGAAAAACCCGGCCTGAGCCTGCCGGAGATCATCTGGACCGCGCTGCAGGGCTACGCCGACCGGCCCGCGCTCGGGCAGCGCGCTGTCGAGTACCTCACCGACGCCCAGAACGGCCGCACCTCGGTGCGGCCGCTGCCCCACTTCGAGACCATCACCTACCGTCAGCTAGGCGACCGGGTCGGTGCACTGGCGCGCGCCCTCACCCACGACTCGGTGCGCGCCGACGACCGGGTCTGCGTGCTGGGCTTCAACAGCCTCGACTACACCACCATCGACATGGCGCTGGCGATGATCGGGGCGGTGTCGGTGCCGCTGCAGACCAGTGCGGCGGTCACCCAGCTGCAGCCGATCGTGGCCGAGACCGAGCCCACGATGATGGCGGCCAGTGTGAATCAGCTGTCGGATGCCGTGGACGTGCTGTTGAGCGGTCATCTTCCGGCCAAGCTGGTGGTGTTCGACTATCACCCCGAGGTGGACGACCAGCGCGAGGCGCTCGACACGGCGCGGGAGCGGCTGGCGGACACGGCGGTGGTGGTCCAGACCCTAGAGGATGTCCTGGACCGCGGCACAACGCTGCCGGCGGGGCCGGTTGTCGAGCCACCGGCGGTGTCGGGCCACACCGACTCGCTGGCGCTGCTGATCTACACCTCCGGCAGCACCGGCGCGCCCAAGGGTGCGATGTATCGACAGAGCAACGTCGGCAAGATGTGGCGCCGGTCGAGTAAAAACTGGTTCGGGCCCACCGCGGCCTCGATCACCCTCAACTTCATGCCGATGAGCCACATCATGGGACGCGGAATCCTTTACGGCACGCTGGGCAACGGCGGCACCGCGTACTTCGCGGCCAGGAGTGACCTCTCGACGCTGCTGGAGGACCTGCGGCTGGTGCGGCCCACCGAGTTGAACTTCGTGCCGCGGATCTGGGAGACCTTGTACAGCGAATACCGGCGCGCGGTCGACCAGCGCTCGATTGATCCCGGTGACCCCGCCGCCCGCGAGGCCGTCGAAGCCCAGGTCATGGCCGAGCAACGCCAGGACCTGCTGGGTGGGCGCTACATCTTCGCGATGACGGGCTCAGCGCCCATTTCCCCGGAGCTGCGGAACTGGGCGGAAGCGCTGCTGGAGATCCCGCTGCTCGACGGTTACGGCTCCACCGAGGCCGGGATGGTCTTGTTCGACGGTGAAGTTCAGCGTCCTCCGGTGATCGACTACAAGCTGGTCGACGTTCCCGATCTGGGCTATTTCAGCACCGACCAGCCGTATCCGCGGGGCGAGTTGCTGGTCAAGACCGAGAACATGTTCCCGGGCTATTACAAGCGGCCGGAGGTTACGGCCGGCGTGTTCGACGCGGACGGCTACTACCGGACCGGAGACGTCGTGGCGGAGGTCGCTCCGGACCGGCTGGTGTACGTGGACCGCCGCAACAACGTGCTGAAGCTTGCCCAGGGCGAGTTCGTGACCGTCGCCAAGCTGGAGGCGGCGTTCGGCAATAGCCCGCTGGTGCGCCAGATCTACGTCTACGGCAACAGCGCGCATCCCTACCTGTTGGCCGTCGTAGTCCCCACCGAAGAAGCGCTGGCGAGCTCGGCGGGCACTGACATAGCGGCCTTGAAGCCGCTGATCGCCGACTCGCTGCAGACCGTGGCGAAGGAGGCAGGCCTGCAGTCCTACGAGGTGCCGCGCGACTTCATCATCGAGACAACGCCATTCACGCTGGAGAACGGTCTGCTCACCGGTATCCGCAAGCTGGCGTGGCCGAGGCTGAAGCAACACTACGGCGATCGGCTCGAACAGCTGTACAGCGAGCTGGCCGCGAGCCAGGCCAACGAGCTGAGCGAGCTGCGGCGCAGCGGCGCCGATGCGCCGGTGCGCGAAACAGTGAGTCGGGCGGCGGTGGCCCTGCTGGGCGCGGCGAGCACCGACTTGTCACCCGACGCGCACTTCACCGATCTAGGTGGAGACTCGTTGTCCGCGTTGACATTTGGCAACCTGCTGCGGGAGATCTTCGACGTCGACGTGCCAGTGGGTGTGATCGTCAGCCCGGCGAGCGACCTGGCAGCGATCGCCGACTACATCGAGGGCGAGCGGCAGGGCAGCAAGCGGCCCACGTTCGCGGTGATCCACGGCCGGGACGCGCTGGAGGTGCACGCGAGCGACCTCACCCTAGACAGGTTCATCGACGCATCCACCCTGGTGGCCGCGCCCGCGCTGCCGCGCCCAAGCGCCGAGGTGCGCACCGTCCTGTTGACCGGCGCGACCGGCTTTTTGGGCCGCTACCTGGCGCTGGACTGGCTGGAGCGCATGGACCTGGTCGACGGCAAGGTGATCGCCCTGGTGCGGGCGAAGTCGGACGACGATGCCCGGGCACGCCTGGACAAGACGTTCGACAGTGGCGACCCCGAGCTGCTGGCGCACTACCGGCGGCTGGCGGCCGACCACCTCGAGGTCCTCGCGGCCGACAAGGGCGAGGCCAACCTCGGTCTGGACCCGGCGGCCTGGCAGCGGCTGGCCGACACCATTGACCTGATCGTCGACCCGGCCGCTCTGGTCAACCACGTGCTGCCCTACAGCGAGCTGTTCGGGCCCAACGCGCTGGGCACCGCCGAACTGATCCGGTTGGCGCTCACCACGAAGATCAAGCCCTACACCTACGTGTCGACCATCGGGGTGGGGGATCAGATCGAGCCGGGCACGTTCACCGAGGACGCCGACATCCGGCGAATCAGCGCGACCCGGCAGATCAACGACAGTTACGCCAACGGCTACGGCAACAGCAAGTGGGCCGGCGAGGTGCTATTGCGCGAGGCCCATGATCTGTGCGGGCTGCCGGTCGCGGTGTTCCGCTGCGACATGATCCTGGCCGACACCACGTGGGCGGGTCAGCTCAACGTGCCGGACATGTTCACCCGGATGATGCTGAGCCTGGTGGCCACCGGCATCGCACCCGGTTCGTTCTACGAGCTGGATGCCGACGGCAACCGCCAGCGTGCCCACTACGACGGCTTGCCGGTGGAGTTCATTGCCGAGGCCATCGCGACGCTGGGCGCCCGCGGCGGGGACGGCTTCCAGACCTACCACGTGATGAACCCGTACGACGACGGCATCGGGATGGACCAGTTCGTCGACTGGCTCGTCTCCCCGACTAATGGGGCCGGATGTGCCATCCACCGCATCGACGACTACGGCGACTGGCTGCGACGATTCGAGACCGCGCTGCGCGGCCTGCCCGAAAAGCAGCGTCACGCGTCACTACTGCCGTTGCTGCACAACTACCAGAAACCGGCGCCGCCGCTGCACGGGTCGATGGCTCCGACCGACCGGTTCCGAGCGGCCGTGCAGGACGCGAAAGTAGGCCCGGATAAGGATATTCCGCACATCTCGCCGCAGATCATCGCGAAGTACCTCAGTGACCTGCGTTTGCTCGGACTGCTCTGAAATAGCCGGCAGTGACGCGGGCCCTGCCCGCTGGCTTACACGCCGGCACGGTGTCGGCGCAGGAACCGGCTGCGGTGCTCGGTGCTTGCGGCTTCACCGCTCGCCGCCGGCATTTTTTGTGCCCGCGGCATGGTGAGGGCTTCGGAATACTTTGCGTCCGAATACGGCTCTGGCGACGCCCCGGCCGCGGGTTCGTCCGCCGCAGCGACCTGTTCGTCAGCCGGCGGCGCGGCAGGCACCGGCCGGACATCACGGGCCAGCCGCACCGCCAGGCGAGACAGGACCGCGCCGGCCAGGAAGACGATCAGCACCCCCAAGCCGGAGAAGTAGGCGAGCTCCAACGCAGCGCGCTTGCGATCCGTTACGGCGACCGGATCCCCCACCGAGCCGATCCGCAACAGCGGGGCGAACTGGGTGCCGACCACGAACCATGCACCGGCGAGGGCGGCCAGCCAGCCACCGAGCATTGCGATGGCGCGATTGCCGGAAATGATCAGCAGCAGACCCCCGAGCGCCGCGGCGACGCCCGGCAACACCTCGAGCCAGCCCCGCGCGGCGGTCCACACCTGACCCGGGGTGTAGGCGAAATCGAATCGGGGACCGATGAACGGAATCAGCGCACCCCAGGCGCCCAGAATCACTAGGAGCAATCCCGTCACCACTCCGCGGGAGCGCGGCATCCGCAGCGTTGCGGGGCGGTCTTCTGTGTGCTTCATGGCAGCCTCCTCGTTAGGTACCGGCTTGGGTACCCCGACGCTCTGGCGATGTAACGCCCGGGCGCGCGATGACCGCTCGATCTGGCGAAACCGCTGACAACGTTTGCCGAAACGTTGACAATTACCTCCGGCATTGCTTACAGCCGTGGCGTACGTCACGTAACGGGTCTCGGGAGGGTTCGATGTCGTTTGTGTTCGCAGTTCCGGAGTTTCTGACAGCGGCAGCGCAGGATGCGGCCACCATCGGCACGTCGCTGAGTACGGCAAACGCCGCGGCGGCATCGTCCACGACAGGAGTGCTGGCGGCCGGTGCCGACGAGGTGTCGCAGGCCATTACGGCACTGTTCAACGGCTACGCCGCGCAGTATCAGTCGGTGAGCGCCCAGGTCGCGCAGCTTCATCAGAGTTTCGTCCAGACGTTGAACGCGGCCAGTGGGGCGTATGCGGGCGCCGAGGCGGCTAACGTCACGCCGTTGCAGACGTTGGAGCAAAGCTTGTTGGGCGCCATCAACGCGCCCGCCCAGACGTTGTTCGGGCGGCCGTTCATCGGCAATGGCGCGGACGGGACGGCGACAAGTCCTAACGGCGGTGCCGGTGGCATTTTGTACGGCACCGGCGGCAACGGTTTTACCCAGACGACGGCCGGGCAGCCCGGCGGTGCGGGGGGTTCTGCGGGCCTGATCGGCAACGGCGGCATCGGCGGGACCGGTGGCAGTGGCGGCACCGGTGGCCACGGCGGGTTCGGAAACGGCACCAAGAACAGCGCGGGCGCCGGCGGCAAAGGCGGCGATGCCGCTATCGGTGGCACGGGCGGAGCGGGCGGCAATGCAGTATTCGGCATCGGCGGTACCGGCGGCACCGGTGGCACCGGCGGCAACGGCGGCACCGGCGGTGACGGCGGTGGCGGATTCGGTAGCGTCGGCACCAGTGGCGGCGGCGGAAGCCCGGGCGCGGCGCCGCTGGGTTCCGCGGGCGGGGCGGGTGGCGATGGCGGCTCCGCCGGCACCGGCGGAGCCGGTGCTCCCGCCCGATCACCCTTCTAATCACCCCCGGCGGGTGGCCGGGCCACGGCAGTTTGCAGCGCTCGCGGCTACCAGGCCTAACCGGGCGGTTTCTCGACCTTCCGAACGGCCGAGCCCACCGCCTCACCCAGCGAGGCGAACCCGCCGTCATGCAGCCGGCGGGCAATCCCGTCGTGAATGTGCTTGGCCCACAAGGCCCCGCCGTAGATGAACCCGGTATAGCCCTGCAGCAGCGACGCGCCCGCGGTGATGCGCTCCCATGCGTCGTCGGCGGTCTCGATACCGCCCACGCTGATCAACACCAGGCGATCGCCGACCCGGTCGTAGAGCCGGCGCAGCACCTCGGTGGCGCGGCGTGCCACCGGCGGTCCGGAAATACCGCCGGCGCCCAGCTCGTCGACTCCGGGGGTCGCCAGGCCGTCCCGCGACACCGTGGTGTTGGTCGCGACGATCCCGGCAACACCCAACTCGACCGCCAGGTCCGCAATGTCGTCGATGTCGGAGTCGGCGAGATCCGGCGCGATCTTGACCAGCACCGGAGTCGAGGTTTCGGCCAGCACGGCGGCCAGGATGGGTCGAAGTGACTCCACCGCCTGCAAATCCCGCAGCCCAGGTGTGTTCGGCGAACTGACGTTGACCACAAGGTAGGAGGCCAGCGGGCCGACCAGTCGGGCACTGGCCCGGTAGTCGTCAACCGCTTCGCCGGCGGGCGTCGTCTTGCTCTTGCCGATGTTGACCCCGATCGGCACCCGGGGTCGATGCCGGGTGAGCCGAATCGCGAGCGCTCCGGCGCCGTGGTTGTTGAATCCCATCCGATTGAGCAGCGCGTGGTCGGCGGGCAGCCGGAACATGCGCGGCGGCGGGTTTCCGGGTTGCGGATGCGCGGTGACGGTTCCCACCTCGGCATAGCCGAATCCCATCGCGGCCCAGGTGTCCAGCCCGGTCCCGTCCTTGTCGAAACCCGCGGCCAGCCCCAGCGGTCCGGGAAAGCGCACCCCGAACACGGTGCTGGCCAGTACTGGATCCGTCGGGCCCAGGCATCGGCTCAGCACCCGGCGTGCCGGCGCGACGGCGGTGACGGCACGTAGCACGGCGAAGACGAATGTGTGGGCACGCTCGGGCTGAAGGAGGAACAGCAGCCGCCGCACCAGGCCGTAGATCCAACCGTGGCGCCGGTCGCCGACCGTCACGGTTCCGGCTGGTCGGACGACGCATTGTCCAGTCGAGACTTCTTGCGGCGCAACAACACCCGTCTGCTGCCGTCGGTATAGAGCCGCACCCGTGTCAGCTCCCAGCCGCGGTACTCGGCCTCGATGGACAACCGGGTGGACGCGCTCAGCCTGGTCACTTCCGGCGGCAGGCGTAACGGCGCCCACTCATATTCGTCCGACATGTCAGTATCCCAGCCCGCGGGCAGCCGGCTCCGTCTCGGCGCGGGCCGGCCTTTCACGCGGCACCCGCCGCATGGTCGATGACCTGGACCCCGGCGCCCGACCCCGACACCACGTACAAGGTGCCCGACGCATCGTCGAAGGCCAGCGAGTTGGGTTGCTGCACGGTTGGGTAACGCACCTTTTCCACGGGTATTCCGGTGGACAGATCGTAACCAATGACGACGTTGGACGCGGTTTGGGATACCCAGGCCAGCTCGCGGGAGCCGACCAGCCCATACGGGGCCTGCGGCACGGGGTAGGCCTGGCGCAGGATCAGCGGGTCGATACCGTATACCAGCAGTTGGCCGCCGCGAGTGTCGGCGACCAGTACCCGGCCCAGCGGATCGGCGGCCAGGGTAGTGGCGCCCTCTCCGGCGCGCAGTGCCTGCTGGACGCGACCGTCGGCGCCGACCGTCGTCACCGACGTCTGGCCGCGATCCAAGACCGCAGCGATATTTCCTTGTGTCACAAGGGAATCCACGCGCGCAAAGATCTTGATCCGGTTGGCTGTCCGGGCAGTGCCGGAGTTCGTGGAATCCAGGATGTAGACCGCGCCGTCGGCGCTGCCCAGCACCAGTTTGCCGTCGGCGCGCCGCGCGATCGCGGTGAACTCGGTGCCCGCGGCGTCTGCGACGCTGACCTGCGTGATGCGGCCGGCGGACAGGTCGACCACGAAGTAACCACCCCGGGTGGCCAGGTAGGCGGTGCCGCGGTTGTCGCAGGTCACCGCGGTCGCGGGCCCGGGCAGGCTGATCACGCGCGGCGGATTCCGCGCATCGTCGAACACGGTGATGCCCGATGGCGCGGACGGATCGGCGCCCGGGGTAAGAACCGCCAGCCGACGCGTGCCGTTGTCATACAGCGCCGCCTGTGGATGGCCGCTCAACGGCCGAATCACCCCCGCCGGCTCCTGGGAAACCGGCGGAGACACGGCAGGCTGCGCAGGCGGGATCGTCGGCGGCGCGGTTTGCAGCGGATTCGACGAACAAGCCGTCACCAATGTCAGCAAAGCGGCAGCGGCCCAAAGGCAGCGTTGAGCTGCTTGCTTAGTAGCTGTCAGCAACTGCCTAGTCCTCCGAACGTCGAGCCTGGGTCCCACATCTCAAGGAATTTCGACTATCCATGTCGCGTCCGATCTCGTCATGTTGCCCACGAAAAGCGGTGCTAGAGAGGTCTGGAGAGGTATTGTCGCGGCATGACCGTCACTGCTGACCGGCATGTTGCAAACAAACAGTTTGCTATCGAAGACATGTCGACGGGCATCTTCGCCAGCGGCTATGGACAGGTCGGCGACGGACGCAGTTTTTCCTTCCACATCGAACACCGGTCGCTCATCGTCGAAATCTACCGGCCGCGCTTGACCGCGCCCGTCCCGCAGGCCGAAGACGTCGTCGCGCGGTCGGTTCGCAGTCTGGTCGATATCGATGTCACCGACGAGCGCAGCCTGGCCGCCGCGGTGCGTGATGCGGTCGCCCAGGCGGCACCCGTTTCGCGCTAGTCGCACCCGGTACCCGTGTGCCGTACCAGGTACGGTCGTCGTCGTGTCTGCGGTTGCGGCGATGTCCTGGTGGCAAGTCATTTCATTGGCGGTGGTGCAGGGCTTGACCGAGTTCCTGCCGGTGTCGTCCTCGGGGCATCTGGCGATCATGTCGCGGATCTTCTTCGACGACGACGCCGGCGCCTCGTTCACCGCGGTCACCCAGTTGGGCACCGAAGCCGCCGTCCTGGTGTATTTCGCGCGCGATATCGTGCGCATTCTGCGGGCCTGGGTAGACGGTCTGGTGGTCAAGTCGCATCGCAACGCCGACTATCGACTGGGCTGGTACGTCATCATCGGGACCATCCCGATCTGCATTCTGGGCTTGTTCTTCAAAGACGAGATCCGCTCCGGGGTCCGCAACCTATGGGTGGTGGCGACGGCAATGGTGGTGTTCTCGGGGGTGATCGCACTCGCCGAATACCTGGGTCGCCAGCGTCGTCACGTCGAGCAACTGAACTGGCGCGATGCCGTGGTGGTCGGCGTCGCCCAAACCCTGGCGTTGGTCCCGGGCGTCTCGCGGTCCGGGTCGACCATCAGCGCGGGCCTGTTTTTGGGGCTCGACCGCGAGTTGGCCGCCCGATTCGGCTTTCTACTGGCCATCCCCGCGGTGTTCGCCTCCGGTTTGTTCTCGCTACCGGACGCCTTCCACCCGGTGACCGAAGGGATGAGCGCGACCGGGCCGCAGCTGCTGGTGGCGACCCTGATCGCGTTCGTGGTCGGCCTGTCCGCGGTGGCGTGGTTCCTGCATTTCCTGTTGCGGCACAACATGTATTGGTTCGTGGGTTATCGGATCTTGGCCGGCGGAGCAGTGCTTGTGTTGCTGGCAACCGGGACGGTGGCCGCGACGTGACGGTCATCCTGTTGCGTCATGGCCGTTCCACCTCGAACACGGCGGGCATCCTGGCCGGCAGGTCCGAAGGCGTCGACCTCGACGACAAGGGGCGAGAGCAGGCGGCGGCCCTGATCGATCGGCTCGGTGACTTGCCGGTCCGCGCGGTGGTGTCGTCGCCGATGCTGCGGTGCCGCAGCACCGTCGAACCGTTGGCTGATGCGCTGTGTCTGGAGCCGCTCATCGATGACCGGCTCGCCGAGGTCGACTACGGCGAATGGACCGGCCGCAATATCGGCGACCTGACCAATGAGCCGTTGTGGCGGGTGGTTCAGGCGCATCCCAGTGCGGCGGTGTTTCCGGGTGGGGAGGGGCTGGCGCAGGTGCAGGCCCGCGCGGTTGCCGCGATCCGCGAGCACGACCGGCGGCTGGCCCTGGAATCCGAGGGCGACGTGTTATGGCTGGCCTGCACCCATGGGGACGTCATCAAGGCGGTGATCGCCGACGCCTACGGGATGCATCTGGATAGCTTTCAACGGATCACCGCCGACCCCGCGTCGGCAAGTGTGGTCCGCTACACCGAATTACGACCCTTCGTGCTGCACGTCAACCACACCGGGGCGCGGTTGTCGGCGGGGCTGCGTGCGGCGCCTCCGCCCACAAGGGAGCCTGGCAACGAGCAGGCGACGGAGTCGGACAGGCAGGTGCCATCCGGCGATGCGGTGATCGGCGGTTCCACCGATTAGCACGATCGGCCTCCGCCGGCCCGGTCGATCCGGCGGCGTCTGCACGGTATTTTGGAGGTGCCATGGCCCGCGCTATTCACGTCTTCCGCACACCCGACCGCTTCGTCGCCGGGACTGTTGGCCAGCCCGGAAACCGCACGTTCTACATCCAGGCGGCTCATGACGACCGGGTGGTCTCGGTGGTGCTGGAGAAGCAGCAAGTCGCGGTGCTGGCCGAACGCATCGGCGCGCTGCTGCTGGAGGTGAACCGCCGCTTCGGTACGCCGGTGCCCCCGGAGCCCGCCGAGGTCGAGGACCTGAATCCGTTGATCATGCCGGTGGACGCCGAGTTTCGGGTCGGGACGATGGGGCTGGGATGGGATTCCGAGGCCCAGACGGTGGTCGTGGAGCTGTTGGCCGTCACCGACGCGGAGTTCGATGCCTCGGTGGTGCTCGACGACACCGACGAGGGCCCCGACGCCGTACGGGTGTTCCTGACGCCGGAGTCGGCACGGCAGTTCGCTACCAGGTCCAACCGTGTCATCTCCGCGGGTCGTCCGCCGTGCCCGCTGTGTCAGGAACCGTTGGATCCGCAGGGACACATCTGCGCACGGACCAACGGGTACCGGCGCGACCTGTTGTTCGGGTCTGACGATGAACCCGAGCAATGACGAGGGTGAGGTGTTGCGCGACGGCGAGCTGACGGTCTTGGGCCGCATCCGCTCGGCGAGCAACGCGACATTTCTGTGTGAGTCCACGCTGGGCGCCACGACCGTCCATTGCGTCTACAAGCCGGTGGCGGGTGAGCAGCCGCTATGGGACTTTCCCGACGGGACGTTGGCCGGCCGCGAACTCAGCGCCTATCTGGTGTCGGCGTGGCTGGGCTGGAACATCGTGCCCTACACCGTCATTCGTGACGGACCGGCGGGACCGGGCATGTTGCAGCTGTGGGTGCGGCAACCTGGTGACTCGTTGGGCGCGGATGCGCGTTCCGGGCCGGATTTGGTGGACCTGTTTCCCACCCGCAAACCGCAGCCGGGGTATCTGCCCGTGCTGCGCGCCTACGACTATGCCGGCGACGAGGTCGTGCTGATGCACGCCGACGACGACAGGTTGCGGCGGATGGCGGTGTTCGACGTCCTGGTCAACAACGCCGACCGTAAGGGCGGCCATATCTTGTGTGGTGTCGACGGCCGGGTGTACGGCGTCGACCACGGCGTGTGCATGCATGTCCAGGACAAGTTGCGCACCGTGCTGTGGGGGTGGGCGGGCAAGCCGATCGACGACCAGACGCTCGAGGCGGTGGCCGGGCTCGCCGATGCCCTTGCCGGACCGCTTGTCGATGCGCTGCGTGATCACGTCACCAGCGCCGAGATCGCGGCGCTGCGCCGGCGGGTGCGTGCGCTGCTGGACAGTCCGGTGATGCCCGGACCCAACCGTCATCGTCCGATTCCATGGCCGGCGTTCTAGGGCATGCGATTGGCCACCACGCATTCGGCGATACTGATCCGATGAGCCCGGCCGCCGATAACCAGCGTGCCGACCTGACCGACGCCGCACTGGCCGCTGGCCTCGCCGCGGAGGCCGGTGAGCTATTGCTTGCCGTGCGCGAGGAGATCGGTTTCGATTACCCGTGGGCGCTCGGCGAGGCCGGTGACGCCCGCGCGAACTCGCTACTGCTGCGCCGCTTGCGGGAGGAGCGGCCAGGTGACGCAGTGCTCAGCGAGGAAGCCCACGACGACTTGATGCGGCTGCGGTCCGACCGGGTGTGGATCGTCGACCCGCTGGACGGTACTCGCGAATTTTCGACGCGCGGCCGCGACGACTGGGCGGTTCATGTCGCCTTGTGGCAGCGCACCGCCGATGGCAGACCGCAGATCACCGACGCGGCGGTTTCATTGCCGGCCCGAGGGAACGCCGTGTACCGCAGCGACACTGTGACCGCCGACGCCGCGCCTGCCGGCATTCCAGACGTCATCAGAGTCGCCGTCAGCGCTACCCGGCCGCCGGCGATCCTGCATTACATGCGGCAGACGGTGGCTATCGAATTGGTGCGGATCGGCTCGGCGGGTGCAAAGGCAATGGCCGTGATCGACGGCTACGCCGACGCGTACTTGCACGCAGGGGGCCAATGGGAATGGGATTCGGCGGCGCCGGCAGGCGTGGTGCTCGCCGCGGGCATGCACGCATCACGGCTGGACGGCTCGCCGCTGCAGTACAACCAACTCGACCCCTACTTGCCCGACTTATTGATGTGCCGCAAAGAGCTGGCACCCGTCCTGCTTGGTGCCATCCGGCGAGCGTGGTGGTAAGCCGCCGGACAATCGTCGGCGGTAGGGGCGGTGAGCGTGTGTTCTGGGCGCCGAGTGGGCGTTGGTGGCGGTGAGTGTGCGCTCTGGGCGCCGAGCGTGCGCGCAGGGTGGGCCGACACGCAATCCAGTCGCCATAGCTGCACAACCAAAGTCCGGCGTTCACACTCGATGCACCGAGCCCGGCCGCTCGGAACGTGTGAGTCGCCGGGCCGGGCTTGATCGCCCGGCTCCTCCTCGCCCCGCTGCGCGGGCCGCTCGGAACGTTTGAGTCGCCGGGCCTAGAGTCGAGGGCATGCGGTCGTGGTCTTCTGCCCCGGTTCCCAACCTGCCGGGACGCGGGCCGGAGCTGCGGCTATACGACACCGCCGACCGGCAGGTGCGCCCGGTGACACCCGGAACCAGGGCGACCATGTATGTCTGCGGCATCACCCCCTACGACGCCACACATCTCGGACACGCCGCCACCTATCTGGCGTTCGACCTGATACATCGGCTGTGGCTGGATCTGGGCCACGACGTGCATTACGTACAGAACGTCACCGACGTCGACGATCCGTTATTCGAGCGGGCCGACCGCGACGGCATTGACTGGCGCGAGCTCGCCGAGCGCGAGGTCAATGTGTACCGCGCCGACATGGAGGCGTTGAGGGTGCTGCGGCCCCACGAGTATGTCGCGGCCACCGAGGCGGTCGCGGAAATGGTCGAGCTCGTCGAAAAGATGTTGGCGTCCGGCGCCGCCTACACCCTCGACCCGGAAATAGGGGAATATCCCGACATCTACTACCGGGCCGACGCGACCATGCAGTTCGGCTACGAGTCCGGCTGCGATCGTGACACCATGCTGAGACTGTTCGGGCAGCGCGGCGGCGACCCGGCCAGGCCCGGCAAGACCGACCAACTCGACGCCCTATTGTGGCGCGCCGCACGGCCCGGCGAACCCAGTTGGCCGTCGCCGTTCGGGCCCGGCCGACCGGGCTGGCACGTCGAATGCGCCGCTATCGCTCTCAGTCGGATCGGCAGCGGGCTCGATATCCAGGGCGGTGGCAGCGACCTGATTTTCCCGCACCACGAGTTCACCGCCGCCCACGCCGAATGTGTCACCGGTGAGCGGCGATTCGCCAGGCACTATGTGCACGCCGGCATGATCGGCTGGGACGGACACAAGATGTCCAAGAGCCGCGGCAATCTGGTGCTGGTGTCGACTCTGCGCGCCCAGGGCGTCGAACCGTCGGCCATCCGGCTCGGTCTGCTGGCCGGCCATTACCGGGAAGACCGCTTCTGGACCCAGGAGGTCCTCGACGAGGCCGCCGTCCGGCTGCAACGCTGGCGCACCGCGACCGCGCTACCCGCGGGCCCAGACGCCGCCGACGTTATCGCCCGGGTGCGCCGCTACCTGGCCGACGACCTCGATACACCCAAAGCCATTGCGGCGCTGGACGGTTGGACCACCGACGCGCTCGAATACGGCGGCCATGATGAGAGCGCGCCGGCGGCGGTGGCAACCACGATCGATGCGCTGCTGGGGGTAGGCCTGTAGGCGCGCAGTGGTACGTTTTCGGCCATGAGTTCGGTGCAGGACAAGGTCGTCTTCATCACAGGCGGTGCTCGCGGAATCGGAGCCGAGGTCGCTCGTCGGCTGCACAACAAGGGCGCCAAACTGGTGCTCACCGATGTGGGCACAGCGGAGCTCAGCTCCATTGCCGCCGAACTGGGCGGCGACGACCGGGTGCTCACCGTGGCGGCCGACGTGCGCGATCTGCCCGCGATGCAGGCCGCGGCCGACCAGGCGGTCAAAAAGTTCGGCGGCATCGACATCGTGATCGCCAATGCCGGCATCGCCAGCTACGGCTCCGTGCTCCAGGTCGATCCGGAGGCGTTCAAGCGGGTGCTGGACGTCAACGTGCTCGGCGTCTTTCACTCCGTGCGTGCCACCTTGCCGGCGGTGATCGAGCGCCGCGGCTACGTGTTGATCGTGTCGTCGCTGGCGGCCTACGCGGCGTCTCCCGGGCTGGCGCCCTACAACGCGTCCAAGGCCGCCGTAGAGATATTCGCTAACGCGCTTCGCTTGGAGGTGGCCCACCACGGCGTCGAGGTCGGCTCGGCGCACATGTCCTGGATCGACACGCCCTTGGTCCGCGACGCCAAGTCCGACCTGTCGGCGTTCACCGAACTCATTGCCAGACTGCCCTGGCCGCTGAACAAGACGACGTCGGTTCAGAAGTGCGCGGTGGCGTTCGTCGAGGGCATCGAGGCCCGCAAGACGCGTGTCTTCTGCCCAGGATGGGTGGGCCTGTTGCGCTGGCTCAAGCCGGTGCTGTCGACGTCGGTGGGGGAACGTCCGATCCGCAAGACCGCGGCCGAGCTGTTGCCCCGCCTGGATGCCGAAGTGGCCGCGCTCGGTCGGTCTACCAGCGCCTACAACCAAGCCGTGGAGCAGAAATAGCCGACTCGGCGCTGCTGACGCTGGTGACGCGGTGAAAGTCGCCATCTGCGGCGCCGGAATCGCCGGGCTCACCCTGGCGGAGCGGTTGTCGGCGCTCGGCGCCGAGGTGGTGTTGCTGGAACGCTCGTCTACTCCCCGGTCGCAGGACTGCATGATCGACTTTTTCGGTCCAGGCTATGAGGCCGCCGAAGCGATCGGCGTCCTGCCAGCGATCCAGGAAGTCTCCTATCACGTCGGCACGGCAAGCCTGTTCGACCAGGACGGTCGCCGGCAAGCCCCGCTGCCCTACCAGCGCATGATCGCGGCACTGGCTGGTCGGCTATGCCGGGTCACGCAGACAGACCTGGAAAAAGTGTTGCGCGACAACCTGCCGCGGGACGTGCAACTGCGCTTCGGCACCCAGGTGTCGCAGGTGTCATCCGGTGACGACCGCGTGCTGGTGACCCTCGACGACGGCGAGCAACTGGAAGCCGATCTCCTGGTCGGCGCTGACGGGATTCACTCGACCGTGCGGTCCCTGGTATTCGGCGCCGAGTCGCAGTTTCTGCGCTACCTCGGATTCCATTTCGCCGCCTTCGTGTGCGACGCCCACGACCTCACCGATGCGAGCGGCCAGCATTACGTGGTGACCGACGCCGTGAGCCGTCAGGTGAGCGTGCACACCCTGCGGGACGGTCGGACGGCGGTGCTTGCGGTGTTTCGCGCGGCCGACCCCGAGATGCCAGGTGATAGCCGCGCCGTCCTGCGGGACGTCTTCGGGGGCATCGGCTGGTCGATTCCGGACGTACTCGACCGATGCCCGCCGGCAGCGGACATCCATGTCGAACCGGTAGCACAGGTCGAGATGACGTGTTGGCATCAGGACCGGGTAGTCCTGCTCGGCGATGCCTGCTCGGCGGTTTCACAGCTCACCGGACAGGGTCCGTCGATGGCCGTCGCGGGCGCCTACGTGCTGGCCGAACAGCTGCGCCGAACATCGTCGGTGGAGCGGGCGTTCGCTTTCTATGAGCGGCTGTGGCGTCCGGTGATCGAGGCGAAACAGGAAGCCGGCCGCGATACGGTCGACTGGCTCCTGCCGGGATCGCCGTCGAAGCTGTGGATCCGCCGCATGGCGCTGCGAATGGCATGGCTTCCCATGGTCAGCCGGCGCATCAACGCCCGGTTGATCGGCGAGCCACCCGCCGTGATCGCGATGCTGCGCAACGGGTCGCCGGCCGATCCGGCCGATCCGCGACCGGCTTAGCGCCCAAATCCTGGGCGGCGGCGCCGCAGATAGCGCTCGAACTCGGCGGCCAGCGCGTCACCGTCGATCGTGCCGAGCACGTCGTTGACGTCGACCGCGGCGTCGCCGTGCTGTTCCAGCGACTGCACGTACTCGGCCAGCTCGTCGTCTTCGGCGGCCATCTCGGTGATCTCGCGCTCCCAGTCTTCGGCCTGTGTCGGCAGGTCGCCCAGCGGCACCTCGACATCGAGCACGTCTTCGACGCGACGCAGCAGCGCCACCGTGGCTTTCGGGTTCGGTGGGTGCGACACGTAGTGCGGCACCGCGGCCCAGAACGTCACCGCCGGGATGCCCGCGGCCACGCATGCATATTGGAACACCCCGGCAATGCCGGTCGGCCCCTCGTAGCGGGTTTCCTGCAACCCGAAGATCCGTGCCGATTCGGCGGAGTACGCCGCACCCGACACCGGCACCGGGCGAGTGTGCGGGGTGTCGGCTAGCAGCGCTCCGAGAATGACGACGGTGTCCACATTGAGCTTGTCGACGATGTCCAGCAGCTCGGCGCAAAATGTGCGCCAGCGCATGTTCGGCTCCACCCCATGCATCAAGACCACGTCACGGTCGCTGCCGGGCGGCCGGCAGTGCGAGATGCGCATGGCCGGCCACTCCAGCTCCCTGGTGACGCCGTCGACCTGACGGATGACCGGGCGGTTCACCTGGTAGTCGTAGTACGCCTCGTCGTCGATCTCCACGATCGGACGCGCATCCCAGATGTCCGCCAAGTGCGCCACCGCATCGCTGGCCGCGTCCCCGGCGTCGTTCCAGCCCTCGAAAGCCGCCACGACGACGGTGTTGTGCAGGTCGGGCAGCAGGTGGCCGCCGTCGGGCTCAGCATCGGGCAGAGTCACACGATCAGCGTACGGCCTGGGCCTGACCTGTCAGAGCGCTGTCAACGACTGAGGCAAATCCATAGGCCGACTATCCTTGCCATGTGACTGCCGCGAACAAACCCCGCTACGACACTGATCTTCTTGACGTTTTGGCGCAGCGTGTGGTGGTGGGAGACGGCGCAATGGGCACCCAGCTGCAGGCCGCCGATCTCACGCTCGACGACTTCAGCAACCTGGAGGGCTGCAACGAGATCCTCAACGAAACCCGCCCTGACGTGCTGGAAACCATCCACCGCAACTATTTCGAAGCGGGTGCGGACGCCGTCGAGACCAATACCTTCGGCTGCAATCTGTCTAACCTGGGCGACTACGATATCGCCGATAAGATCCGCGACCTGTCCGAGAAGGGCACCGCGATCGCCCGCCGGGTGGCAGACGAGATGGGCACCGCCGAGCGCAGACGCTATGTACTCGGGTCGATGGGACCGGGCACCAAGCTGCCGACCCTGGGCCACACCGAGTACGCCGTCATTCGCGATGCCTACACCGAGGCCGCCCTGGGCATGCTTGACGGCGGGGCCGACGCGATCCTGGTGGAGACCTGCCAGGACCTGCTGCAGCTGAAAGCGGCGGTGCTGGGCTCGCGGCGGGCGATGAAGCAGGCCGGCCGCCACATTCCGGTGATCGCCCACGTCACCGTGGAAACCACCGGCACCATGCTGCTGGGCAGTGAGATTGGCGCGGCGCTGACCGCGGTCGAGCCCCTCGGTGTGGACATGATCGGCTTGAACTGCGCGACGGGCCCCGCTGAGATGAGCGAGCACCTGCGCTACCTGTCCCGGCACGCCCGCATCCCGGTGTCGGTGATGCCCAACGCCGGCCTGCCGGTGTTGGGCGCCAAGGGCGCCGAGTACCCGCTGCGGCCCGACGAGCTGGCCGAGGCGCTGTCCGGATTCATCGCCGAGTTCGGGCTGTCGCTGGTCGGCGGTTGCTGCGGCACCACGCCGGACCACATCCGCGAGGTGGCCGCCGTAGTCGCCGACGTCACGCGCCCCGAACGCCAGGTGAGCTACGAGCCGTCGGTGTCGTCGCTGTACAGCGCCGTGCCGTTCGCGCAGGACGCCTCGGTGCTGGTGATCGGCGAACGCACTAATGCCAACGGCTCCAAGGGTTTCCGCGAGGCGATGATCGCCGAGGACTACCAGAAGTGCCTGGACATCGCCAAGGACCAGACCCGCGACGGCGCGCACCTGCTGGACCTGTGCGTCGACTACGTCGGCCGCGACGGTGTGGCCGACATGAAGGCCCTGGCCAGCCGGCTGGCCACGTCGTCGACCCTGCCGATCATGCTGGACTCCACCGAAACCCCGGTGCTGCAAGCCGGTTTGGAACACCTCGGTGGCCGTTGCGCGATCAACTCAGTCAACTACGAGGACGGCGACGGACCGGAGTCGCGCTTTGCCAAGACCATGGAGCTGGTCGCCGAACACGGCGCGGCCGTCGTGGCACTGACCATCGACGAAGAGGGCCAGGCCCGCACCGCCGAGAAGAAGGTCGAGATCGCCGAGCGGCTGATCAATGACATCACCGGCAACTGGGGCGTCGACGAGTCGTCGATTCTCATCGACACCTTGACCTTCACCATCGCCACCGGGCAGGAGGAATCACGCAAAGACGGCGTCGAAACCATCGAGGCCATCCGGGAATTGAAGAGACGCCACCCGAAGGTGCAGACCACGCTCGGGCTGTCCAACATCTCCTTCGGGCTCAATCCCGCTGCGCGCCAAGTGCTCAACTCGGTGTTCCTGCACGAATGCCAGGAAGCCGGGCTGGATTCGGCGATCGTGCACGCCTCGAAGATCCTGCCGATGAACCGGATCCCGGACGAGCAACGCAACGTGGCACTGGACCTGGTCTATGACCGCCGCCGTGACGGCTACGACCCGCTGCAGGAGCTGATGCGCCTCTTCGAGGGCGTGTCGGCGGCGTCGTCGAAGGAATCTCGTGCCGCCGAACTCGCCAAGCTGCCGCTGTTCGAGCGGCTGGCGCAACGCATCGTCGACGGCGAACGCAACGGCCTGGAAGCCGATCTCGACGAGGCGATGACCCAGAAGCCGCCGCTGGAGATCATCAACGAGAACCTGCTGGCCGGCATGAAGACGGTCGGTGAGCTGTTCGGCTCGGGCCAGATGCAGCTGCCGTTCGTGTTGCAGTCCGCCGAGGTGATGAAGACCGCCGTGGCGTATCTGGAGCCGCATATGGAGAAATCCGAGGACGACACGGGTAAGGGCCGGATCGTGCTGGCCACAGTCAAGGGCGACGTCCACGATATCGGCAAGAACCTGGTCGACATCATCTTGAGCAACAACGGCTACGAGGTTGTCAACATCGGCATCAAGCAGCCCATCGCCACCATTCTCGAAGTCGCCGAAGACAAGAGCGCCGACGTCGTGGGAATGTCGGGCCTGCTGGTGAAATCCACTGTGGTGATGAAGGAAAACCTCGAGGAGATGAACACCCGGGGGGTCGCCGAAAAATTCCCGGTGCTGCTCGGGGGCGCGGCATTGACCCGCAGCTATGTCGAAAACGACCTCGCCGACATCTACGAAGGCGAAGTGCACTACGCGCGTGACGCTTTCGAGGGCCTCAAGCTCATGGACACCATCATGAGCGCCAAGCGGGGCGAAGCGCCCGACGACGACAGCCCCGAAGCGGTCAAGGCCCGCGAGAAGGAAGCCGAGCGCAAGGCCCGTCACGAACGGTCCAAACGCATTGCCGCGCAACGCAAAGCTGCCGAAGAGCCGGTCGAAATCCCGGAACGCTCCGATGTCGCGGCTGATATCGAGGTGCCGGCCCCGCCGTTCTGGGGTTCGCGGATCGTCAAGGGCCTGGCTGTCGCCGACTACACGGGTATGCTCGACGAGCGCGCATTGTTCCTGGGCCAGTGGGGATTACGGGGAACACGTGGCGGTCCCAATAGTGAGGGCCCATCGTACGAAGACCTCGTCGAGACCGAAGGACGGCCGCGGCTGCGCTACTGGCTGGATCGGTTGTCCACCGACGGTATCCTGGCGCACGCCGCCGTCGTCTACGGTTACTTCCCGGCGGTGTCCGACGGCGATGAGGTCGTGGTGCTCACCGAGCCCGCACCCGACGCCGAGGAACGGTACCGCTTCCGGTTCCCGCGCCAGCAGCGCGGCCGGTTCTTGTGTATCGCCGATTTCGTCCGGTCCCGCGAGCTGGCTAACGAGCGCGGCGAAGTCGATGTGCTGCCGTTCCAGCTGGTCACCATGGGCAAGCCAATCGCAGACTTCGCCAACGAGTTGTTCGCGGCCAACTCGTACCGCGATTATCTCGAAGTGCACGGTATCGGCGTGCAGCTCACCGAAGCGCTGGCCGAATATTGGCACCGGCGCATCCGAGAGGAGCTCCGGTACTCGGCCGACCGCACGATGGCGGCCGAGGACCCCGACGCCGTCGAGGACTATTTCAAGCTGGGTTACCGGGGTGCCCGGTTCGCTTTCGGGTACGGGGCATGCCCGGACCTCGAGGACCGCGCCAAAATGATGGAGCTGCTGGAGCCCGACCGCATCGGCGTGACGTTATCCGAGGAGTTGCAGCTGCATCCCGAGCAGTCGACCGACGCGTTCGTCCTGCACCATCCCGAGGCCAAATACTTCAACGTCTGACTCGGCCAGCGGTAACGGCGGACCGGCTATCGCGAATTCCTTCGCCGCAGGCTGGTCGCGATCGATCTACGATCAACTCGATCACACGCTGTTTGTCCGCCGATCGGGGGACAGCGGAATCCGCATACCGGTGGATACCGCCCATCCTCGTTTACCGAAACAATCCCTTAAATTCACCAGGATTTTCCGGCGCGAAATCGAAGGCGCCGGTTCGTTAATGGCCATAGCTGCGATGCAGCTGTGTGAGGGGGTCGAAGTGACGTCGAGTTCCGCACGGCGGCCGTGGGACACAGAAAAGAAGTTGTGCCGGTGAGCGCGCCAGTGTGGATGGCGTCCCCGCCGGAAGTGCATTCGGCACTGCTGAGCACCGGACCCGGACCTGCGTCCCTGATTGACGCAGCCCAGGCATGGTCATCGTTAAGTGTCGAGTATGGCGCGGTGGCAGCCGAACTGACCGCGGTGATGACGGCAGTGCGGGCCGAAGCATGGTGGGGTACAGCCGCGGAATGTTGTGTCGCGGCCTATGCGCCGTATCTGACATGGGTGATGCAGGTGAGTGCCGATTGCGCTCAGCTCGCTGCTGTCCACGAGATCACGGCTTCGGCGTACAAGGCAGCGCTGGCTGCAATGCCTACACTGGGCGAGTTGGCTGCCAACCACGCCACCCACGCGGTGTTGTTGGCAACGAACTTCTTTGGTGTCAACGCGATACCGATTGCATTCAATGAGGCCGACTATGCGCGAATGTGGATCCAGGCCGCTACCACCATGACGGTCTATGAAACCATTTCTTCGCCCGCGCGTGCTTCGACACCGCACGCCGCGCCGGCGCCGGCCATCATCAAGCCCGGCGCCAGTGCCGCGGACGCCACTCAAGTAACCGTCACACCATTTCCTATCTGGCAGATTCTCGAAATACTGATGAACGGCATCGCCGGGGTATTGCATTACCTCAAAGAATCGCTGTTGGCTGCTGTTCTCGCATGGATTTTCATACCGCTATGCGTTGTGGCCGCGGCGGTTGCGCTCTTAACCGGACATGCTGTTCTGGCCGAACAATTCCTTGGCTTCATAATGAATCTTGCGATTATTCCCTTCCAATTCCTCGCCGAGGCCGGATTGATTTTCGTCATGGCCACGGTGGATATTTGCAAATTGGTGATCGCATGGTTTTTAGGGAATCTAGGATCTATGGGCGCAACGGGGTTGCTGACTCACTTGGCGACGACGACAGCGCTGTCCAGCGGTGCTGCTCTGGGCGTCGGCGCGTCGAAGGGCACGGCTGTGGCACTGGAGTTGGCGGCGGCGCCATATGGCGCTACGGCTGTTGGTGCCGTCGGGTCGCTTGCAACTGCTGGCGGCGTGGTTTCGCCCGCTCAGTTGGGCGGGGCGGTGGGCTTTGCCGGAACCGTCACCAGCGGGACCGTCCCGCAAGCCGCAGGGCTGACCACGCTGAGCGACGGTACACATTGTGACGGTGCGCGGGTACCCATGTTGCCAAGCGGTTGGGTGCAGAATGTGTGCGGTGACTCCACCAGTTGGGTGCCCGCCTGAAAGGTTGCTCTCGCGCGGGTCGACATGTGCTCTTGATCGCGGCTCACCTGAAGAGCACCAACGACATTCGCGGGGTTACTGCTTGGTGAGCGCGATCTTCATCTGGGCTTGGTAGTCCTCGACGTGCGCGCCGCTGACGTCGACAATCACCCGGTGGATTCGGCCGTCGAACGCAAACGGCGGACCATAGTCGGGGGTTACCGACGACCCGGTATTCGCGCCGACCAGCATCGCTCCGCCTTGGGCCAACCGAAGGGGTGTGGTTACCGGAAAATCGCCGCGGCCGACCGCAGCGCCATCGACGAACAGCGTCACGTCGCCGGGAGTGCCTCTGCCGTTCTTGAGATCCACCGGGCCCGTCGGGGTGAATTCCACGCTGAGGAAGTGCCGCCCCGGCGGGATCGGTTGCGCCGAGCGAATCGTGAAGATCTCCTTGGCGACGTAGTTGTGCGCATAGCAGAGCCGACGGTCCTTGACATACAAGGTGATTCCCCCGTCATTGCCGCCCATGGACAGCAGGACGCCCGACGACTCGTCGGTGAGCTCAACCGCGGCGTTGATCGAGTAGGCCCGGTTGAGGATCTTGGGTGCGGCGGCCGCGGGAATGGCCTGGGTGCCCGGATAGAGCACGTATCGAGTGCGGTTGGCGGCGGCGATCCGCGGACGTTCGACGAAAGCGCGGGCCAGGCCGCGGCTGTCGATCGGCAACACGTTGTATTTTCCGGCTTCGCTGTACCAGAGCGTGATCATCGCGATCAGCCGTGCCCGCTCCTGCCCGGCCAGGTTGGTGGTCTCGGCGGGATCCTGTGCGACGTGGTAGAGCTCCCATCCGGTGGCATCGAGCTGACTGAGCATCTCCGCGGTGATCACGTCGCCGAATTTGTGCTCGGATTCGGCGAATGAGGTTCCCGGCCAAGGG
Organism: Mycobacterium persicum; assembly: GCF_002086675.1. Classification (GTDB taxonomy): domain Bacteria; phylum Actinomycetota; class Actinomycetes; order Mycobacteriales; family Mycobacteriaceae; genus Mycobacterium; species Mycobacterium persicum. The sequence goes on from NZ_MVIF01000023.1 coordinate 56,119, forward strand.
CATACCGCGCGCCACCCGTCGTGGTTGATCGAGCGGTGTCCCAGCATCTCGAAGTACTGGGCGAGGTGGCGGGTGGGGGCGGCGGCGTCGTCGAAGGTGTGCGCGAAGCTCACCCCCTCGATCGGCGACTGGGTGACACCGCCGATCGCCGTCGGCGGGTCGATGTGTAGCGCCTCGAGCACCGTCGGGACCATGTCGATGAGGTGGGTGTACTGGGATCGCACCTCGCCTCGCGCAGTGATACCGCGCGGCCAGGTGACGATCAACGGATCGCTCGAGCCGCCGCGGTAGGTCTCGCGCTTCCACCGCCGAAACGGGGTGTTGCCGGCGTGCGTCCAGCCCCAGGGGAAGTGGTTGAACACCGTGGGGCCGCCGATCTCGTCGATGCGGGCCAGTCCCTCCTCAACGGTGTCGGCGACGTTGTTGAAGAAGCGGACCTCGGTGACCGAGCCGGTGGGGCCTCCCTCGGCACTGGCCCCGTTGTCCGAGACCAGCATGATCACCGTGTTGTCGTACTCCTGCAGGTCTTTGAGGAACTGCACGAGTTCGCCGATGTAGTGGTCGGTGTGTTCGAGGAAACCGGCGAACACCTCCATCATCCGGGCGTAGAGCCGGCGTTCGTCGGCCGGCAGCGTCTCCCAGTCGGCGACATCGGGATCGGCTGCCGACAGCTCGGCCGTTGCCGGCAAAAGCCCGAGTTCCTTTTGTCGTCGGAACACCTGCTGGCGGTAGACCTCCCAGCCGGTGTCGAACTTGCCGGCATAGCGGTCGGCCCACTGTTTGGGCACATGGTGGGGCGAGTGCGTCGCGCCGGGGGCGAAGTAGAGGAAGAAGGGCTTGTCCGGGGCGACCTGCTTGGCGTCGGCAATCATGGTTTTTGCCTTAGTCACCAGGTCGGGGGTCAGGTGATAGCCCTGCTCCGGGGTGGCCTCGGGTTCGGTTTGGGAGTTGTCTCGCACCAGATCCGGGTAGTACTGGTGGGTGTCGCCGCCCAAGAAGCCGTAGTAGCGCTCGAACCCGCGTCCCAGCGGCCAGCGGTCGTAGGGCCCGGCCGCGGTCATCGTTTCCTCCGGCGCCAGATGCCATTTGCCGACGCAGTAGGTGTTGTAGCCCTGGGCCCGCAGAATTTCGGAGAGGAATCCGTTCTCGAAGGGTATGTAGCCGTCGGAGCCGGGGAATCCGGTCGACCCGTTGGTCAGACACGCCAAATGGTTGGAATGGTGGTTACGGCCGTTGAGGATGCAGGACCGCGACGGCGAGCACAGCGCGGTGGTGTGCATGTTGGAATACCGCAGGCCGTCGGCGGCCAGGGCGTCGATGTTCGGTGTCGAGATCGGACTGCCGTAGCAGCCCAGGTGCCCGTATCCGGTGTCGTCGAGCACGATGAAGACCACGTTCGGCGCGCCCTCGGGAGGTCGCTTGAAAGCCGGCCAGGCCGGCGTCGACTCGTCGGCGGTGCGGCCGATCACACCGGGAAACGTTGTGCCGGGCTGATATTCGGTGATTGCCATGACTTGGTCCTCGCTTCGGCTATCGGTGTCGGGCCGGGTTGAGCTGGTTCAGCAGCTCGTCGACATCGTGGCCGAAACTGCGCATCCGCGGCGGGAATTCGTGCAACGTCGCCAGGAACCGCATGACCTGCATCGCGGCGGGGCCGTAGAGCCAAGCGTGGTTTTTCCTGCCATTCGTCGAATCCTCGGGCTTTATGGAACCGTTCGAATGGGTCGAGCTTGAGGTTGGTGATCAGCGGGGTGGTCAGCTTCTGCTGGATGGCGTTGAACCACCGATCCTGGGTCTTCAACAGCACTTTCCAGTCGCCGTAACGCAATCCGTGCAGTGTCGTCTCGGTGAAGTAGTAGAACTCCATGCGTTTGGACTTGCCGCAGCCGGTGAGCAGGTCGGTCTGGTCCACTCCGTCAAGGTGCACGCGGTACTCGCGTCCGCCGATGGTGGCGCCCTTCTTGAGCGAGTCCAGGAGATCCGGCTGGCCCAGCATCGACACGATGGTGGGAACCCAGTCCTCCATCGCCATGAACCCGCCGGTGGCGACCCCGGCCGGGATCACCCCGGGCCAGGGCACCACCGTCGGCACCCGGAACGCGCCCGCGTAGCCGCCAACGCCCATCTCCCGGGCGAACGGATGATTGCCGCCGTCGGGCCAGCTGTTGCAGTGTCAGCCGCAGCATCAGTCATCGTCGGACGACGAGTCATCAGCGGTGCTGTTTGGATCGTATGGACGTTCATATGGATATTGGGGCCGGGGGTTCTCTTGGCTATATGGGCGCGACTCTAACGCGCTAGGGGAACGAAGGAGAATCTCGGATCGCGAAAAGGGATTAGAATAATTGGCTATCGAATCATTACTGAATATGAGGTTACCGTCTTCGCTGGTAAAAATATACGTATCAAACGGGCGATTAATAGTATAGTCATGATTTTTGGGATAATCCGCCGAGGGGAACGGATTGCCAAGTTGGGAATCGCCATCAATGATGCTGCCGTCAGGATATGTGAAATCTACGTTAGACGGTTCCGGCTGGTAGTATACCTCAGGAATGCCCAGCTCATCGTTGCGAAAAGTGCTAGAGTTGTCGTTATTCGTTTGATTGTTGACGTCAGCCGTCCAGCTATCATTTGTGGAAATATCATTAGTATTCTGATCGATATAATAGTTGACTAAATTATTATCGATATCACTATTTGGATTATCGTCGATAGTCTGGTTATTAATCGGGTCGTCAACAGTGCGCACGTCGTAGTTGACGACCTGATCGTAATTGTTGTTACCGACATCCCCGTAGACGTTGTCCAGATAGTCATAGGTTATGGTGCTCCCGCTGGTGTCGATAATATCATTATTAACGTTTCCAGGCGAAATACTATTGCTATCGATGGTGTTTGAATTGTTGCTAGAATCACTACTATTGCTGCCGAAGTCACTGCTGTCGTGGTAATTGGAATTATCATTTGTGCAAGTGTCGAGTTTGAATCCGCCGTGACCGGTCAGTGTGATCGCCAGCCTGCCGGCGTTGATATTGGTGGCGGCACTGGTACCGGTCTCGATGGCGCCGGCGACGCCGCTGGTCAATGCTAGTGCGCCCAGCGCTACCATGGCGGCGCGTTTGTGGCGCTGTACTTTGGCGACGGTGGGCGGGAATTGCCTCACGTGGGATTCGGCGGGGCTATCGTCACCTTGCGGTGGCGGCATGAACATGAAGTCTGTCCTTTCATCGCGTTCATCTAATTGCCAAATTTGCTTAGGATTCGGGGTTTGTTGACCCCCGTCGGTTCGACCAGCGCCAATTGGCTATCAGGTGGGTGGAAATGCAGGTCGACCGACCGAACTCGACAATCGAGGATCAGGCATCGCCCCAACTTCGTTAGATCGCAAAGACTTACGAAACTGAACCACGCCGCAGTACGCGTGACAAGTCCCAGTCGATACATTTAATTGTCCGGACCTTAACTAAGGCTTATCAACCCAGTCCTCGCTCCGAGTGTGTGCCGTCGTCGCCGACGGTGCGCGCAATAAGCCGCCGTCGACGATGATGACCGGCATCGTCGCCGCGATGCATGACATCTTCTCTATCTCGCGGACGAGCAGCCCGGGTGGTGGCTGCCAGCAATGCAACGGCCATGATCTGGGCGTGGCGGCCGACACAAGACGCGACGAACAGCGTTACCCCGATGACGAGGACGCCCCCGGGCCGAGCGTGCGAGATCACCGAACAGGACCGACCCTGCTGGGGCGAAATATATTTAGCCGGAGAGGGTTTGGGCGGCTTCGATCGGCGCACTAAACGCAGCGTCGAGGCGGTGCCGGGAGCGCCGGTCGCGTTCATGGTGGGCGTCGGCAGCCACGAACCCGATCAGCTTCCCGAGGTCGTCTGTATTGGCCAACACGACAGCGCCGTCGGGGTAGGCGCAGCTGCCAAACACCAGGCGTTCAGCCCAGACTGACTGCGCTGATCTTGTCTTGAAATCGGCCGATGATCTGGGTGCGACGCTTCCCAAGAGATAATTCAACGAAGTTCGAATATCGAACGCGCCATGGTGTTCGACGGAAATCGCGGAGTGGTCTGGTTCGTCGATGCGCAGGACTCGCATAACTGCCGGGTATGTCGGCAGGGTATGAGGTCGCGGCAATAGCGGCGATCCTCCCGATCCGCTTGTCGATGATCTCAACGAGCCGAGGCCCCGGTCCCGGTTTAACCGTCAGATCGGTGGTGAAGATGGCCCACTATCCGTCGGGCCTCCGGGAAGAAACAGCCAGTTCAGATCCCCTGCACGACTGACTCGCCGGCGCAACCGCACCCGCGCACGATCGGATACCCTGCTCAGCGCTAACCCAGTCGCCGGCTCGCGCCCGCGCAGGCGGACGGCCTCGACCACCGCAGAACAAGAGCCAACGAAACCGCCGTGACTCCGCTTGCCGGCGCATGAAACAATCGCTGGCCGTGAAGACCTTCGAGGATCTGTTCGCCGAACTCGGCGATCGTGCCCGCACCCGGCCCGCTGGCAGCGCTACCGTAGCTGCGCTGGACGCCGGGGTGCATTGGCTGGGCAAGAAGATCCTGGAGGAGGCCGGCGAGGTATGGCTGGCCGCCGAGCATGAAGCCAACGACGCCCTGGCCGAGGAGATCAGCCAATTGCTGTACTGGACGCAGGTGCTGATGATCTCCCGCGGACTGTCCCTCGACGACGTCTACCGGAAGCTGTGAGCATGTTGCGCGTGGCCGTTCCCAACAAGGGTGCGTTGAGCGAACCGGCCACCGAAATTCTGGCCGAAGCCGGCTACCGGCGCCGCACCGACCCCAAAGACCTGACCGTCATCGACCCGGTCAACAACGTCGAGTTCTTCTTCCTGCGGCCCAAAGACATAGCCATTTACGTGGGTTCGGGGCAACTCGACTTCGGGATCACCGGGCGCGACCTGGTCTGCGATTCCGACGCCCCGGTACGGGAACGTTTGGCTCTGGGCTTCGGGTCGTCGAGCTTCCGGTACGCCGGTCCCGCCGAGCGGGATTGGACGACGGCCGACCTGGCCGGAAAGCGGATCGCCACCGCCTATCCGAACCTGGTCCGAAAAGACTTGGCCGCCAAGGGCATTGAGGCAACCGTGATCCGGCTCGACGGCGCTGTGGAGATTTCGGTGCAACTCGGCGTGGCCGATGCCATCGCCGACGTGGTGGGCTCCGGTCGCACCCTGAGCCTGCACAATCTGGTGGCATTCGGCGAGCCGCTGTGTGATTCGGAGGCGGTACTGATCGAGGGCGCCGACCGGGACGGCGCGGGGCACAGCGAGGCGCGCGATCAGTTGGTCGCCCGGGTACAAGGTGTGGTATTCGGCCAGCAGTATCTGATGCTGGACTACGACTGCCCGCGTGCAGTGCTGCACCAGGCCACCACGATCACGCCCGGATTGGAGTCGCCGACGATCGCTCCGCTGGCCGACCCGGAATGGGTCGCGGTTCGTGCGCTGGTGCCGCGCCGCGGTGTCAACGGCGTCATGGACCAGCTTGCCGCCATAGGGGCCAAAGCGATTCTGGCGTCGGATATCAGGTTCTGCCGATTCTGACCGCGGTAATGCCCGGGCGGGCCGCCCCTGTGTTAGCGTCCGCGGTGGGCTGATTGCCGGTGGTCATCCATGGGCGGTCTCCGTATCGTCGCCAGGCTGTTCTTCTGTCCCCGGAAGGGATCGCTGTGACGCACGTACTCGTCCTCGTCCTAGCTTTGTTGATCGGCGTGGTCGCCGGGTTGCGATCGGTGACCGCTCCAGCGGCAGTCTCCTGGGCCGGCTACCTCGGCTGGTTCCCAACGTTGCAGCACACCTGGGCATCCTGGGTGGGCAACATCGTGACGGTGGTGACCCTGAGCGTCCTCGCGGTCGCCGAACTGGTCAACGACAAGCTTCCCAAGACGCCGCCGCGCACCGCCGCGCCGGTGTTCGCGGTCCGGATCATCCTGGGCGGGTTTGCCGGCGCGGTGATCGGCACCGCCTGGGGCTACAAGTTCGGCGGACTCGGTGCCGGGGTTGTCGGGGCGGTACTGGGTACCTTGGGCGGCTATCACGCGCGCCGTGGGCTGGTAGCCGCCAGCGGTGGCCGCGATCTGCCGATCGCCTTGCTCGAGGATTCGGTCGCCGTGCTAGGCGGTTTCGCCATCGTCGCATCGGCGGCCGCGCTATGACGCAGCGGTTCGACTCGATCATCGTCGGTGCTGGCCAGGCCGGGCCTTCGCTGGCGGGCCGCCTGACCGGCGCAGGTCAGCGGGTCGCCGTCGTGGAGCGCAAGCTGATCGGCGGCACCTGCGTCAACAACGGTTGCATTCCGACCAAGACGCTGGTGGCCAGCGCCCACGCGGCTCATGTGGCGCGCCGCGCTGCCGAATACGGGGTCGGCACCGGATCGGTCAGCGTGGACATGGCCAAAGTGAAGGCCCGCAAAGACGGCGTCATGCTCAATGACCGCAAGGCCGTCGAGGACTGGCTGGACAGCATGGACGGCTGCACCGTGGTCCGCGGGCACGCCCGATTCGAGGATCCGCACACGCTGCGTGTCGGTGATCAGTTGCTGCAAGCCGACCAATTCTTCCTCAACGTCGGCGGCCGCGCCGTGGCCCCCAACATTCCCGGGCTGGCCGACGTCGAGTTCCTCACCAACGTGTCCATCCTCGAACTCGACACGCTGCCTGAGCATTTGGTGATCGTCGGCGGAAGCTACATCGCGCTGGAGTTCGCCCAGATGTATCGCCGCTTCGGAGCAAAGGTGACGGTCGTGGAGCGCGGCCCACGCCTGGCGTCCCGCGAAGACGAAGACGTCTCGGCCAGCATCAGGGAGATCCTCGAAGCCGAGGGGATCGATGTCGTCGTCAACGCTAACGACGTACGACTTGCCAAGCGGGACAACGGTTGCGGAGGCTTCGAGCTGACTCCCAGTGCCGGTGCCGCGCCCATTGCGGGTAGTCACCTGCTGCTGGCGGTGGGCCGGAAGCCCAACACCGACGACTTGGGCCTGGAGGCGGCCGGCGTGCAGACCGACGCCCGCGGCTACATCGTGGTCGATGACCAGCTCAAGACCACCGTCGACCACATCTGGGCGCTGGGCGACTGTAACGGCAAGGGGGCCTTCACCCATACGTCGTTCAACGACTACGAGATCGTCGCCGCCAACTTGCTCGACGGGGATCCGCGTCGGGTGAGCGACCGCATCCTCACCTACGCCCTCTATATCGACCCGCCGCTGGGGCGCGCCGGCATGACCGTCGCTCAGGTTCGTGCGTCGGGCCGCAAGGCGCTGGTCGGTAAGCGGCCGATGAGCAAAGTCGGCCGGGCCGTGGAAAAGGGTGAGACGCAAGGCTTTATGAAAATCGTGGTCGATGCCGACACCCACGAGATTCTCGGTGCGGCCATCCTCGGCGTCGGGGGAGACGAGGTCATCCACGCCATTTTGGATGTCATGTCGGCAAAAGCGCCCTACACCACGCTGTCGCGCACCATGCACATCCACCCCACGGTCAGCGAGCTCGTTCCCACGATGCTGCAGGAGATGGCGCCACTGGACTAGGAAGGCGCTGATCTAGTCCGAAGTTACGACGGGTTCTGACTGGGGATTAGTGTTCTGAGCTGGCGATATGGGCTGCTGTCTCGTCCTGATGTGT
>NZ_MVIF01000240.1 GCF_002086675.1 Mycobacterium persicum
GTGGATTAACAAGCCCGACGACACCGAGGAGGCCACTCAGTAAATACCGCTCGACGGTGCCTCATTCAGGTTGACAACTTCCGCCGTGGTGCCGCTGGTGATGGCTCTTCGCAGCTACCCGGGCTACGTGCGGTGAACATCACATCCGGGTTGACCGCCAAGGGAGCCACGCGCGAATTCTGCTCTACTGCACGGGTTGTCGCCATTCACGTCTGAAAACGGACATCGGGAGCATCGGTCGTCTCGCCCGGTGGCGGCGTGGCGGCAGCCATAGCTGTCCTCGGCATCGACGTGGTCTAACAGGCACTGGAGTGCGCCTAGGCAGCAGTTGGAATAGCCTTCCGTGGGGTGACGACCCTCCCGCCCCCGACCGGCCGATGGACACCGCCCCATCCCACGCAGCCCGGGACAGGCTCGCGCGTTTGGCAAGCTGTGGGCTTCGCCATCGCCATTGCCGTGGGCGCAGCAGCTTTGATCGTGGCGCTGACACGCACTACGACGAGCGGAATCCCGGCCGCAGCCCCGGGAACCTCCGCTGCACCGACATACACCGCCGCTGAAGTCGCCGCCGCGCACCAGAAGTTGTGTGAGGTGTACAAGCTGGCGGCGCGTCAAGTTCAAATACAAACCAATGGCGACAACCAGGCGTTGGCGGTGGCTGCCCTGGTGAACGGATCGGTAATGATCCAACAAGCAGTCGATGCAGCTCCGGCGCTCCCGGCCGGCGATCGCGCCGCCGCACTGGCACTTGCCGAAGCGTTTACCAATGCGAATGCCGTGGGTAGCTTTGCGCGTCGCGACGATCCCGAATCGCGGGCCGCGATCAACGATGCCAACGCCAAGGACGAACGAATGAAGGTCCTTTGCGGCGGCGGCTGATTTGCTACCCGGCAAATGGTCGGCGTTGTTGGTTGGTGCGTTGGGGCCAGCACGGCCCGACGCACCCTCGGCTGGGGCCTCTTCCTGGCGCCACGCCGGGGAAGTCAAGCGCCACGAGACAAGCGATCTGCAAAACATACGATCGCAGTTGTCAGTAAATAAGGGGCGAGCCGCCACCGATTTGCTGGAGCGGTATTGGCGCGGAGAGCAGCGTGTAGCTACTATCGCCCGTCAGTGCCAAGTGAAAGTGGCTCTTCACAATCGAGGGTGTAGTTGGGGTCTGAATCCACCGGCGGAATTTGTCAACCTGAATGAGGCACCGTCGAGCGGTATTTACTGAGTGGCCTCCTCGGTGTCGTCGGGCTTGTTAATCCAC
>NZ_MVIF01000241.1 GCF_002086675.1 Mycobacterium persicum
CTTGCTGTGGACTCCGATCGGGTCGCCGCCCGTTTGTCGTTGATCCGCCCGCATCTCGATGAGCGGGCGTGGCGGTTGTTGCTCGGCGCGGAGGCCACGGTGTTGGGTCGGGGTGGAATCAAGCTGGTCGCGGCGGCCGGTGGGGTGCATCCAGACACCGTGGCGCAGGGTGCGCGCGAGTTGGATTCCGACGAACCGATTCCGGGGCGGGTGCGCCGGCCAGGTGCGGGGCGCCCACCGATAGCGGTGACCGATCCCGACCTGCTCACCGCGCTGGATGCGCTAGTGGATCCGGTCTCGCGGGGTGATCCGGAGTCACCGTTGCGCTGGACGATCAAATCGACGGCCAAGCTGGCCGCCGAGCTAGCCGCCAGGGGGCATCGGGTGTCTGCGCGCACGGTGTCCAAGCTGCTCAAACAGGCTGGTTACAGCCTGCAGGCGAACTCGAAAACCATTGAAGGCGCCCAGCATCTGGATCGGGATGCCCAGTTCGGATATCTCAACACCCTCGTCGAACGATTCCAGGCCGGCGGGGATCCGGTGATCAGCGTGGACACCAAGAAAAAGGAACTCGTCGGAAACTACAAAGCCGCTGGCCGCGAATGGGAGCCCGCCGGGTCACCGCGCGAGGTGCAGGTGCACGACTTCGCCGACAAACAGCTGGGCAAGGTAGCTCCCTACGGGGTCTACGACGTCGGCGCCAACACCGGCTGGGTCAACGTCGGCACCGACGCCGACACTGGCCAGTTCGCCGTGGAATCGATCCGCCGCTGGTGGACCACGATGGGCGCCATCAGCTATCCCGGATCAAACAAGCTGCTGATCACGGCTGACTCCGGGGGCTCCAACGGATCCCGGCTGCGGCTGTGGAAAACCGAACTCGCCGCCTTCGCCACCGAGGCCGGACTCGACATCACCGTCTGCCACCTGCCGCCCGGCACCTCCAAATGGAACAAGATCGAACACCGGCTGTTCTCCGCGATCAGCCGTAACTGGCGCGGACGACCCCTGGAATCCCACGAGGTGATCATCGAAACCCTCAGGGCAACAACCACATCCACCGGACTAACCGTAAACGCGGCACTCGACACCACCACCTACCCCCGCGGCATCAAGATCACCGACAAACAGATCGCTGCCCTGCAAGCCACCCAGCTACACCGCCACCAATTCCACGGCGACTGGAACTACACACTCACCGCCCACCACACCCCGACACGCCCGACACCACCTACCTAATTACTGCGCGAGCCCT
>NZ_MVIF01000242.1 GCF_002086675.1 Mycobacterium persicum
GTGTTTGATTTTGCGCTGTTACCGCCAGAGGTCAATTCGGCCCGGATGTATACCGGTGCAGGCTCGGGTTCGCTGCGCACCGCCGCGGCCAGCTGGCAACTGCTGGCCGCCGAACTGCACTCCGCGGCCAGCATGTACCGATCGGTGGTCACCGACCTGACCACCATGCAGTGGACGGGTCCGTCGTCGATGTCGATGGCCGCCGCCGTCATTCCCTATGTGGATTGGCTCACCGTCACCGCCGAGCAAGCCCGGCACACCGCGGCCCAGGCAACCGCCGCCGCCACCGCCTTCGAGCAGGCCTTCGCGATGACGGTGCCCCCGCCGGTGATCGCCGCCAACCGCGCCCAGCTGCTCGCGCTAATCGCAACCAACTTCTTCGGCCAAAACACCGCCGCGATCGCCACCACCGAAGCCCAATACATGCAGATGTGGGCCCAAGACGCCACCGCAATGGAGGACTACACCACCGCCTCGGCGGCAGCATGGAAACTGACCCCGTTTGCCTCCCCGCAACCCAACACCAACCCCGGCGGGCGCAGCGCTCAACACGCCGCGGTCGCCCACGCCGCCACCAAAGCCCCCAACCCAAACAACAAGGGCAACTGGATCGGAAAGCTGCTCGAAGACATCGGAAAGGCATTGACCGCCGTCGGCTTGCCCGAAATCGGGTTGCCGCTCTACGAATTAGGCGTCTTCGTCAACACCTTGAAACTGCCCAAGATCCTCAAAGACGACTTCACCGCCCTGGATGCCCTGTTCGCCTGGTACTCCACGATGGGTTCGGTGACCGGCGTCAGCGGCATGGCCAACGGGATCATCAACACCGAAAAAAGCCTCGGCTTGATTTCCGGTGTGGCACAACCGGTGGCAGAAACCGTACCCAAAGTCGCTCCGGCCCTGCTGGCCCCGCTGAACTCCATCGCCAAATCACTCTCCGGGGCAACCATGCGTGCCGGTGGCGTCCTGGGCGGACAAGTCTCGGCCGCCGCACGCAGCGCCGGTTCGATCGGCCAACTATCAGTGCCCCCCTCCTGGGCCACACCCCAAACCACCGTCGCCGCCAAAACCTTCCAGGCCGCCACCCCCCTGACCACCCTGCCCACCAGCGACGCCGCACCCGCAGCCATGCCCGGCCTACCCGGAATGCCCTCAACCGCAACCGGACGCGGCGGCGTCGTACCCCGATACGGACTCAAAATGACCGTAATGTCACGCCCACTATCCGGAGGCTA
>NZ_MVIF01000243.1 GCF_002086675.1 Mycobacterium persicum
CACCAACGCTCATCTGATTGTTCAACAAGCCCCTGCTGCGGATCCTGCGGTGATACCCGCCGCCAATGATGATGATGGTGGTGGTGGTGGTGGGGTGGTGCCTGGTATTTGGGTGCTCTCGGGGCGTAGCGCAGCGGCGTTGCGTGCTCAGGCCCAGCGTTTGGATCGCCATCTCGATGATCACCACGATGTTGATCTGACTGATCTGGCTTACAGCCTGGCCACTACCCGCAGCCATCACCCCTACCGAGCAGCGATCACCGTTTCCTCACCACCCCCCGATCCTGGCAACGGGCTTCGGGCGGCCTTGAAGGCCTTAGCCAGCAACCAACCCCATCCGGGCCTGTCCACCCATCACCACCTGGCTCACCAATCCAGCAAAACCGTGTTCGTCTTTCCCGGTCAAGGCGCTCAATACCCGGCCATGGCCGCCCAGCTCTACCAACACCACCACGACTTCGCCGCCGCCCTAGACCGCTGTGACCAGGCTTTACGCCCCTACACCGGCTGGTCGGTGCGTGAGGTGTTGTGTCAAGACCCCCCACCGCTGCCTTTAGAGCGCGTCGATGTGGTCCAACCGGCCCTGTTTGCGATGATGGTCGCCCTTGCAGAACTGCTGAACTCCTGCGGCATTACGGCCCAGGCCGTGATCGGACACTCTCAAGGAGAAATCGCCGCCGCCTATATCGCTGGGGTGTACTCCTTAGACGAAGCCGCCAAGATCGTGGCCCGCCGCAGCCACGCCTTAGCGCAGCTATGCGGGAGCGGGACGATGGCTTCGGTGCTGCTAAGCGCTGAAGAACTCGACCCCTACCTGCAGCGCTACGGTCAAGGCCTTGACATCGCTGCGGTCAACGGTCCCTCACAAACCATCATCAGCGGCGATGTGGCTGCGCTGCAACGGTTTATCACCGCTTGTGAACACCACAACATCCACATCCGCACCATCGCCGTGGATTACGCCTCCCATTGCTCTCATGTGGAAGCCCTGCACCAACAACTACTCGACGATCTCAACAACCTGCACCCCCGCCCAGCGCAAATCCCGATGTATTCCAGCGTGGGCAGCCACCTATCGGACCAGCCTGTTGACACCACCACCTTGACCGCCGACTACTGGTACCACAACCTGCGTGAACCGGTTCGTTTTGCTGATTGTGTAGCGGGTTTGCTGGCTCAGGGCCCCCATGTTTTTGTGGAGTTA
>NZ_MVIF01000244.1 GCF_002086675.1 Mycobacterium persicum
GCTAGTGGGCGCGCTGGCGGTCGCGGGCGGCATCGTAGGCGGCGCGCACGTGCGCCGGAGACAGATGAATGTAGGCGGCTGAGGAGTCGACGTGGTCGTGGCCCATTAATGCCTGCAGCACTGCCAGGTCGACCCCGGCCTCGGCCAGTGCGGTGCCGAAGGTATGCCGCAGCGCGTGTGGATGCCCCGCCGGGACCCCGGCCTTGGCCCGGTGGTGGCGAAAGATAGTGCGTAGCCCGGCTGGGGTCAGCGGCTTGCCTCGGTTCGGGCCTTTGGCGACTAAAAACAGTGTGTTGCAATCGGATTCCGGCCGCTCAGCGAACAGGTAGGTTTGGATCAGGCCCGCCACGTCTGGGTCCAAGGGGACTCGGCGTTCCTTGTCGCCCTTGCCGATCACTCGCACCCAGCCGCGGCCGATATCGACATCGCGCACCCCAAAGCCAAGTACCTCGGCCGAGCGCAGCCCGGACAACAGCATCAACCCCGCGATCGCGCGATCCCGCTCGGTGCGCAGGCTGCCCAACAGCGCGGTCGCTTCCTTGTGGTCCAGGCCGCGCGGCAGCCGCCGCGGTTCCCGAACCCGTAACCGCGAGCGCTGCTTGGGCTTTCGCAGGTGAGCCAATAGACCGCTCTGCTCGCCAGCGGTCGCCCGGCGAGCTGCCGGCCCGTGCGGTACCGGGCTGGTCGCCGCCCCGTCACGCATCTGCCGATACGAGAACAACCCAGAGATCGCCGCCAACCGGCGGTTGATCGTCGTCGCGGCGTAACCGCTGCTGCGCCCATCGCGGATGGAGTACACGTTGCCGCCCGGACGGCCGGGCGGCACCGCCGAACGGCAAAACGCCAAAAACCGCAGTAACACCTCCGTAGTGACCTCCGCGAGCGCCAACTGCTCGACCACCAGCCATCGTGCGAACGCGAGCAGATCAAAGGCATATGCGCGCACCGTGCGCGGCGAGTAATTCCGGTCGGCCAGATAGCCCAGGTAGTCGTTGATCAGCTCCACCCCGACCGGCCCTGACCCCACCAACGACCAGCGCCTTGCTTGTTCGACCGCTCGCAACGACTCGACCGTCTGCCCTGTTGCCATGGGATTCAGGTATGCCCAACGTCTCAGCGCAAATCAAGCACCCCGGAAGAATCGGCGTGTCGAGGTCGGTGATGTATCAGGATTAGCCGGTTAAGAGGGG
>NZ_MVIF01000245.1 GCF_002086675.1 Mycobacterium persicum
TCCCCTTTGTCCGAGTGTCTTTGGCTACCGAGCCAGTACTCCACCGATCACCATCACCTCATTCGGGCCACCGCACCTTCGGCCGAAAGGCGGATTCGATGGTTGAAATTTTCTCCCCCCATTGGGGGAGGACACCACAGCCGCCGGCTCCGGAACGAAGGTCCACACAGGCCCGTCCGAGCATCGAAACACACTCGAACAGTGAAACTTTCATGCAACGGCCATGTCCCGGCCCGGCTCGGTAACCAATATCGTCCCGTTATTTCGCGGAGAAGGTCTTGTGAGTTAGGGAGATCTACGATGCCGTTGCCCCACGGTTGCATGATGCGGGTTCGCGTCGCCTCATCGGACGGTGTACCCGCCGACTCGAAAACCTCGCCGGCTCGAAAGCCTTAAGAGACCCAGGGCCAAATCCAAAGGCGCGCAGCCACTGGGAAATCGCGCGCAGGACCGGTGGTGAATTCGAACAAAAAGGCGCGGCGCGGGAGTAGCTGCGCCGCGCCCCGGCGCGTACTGGATACCCATCCCGGCTATGCCACCCGGCCGGCGCCCGGCATGCCGCGCTGGCCGTCACCGCCCGCAGTGCCGCTCTCACCGACTGCGCCGCCGCTGCCCGCGGCACCGCTCAGGACACCAGCTGTTCCGCCGCTGCCACCGCTGCCCCCCGCGCCCGGGGCACCGCCCGTACCGCCACCGCCTCCGTCACCCCTGAGGCCGACCTGACCACCAGTGCCACCACTGGCGCCGCCATCGCCTCCGTTGCCGCCCGTGCCGCCGCCGCCTCCCTCGCCGCCGGCCCCTCCGGCACCGCCAACGCCTCCACTGCCCGCGAGTAGCCCGCCGGCACCGCCTTGACCGCCGCTGCCTCCGGTCCCGCCGGTCCCGCCGGTCCCGCCGGTCCCGCCGTCGCCGGCGTCGCCGCCATTACCGGCAGTTGCGGTATTGCTCGTGCCTCCGCCGCCACCATTACCGCCGACGCCACCGAGGTCGCCGACCCCGCCGGTGCCGCCCGTCCCACCGGCGCCGCCGCTGCCGCCGTTGCCGACCAACAGCCCCCCGTGACCTCCGTTGCCGCCGGTGCCGCCGGCTCCGCCCGTGCCACCGGTAGCGCCGATCGCGCCGTCACCGCCGTTACCGCCTCTGCCGCCGATGGCCCTGTTGATATCGACCGATTGGGTGC
>NZ_MVIF01000246.1 GCF_002086675.1 Mycobacterium persicum
GTCGGCGGGATTGGTGGTGCCGGCTGGGACGCCGCTACCGTCGGGGCAACGGGCGGCAACGGCGGCAATAGCGGCGCCGGCGGCCACGGCGGCAACGGCGGAATGGGTGGAACGGGCGGGCACGGCTCGTCGCTATTCGGCGCGGCAGGCGCTCACGGCGACGGCGGGGCCGGCGGCGCCGGCGGCAACGCCGGAGCACCAGGAAATGGCGGTACCGGCGGCAACGGCAACGCCACCACCGTCGGCGGCACCGGCGGCAACGGTGGCGACCCCGGTAGCGTGGGCGTCGGCGGCACCGGCGGTGCAGCGGGTGGCCCTGGCGCCGCCGACGGTGCGAACGGCGCGGTTGGCGCCATCGTCGGCGGCAACGGCGGCCACGGAGGCACCGGTGGCCGCGGCTATGACGCCGACGACGACCCCCTGGCGCCGTTCGGTGCATCGGGTGGCAACGGCGGGACCGGCGGCGATGGCGGCAGCCACGGTAACGGCGGCACCGGCGGAACCGGTGGCAACTCCGCGCTCGGCGGTGGGGCCGGCGGCGACGGCGGGACCGGCGGCAAGAGCGGTTTGTTTGCCGGTACCGGCGGCACCGGCGGTGACGGCGGCACCGCCATCGGTGCCGGCAGCGGCGGTAACGGCGGCACCGGCGGGGCCGGCCAACACGAAGGACCCGGTGACGCAATCGGCGGTATCGGCGGTAAGGGCGGCGTCGGATACTCGGCCGGCGGAAACGGCGGCACCGGCGGTGCAGCGATCAACAACGGAACCGGCGACGCAATCGGCGGCGCCGGGGGGGCCGGCGGCATCGCCCAGATGAGCGGGGGAAGCAGCGGAAACGGCGGGAGCGGCGGGACCGCGATCAACAACGGAGGCGGAAACGCCATAGGCGGCGCTGGAGCCAACGGCACCGCCGGCGGCAACAAGGCCGCCGGCGGGAACGGAGGATCCGGCGGCAGCGCATCCATCACTCACGCCGCCGCAACGGGCACCGCGACCGCGGGCAACGGTGGGGCGGGCGGCAGCGGTGCCGTGGGCGGCGGCCACGGCGGAATCGGCGGCTCCGCCAGCAGCGCTTCCGCGACCGGGGACGCAATCGGCGGCGCAGGAGGCGACGGTGGCCGCGGCTTCGGAATCGGCGAAGGCGGTTTCGGCGGCGCCGGCGGCAGTGCGGAAC
>NZ_MVIF01000247.1 GCF_002086675.1 Mycobacterium persicum
TTTCCGCTGCCCAGGTTGAGATCTCCGAAGTTGCCGATGCCGAAGTTGGTTTTGCCCAGGTTGCCGTTACCCAGGTTGAAGAAGCCGCGGTTTCCGCTGCCCAGGTTGGCGTTGCCGAAGTTTGCGCTACCGAAGTTGAAGTCACCGGTATTCCCACTGCCGAAATTGAAGTCGCCGGTGTTTCCGCTGCCCGGGTTGAAGTCGCCGATGTTGCCGATGCCAAGGTTCCAGGCGCCGGTGTTCCCGAAGCCGGTGTTGATGCCCGGAATGCTGGTCGCCGGCACGGACAGGTGGGGCAAAGCGGGAATGGCAACCGTCGGCAAGATCCCGTGCAAGAAGCCCGACTGGTTGTCGCCGGTGTTGAAGAACCCCGAGCTGAACATGCCCGCGTTGGCGATTCCCGAGACCAGCTCACCGGAGTGGGCCAGGCCAAAGTCGTTGGTGCCCTTGTTGAACAAGCCCGAGTTGAGCGTGCCCGAGTTGAACCAGCCCGCATCGCCGTCGCCCGAGTTGCCGATCCCCGAGTTCAAGCCGAGGCCCGTGTTCGTGTTCTGCAAGCCGGAGGTGGCGGGGCCGGTGTTATTGAACCCCGAGACATCGGTGCCCGTGTTCCCGAAGCCCGAGACCGAACCCGGCTGGTCGATTGAGCTGCCCAGGCCCGTGTTCACGCTGCCAGCGTTGAACAGGCCCGTGTTGGTGGCGCCCGAGTTGAAGAAGCCAGTGTTGTTCGGGCTCGAGTTGAAGGAGCCGGTGTTTCCGCCCGGTGCGGGGAATGCGCCGCCGCCGGAGTTGAAATCGCCGGTGTTGAAATCACCCGAGTTGAAGAAGCCCATGTTGTCCGAGCCCGCGTTGCCGACGCCCATGTTCTTGAAACCCGCGTTGCCGAAGCCGAAATCGAGGTTGCCCCCGTTCCCGGCGCCGGTGTTCCAGTTGCCCGAGTTCCAGAAGCCCGTGTTGATGTTGCCGGAGTTTGCGAAGCCGAAATTACCGCTGCCCGAGTTGAAGAAGCCTACGTTGTTGTCGCCGGAGTTGAAGAACCCGATGTTGTTGTTACCGGAGTTCCCGAAGCCGATGTTGTTGACGCCGTAGTTCAGGCAGACTATGTTGATGTGGATTTAGAAGGTGATGAAGAGGTTGATGATGGAGAAGATTTAG
>NZ_MVIF01000248.1 GCF_002086675.1 Mycobacterium persicum
GCCGCTTACGAGGGCCCCATCGGAATCCTCTTAGAGCTGGGCGGTGCTGGCGGCATGGGCGGCGCAGCTACCACCGGGACCGCCGGCGCCGGCGGCGCCGGCGGCGACACCGTGGCTTTCAACTTGCTCGGGTTCTCCGTGGCCCACGCCGGCGCCGGTGGCACCGGCGGGGCCGCCACCGGGTCCGGCGGCACCGGCGGGGCCGGCGGCAATGGCGGCTTCGGCTTCGCGGCCGTGGGCGCGGGCGGCGGCGGCGGGGATGGCGGTGCATCTGTCCTCGGCAGCGGCGGCGCCGGCGGCGCCGGCGCCGACGGCGTCGGGCTGCTGGCCGGTGCAGGCGGTACCGGCGGGCACGGCGGCGCGGCCCCCACTGGCAGCGGCGGCAGTGGCGGTGCCGGCGGTGCCGGCGTCGGATTCATCGGTGCGGCGGGGAGCGGTGGCGACGCCGGCATCGGCCTCGCGGTCAGCGGCGGCAATGGAGGTGCCGGCGGCAGCGCTTACGGCGTACTCGCAGCAATCGGCGGGGCCGGAGGTGCCGGAGGCCCGGGTACCGGCGGGTTCGGCGGCGACGGCGGCAATGGAGAGAGTCTGTTGGTTGCAGTGGGCGGTGAAGGCGGGCACGCCGGCACGGGCGCCGGGGTCAACGGCGGTCAGGGAGGTGACGGCGGCGACGCCTCCGGCGCACTCGCGGCCTTTGCCGGGGCCGGCGGCGCCGGCGGTCCGGGCACCAGCGGATTCGGCGGTGGCGGCGGTGGCGGCGGCACCGCCGGGAGTCTGTTCGCGGCGGTGGGCGGAGCCGGCGGGCATGGCGGCGATGCTTCCACGGGAGGCGGCGGAGGCGGCGGTAACGGCGGCCTGGGCATCGCCTACAGCCCCGTGGTAGCCGGCGTCGGCATCGGCGGCGACGGCGGGCACGGCGGTGCCGGAACTAGTGGTGGCGACGGCGGTTTCGGCGGTGCCGGCGCTTCCTACGGCATCGCTGCGATCGCCATAGTGCTGGCGGGCGACGGCGGTGCCGGCGGCAACAGCGGCAACGGCGGATCCTTCGTGGCCGGCAGCGGCATCACCGCCGGCGCAAGCGGCGGCAGCTTCGGCGCAATCGGGGGC
>NZ_MVIF01000249.1 GCF_002086675.1 Mycobacterium persicum
TTGCCACCGTCACCGCCGTCACCGCCGGGATGTTCGGCCAACTCGGTCGTCCCGGCGACGGCGGAGTGGGTGGAGCCGGGGGCTTCGGCGCCGGCGGTAGAGGCGGTCTACCCGGACAAGGCGGTCTTGACGGCAGCGGCGGACATGGCGCAGCGGGCCAAATGGGAGCCACTGGCAAAGACGGCACCCCTGGGCACCCCGGACAACCCGGCTGATAGGGCCAGCACACGAGAGCATGGCGGTGTGAAATGCCGAACCGATCTTCACAGCCTGACGGCTTACTATGCGCAACCGAAGCCGAGACAGCGTCGGCGGCTACGGGTCAAGTGACGTCGCGCCCTGCGCTTCGAACCCGTCTCGAAAACGGAAGGCCGCTTCAGGGTGCTGCGCGAGTGCCGTCACCCAGACCCAGTGGGATAGCCAAGTCGGCAGGACACTTCCAAAGAGCTCACGACCGGTCGTCGCTGGAGCAGACGCCGGCGCCAGTTCCACGGGCTCCAGAGTTGAGCAATACCGTCCAGGCCAACCTCTGGGCGCCACCACTTTTCCCAGCGTCGTACCGCCAATCGTTCAAGAAACGGGCGCAACGATGTCGTATGTGATCGCAACAGCGGAGCTATTGGCTGCGGCGGCAGCGGATGTGATGAGCATCGGCTCGTCGTTGTATGCCGCTAATAGTGCTGCGGTCGTGCCGATTACCACGGTGTTAGCCGCCGCCGGAGACGAGGTGTCAACGGCGATCGCTGCGCTGCTTTCCAGCCACGGCCAGGCTTATCAGTCGGTGAGCGCGCAGGCGGCGGCGTTCCAAACGCAGTTCGTGCAGGCATTGATCAATGCTGGGACCTCGTATGCAAGCGCCGAGGCCGCCAATGTGTCGCCGTTGCAGGCCCTCGAGGAGGGGCTGCTGGGTGCCATCAACGCGCCCACCAACCTGCTGCTGAGCCGTCCGCTGATCGGTAATGGCACCAATGGCACCCCCGGGACCGGGGAAAACGGTGGGTCTGGCGGGATCCTATGGGGCAACGGGGGCAATGGCGGATCGGGCGTTCCCGGGGGAGCCGGCGGCGCCGGCGGGGCCGCTGGGCTGATTGGTGTGGGCG